>NZ_JBHSBB010000005.1:0-433702 GCF_042650325.1 Streptomyces polygonati | reverse complement strand
TCTTCCGCAGATCCCGCATCAGCCCCAACCGCATGACCGTCATCACCAAAGCCGTCCTCACCCTGGAGAGGCAACGCTGAAAACGCTCAGTGCCTACCGCAGCAATGCCCCGACACGCTGCGAGGGGGCGCACGCCAAGAACGCCCGAATGAAGCCGTCCCCGCCATCACTTTTTTGCACTAAACGAAGTGGATCATCGATATCGCGCTTCGTATGCGTCCAGCCAGCGATATTGCTTTCCTGGAAGGATGGACGGTCAAGGGCCTATTTTGCGCATTGCGGGGTGATCAGCAGCTACCAGCAGCGCCAGGGAAATTCAGTTCTGTCCGCAAGCTGCTCACAAGTGCTTCTTCGTGTAACGGGCGATGCTGGTCGAATTTTTCATTCTCATCTCTAGTTCGCTCACGGCAGACACTTTCGTCTGCCATATGAGTGGATTTCTGCCATAGGCGTATGTCAAGCTATAGCCTTCCCTCGTTATGCAAGGAAAGGACGTCTTCCTGTTGGTCGCCCGGATATATTCTCGATGGAGCGGGATTGGTCCGGAATGGCTGACGCGGCGAGGTTGGACGTGTACTGGGCCCGCTGGTCCTCTCGGGGCGAGGCGGCCCCTGCGCTCAGCGGCGCCACGGCGGGTCAGAGTACCGGTCGGCTGTGGGTGCGCCGCGCTATATAGCCCAGAAAGTGCCGTCAGGCAAAACGTGTTTTCTGCGGATCATTGTTGTCGTCCCGTTCCGGCTGCTTGGCGGTGGATCCGAGGCGGGCGCTCTGTGATCTCGATGCAGGAAGGACGTGGGCGATGGCCGGCTCCCGGAAGGGCTGGATCGTACCTGAGCGGCACGCCGAGGGACGCCGTACGGAGGGACTGGTGACGGTGGAGGAGTTCTTGGAGCGGGTCGGGGTGTCCCGCCGGACGTTCAACCGGTGGCGCGAGTTGGGCACCGCGCCGCTGGCCATCAAGCTGCCGAAGGGGCAGTTGCGCATGCGCCAGGGCGATGTCGAGTCCTGGCTGAGTGATCATGAGGAGGCTGCTGCTTGAAAACTACGGATGTGCGGGTCTTTGGCATCCGGCACGACGAACGGCGTAAGAAGCCGTCCTTCCAGGTGCGCTGGAAGGTGGCAGGCAAGGAGTTCTTACACACCGCGCGCACCAAGGGGCTGGCCAAGGCGCACCAGGGGAAGCTGCGTCAGGCCATGCGGGACGGTGAGGAATTCGACACCGCTACTGGACTTCCGCCGTCCATGGAGGAGAAGGCTACCGAGGTCTCGTGGTACGAGTTTGCCCTGGTGTATATGGCGCTGCGGTGGCCGCACGTCTCCCCCAACTACCGTGAGGAGATCAACGAGGGGCTCACGGACGCGACGAAGTCGCTGCTGCGGGACACGCCGGGACGCCCCAGCGACGAGGCGCTGCAGCGCGCCCTGCGTGACTGGGCGTTCGTCCTCCCCGCACCGGGGGAGCGGGATCTCCCGCCAGAGGTAGCCCGGGTGCTGCGCTGGGTGGAGAAGGCATCCCGGCCGCTGGCGGACTTGAAGGAGCCGGTGGTGGTGCGGGAGGTGCTGGACGCCTTCAAGCTAAGGCAAGACGGGAAGGCGGCTGCCGGGGCGACGGTGCGCCGCAAGCGGAAGACCTTCGTGGCCGCCCTGAACTATGCCGTGGACCGGGGGGACTTCGCGGAGAACCCTGCGGGCGCGGTGAAGTGGGAGAAGCCGAAGGCGGCTACCGAAGTCGATCCCCGGGTGGTGGCCAACCCCGCCCAGGCCGCTTCGCTCCTCACGGCCGTCTCCTACGTCGGTGGCTACCACCGGGCCCGGGGGCGACGCCTGGTGGGGCTGTTCGCCGCCATGTACTACGCCGGCCTGCGCCCGGCGGAGGCCATCGGGCTGTCCGAGGACGACTGCACCCTGCCGGGGCGGGGGTGGGGCAGCGCAACGCTGCACCGGACCCGTCCGACGGCGGGAAAGAGGTGGACCGACTCCGGTGAGGTCCATGACGACCGTGGTCTGAAGAACCGGGCGGTGGAGGACACGCGGGTGGTGCCGCTGCCGCCCCGACTGGTGGTCATCTTGAAGGAGGGCATCCGTACGCACGGCGTGGCGGAGGACGGCCGGCTGTTCTTCAACGAGCGGCGCGGCGTGCTGGACTCCTCCACCTACGACCGGGTCTGGCACGAGGCCCGGGTGTTCGCGCTCCCGTCCCGCCTGGTGCGCTCTCCGCTGGCGCACCGTCCCTACGACCTGCGGCACTCCACCCTGTCCACCTGGCTGAACGCCGGAGTCGACCCCACCGAGGTCGCCGAGCGCGCCGGCAACAGCGTCGAGGTCCTCCTCGCCCGTTACGCTAAGTGTCTTTACGGCCGGCGCGAGATCGCCAACCAGCGCATCGAGGCCCTGCTGGACGAGTACAACTAGCCTCCTCAGCACGACGCGACGCGGCCCCGGACACCCGCCCGGGGCCGCACCCCGTTCGGCGTCCACCAGCAAAACCCGGCGCCCTTTCGCGCCACAAATGCGCCACAGACTCTGGCCTGGAGGTGCCTTTAGGTGCCTCTGGTGGCCCAAACCTGCAGGCAAGCAAAAACCCTCTGATCAGACGTTCTGCCTGATCAGAGGGTTTTTTAGGCACCTGACCTGCGGTTGGTCGGAGGTGCCCCCGGCAGGATTCGAACCTGCGCACACGGCTCCCGAGGCTGGGTGGGCCGTTGCGCTGTGCGGTGTGCTGAACTGGGTGGACGCACCGGGCGGGCCCCTGGCGCAGCTTGATCATTACGTCCCTACGACGTGAACCGCCTGCCGGGCAGGGAGGTTGACCCGTATGGTCGGTTGCATGGCGTGTGGTGTCTCGGACGACGACAGGGCAGGTAGCGGGGCTGTGGCGTTCACCGCGGAGACAACCCTCGCGGTTCTGCGGGAAGCGTGCGCGGTGGCGGGGCTGGATGCGGCCGGGGCTCGGTTGCTGAGGTTCGGGTCCAATGCCGTGTATCAGTTGGCCGGCCGACCGGTCATCGTGCGGATAACGGCGGACCGGGATGCGCTGACCGAGATGGAACGCGCGGTCCGGGTGGCGCGGTGGCTGGGGGAGGAGCGGTATCCGGCGAACCGGGTGTTGCCGGGCATCGCACAGCCGCTCGTCGTCGGCGAGCGCGTCGTCACCTTCTGGGAGAGCGTCCAGGACGCCGAGGAGTACGCGACACTCCCGGAGTTGGCGGACCTGCTGAGGCGGCTGCACTGGCTGGAAGAGCCGGAGTCGCTGGGCCTTCCGTACTTCGAGCCCTTCGCGAAGGTTCGGGCCTCGCTGGAACACCTCGATGGTGCGACAGCGGCGGACGTGGCCTTCCTGCGGGAGCGGGCCGAGACACTGGAGAAGGAGTACGGCCGTCTCGACTTCGTGCTGCCCTTCGGGATGATCCACGGAGACGCCAATATCGGCAACGTGCTGCGCGACCGCACCGGACAGGCGGTCCTCATCGACCTGGACGGCTTCGCGCTCGCCCCGCGTGAGTGGGACCTGATCCTGACGGCCATCTACTACGACCGTTACGGCTGGCACTCACGCGAGCAGTACGAATCCTTCGTTCACCACTACGGCTTCGACCTGATGAACTGGCCGGGATATCCGGTCCTCGCAGACGTGCGTGAGCTGATGATGACGCTCTGGATGGGTGGCAAGGCTGCGGCGGAACCCAAGGCGGCCTCTGAGTTTGCCCGGCGCGTGGAAGCGATACGTACCGGCGGCGACCGGCGTGACTGGCGCCCCTTTTAGGGGCTGTTGGGCGGGGATGGTGTGGTCCCTGGAGGAGCCCAGTGCCGCGCGGTCAGTCTCTGGAATCCGGGGCCCACAATGCCGAGGTCGAGTCGTACGGCAGCCTGGAATTCGTCGCGGGCTCGTCGGTACTCGGTGTACGCCGTAGCCCATTCGTTGGGCCCCGCCGGTTCGAGGCCGCGGGCGTAGTCGCTGAGCTGCCAGACCGCGAATCGCCATGCGTGGGCAGCGGCCCCAGTACGCTCATTTCCAAGCAACTGGACCGTCTCGTGGGCGAGATCAAGTTCCCGGTCCGACTCGGATATCTCTCGTACTCCGGTCTCCTCGTCAACAGGCGGAGGCCCCTCCAGCAACCCTTTTGTCGTCCCCAGCGAACGTGCGGCGCCAGCTTGCCTGTGCATGGCGTTCATGAACGCGCGGTACGCCTCGAAACGCGCAAGATTCCAACGGTCGTTCCGCTCGCGCCTCGCGCGCACGCGGTCCGACAGAGCAGCCGTTCCGACGCTGAGCAGGGCGCCGAGCAGTACGCCGCCCGCAGTGAGAAGGTGAGTGGCCGCGCTCACTTGCCGCTCCGGCCTGACAGGCGTGCTGCCGCCTCCCATATGCGTTGACCCTCCGCCTGCTCAGCCAGGTCTCGCACTGACCGGCTTCCTGCATGCGCGTCGAGAGATTGTCGGAAGTCCGCCAGATACTGGACGCATCGCGCCGACCGAAGCTGCTCGCCCAAGTCGAGTGCGTCCAAGGCCACCCGGCACGCTTCCTCGATGTCGCCGGCCCGAAGGTGTGCGTCCGCCAGGACCATCGTGACGAAGAAGTCGGATCGTACGTGGTCGCCGCTCATCGCGTTGCCGGCGTGCTCGACGGCTTGGCGGGCGTTGCTCACGTCGCGGAAGCAGTGAGCCGCCTCGGCGGCGAGTTCGGCCTCGTCGAAGTAGGTGATCCACTCCGGCTCGTCACCGGAGTTGCGGCGGTCCAGGAAGCGGGCGGCTTCTGCAAGGGCCAGCTCGCACGCGCGCTTGTCGCCCGTACGGGCCAGCGCTCGGGCCTCCATCGCGTGAAACTGAGCCATCAACGTTGGCGTCGCCACCCCGGAGATACCCATCCGCGCGGCGCGCGCGAGGGTCGCGGCCTGCGTGTAGTGGCCCAGAAAAGTGGCCTGGTGGCTCATCGCGGAGAGTATGCTTCCCGCGAGTCGGCGATCGTTACCGTCCTGCGCGAAGCGGAGCGCCTGGAGGAAGTACCGTTGCGCGAGTCCGTGATGGCAGGCGTCGTACGACATCCACGCGGCGAGGAGCGTTGCCTCGGCGACGGTGGAGAAGAGGGCGCGTCCGACGCCTTCGGTGTACTGGCCGTTGAGGAGCGGCGCTACGTCGCGACTGAGGTACTGGATGACCGACTGCCGGGCGTGTTCACCGCCGAAGCGGTCGTCCAGCATTGCGAACGTGTCGCTCGTGGACTTCACCATGGCGACGTCAGCCAAGCCGACCCGGTTTCCTGATGCGCTGACCGCGGGGAGTGGGACCGGCTCCGGGGCGACGAGCCAGCGTAAGGAGGCGTCGCTCCAGGCTGGTTCGGAGGGCTCGGAGAGGAGCAGCGGCTCGTAGCCGTGAAGGTCAGCCCGCCAGAGTTGGTCGACGTTGGCAATGGCGGCATCGGGGCTGGGCGGGTAGCGCGTCTCAAGGAGTTTTGCGTCCTGCCCGGGTCCGGCGTGGTGCAGTCCCAATTCGGCGGGGGTGAGTTCGAGCGCTTCGCAGAGCAACAGGCCATAGAACTCGTCCGGCTGGCTGTGTCCATTCTCCCAACTCGCAATGCGCCGCTTCACGCTGGCGTCGGTGGGAAGCGTCTGGCCTCGGTTCTGCGCAGCCCGCCGCAGCTCGTTGACGAGTCTCAACTGCCCCCAACCCCGTTGTCTGCGAGCTGTACTGACCGGAGTGCCGCTCCCCGTGACCGTGCTCCCCACCGCGCCTCCTCGGTCCGCTCACGCTGATAGCGGTGCCATCGACTCTACGTGTTCGAAACGCTCGGTGGAGTGACAAAAGGGCGCCCGCAGCGCGGAGGAAGGGCGACGTGGGGTGACGGCACTTGCCCCTGCACGTCATCCCACGTCACCTCGCGTCATCTGCCCAGGCCAGGGGTCCACGTCCGAATCTGGAGATGGCGGCGGACAGTCCGCGGCCGGTGTGTCTCAGGTGGTGCCGCGTGCAGACGATGACCAGGCGTGGAATTGAGTGGCTGAGCCGCGCGGCGGACGATCCGGCGGTATGCCGCACCGCGTGGCTGGACGATCCGCGACAGCCGTATCTCCTCGCGGCCGGCGGGCACTTCGATGTCGTGGCCACCGACCAGACGGCAGGCATGGAGACCTTCGATCAGTTGCGGCGGCGCGGAATGCCGGTCGGCCCGGTGATGGTCGACCGGGCGGCCGACCGGATGGGCTTTTTCCTGCCAAGGGCATCGCGTGAGCGCTTCGCGCGCGCGTTGGGCAGGGAGACCGACAACCCGCCGCGCCACACCTACCTCGACACGGGCTCCTACGTCGTGGTGCCCGGACCGATGTCTCTGACCGGCGACCGCTTCGAGTGGCTGGACGCTCCGATCCGGCCGCAGCACGGCTCCCCGCTGCAAGTCGTCGCGCTGGCCGTGATGCTGACCGCTTCCTGCCAGCTCCTCGCGCGCATTGAGCAGTACGGGCAGGAGACGGCCGATGTCCGGTGACGAGCCTCCCGAGTGCGGGCCCGCGGGCGGCCCCTCGCTCGAAAGCGGGGAGTGGTACGCCGCCCGCAATGCGGCTACTTCGCTTCGAGACGTCCTGACCGCTGCGGGCATGCAGCGAGACTCCCCCTACCTCCGGGCAGACATCAACGCTTTCGGACAGGGCTTCATCGAACTCGGCCGCGTCTCTCCCGAGACCGCCGAACGCCTCGCCGGACTCATCCGCCGTGCCCTCTCCTCCGGTGCCTTGGCTCTCGAAGCCGGTGGCGGCGGTCTGGTTGCCGAACGGGCTGACGTGAGGAGGAGGGCGGGCAATGACTGACGCACGTGGTGTCTGTGCGAGTCGTGCCGAGTCTCTGACGGCGGACGTCGCCTACGTACGTGGCTGGGCGCACGCGAAGGAGGCTGCGGATCTGCTGGCCGAGGAACTGCTCGCTCTGGGCTTGGATTCGGACTTCCCCGGTCTCAAGGCGGACGTGAATGTCTTCGGCGACGGCATCGTTCACTTGGGCCCGGTCCGCCCGACGGCGGTGGAGATTCTGGCGCAGCTCATCGCGGTCGGCCTGGCGGTGGAGGCGGCGGAGGAGGAGCGGGCGAAGCTGGGGCTGCCGGGTAATCCCGCCGGCTAATGGGTCGACTTCCAGACGGCTGGCTGCTGGTGCTGTTGGCGGAGTACCGCGGTCTTGCCGCCGGGCCGGGACCGGCGCCCCAGCGCCGCAGCCCGGACCGGGCGGCGAAGCCGAGAGGTGGCCTTCGAGGAACCCAACATGGCGTCGTCACAGCGCATGTAGCCGCTCCCGGGCAAAGGCTCCGAGAGCGCCGTGAAACAGACCAGTACACCTGTCGGATGTCTTATGAGAGATCAATGAGAGGCCACAGTGTCCACACTTCGTCAGGGGCCGGTAATGGCCGTAGACGGTCACGTAGAGCTGAGCCGCGACGACTTCGCGGACTTCGTGTCAAAGTACGCACCGACCGGCGCGCTCGACTCGGACGTCTACTTGGAGCCTCTGCTTGCCGGATGGCTGTTCGCGGGTCTGGGGATCGAATCTACTGCGGCGCAGTACGACCACTTCCTGCAAGCGGTGGTGTCGATCACCGACGCGATCTTGAAAGGCTCCCTGAGCCTGAACTACCGCGGCGCTGAGCTTGAGCCTCACGAGCGACGCATGATCGGCCTCCAGGACCCCACCTTGGGCGCCAATGTCCTCAGCCGGATGGGATACGATCAGATTGTCCACCAGACGCTGGAAGGTCGCCGCTCGGAAGAGCTGCGGGCCCTTCTCAACGACGCTCAGGTCAAACAGCCTTGACCTCCGCTAGATCGCACTTGACCTCCAGTTCGTCGGTTCAAGAGTTTCCACTGGTCAGAGTCCCAGGCCCTGCGCTCAGCTCTGGAATTCAGGTCACCAGGACAAGCGCCGGCCGAACAACTAGAAGACTCCGTCCGCACCGACGCCACCGCACTTCTTGCATTGCCCGTTGTTGTCCACGTCAAATGCGTACGGAAGACAGCAATTCCAGCACGGTTCGAGGTGATCGAATTTCGCACCACACTCAAAACAAAGGTGGGCCACTTCCCTATTCGATGCCATACGGACCGGTGAAACGAGAGCATCTGCCGAGCAGTCCGGGCACTGGTTAACCAATGGCGTGCCGTCGTCGTGAAAATTCTGGCCTATATCCAGCCGCAGCACAGTTTCAACGTAGGTGAATGCCACCTCTTCTCCGTTGGGCCAGACAACCAGGCAGAATTGACATGTGAGATCACCACCAACTACGAGTGCATCTTGGCCACACTGCGGACACGTCACAACATCGTCTGCGAGCCGAATGAGCCCCTCGCGCAGATGCTCGCTTCGCGCCGCAATGAAATGATTAATGTGGGCTAGTCCATCACCAACCAGGCCGATTTGCCTATTCAGTACCTTCGAGTCCGCTGGTGACAACGAAGGGCGAAGTTGGCCTTTCACGAACTCCAGAAGAAAATCAAGGATGTTAGCGGCGAGCTTCTCCACCGCTGGCGTTTTTGCTGCAAGGCCATAATGTTGAAGCGCATTCCGCCATCTAACTAGTTGTCTCAAGTCACTTTCGATCCCACTATTCGCCGTGGGATCAACGCCAGTTATGTCCCGCAGGCGCTTCAAGGCCGCCGATGTTCCGCAACTGCGAAAATTACCCTCTTCGAATCTCTCTCGACTGGCATTTTCAGGTTTGTCGAATACTAGAGTCCAATCTTCCTGCACCAGCCGAGCTTTAAGCAGTACTTCTACGGCAGCTTGAAGATGCAGCACCGCGTACTTCAGATCGCGCGGAGAGGGATCTCCCGCCAAGTGGTCACTCACGCTGAGCAGATAATCCATGCCATTCTCGATTGGTTGAAACGTGAGTTCGCTAGGGCGTTCGCCTGCGCTCCCTTCGCCGACGCTACTCCATGGCACTGTCCCATGTCGTTCTCCCCAAGTAGGTGCCTGACGGCGTGCTCTTGGCAATCCCCGCAGCGGCGAGTTGCCACGCAAATTTCGATTCATGGATCCTCTGTGTCTACTTTTCAAGCATCGCTTGCATCCGGGGAAGAGTCTTTAACGGCGTCGCTTTGCTTTCGTTTGCTGCGTCGATTCCTAAAGGCTTCAAACTGTGCTGAAAGAACGTACAGATAATCGAGTAGTGCCTCAGCAAGCGCAAGGCCATCGGCAGCGTCTTCGCGGGTTACAGCAGTACCGGTAAAGTGTGCTCCCTGATTGCCAAGAACGCGCAGTTCTTGCGCCCATTCAAATAGGCGACCGTCGATCTTTCCGTCATTTTTAAGTTGCTCAAGCATTCTGAACAAGGGCTGCGGCTTACCGTTAGCGTTAGCCATTCCCTGGTTTATGCAAACGCCTTCGAGGGTGCGACGCACCATTACTGCCGTGGCGGTGTAGGCTTTCGATGAGAAACACCTGCGAGCCTCTTCGTGTTCGAGTCGCAATGAATCGGGTATCTGAAAACTCAACGGTCGGTGCTGCTGAGGCCAGACCACGACCGGTTCGCCGTCCCACCCGTAGCCGTAGTCTTCCTCAAGCACGAGGAACGGGCTGCGACACGTCGCACAGCGTGCTAGCTCTGCCAGGAACGGGGGTTCAAGTTCGTTTTGTCCGTCCGCTTCGCTGAGGACTTCAGCCAACGTCGGCTTCTCGCAGTGCGGGCACACCAAGGGAAAAGCGGATCCAACTCGGGTGAAATTACTCATAACATCGCAGTTTAGCTGCGCCCGGGTCGCGGAGTCACCGTTTCCCAAGCATTGGTTGGGCAAGGCCCGACTCTCCACCTCCGCTTTCCATCCCGTCTGCCGTCGGCCCGCACCTACGTGGAGCGGGCGTGGTTCAGGGCGTCAAGGTGGAGCGCGCCACTGTACGAACGACCTTGACGCCCTGGGCCGCGACTGCTCGCCTTGCCCGGGTCGATGGCAGGTGGGATGGGAGTCCCCTCGCTCGCCACGACGATCACGCGGTCGCCGGCCGGGCTTGGTCCATCCCGGATGCGGAGCGCCCCCGCCGGAGGCATCGTCGTGACTCCTGCTGTGGGCTGGCGTGGTTCTCCCTCATGCCCCTTCGGCCCACCCTTGCGGGCGCGCGCGGCGTCGGCCGGGCGGGGCGGAGACAGGAGCGACGGCCGGCCGGGAGCCGGACGTGCGCCCGGCGGAGCGGAGCGCAGCCGGGGGCCTTGAAGACGTAGAGAAAGTTTGAGCCAAGGGCCCAGCACGTCAGAGGGAGTAAGCGAGTTCGAGGTCGTCGCCGGGGAGTTGGAACTCCTCCAGGGCGAGGGGCTTGTCGTGCTCGTTGAGGGTGACGCGGAGGATGAGCAGGATGGGTACGCCGTCGGGGAGGCGGAGGGCCTGGGCCTGGTCGGGGAGGGGCATTCGGGGGCGGAGGTACTCCGTGAAATGGAGTTCGTGGCCCAGGTCGGCGAGCGCTGCGTAGAGCTGCGGGGCCTGCGGGGGCGCTTCTTCTTCGTACTTGGTGCTGACGAGGATGGAGAACGGCACGTAGGTGCGGTGGAGTTGGCGGAGGCCCGGCTCGGCGGTCTGCAAGGCGTCGTAGGTGTAGAGCGGTTCGCCGGGCGGGACTCGGAGGAGGTCGGCCAGGGCGAGCGGGGCGTCGGTGCGGACGGCGATCGGCTCTTCCGCCTCGGTCCACTTGATGCCATCGGCCTCGGTGAAGCTGCCGTTCTTGCCTCGTCGGATTCCGCGGGGGCGGGTCACGTTGGGGCGGCTGTGCGGTGAGCGGGCGAACGTACCGCGGCCCATGATGGCCTCCACCAGGCCGGAAGCGCGTAGCTCCGTGAGTCCCTGGCGGACCGTGGGGCGCGTCACGCCGAACTGCTTCGCCAGCGCTTCCTCTGAGGGAAGCGGCTGGCCGGCCGGGAACGTGCCGTCCAGGATGCCGCGCCGCAGGTAGTCGGCGATCTGCCGGTACTTGGGCTGCGTGTTCTCGGCTGGCATCTGGCCTCCACTGATGGCCTTACGGCTCTCGTTCTTCCATCCGCGGCTGGATGCTTCCATCCGCAGATGGAAGAAGCGTCCCCCATCCCAAGCCACTTGACAACCCGTACTACGGGTCGCACTCTGGGATCTGCACCCGTACTACGGATTGTAAACCAAATCGGAGGATCGCCTCCGACCGGTCACCCCAGAGGAGTTCAGAACTGTGGCAACCCTTCCGATCGACACCGCCAAGTACACGGCGATCATCTGCGCGGTCCCCCCGGCCCCGCGCGTCGCCAACCGCGAGACCGGTCAGCTCCGCGTGGACCGTGACACCGGCCGGACCGTGTTTCAGGTCGGCCTGTGCCTCATGTCCATCGGATCGGCCGATGTGGTGAACGTGAGCGTGCCCGGGGAGCCGAGCGGCGTGCAGCTCGGGATGCCGGTGCAGGTGCGGGACCTCGTGGCCACCCCGTGGGAGAACGAGGGACGGCACGGCATCGCCTTCCGGGCCTCGGAGATCCGGCCGCTCGCCGCCCCTCCCTCGTCCGGCGCGGCGAGCAAGGGGGCCGGCCAGTGAATCGCTTAGCCGAGTCCTCGGCCGGGCACGTCTGGTTGGCGCTGATCCTGACGCCGACCCTTGCCCTGGTGGCGGCCCTGATCATCATCGGCCCCGCTCTCCGGCGTTGGTTCCCCGTCGCGTGGTGGCTGGTCATCGGATTTCCGGTGGCGTGCATACGGGTTGGCCGGACGTGGCGACCGCTGATGGCCGGATGCGGGCTCGCGGTGAGCCGTAAGGCCGCGCTCACGGTCGTGTCGGGTCTCGTGGGCAACGGGGCGCCTCCGCCTCAGCCGCGCGTACCCCGTCGCGGACCGATACGACCGACGGCAGGCGGCTTCTGGTTCGTCGTACGGCTGCTGCCCGGTCAAGTGCCGCAGGACTTCGCCAAGGCGGCACCCGCGATGGCCGAGACGTGGCAGGTGCACGCGGTGCGGGTGACGCCCCGGAATCCCGGATACGTACGGGTCGTCGCCTCGTCGGCGGACCCGCTGGCCGCGCCGCGCATACCGTCGCAGCGGGGGAGCGGACACCTGCTCAGCGTCGCGGTGGGCGTACTGGAGACCGGCGCCCAATGGGTAATGGACCTGCGGCAGATACCGCACTGGCTCATCGTCGGTGCGACCCGATCCGGCAAGTCGACCCTGATCAACGCGCTGGTCGCCAGTCTCGCACCTCAGCCGGTCGCCCTGGTCGGGATCGACTGCAAGGGCGGTATGGAACTCTCCCTTTACGGGCCCCGGCTCTCGGCGCTTGCCACCAACCGCGCACAGGCGGCCTGGCTGTTGTCGGCGCTGGTGGATCTCACAACGGACCGTATGGCGATCTGTCGCACCGCCCGGGTCCGCAACGTCTGGGGTCTGCCGGATGATCAACGGCCCGTGCCGGTCGTCGTGATCGTGGATGAGCTGGCGGAGCTGTTCCTCATTGCCAACCGCAGCGAGAAGGACGAGGCTCACGCGGCTGGCACGGCGCTCATCCGGCTGGCTCAACTCGGGGCGGCGCTTGGGGTGTTTCTCGTCGTGGCTGGCCAGCGAGTTGGCTCGGACCTCGGGCCCGGGGTCACCGCGCTACGGGCCCAACTCGGCGGCCGGGTCTGCCATCGGGTCGCCGACCCCGGCACAGCGGAGATGGCTCTCGGGGATCTCAACCCGGATGCCCTCAAGGCCGCTCAGGCGATCCGTCCCGACCAGGCCGGCACCGCCGTGCTCGCATCCGGCGACGGCTGGGAACGTGCCCGCTCGCACCTGGTCTCGGAGGCTGAGGCCGAAGCGACCGCGGCTCAGTACGCCCACCTGACCCCAGATCTTCCCGAACTGCGCGACCCGGCGGCCGCCTTCGAGCCGGCCACGTACGGCGCGGCAGCAACGGCCGTCATCGAACGACTCGACCGCGACGACATCGCCTGAAGGGAGCAGCCGTGCTGGTGTCCATGTCGGCCGTCGTGCTGCTCGGCCTCCTGATTTGGTTCCTGCTGCGCATCCGCTACCTGCGCTGGCCCGACGTCCTGCTCAGCGGAGTCTTCGGCTTTCTGCTGGCCGCGACCGGAGCAGCACCCGTCATCCGCACCGCGCTCGTCGGCCTGAGTGCCTTCCTCGGCCAACTGAGCTTCTGACCAACTCTCCCCGCACGACGAAGGGGACAGCCATGCCCAGATCCGCCCGCGCGCTCGTACGCGCAAAAGGCTCCCGGCGGGGCGCGAAGTCGCCAAACCCGACCCCGCCAGGAACCCACCCCATCCGCCACGTAAGCAGTGAAAGGAGCACTCACACTGTGTCCACCCCCAACCGACCGCGCAAATCGCGCCTGCCTGAATGCGAGTTACGCGAACCGGAACGTCCCACCTGCGACGGCCGGGAACAGGTTGTCCTCGTCGGCCTGGACGGCTTCGAGCGCTGGCTGTGCCCGGTGCACGCCGCCGCGCTCTGGCTGACCGATCCCACGCTGAGGTTCAGCGCCAAGACCCCGACCGGAGCCATCACGGCGGTCATGTGGCAGGCGTTCGGCGGTGGTCGGCGATGAACGCGACGCCGAAGGATGTGGCCGCGCTGCTCGCCAGGGCCGCCGAGCCGGAGTTCTCCGCCTGGCGCCGCAACATCGTCCGTCTGAACGGCTGCACCAACCCCGTACACCTCGTCGGGGCCTCCGCCTTCGTTGATACCGGGAGCGGGGAGGTGCTGTGGTCGTACGGCTCGTCGGCCTACGGCGGCAGGCTGCTGGTCGCCTGCGGGAATCGCCGGGCGAGCGTCTGCCCGACCTGCGCCGGGGTCTACCGGGCCGATACCTATCAGCTCATCCGCGCCGGGCTCGTCGGCGGCAAGTCCACCCCGACGGAGGTCGGCGGGCACCCTCGGGTCTTCGCCACGCTCACCGCTCCGGGGTTCGGGGCGGTGCACACCCGGCGGGAGCGCGAGGGTCGGGTACGGGTCTGCCGGCCGCGTCGGGCGGGGGAGCGCTGCCCGCACGGGGTGCCGGTCGGCTGCCGGGAGCGCCATTCGGCGGACGACTCCCGGCTCGGCGAGCCGCTGTGCCCGCGCTGCTACGACTACGCGGGGGCGGTGCTGTGGCAGGCGCACGCCGGTCGGCTTTGGCACCGGTTCGCGCTTGAACTGCGGCGGGAGCTGGCTCGGCTGGCGGGCCTGTCGCGTGCGGAGTTGGCGGACGCGGTCCGGCTGTCGTACGCGAAGGTCGCGGAGTACCAGCGGCGGGGCCTGGTCCATTTCCATGCGGTGATCCGACTCGACGGGCCGGAGGGTCCGCAGTCGGCTCCGCCCGGGTGGGCGACGACCGAACTGCTTGGGGATGCCGTACGGGAGTCGGTCGGGCGGGTCCGGTTGGCCGCTCCGGGGGCGGCGGTCGTCGGGCGGCGGGTGCTGCGGTTCGGTACGCAGGTGGATGTGCGGCCGATCGCCGAATTCGGTACCGGGGATCTGACGTCGGCGGCGGTGGCCGGGTACATCGCCAAGTACGCCACGAAGGGTGCGGAGGTCGCGGGGGCGGTCGATGGGCGTATCCGGCATGCCCGAGAGCTGGTGGTGCTGCCGGTACGGCGTCATGTGCTGCGGATGATGGGGACGTGCTGGTGGCTCGGCGGCCTGGCTGACTTCGAACCGCTCGGGCTGCGGCGCTGGGCTCACATGCTCGGCTACGGCGGGCATTTCTCGACCAAGTCGCGCCGCTACTCCACCACGCTCACCGCGCTCCGTGAGGCCCGTACCGAGCACCGTGCGGAGGAGCAGCGGGCCGCGCTCGGGCTCGGCGGGCGGACGGTGGTTGCGGCTGGGCAGTGGCGTTACGCCGGTCGTGGCTATTCGCCGGCGGCGGCGCTCATCGCGGCTTCGGTGCGCGAAGGCGGTGAGCGGCATGGCGCGTGAGCGCGCGACTGGATTGCTGACCGTGCGGGAGGTCTTGGACGAGCTGGGCGGGATCTCCCGACGAACCTTCTACCGCTGGCGGGAGTTGGGGCTCGCACCGGACTGCATCCGGCTGCCCAATGGGGAGTTGCGGGTCCGGCGGGCCGTGCTGAACGCCTGGTTGGACGAGCGGGCAGAGGGGGCGGCGTGAAGTCGTACAAAGTCTCCGTCTGGAAGCTGAGCGTCAACCAGTCGGCCAAGAAGCCGACGTACCTCGTCCGCTGGTCGGTGGACAAGGCGCCTTTCCACGAGGTCTACAAGACAAAGGCCCTGGCAGATCGCTTCCGGGCACAACTGCTGCGGGCGGTCGAGAAGGGGGAGCCGTTCGACACGGTGTCGGGGCTACCGGACTCGCTTCGTGGCGGCAAGGCAGCGTTGTCGTTCCTTGACCTCGCGGTGAAGTACCTCGATCACCGGTGGGCGGAGGCGTCGGCCAAGCAGCGCGACAGCATGACCGATGCTCTGGCCGGAGTCGTGCCGGTGCTGGTCAAGCCGGGGCGGGGCCGGCCTACGCCCGAGGTGCTGCGGCGTGTGCTGCGCTCGTACCTCTTGCCTCCGCCGCGCCGTGAGCGTGAACGGCCGCCGGAGATCGTGGCTGCGCTCGTGTGGATCGAGAAGGCGTCTCTGCCCGTTGCGGAGCTGCTGGAGATTGCCCGGGTGCATGAGCTGATCGACGCGCTGGGCCGAAAGCTGGACGGCAAGCCGGCGGCAACCCAGACATACCGGCGGCGCCGGGCGGTGGTCTTCAACGCGCTCGAATACGCGGTGGAGCTGGAGGCGCTGCCGTCCAATCCGCTCAGCCGGGTGCGGCGAAAGCGTGGGAAGCGGGCGGTGCAGGAGGTTGACCGGCGGGTGGTGGTCAATCCTCGGCAGGCGCGGGAGTTGCTGACCGTCTTGACGTACGTGGGTGCTTACGACCGGGCGAGTGGTCGGCGGCTGCGGGCGTTCTTCGGCTGCCTGTATTACGCGGCCGTGCGGCCCGGGGAAGCGCTGGGCCTGCGGTGGTCGGACTGCACGCTTCCGGAGCACGGTTGGGGCCGTATCGAACTGACCGAGACGCGGCCTTCTGCGGGGAAGACCTGGACGGACTCCGGTGAGGCCCATGACCGGCGGGGCCTGAAGCAGCGGGCGGAAGGAGAGGTTCGGATCGTGCCGATCCCCCCGCCTCTCGTCCGGCTGCTCCTGGAGCACATCGAGGAGTTCGGTACTGCCGAGGACGGGCGGCTGTTCCAGAGCGAGTACGGAAATGTGGTGGCCGCCTCGTCGTACTCGCGAGTGTGGAAGCAGGCGCGCGAACTGGCTCTCCTTCCCGGCCAGGTCACGTCAGTCATGGCCGCTCGGCCGTACGACCTGCGGCACGCGGGCGTCTCCCAATGGCTCAACTCCGGCGTCCCCGCACCGGAAGTTGCCGCCCGCGCAGGCCACTCGGTGGACGTGCTGCTCAAGATTTACGCCAAGTGCATCGACGGCCAGGAAACGGAGATGAACGACAGGATCATGAAGGGACTCGCCGAGAAGTAAGAAGTGTCCAGTGGGTCTTTGACGGGAGTCCCGGAGAAATCTGGGACTCCCGTCGTGTCACTGACAGTGGTCATTGCTGTCAGGCAGTTGCCGTCTGTGTGGCCCGTTCAGAAGGTGTGGGGAGGGGCGGAATAGTCGGGTGGAGCGGCCAGGGGCATGGTGAGTAGCCAGCGCTGGTTCTCGCCGTCGTGCTTGGTCCACATGACCGGCCATGTGCCGCGCTCTGCCTCGTGCGGGCTGTCGAGCACCCTGCCCGTTCCGGCGTTGACGAGGTAGTGCGAGCGGTTTCCCGGGGCCGCTGTCAGACTCCACCGCTGCCAGGCAGCGTTTTTTTCTTCGCCCCGCATCTGTGTATGGCTCCCATCGCCCCCATCGCGACCGTCAAGGAAGAGCCCGTTGCTGAGGGAGACTATGCGTACCTCCCCCTCATGACCGGAGGCGATGAGACGCCACAACTGATGGGGTTGACCATGCGGCGGCCACAGGTGGGGATGTGAACCGTCCGAGCTGTGAAAGGCCGTGTCGAGTGCAAGTCCGGAGCTTACGGATACGATCATTACCGGTCCGGGTTGGCTGCTCCCTTGGCGCCGACGATTCTTGAACAAGGCCCCCACGTCGGTGGCGGTGATCTTCAAGAAGGGGAAAAGGCCGATTTCCGCGTTGAATTGGGTTTCTCTCGTAGCCACGGGATCAGGGTAGAGAGGCGTCGTGGCGCTTGGTGCGATGATGCGAATGTTCCGCAGGCGTCGGCCATCGCCGTTGGCAGCGGAGTTGCCCAAGAGGCTGGTCAGGCTGCCCTTGGGGCGGGAGAGCCGCTGTGTCGGTCACCAAGATCATTACGTCGTCATTACGTGATCACTGGCAAACAGCTGCCGCCGGCCGCATCTGGCCGCACACGTACAAAGACCCCGCGCTCAGCGTTGTGGCTGATGGCGGGGTCTTTTGGCACCCAGTGCTGGGTGCCCCCGGCAGGATTCGAACCTGCGCACACGGCTCCGGAGGCCGTTGCTCTATCCCCTGAGCTACGGGGGCTGGTGTTACCCCTGGTCGGGGCGACGGGAAGAACACTACCAGCTTGCGCGGGGTGGACGTGTACGGGGTTTTTGGGGGTGGTGGGAGGGGTGGGGGCGGGGGTTGGGGGTGCGGTGGGGTGGGTTGGGGCAGGTGGGAGAGGGGGTTTCACTCCGGGCGGGGAAGAAATGGGCAAAACGCGGACGCATCGCGAGGGGCACGCCTAGGCTTTCTGGTGTGGCGGGCGCGTCCGGCCGGGTGCTTGTTGTTGATGACAACAAGGTGATCCGGCAGCTGATCAGGGTCAACCTCGAGCTGGAGGGCTTCGAGGTCGTGACCGCGGCTGATGGTGCCGAGTGCCTGGAGATCGTGCACACGGTGCAGCCCGATGTGATCACGCTGGATGTGGTGATGCCCAGGCTGGACGGGGTGCGGACGGCGGCGCGGCTGCGGGCGGATCCGAGGACGCGGGGGATCGGGATCGTGATGGTCAGCGCGGGGTCGTTGCCCGAGGGTGCCGGCGGGCCGGGCGGGGTGGACGCCTATGTGGGCAAGCCCTTCGAGCCGGGGCATCTCGTGGACACGGTGCGGAGGTTGGTCGGGCGCGGGTCGCCGCCGCCCCAGCAGCCGCCTCCGGAGCAGCCCCGCGGGCAGGCCGCCGCTACGCCCGGTGGGGCCTGAGCTTCCGCCGGTGGCGTTTGAGCTTCGGCCGCCGGGGCTGGGCAGTCTGGATCCGTTCGGACGCCCGTTGTCGGGTCGCGTCCCGCGCCGCGCGCGGCGCCGCCTCCCCCCGCCCGGGACTCACCGACCACCCGGGTGAAAACCCGCTCGGCAAGAGGGGGGTGGGCTCGCCTAGGCTTCCTGCTGTGACTCCCGCTGAGTTGTCCCGTGCCGTGATCGGTGTGGTGCGGCGTGCCGTGGAGGCGGAGGAATTGCGGGTGGTGGTGCCCGAGACGGTGATCGTGCGGCGGCCGCCGCGGCCCGGGTGCGGGGATTACGCGACGAACGTGGCCCTGCAGCTGGCCGGGCCGGCCGGGCGGACGCCGTACGAAGTGGCCGAGATCCTGGCCCGGCGGCTGGAGAAGCAGTCCGGCATCGCCCAGGTGGAGATCGCCGGGCGCGGCTTCTTGAACATCACGCTCAGCGCGGGCGCGTACGGCGATGTCGTACGGCAGGTGCGGGAGCAGCGGGCGCGCTACGGCTACGGGGACGGCTCGGCCGACGACGCAGCGGGCGCCGAGGGCGCCCTCCCGGTGGTGGCGGGGGAGCCGGGTGCGCTGCGCGGGCAGCTCGTCGCGGAAGTCGTCAACCGGCTGCTCCGGGTGGCCGCCGGCCGCGCCCCCGCCCCGCCCGGGACGCCCCCCGGCGCCCCCACCGAGACGGTCACCGAGACGGTCACCGTCCAGGAGCCGCCCGAGGCCGCCGAGCCGCTCGAAGCCGCCGAGCCGCCCGAGCCCGGCCCGCCGGACGCCCCCGGCGGGCCGACCGCCCCCGCACCCGCCCCCGGCGCCCCCGCCCCGCCCCTCGGCTCCGACGCCACCCGCTGGGCCCTGCTGCGCCCCCCCGGCGAGGACACCCCCCGCCTCACCCCCGACCTGCTGGAGCAGCGCGAGAGCAACCCGCTGTTCCGGGTCCGCTACGCCCACGCCCGCACCCAGGCGCTGGTACGGAACGCCCATGACCTGGGCGTACCGGTCGACGCCCCGCAGCAGGCGGACCCGGCGCCGTATCATCATCCTGCCGAGACCGAGCTGCTCGGGCTGATCGCCGACTTCCCGCGGGTGATCGAGACCGCGGCGCGGCGCCGGGCCCCCGACCGGGTGGCGCGGCATCTGGAGCGGCTGGCCGACGCGTTCTTCCGGTTCCACGACGAGTGCCCGCCGCTGCCGAAGGGGGACGAGAAACCCTCGTCCGCCCACGCCGCCCGGATTCGGCTGGCCGACGCGACCGGCGTCGTACTCGCCGGCGGCCTGGACCTGCTCGGCATCAGCGCCCCCGACCACATGTGAGCCGGTCATGACAACCCGGCCCGCACCCCGCCCCCGCCCGGCCCCCGCCCCGCGCAAGCCCCACCTCCCGCCAACGCCAACGCCAACGCCAAAAGGAAAGCACCCCCACCCGTGAGCCGCTCCGCGCACCCCGCAGGCCCCCGCCACGCCGACGTCCTGCCCGAAGGGCACTACGCCGCCCCGCCCGCCGACCTCAACCGCCTCGACCCCCGCATCTGGTCCCGGACCGTCACCCGTAACGCCGACGGCGCCGCCGAGGTCGCCGGGCTCGACGTCCGCGCCCTGGCGGAGGAATTCGGCACCCCCGCCTACTTCCTCGACGAAGCCGACTTCCGGGCCCGCTGCCGTGCCTGGCGTGCCGCCTTCGGCGAGGACGCCGACGTGTTCTACGCGGGCAAGGCGTTCCTGTCCCGGGCCGTCGTGAAGTGGCTGTACGAGGAGGGGCTCAACCTCGACGTCTGCTCCGGCGCCGAGCTGGCCGTCGCCCTCGACGCCGGCATGCCCGCCGACCGCATCGCGCTGCACGGCAACAACAAGAGCGCCCAGGAGATCAGGCGGGCGGTGACGGCCGGGGTCGGCCGTATCGTGCTGGACTCCTTCCAGGAGATCGTGCGGGTCGCGGCCGAGGCCGCCGAGCAGGGCAAGCGGCAGCGGGTGCAGATCCGGGTGACCGTCGGCGTGGAAGCGCACACCCACGAGTTCATCGCCACCGCGCACGAGGACCAGAAGTTCGGCATCGCGCTCGCCGACGGGCTGGCCGCCGAGGCGGTCCGCCGGGTGCTGAATCTCGACAGCCTCGAACTCGTCGGCATCCACAGCCACATCGGCTCGCAGATCTTCGACATGGCCGGCTTCGAGGTGGCCGCCCGCCGAGTGGTCTCGCTGCTCGCCGCGGTACGGGACGAGCACGGCGTCGAGCTGCCGGAGATCGACCTCGGCGGCGGCCTGGGCATCGCCTACATGCCCGACGACGACCCGCGCGAGCCGCAGGAGATCGCCAAGTCGCTGACCGAGATCGTCGCCCGCGAGTGCGAGGCGGCCCGGCTCACCGCGCCGCGGCTGTCCGTCGAGCCGGGACGGGCGATCGTCGGCCCGACCGCCTTCACGCTCTACGAGGTCGGCACGATCAAGCCGCTGGAGTCCCTGCGCACCTATGTGAGCGTGGACGGCGGCATGTCGGACAACATCCGCACCGCGCTCTACGACGCCGAGTACAGCGTCGCGCTGGTCTCCCGGACCAGCGACGCGGCGCCGATGCTCAGCCGGGTGGTCGGCAAGCACTGCGAGAGCGGCGACATCGTGGTCAAGGACGCGTTCCTGCCGGCCGACCTGGTGCCGGGCGACCTGATCGCCGTTCCGGCCACCGGCGCCTACTGCCGGGCGATGGCCAGCAACTACAACCATGCGCTGCGGCCGCCGGTCGTCGCGGTCGCCGACGGACAGGCCAGGGTGATCGTCCGCCGGGAGACGGAGGACGATCTGCTGCGGCTCGACGTCGGCTGAGCGGAAAAGGCGCGCGATCGACGGGCGGACGCCAAAAAACACCGCCGCCCGGCCGGTCTCGCGATCCGGACGGTGTGTGGCTTCTCCCGTCCGGTGCGTGAGACTGGTTCGGCACAGGCCCCACCGAGCCGCACGAGCCGGACCAGCCGGACGCCAGGAGCTGAATCAGCCCCACGCCACCCGCTGCGCACGCCGCGCCGCCAGGCACGCACGGGGCCCGCACGGGAAACCTGTACGAGAGACGAGGTCGGATGATGCGTACGCGTCCGCTGAAAGTGGCGCTGCTGGGCTGCGGTGTGGTCGGCTCCGAGGTCACGCGCATCATGACGACGCAAAGCCACGACCTCGCCGAGCGGATCGGCGCCCCCGTCGAGCTGGCCGGGATCGCGGTGCGCCGCCCCAACCGGGTCCGCGCGGGCGTGCCCACCGAGCTGCTCACCACCGACGCCACCGCGCTGGTCAAGCGCGGCGACCTCGATGTGGTCATCGAGGTGATCGGCGGCATCGAGCCGGTCCGTACGCTGATCACCACCGCCTTCGAGCACGGCGCCTCGGTGGTGTCCGCGAACAAGGCGCTGCTCGCCGCCGACGGGGCCAGTCTGCACGCCAAGGCCGTCGAGCACGGCGTGGACCTCTATTACGAGGCCGCCGTGGCGGGGGCGATCCCGCTGATCCGGCCGCTGCGCGAGTCGCTCGCGGGCGACAAGGTGAACCGGGTGCTGGGCATCGTCAACGGCACCACCAACTTCATCCTCGACAAGATGGACTCGACCGGCGCCGGCTACAGCGAGGCGCTGGACGAGGCCACCGCCCTCGGTTACGCCGAGGCCGACCCGACCGCCGACGTGGAGGGTTTCGACGCCGCCGCGAAGGCCGCGATCCTGGCCGGGATCGCCTTCCACACCCGGGTGACCATCGACGACGTGCACCGCGAGGGCCTCACCGAGGTCACCGCCGCCGACATCGCGTCCGCGCGGAAGATGGGCTGCACGGTCAAACTGCTGGCCATCTGCGAGCGCGCGGCGGACGGCCGCTCGGTGACCGCCAGGGTGCACCCCGCGATGATCCCGCTCACCCACCCGCTCGCCTCGGTACGGGAGGCGTACAACGCCGTCTTCGTCGAGGCGGAGGCGGCCGGGCGGCTGATGTTCTACGGTCCCGGGGCCGGTGGCGCGCCCACCGCCTCCGCCGTTCTCGGTGATCTGGTGGTGGCCTGCCGCAACAAGCTGGCGGGGACCACCGGGGCCGGCGAGTCCGCGTACACGCGACTGCCGGTCAGCCCGATGGGAGATGTGGTCACCCGCTACCACATCAGCCTCGATGTGGCGGACAAACCAGGCGTCCTGGCTCAGGTCGCCACGGTGTTCGCCGAGCACGATGTGTCGATCGACACGGTGCGGCAGCAGGGCAAGGACGGCGAGGCCTCCCTCGTCGTCGTCACCCACCGCGCGCTGGACGCCGCGCTCTCGGCGACGGTCTCCAGCCTGCGGAAACTCGACACCGTACGCGGCGTCGCCAGCATCATGCGCGTGGAAGGGGAGTAGACCCGCTATGAACGCAACCATCGATCAGCCCCGAATGTCCGGCACCCACCAGTGGCGCGGCATCATCGAGGAGTACCGGGACCGGCTGCCGGTCGCGGCGGACGCCCCGGTGGTCACGCTGCTGGAGGGTGGCACTCCGCTCGTCCCGGCCCAGCTGCTGTCCGAACGGACCGGCTGCGACGTCTATCTGAAGGTCGAGGGGGCCAATCCGACCGGCTCCTTCAAGGACCGCGGTATGACCATGGCCATCTCACAGGCCAAGCAGGAGGGCGCCCAGGCGGTCATCTGCGCCTCCACCGGCAACACCTCTGCCTCGGCCGCGGCCTACGCGGTGCGGGCCGGCATGGTGTGCGCCGTGCTGGTGCCGCAGGGCAAGATCGCGCTCGGCAAGATGGGGCAGGCGCTCGTCCACGGCAGCCGCATCCTCCAGGTCGACGGGAACTTCGACGACTGCCTGGAGCTGGCCAGGGCGCTGAGCGAGAAGTACCCGGTCGCGCTGGTCAACTCGGTCAATCCGGCGCGTATCGAAGGCCAGAAGACAGCCGCCTTCGAGATCGTGGACGCGCTCGGGGACGCGCCGGACGTGCACATCCTGCCGGTCGGCAACGCGGGCAACATCACCGCGTACTGGAAGGGCTACCGCGAGTACGCCGCGGACGGCGCGGCCACCCGCAAGCCGCGGATGTGGGGTTTCCAGGCGTCGGGCTCGGCGCCGATCGTGAACGGCGCGCCGGTACGCCACCCGCAGACCATCGCCACCGCGATCCGGATCGGCAACCCGGCCTCCTGGCAGTACGCGGTCGCCGCGCGCGACGAGTCCGGCGGGCTCATCGAAGCGGTGACGGACCGTCAGATCCTGTCCGCCTACCGCCTGCTGGCCGCGAAGGAGGGCGTCTTCGTGGAGCCCGCCTCCGCCGCCTCGGTGGCCGGTCTGCTCAAGGCCGCCGACGAGGGCAAGGTGGACCCCGGGCAGCGCATCGTCTGCACGGTCACCGGCAACGGCCTCAAGGACCCCGACTGGGCCGTCGCGGGCGCCCCGCAGCCGGTCACGGTACCGGTGGACGCGGACGCCGCCGCGAGCCAGCTCGGGCTCGCCTGACGCCCCGGGTCCACTCACCCGCGCGTCCCCCAACGCCGGGCCGGCTGAGACATCAGCCGGCCCGGCGTTCGCGGCCAGCGGCGGCCGCTGGCCGGGCAGGGTGACCGGGGCGCACGCCCACCGGGCGACACGCATCACGCGCGGTGCGTGCGCCCTATGTCGCGGAAGAACCTTCCTTCGATAGGCTGGGCCCAGCGGCACCGCAGCGTGCCCCGAATCCCGGCGGATGCCCCGCGCATCGCCACCTCCCGCCCCGCCGCCCGGCAATGGAGCCGTGCCCGGAGGGCGAACCGCACAAGGAGATTCGTCGAACGATGGCCGGTCCCGCGTTCCGCGCCGCCGCAGTACGAGTGCGCGTCCCCGCGACCAGCGCCAATCTGGGCCCCGGGTTCGACGCCTTCGGCCTGGCACTGGGGCTGTACGACGACGTGGTGGTCCGCGTCTCCGACGCCGGTCTGCATGTGGACATCGCGGGCGAGGGGGCGGAAACGCTGCCCCGGGACGAGAAACACCTGGTCGTACGGTCGCTGCGGACCGCGTTCGATCTGCTCGGCGGTCAGCCGCGCGGGCTGGAAGTGGTGTGCGCCAACCGTATTCCGCACGGCCGCGGCCTCGGCTCGTCGTCCGCCGCCATCTGCGCGGGGATCATCGCCGCCCGCGCGGTGACGATAGGCGGGCCCGCCGTGCTCGACGACGTCGCGCTGCTGGAGCTGGCCACCGAGATCGAGGGCCATCCGGACAATGTCGCGGCGTGTCTGCTCGGCGGTTTCACCCTGGCCTGGACCGAGGGCGGGGCGGCCCGCGCGGTCCGGATGGACCCGGCCCCGTCGCTGGTTCCGGTGGTCTTCGTGCCCGCGACACCGCTGCTCACCGAGGTCGCCCGCGGACTGCTGCCGCGTACCGTCCCCCATGTGGACGCCGCGGTGAACGCCGGCCGGGCCGCGCTGCTGGTGGAGGCGCTCACCAGGCGCCCCGAGCTGCTGCTGCCCGCCACCGAGGACCGGCTGCACCAGGACTACCGGGCGCCCGCCATGCCGGAGAGCCTGGCGCTGATGGGCCGGCTGCGCGCGGAAGGCGTGCCCGCCGTCGTATCGGGGGCCGGGCCGACGGTACTGGCGCTGACCGACGAGGAGGCCGCCGACAAGGTCTCCCGGTTCGCGGGCGAGGGCTGGGCGGCCAACCGCCTGGCACTCGACGTCGTCGGGGCCAGCGTGCTGCCGCTCGCAGGGGGGCAGTGAACACGATTGCCGGGCGTAGAGAGGGGGAATATCTGTTGGATCCGGTAGTGTTAATCTCAAGCCAGCATTCGCCGCCCGATGGGCGCGATGCGCTGTGTCGCCGTCCTGGAAAACGCCATGGGACGACACTTCTTCCGGGAGCCTCCCACACCGCACAGGCAGCCTGACCGGGGAATTCGGACACCCCGCCCGCGCAGTGTCGAGCACGCTCCGGATTCGGTACGAGTTCTCCCGAGTTCTCTCCGTACCGAGCACGTATGTTTTTCTGCCGCCAATCAGGCGGACCACCGCCCCGGCTCTGAGCAGCGGAAACGCCCAGATCCGGACAGCACGACCGGTCGCCGAGCCAGACAGGCCGACGTCCGCTCCAGGGAAGGACCCTTCGTGAGCGACACCACCGATCTGATGGGCGTGCGCGCAGACAACACTGTCGCCGCGTCCGATGCCGCCGCGCCTGCTACCGGTGCTGCCACGGCCAGTGCCTCACGGCGACGCCGGTCCGGTACCGGTCTGGACGGCATGGTCCTGGCCGAACTGCAGCAACTCG
Organism: Streptomyces polygonati; assembly: GCF_042650325.1. Classification (NCBI taxonomy): domain Bacteria; kingdom Bacillati; phylum Actinomycetota; class Actinomycetes; order Kitasatosporales; family Streptomycetaceae; genus Streptomyces; species Streptomyces polygonati. Next base: position 408,321 of record NZ_JBHSBB010000005.1, on the reverse strand, counting down.
CCTCGGGCCTTGGCATCAAGGGCACCGCGCGGATGCGCAAGAGCCAGCTGATCGAGACCATCAAGGAACGGCAGGCAGGCGGCGGTACGACCGCCCAGCCGGCCGCCGTCGCCGACACCGCCGTGGCCGACAAGCCCAAGCGCCGGGCCACTTCGCGGACCCGCGTCGAGCAGGCCGACGCCGAGCCCGCCGCGGCGACCGTCACCGCGCCGCCGGAGCCGCAGCAGATCGAGATTCCCGGCCAGCCCGCCGGCGAGCCCGCCACCGTGGCCGCGCCCGCGGCGACCGTGGCCAGGACCGAGCGCGCCGACCGCGCCGCCGAGGCCGCGGTCGACACCGCCGAGGGCCAGGGCGGCCGGGGCGGCGACGGCAAGCCGCAGGGCTCCGTCGACGAGCGCCAGGACCGCCAGCGCGGCCAGCGCGGCGACCGCCGTGAGCGGCAGCGCGACCGCCAGCGCAACCGCGGCGAGGACGGCGGTGACGGCGGCAGCCGCCAGAACCGCGGTGACCGCGACCGGCAGCAGCAGGGCGGCGGCCAGAGCGGTCAGGGCGCCCAGGGCGGCCAGAGCCAGAGCAACGGCCAGGGCGGCCAGTCCCAGGGCGGCCAGAGCCAGCAGCAGGGCGGCCAGGGCGCCGGCCCGCAGGACGACGACGAGTTCGGTGACGGCCGCGGCCGTCGTCGGGGCCGCTACCGCGACCGCCGCGGCCGCGGCAACCGCCGCGAGGAGTTCGGCGGCCCCGGCGAGCCGCAGGTCGCCGACGACGATGTGCTGATCCCGGTCGCCGGCATCCTCGACATCCTCGACAACTACGCCTTCATCCGGACCTCCGGCTACCTGCCGGGCCCGAACGACGTGTACGTCTCGCTGGCCCAGGTCCGCAAGAACGGCCTGCGCAAGGGCGACCACGTCACCGGCGCCGTACGGCAGCCCAAGGACGGCGAGCGCCGCGAGAAGTTCAACGCGCTGGTCCGGCTGGACTCCGCCAACGGGATGGCCGCCGACTCCGGCCGCGGCCGTCCGGAGTTCAACAAGCTCACTCCGCTGTACCCGCAGGACCGGCTCCGCCTGGAGACCGACCCGGGCGTGCTGACCACCCGGATCATCGATCTGGTGTCGCCGATCGGCAAGGGCCAGCGCGGTCTGATCGTGGCCCCGCCGAAGACCGGTAAGACCATGATCATGCAGGCCATCGCCAACGCGATCACCACCAACAACCCCGAGTGCCACCTGATGGTCGTCCTGGTGGACGAGCGTCCGGAAGAGGTCACCGACATGCAGCGGTCGGTGAAGGGCGAGGTCATCTCCTCGACCTTCGACCGCCCCGCCGAGGACCACACCACCGTCGCCGAGCTGGCCATCGAGCGGGCCAAGCGGCTGGTGGAGCTCGGACACGACGTGGTGGTGCTGCTGGACTCCATCACCCGGCTGGGCCGCGCCTACAACCTGGCGGCGCCGGCCTCGGGCCGCATCCTGTCCGGTGGTGTCGACTCGACCGCCCTCTACCCGCCGAAGCGCTTCTTCGGCGCGGCGCGCAACATCGAGGACGGCGGCTCGCTGACCATCCTGGCCACCGCGCTGGTCGAGACCGGCTCGCGGATGGACGAGGTGATCTTCGAGGAGTTCAAGGGCACCGGCAACATGGAGCTCAAGCTCGACCGCAAGCTCGCCGACAAGCGGATCTTCCCGGCGGTGGACGTCGACCCGTCCGGTACCCGCAAGGAAGAGATCCTGCTGGACCGCGACGAGCTCGGGATCGTCTGGAAGCTCCGCCGGGTGCTGCACGCGCTGGACTCGCAGCAGGCGATCGAACTGCTGCTGGACAAGATGAAGCAGACCAAGTCCAACGCCGAGTTCCTGATGCAGATCGCCAAGACGACACCGGGTCAGAACAACGACTGACCGCACGACGGCCGGTCGGCACGCCGACCGGCCAAACGCTCAACTCAGGCTGTTTGCCTGAATTTTACCCGCCCTTCGGTGCCTGCCGGGGGGCGGGTTCTTTTGTTAGTCATATGATCTCTCAGCCACAGGTTGGGGGGAACCTCCTGTGCGCAAGTCCGGTGCAGCCGCGCTTCGTTTGACGGCCGCCGGGCATTTTTCTTCCACGACAGGAGCCATGTGACTCACTTCTTCAAGGGTGGCCGGCGGGCACGTCTCGCTGTCGCCGCCCCGCTCACCGCGCTGGCCGTCGGCGCCGCGAGTCTGATCCTGACGGCCCCGGCCCAGGCCGGCCCCGTCACGGACGGCCAGGGGGGCACCACGGTCACGCAGTCACAGCTGCGGGAGCGGGTGCAGCACGTGGTGGCGCAGCTGCCGATCGCCGAGAAGGCGGCGGCAAGCACCACCGCGACAGGAAACACCGCCAAGCCGCGCATCATCGGCGGCACCACGACCGGCATCAGCGCCGCGCCGTGGATGGTTCAGCTCTTCTACTTCAACAGCGACGGCAGTGGCGAGTTCTGCGGCGGCACGCTCGTCGCCCAGAACAAGGTGCTCACCGCGGCGCACTGCGTGTCCGGCCTCGACTGGGCGGACAACGGCGTGATCGTGGCCGGCAGCGACGTCCTCGGTGGCACCGAGGACAGCCCGGTGGCGGGTATCAGCTCGCAGTGGGTGAACTCCGGGTACAACAGCAGCACGATCGACAACGACGTGGCGCTGCTGACCCTGGACCACCCCTTCAACCTGCCGACCCTGCCGCTGGCCACGCCGAACGACTCCGCGCTCTACCAGGCGGGTACCCAGGCCAAGGTCTACGGCTGGGGCGTCACCGACTCGGTGCCGAACAGCCAGAACCTCGCCGAGAACCTGCAGAGCCTGGCTCTGCCGGTGAACGGCGACACCGCGTGCGCGGACGAGCTGGACACCGACCTCGGTGACCCGAACGCTTTCATCCCGGCGCACATGATGTGCGGCGGTATCGGCGGCACCGGCGACGACGCCACCGGCAAGACCACCTGCTCCGGCGACTCCGGCGGTCCGCTGGTGGTCGGCGGCAAGCTGATCGGTGTGGTCTCGTGGGGCGTCAGCTCCGACGTCCAGGACTGCAACGTGCCCGGAACCTACGATGTGTTCAGCAGGTTCTCGGCGTTCAGCGGCGTGGTGCAGGCGCAGATCAACAACACGGACATCACGCGGGACCGCAAGGCCGACGTGATCGCCCAGACCCCGGCCGGCGCGTCGTACGTGTACGCGTCGACGGGTACCGGCGTGAAGAGCCGGGTGACCGCCCCCGCCTCGTTCGCGAACTACAACACGGTGATCCAGGCCGACCTGGAGCGCGACGGATACCAGGACTACATCCTGCGCGCGACCGGCAGCGGCAATGTGTTCATGGGTCACCGCACCGCCGACCGGGCGTCGTACTCGTACACCCTGATCGGCACCAACTGGAAGGCCGTCAAGGCGATGCTGGTCCCCGGTGATGTCACCGGTGACGGCATCCCCGACCTGCTCAGCGAGGACTCGGCCGGCCGGCTGTGGATCTACTCCGGCAAGGGCAACGGGCTGTTCAACACCGCCGTCCTGACCGGTCTGAACTGGAGCCAGTACAACCTGGTCATCGGCCACGGTGACTTCAGCGGCGACGGCATCGCGGACGTACTCGCCCGTGACACCAAGACCGGCGGTCTGTACCTGCTGCAGGGCACCGGCAAGGCCTCGGCGCCGTTCCTGGCGCCGGTGCTGATCTTCACCGGCTGGAACGGCTACGACAAGCTGGTCACCGTCGGGGACTTCTCCGGCGACGGCCGCGCGGACCTGCTGGCCCGTGTCCCGTCCGGCTCGTTCTACCTCTTCAAGGGCACCGGCCAGGCCGGATCGGGAGCGCTCGCGTCCTCGGTGAAGATCGGTACGGGCTGGAACATGTACAACCTGATCGGCTGAGTTCCGGCCGCATCATTACGTACAGTAGTATTCGCTGCGACTCCGGTCACCCAGCGAAGTCACCGAAAAGGCGCCCGCGTGGCCCCCACCAGGGGCCGCGCGGGCGCTTCGGCTTTCCGGCGGGCCCTCTCGCCCTTGTCTTCTCCGGATGCCGGAGCGGGGCATCCGGGCGCACGATGGAATGTCTGACCGATTCAGACCAGGGAAGCCGAGGTGCCGCCGATGCGGGACGATCAGCCACCGCGGAGCGGGTCAAGCCCACTGGGGGCGTCAGCGGGGCGCAGACGCCGCCATGGGGTCCTGCGCGTCGTGGCCTTCACCGCGGCGGGCCTGGTGCTGGTCGGAGGCGGCGGAGCGGGGTATCTGTACTACCGGCTGAACGACAACATCCACAGCGTCGACATCGACCGCGCGCTCGGCCGCGACCGGCCCAAGCCGCTGCCCAGCGGCGCGCTGGACATCCTGGTGCTCGGCTCGGACTCGCGCTCGGGCGCCAACGCCGAATACGGCCGGGCCAGCGGCGCCCGGTCCGACACCGCGATGATCGTGCACCTGGAGCGGGGCCGTAAGGCCGCCAGCGTGGTGAGCATCCCGCGCGACACGCTGGTGGCCCGTCCGGCCTGCGACAAGCCCGGCGGCAAGGTGGTGCCGGCCGAGCGGACGGTGATGTTCAACAGCGCCTACCAGGCCGGCGGCCCCGCCTGCGCGGTCAAGACGGTGGAGAAGCTCACCGGACTGCGGATGGACCACTACGTGGAGGTCGACTTCACCGGCTTCAAGCACGTGGTCGACGCGCTGGGCGGGGTCCCGCTGACCACCACCCGCGCGATCGACGACCCCAAGAGCCATCTGAGGCTCGCGGCCGGCACCCACACCCTGAACGGCGAGCAGGCGCTCGGCCTGGTCCGCACCCGGCACGGCGTCGCCGACGGCAGCGACCTGGGCCGTATCGAGCTGCAGCAGGCCTTCATGAAGGCGCTGATGAACCGGGCCGACGGGCTCGGCGTGCTGAACAGCCCGACCAAGCTGTTCTCGGTCGCCGACACCGCCACCAGGGCGGTCACCACCGACACCGGGCTGGGTTCGGTGGGCCGGCTGATGGGACTGGCCCAGAGCGTGCAGCATCTGGGCTCAGGGCGGGTCTACACGGTGACGCTGCCGGTGCGGTACGCGGTCAGCGACCCCAACCGGGTGGAGCCGATCAGCGGACAGGCCGCGAAGGTGTGGGCCGCCCTGCGGGCGGACCGGCCGATCCCCGCCGACGCCACCGCGGGCTCGGTGGCGGCCCACCCGGGCGGCGGCGGGGTGATCGGCCCGGGGCCCGCCCCGAAGCCCAGCCCGTCGGGCGGGCACTGACGCCGGGGGACCGGACGGCGGGAACGACCGGCGGGCGCCGGCCAGCTCGTACCGACCGGCGGGGCGACCTGCGGGAACGACCGGCGGGAATGAATGGCGCCACCCCCTGGTTTGGGCAGATGCGGTCGGTCCTGGCAGACTGGACCGCTGGCCCCGGTTCACGTATCCGCAATCCGCGGTTGCGACCCGGCGCCCTCCCGAAACTAGGAGCATCCCTTGAAGCGCGAGATTCACCCCGAGTACGTCGAGACCCAGGTGACCTGTACCTGTGGCGCGTCGTTCACCACCCGGAGCACCGACACCAGCGGCCAGATCCGCGCTGAGGTCTGCTCCGCGTGCCACCCGTTCTACACGGGCAAGCAGAAGATCCTCGACACCGGTGGCCGCGTGGCCCGCTTCGAGGCCCGCTTCGGCAAGGCGGCCGCCGGGTCCGCCAAGAAGTAGCGACCCGAAAGCGCCGGTCTCCGGTCGCCCGCCCCAGGGTGACCGGACCGGCGCTTTGTCGTCCGCACCCCTACTTCTTTCGCCACCTTTCTCAGCAGGGACCCCATGATGTTCGAGGCGGTCGAGGAACTGATCGGCGAGCACGCCGACCTCGAAAAGCAGCTTGCCGACCCCGCGGTGCACGCGGACCAGGCCAACGCACGCAAGCTCAACAAGCGCTATGCCGAGCTGACCCCCATCGTCACCTCCTACCGCTCCTGGCGGCAGACCGGTGACGACATCGGCACCGCCCGCGAACTCGCGGTGGACGACCCGGAGTTCGCCGCCGAGGTCAAGGAGCTGGAGAAGCAGCGCGATGAGCTGACCGAGCGGCTGCGGCTGCTGCTGGTCCCGCGCGATCCCAGCGACGACAAGGACGTCATCCTGGAGGTCAAGGCCGGCGAGGGCGGCGAGGAGTCCGCGCTGTTCGCCGGCGACCTGCTGCGGATGTATCTGCGGTACGCCGAGCGCGTCGGCTGGAAGACCGAGATCCTGGACGCCAACGCCTCCGACCTCGGCGGCTACAAGGACGTCCAGGTCGCGGTCAAGGCCAAGGCCAGCCACGAGCCGGGTCTGGGCGTATGGGCCCGGCTGAAGTACGAGGGCGGCGTGCACCGGGTGCAGCGGGTGCCCGCCACCGAGTCGCAGGGGCGTATCCACACCTCCGCGGCTGGTGTGCTGGTGACTCCGGAGGCCGAGGACGTCGAGGTCGAGATCGGCCCCAACGACCTGCGGATCGACGTCTACCGCTCCTCGGGACCGGGCGGGCAGTCGGTCAACACCACCGACTCCGCGGTCCGCATCACCCACCTGCCCTCGGGCCTGGTGGTCTCCTGCCAGAACGAGAAGAGCCAGCTGCAGAACAAGGAGTCGGCGATGCGCATCCTGCGCTCCCGGCTGCTGGCCGCCGCGCAGGAGGAGGCCGAGCGGGAGGCGTCCGACGCCCGCCGCAGCCAGGTCCGTACCGTGGACCGTTCCGAGCGCATCCGCACCTACAACTTCCCGGAGAACCGTATCTCTGACCACCGTGTCGGCTTCAAGGCGTACAACCTGGACCAGGTACTGGACGGGGACCTCGACGCGATGATCCAGGCCTGTGTGGACGCCGACTCGGCCGCCAAGCTGGCCGCGGCCGGCGACGGCAGCTGAGAGGGGAAGCGACCGTGAACCTGCTGCTCGCCGAGGTGGCGCAGGCCGCCCAGCGACTCGCCGACGCGGGCGTGCCCTCGCCGCGCTTCGACGCCGAGGAGCTGGCCGCCTATGTCCACGGCGTCAAGCGCGGCGAGCTGCACAGCGTGGCCGACGCGGAGTTCGACGCGCGCTACTGGGAGGCGGTCGCGCGCCGCGAGGCCCGCGAACCGCTCCAGCACATCACCGGGCGCGCGTTCTTCCGCTATCTGGAACTCCAGGTCGGCCCGGGGGTGTTCGTGCCCCGGCCGGAGACCGAGTCGGTGGTCGGCTGGGCCATAGACGCGGTACGGGCGATGGACGTCGCCGAACCGCTGATCGTCGATCTGTGCACCGGTTCGGGCGCCATCGCGCTCGCGCTGGCCCAAGAGGTGCCGCGCTCCCGGGTGCACGCCGTGGAACTGTCCGAACAGGCCCTGGAATGGGCCCGCAAGAACGTTTCGGGCAGCAAGGTCGACCTGCGGCAGGGCAACGCGCTCAGCGCCTTCCCCGACCTCAACGGCCAAGTCGACCTGGTGATCTCCAACCCGCCCTACATCCCGCTCACCGAGTGGGAGTACGTGGCGCCGGAAGCCCGCGACCACGATCCCGAACTCGCCCTGTTCTCCGGCGAGGACGGCCTGGACACCATCCGCGGCATCGAGCGCACCGCGCACCGGCTGCTGCGGCCCGGCGGCGTCGTCGTCGTCGAGCACGCCGACTCCCAGGGCGGCCAGGTCCCCTGGATCTTCAAGGAGGACGCGGGCTGGGCGGACGCGGCCGACCACCCCGATCTCAACAACCGCCCCCGGTTCACCACGGCGCGTAAGGCTCGGCCGTGAGCGGGTCCCCTGATACCTTCCGGGGCCCGTCCTTGGGTATGTCTTTGGGTACGTCTTTGGAGGTCAGCTAATGGCACGGCGATACGACTGCTCCGACGCGACTGAGCGGATCACCGGTCTGCGAGAGGCCGACTCGGCGGTCAAGCGCGGCGATCTGGTCGTGCTGCCCACCGACACGGTCTACGGAATCGGTGCGGACGCCTTCGACGCCGAGGCGGTCGGCGACCTGCTGGAGGCCAAGGGCCGCGGGCGCAACATGCCCTCGCCGGTGCTGGTCGGGTCCCCGAACACCCTGCACGGCATCGTCACCGACTTCTCCGAGCAGGCGTGGGAGCTGGTGGACGCCTTCTGGCCGGGAGCGCTCACCCTGGTCACCAAGCACCAGCCGTCGCTGCGCTGGGACCTGGGCGACACCCGCGGCACCGTCGCGGTCCGGATGCCGCTGCACCCGGTCGCAATCGAACTGCTGATCGAAACGGGGCCGATGGCGGTCTCCAGCGCCAATCTGACCGGCCAGCCCTCACCGCAGGACTGCGACGCCGCGCAGGCGATGCTGGGCGACTCGGTGGCCGTCTACCTGGACGGCGGGCCCACGCCCGCCGCGGTGCCCTCCTCCATCGTGGACGTGACCGGCAGGGTTCCGGTGCTGCTGCGAGCCGGGGCGATCAGCGCGGAGGAGCTGCGCAAGGTCGTCCCCGACTTGCAGGTCCGCAGTTGACGCCCGACGGGCGTGGCATACGGGGTCTCACCCTCCCCGGTGGGGTCCCGGCGCAGCTCAACGGGCAGCTGCCGGCACAGCTCACCGGGCAGGTCCCGGCCTACGTCCCCGGGTACGTCACCGCCGGGCAGAGCGACGACGTCTTCCGGGTGCTCCACGTCTGCACCGGGAACGTCTGCCGCTCGCCGATGGCCGAGCGGCTGATGCGGCACGGCATGGCCCGGCGGCTCGGTGACGGCGCCGCGGGCATCCTGGTGGAGTCGGCCGGCACCTGGGGGCACGAGGGCGCGCCCATGGAGGCGCACGCCGCCGCGGTGCTGACCGAGTTCGGCGCCGATCCGGCCGGCTTCACCGGCCGGGAGCTGCTGGACGACCACGTGATCGGCGCCGACCTGGTGCTGACCGCCACCCGCGACCACCGCGCCCAGGTGATCTCGATGGGCCACGCCGCGGGCCTGCGGACCTTCACGCTGAAGGAGTTCACCCGGCTGGTCCGGGCGATAGACCAGGCCACGCTGCCCGACGGCGGGGTCACCGAGCGGGCCCGCGCCCTGGTGCGGGCCGCCGCCGCGCTGCGCGGCTGGCTGCTGGCGCCGAGCCCGGACGCGGACGAGGTGCACGATCCCTACGGCGCTCCCGTGTCGTACTTCCGCAGCATCGGCGAGGAGATCCACACCGCGCTCGACCCGGTGGTGACCGCCCTGACCGGCATCCCGGCCCCGGCGGCCGTCTAGCGACGGCTCCTGCCGTCCGCCGGGGCCCCGGCGCCGCATACCACCGGGGAGCTGCCGGAACGCCGCTGGGAGGCCGCTGGAAAGCCGCCGGGACGCCTCTCGAAGGTGCCGGGACCGCGCGGGGAATCCCGCGATACCCAGTCGGAGGTCACCGCAACCGTCCGGGCTCCCTGTGAGTCTCTACAGGTGTTCGCCGTCCCGGCCCGGTCACCACTAGGGTGTGACGCTGTGAGGAACCCCCGGACGCGTGCGCATCTCGGCTGCGCCCCCGATCACCTCGGAGGCTGCCCGTGCGCGAGTATCTGCTGACCCTGTGCGTCTCCGCCGCCGTCACGTATCTGCTGACCGGCCCGGTACGGAAGTTCGCCATCGCGGCCGGTGCCATGCCGGAAATCCGCGCGCGTGACGTCCACCGCGAACCGACGCCGCGGCTCGGCGGCATCGCCATGTTCGGCGGACTGTGCGCGGGACTCCTGGTGGCCGCGCATCTGAGCAACATCGGGGATGTCTTCACCCAGTCCACCGAGCCGCGGGCGCTGCTGTCCGGGGCCAGCCTGATCTGGCTGCTGGGCGTGCTGGACGACAAGTGGGGCGTGGACGCCCTGATCAAGCTGGGCGTGCAGATGATCGCCGCCGGTGTGATGGTCTGGCAGGGCCTGACCATCCTGTGGCTGCCGGTTCCGGGCATCGGCCCGGTCGCGCTCACCCCCGTCCAGTCCACGCTGCTCACCGTGGCGCTGGTCGTGATCACCATCAACGCGGTCAACTTCGTGGACGGCCTGGACGGCCTGGCGGCCGGTGTGGTCTGCATCGCGTCCATCGCGTTCTTCATGTACGCCTACCGCATGTGGTACGGCTACGGCGTCGAGGCGGCCGCGCCCGCGACGCTGTTCAGCGCGATCCTGATCGGGATGTGCGTCGGCTTCCTGCCGCACAACATCCACCCGGCGCGGATCTTCATGGGCGACTCGGGGTCGATGCTGATCGGCCTGGTGCTGGCCTCCGGCGCGATCTCGATCACCGGCCAGGTGGACCCGGATGTGATCACCGACTTCACCGGGTCGCCCCGGAGCACCGTGCACTTCATGGTGCCGGTCTACATGCCGCTGCTGCTGCCGCTGACGATGATCGCCATCCCGGCCGCCGACCTGGTGCTCGCGGTGGTGCGCCGGACCTGGAAGGGCCAGTCGCCGTTCGCCGCCGACCGCGGTCACCTGCACCACCGGCTGCTGGAGATCGGGCACTCGCACAGCCGGGCCGTGCTCATCATGTACTTCTGGTCGGCGCTGATCGCCTTCGCCGCGGTGGCGTTCTCGGTGAATTCCTCCAGCCTGCTGATCGTGCTGGTCATCGCCTCGCTGAGCGCGGTGGGCCTGGTCGTGCTGCTGCTGCCGCGGGTCCGGCCGCGGGCCCCGCACTGGGCCGAGTCGCTGGTGCCGCCGCGCTACCGGCGCCGCCGTCGCCGGCTGGCGGCCGCCGCTGCCGCCGCCGAGCAGGAGATGCTGTCCGCCGATCCGCCCGCGCTGAACGGCTCGACCGCGATCGGCGACCGCTCCCAGCTGCCGGACCGCCGGCGCCCGGTGGACAGTCACCGGTGAATTCAGCTGAATTCACCGGAAACGCCGGATGAATTCCACTGTGGGTATTGGACAATTCGGTCAAATCGGTCAACTCACTCGTATGAGTGGGTCATTGGCAGCGTGTCGGTAGCTCGTGCGTGTGACGGGCAGCACATCTCCATGGTAAAGACCGGATCAAATACTTTGTGATACCGTTCACGAAACCCGGGAAACAGCCGAAAGACCATAGTGCGACGGTCTTCCGGCGTGAGGCACGTCTTCAGCCTCGACCAGCCCCGGATACGCTCGTCTCCGACGACATCCGCTTTCCCCAACTCCCGCCGGAGGAGCTGCCCCCATGCAGTCCAACGACGTCCGAACCCTCCTGAACTGCACCGTCCCCACTGCCGCGGCCGGTGCCATCGCCACCGTTGTCAGCGGTGCGATGGCCGGCGGCAAGGGAGCGATCGGCGCCGCCGCCGGCACGTTGGTCGTGATCGCCTTCATGGCGATCGGGATGGTGGTGCTGCAACGCACCGCGAAGACCTACCCGTCGCTGTTCCAGATGATGGGTCTGGCTCTGTACACGGTGCAGATCCTGCTGCTCGCGATCGTGCTCGCCGCGTTCCGGGACACCTCGCTCTTCAACACCAGGGCCTTCGCCTTCTCGCTGCTGGCCGCCGCGCTCGTCTGGATCGCCGCGCAGGCCAGGGCGCACATGAAGGCCAAGATCCTGTACGTGGAGCCCGAGTCGGCGGGGACCGCGTCGTGACCTCCGGGCACGACCGCCCCGGCCACCGGGGTAGGGCCCCTGTAAAGAGCCGCTCGCTCATTTGCTATCGTCCCGACTCAACTGCGGCTGAGGTGCGGCGAGCGGTGACCCGGTCCTTCTCGCCGCTGGATTCAGCGCCGACCCGCCGCCCCCACATCCGTACCACCTGTCCAGTGCCGTTCCGCGGCTCAGCGCCGCGCCGACACATCGAGGTTGCCGTACCCATGCGTCACGCTGAAGGAGCTCTCGGTGAGTGCTGACCAGGTTCTCGCCTTCGAGACGAACTGCCACATCTTCGACGGATGCGGTTTTCCGGCCCCGGGACTGCACTCGTTCCACTTCCGTCCGATCTTCACTGTCGACGGCTTCCACTTCGACAAGCCGATCCTGCTGGCGCTGCTCAGCACGGTGGTGGTGGTGGCCTTCTTCTGGGCCGCCTTCGGCAGGCCCAAGGTGGTCCCCGGCAAACTGCAGATGATCGGTGAGGCGGGTTACGACTTCGTCCGCCGCGGGATCGTCTACGAGACGATGGGCAAGAAGGCCGGCGAGAAGTACGTACCGCTGATGGTGTCGCTGTTCTTCACGGTCTGGATCATGAACATCTGGGCGATCATCCCGCTCGCCCAGTTCCCGGTGACGTCGATCATCTCGTTCCCGGCGGCACTGGCGATCATCGTCTACGTCACCTGGCTCTTCCTGACCTTCAAGAAGCACGGTTTTGTCGGCGCCCTGAAGAACATCTCCGGCTACGACAAGAACCTCGGCAAGGTACTGGTCCTCTCGGTGCCGATCGAGCTCTTCTCCAACCTGCTGGTCCGGCCGTTCACCCACGCGGTCCGACTGTTCGCCAACATGTTCGCCGGCCACACCCTGCTGCTGCTGTTCACCATCGCCAGCTGGTACCTGCTCAACGGCATCGGGATCATCTACGCGAGCGTGTCGTTCGTCATGACCGTCGTGCTCATCGCCTTCGAGCTGTTCATCGAGGCCGTTCAGGCCTATGTGTTCGTGCTGCTGGCCTGCAACTACGTGCAGGGCGCTCTCGCCGAGAACCACTGAGCACCCCGCCCCCCTTACGACCCTGACAGATGTTCCGGTGGCCAACCCCCACCGGTCCGTGAAAGAGAAGGAAGTCCCCGGCATGTCCGCACTCGCGCACGCGACGCTCGCCGCCGTATCGATCAAGGGCAACCTCGGCTCGATCGGCTACGGTCTGGCCGCCGTCGGCCCCGGCGTCGGCATCGGCATCATCTTCGGCAACGGCACCCAGGCGCTGGCCCGCCAGCCCGAGGCGGCCGGCCTGATCCGCGCCAACCAGATCCTCGGCTTCGCCTTCTGCGAGGCGCTCGCCCTGATCGGTCTGGTCATGCCGTTCGTCTACCCCTCCTGATCTCGGCTGACGACGGAACCCACAGACGGAAGGCACTGATGTGATCGCCCTGGTACCGCTGGCGGCCAGTAACGCGGAGAACCCGCTGATCCCGCCGATTCCCGAGCTCATCATCGGCCTGATCGCCTTCGCCATCGTCTTCATCTTCCTTGCCAAGAAGCTCCTCCCGAACATCAACAAGGTTCTGGACGAGCGCCGGGAGGCCATCGAAGGCGGCATGGAGAAGGCCGAGGCCGCCCAGACCGAGGCGCAGCAGGCTCTCGACCAGTACCGCGCCCAGCTCGCCGAGGCCCGGCACGAGGCCGCGCGGCTGCGCCAGGAGGCGCAGGAGCAGGGCGCGGCGCTCATCGCGGAGATGCGGGCCGAGGGCCAGCGTCAGCGCGAGGAGATCGTCACGGCCGGCCACGCGCAGATCGAGGCCGACCGCAAGGCCGCGGCCGCCGCGCTGCGGCAGGACGTCGGCAAGCTGGCCGCCGAGCTGGCCGGCAAGCTGGTCGGCGAGGCCCTGGAGGACTCCGCCCGGCAGAGCCGCACCATCGACCGCTTCCTCGACGGACTCGACGGGGCGGCGCCCACCGCCGAGGCGACCCGGTGAACGGAGCGAGCCGCGAGGCCCTGCACGCCGCCCGGGAGCAGCTCGACGCGCTGACCGACAACACGTCGGTCGACGTCGCGCGGCTCGCCTCGGAGCTGGCCTCCGTCACCGCGCTGCTCAACCGCGAGGGGACGCTGCGCCGGGCGCTGAGCGACCCGGCGAAGTCCGGCGAGGCCAAGGCCGAGCTGGCCCGGCGGCTGCTCGGCGCCCAGATCGGCGAGGACAGCCTCGACCTGCTGTCCGGCCTGGTCCGCTCCCGCTGGTCGCGGTCCCGCGACCTGGTGGACGCGGTCGAGGAGCTCGCCGACATCGCCGACCTGATCGCCGCCCAGCGCGCGGGCGCGCTGGACGACGTGGAGGACGAGCTGTTCCGGTTCGGCCGGATCCTGTCCGGCAGCAGCGAGCTGCGCTCGGCACTGGCCAACCAGGTGTCCGGCGGCGAGGCCAAGGCCGGACTGCTGCACTCCCTGCTGGGCGGCCGCGCCGATCCGGTCACCGAACGGCTGGTGACCAGGCTGGTCACCGCGCCGCGAGGACGTAGCCTGGAAAGCGGGATCGAATCCCTGTCCAAGCTGGCGGCGGCCCGCCGCAACCGGATGGTCGCGGAAGTGACCTCGGCGACTCCGCTGAGTGATCGGCAGCGGCAGCGGTTGGCCGACTCGCTGGCCAGGATCTACGGCCGGCAGGTGCACCTGAACCTGGACGTGGACCCGACGGTCCTGGGCGGGCTGCGGATCCGCATCGGCGACGAGGTCATCAACGGCGCCATCTCCGACCGCCTCGATGAGGCGGCCCGGCGGATGGCCGGCTGACGGTCACCGTCTCAACACCAACTCAACAAGCATCAACGCGGCCCGAGTTGGGCCGGCGGTTTGCTCTGGGGGAGATCCCCCGGAACCCCCAGAAACTTCGGGCCCAACAAGGAGAGCAGGGAACCCAGATGGCGGAGCTCACGATCCGGCCGGAGGAGATCCGGGACGCGCTGGAGACGTTTGTCCAGTCGTACCAGCCGGACGCCGCCTCGCGCGAGGAGGTCGGCACGGTCAGCGTTGCCGGAGACGGCATCGCGAAGGTCGAGGGACTGCCCTCGGCGATGGCGAACGAACTGCTGAGGTTCGAGGACGGCACCCTCGGTCTCGCCCTCAACCTCGAAGAGCGCGAGATCGGCGCCATCATCCTCGGCGAGTTCAGTGGGATCGAGGAGGGCCAGCCGGTGCACCGCACCGGCGAGGTGCTCTCGGTCGCGGTCGGCGAGGGCTACCTCGGCCGGGTCGTGGACCCGCTGGGCGCCCCCATCGACGGCCTCGGCGAGATCGAGACCGACGGCCGCCGCGCCCTTGAGCTGCAGGCCCCCTCGGTCATGCAGCGCAAGTCGGTGCACGAGCCGATGCAGACCGGCCTCAAGGCCGTCGACTCGATGACCCCGATCGGCCGCGGTCAGCGCCAGCTGATCATCGGCGACCGGCAGACCGGCAAGTCGGCGCTGGCCATCGACACGATCATCAACCAGCGCGACAACTGGCGCTCCGGCGACCCGAAGAAGCAGGTCCGCTGCATCTACGTCGCCATCGGCCAGAAGGGCTCCACCATCGCCGGCGTGCGCGCCGCGCTGGAGGAGGCCGGCGCGCTGGAGTACACCACCATCGTCGCCGCCCCGGCGTCCGACCCGGCCGGCTTCAAGTACCTGGCGCCGTACACCGGTTCGGCCATCGGCCAGCACTGGATGTACCAGGGCAAGCACGTCCTGATCGTCTTCGACGACCTGAGCAAGCAGGCCGACGCCTACCGCGCGGTCTCCCTGCTGCTGCGCCGCCCGCCGGGCCGCGAGGCCTACCCCGGCGACGTCTTCTACCTGCACTCCCGGCTGCTGGAGCGCTGCGCGAAGCTCTCCGACGAGCTGGGCGCCGGCTCCATGACCGGTCTGCCGATCGTGGAGACCAAGGCCAACGACGTGTCGGCGTTCATCCCGACCAACGTCATCTCCATCACCGACGGCCAGTGCTTCCTGGAGTCGGACCTGTTCAACGCCGGACAGCGCCCCGCGCTGAACGTCGGTATCTCGGTCTCCCGGGTCGGCGGCTCGGCGCAGATCAAGGCCATGAAGAGCGTCTCCGGACGGCTGCGGGTGGACCTGGCCCAGTTCCGCGAGCTGGAGGCGTTCGCCGCCTTCGGTTCCGACCTGGACGCGGCCTCCAAGGCGCAGCTGGAGCGCGGCCAGCGCATGGTCGAGCTGCTCAAGCAGGGCCAGTACGCGCCCTACCCGATCGAGGACCAGGTCGTCTCCATCTGGGCCGGCACCACCGGCAAGCTGGACGACGTACCGGTCGAGGACGTACGCCGCTTCGAGCGGGAACTGCTGGACTACCTGCACCGCGAGCACAAGTCGCTGCTCACCGCGATCGTCGAGACCGGCAAGCTGCCGGACGAGACCGTCGAGGTGCTCACCGACGCCGTGGCCGCGTTCAAGAGGCAGTTCGAGACGTCCTCCGGCGCGCTGCTGGTCGAGGGCTGATCATGGGCGCACAGCTTCGCGTCTACAAGCGCCGGATCAGGGGCATCACCGCCACCAAGAAGATCACCAAGGCGATGGAGATGATCTCCGCGTCGCGCATCATCAAGGCCCAGCGCCAGGTGACCGCCTCCTCGCCGTACGCCGACGAGCTGACCCGCGCGGTGACCGCGGTGGCCACCGGCTCCAACACCAAGCACCCGCTGACCACCGAGGCCGAGAACCCGACCCGTGCCGCGGTCCTGCTGATCACCAGCGACCGCGGCCTGGCCGGCGGCTACTCGTCCAACGCGATCAAGGCGGCCGAGCGGCTCACCGAGCGGCTGCGCGCGGAGGGCAAGGAGGTCGACCACTACCTGGTCGGCCGCAAGGCCCTGGCCTACTACGGCTTCCGTGACCGTGCGGTCGCGCAGTCCTGGACCGGCTTCAGCGACAGCCCGCGGTACGGCGACGCCAAGGACGTCTCGGCGCCGCTCATCGAGTCGGTGCAGCGGGAGACCGCCGACGGCGGCGTGGACGAACTGCACATCGTCTTCACCGAGTTCATCTCGATGATGACGCAGAACCCGGTCACCCGGCGGCTGCTGCCGCTGTCGCTGGACGAGGTGGCGGCGCCGGAGCGGACGGAGCAGCAGCCGGGCAAAATCCTGCCGCTGTACGAGTTCGAGCCGTCCGCCGAGGGCGTCCTGGACGCGCTGCTGCCGCGGTACGTCGAGAGCCGGGTCTACAACGCGCTGCTGCAGGCCGCCGCTTCCGAGCACGCGGCCCGCCGCCGGGCGATGAAGTCGGCGACCGACAACGCGGAAGACCTCATCAAGTCGCTGACGCGGCTAGCCAACGCGGCCCGACAGGCCGACATCACCCAGGAAATCAGCGAGATCGTCGGTGGCGCCAGCGCCCTGGCCGACGCGAGCGCGGGGAGTGACTGACCACTATGACCACCACTGTTGAATCGGCCGCTGCGAGTGGCGTCGCCACTGGCCGCGTCGCTCGGGTCATCGGCCCGGTCGTCGACGTGGAGTTCCCCGTCGACTCCATGCCGGAGATCTACAACGCGCTGCACGTCGATGTGGCCGACACCTCCGAGTCGGGCGCCAAGACGCTGACCCTCGAAGTGGCCCAGCACCTGGGCGACGGCCTGGTCCGCGCCATCTCGATGCAGCCCACCGACGGCCTGGTCCGCCAGGCCCCGGTGACCGACACCGGCAACGGCATCACGGTGCCGGTCGGCGACGTCACCAAGGGCCGGGTGTTCAACACCCTGGGCCAGATCCTGAACGACCCGGAGGCCGAGTCCGAGGTTACCGAGCGCTGGCCGATCCACCGCAAGGCCCCGGCCTTCGACCAGCTCGAACCGAAGACCGAGATGTTCGAGACCGGTCTGAAGGTCGTCGACCTGCTCACCCCGTACGTCAAGGGCGGCAAGATCGGCCTGTTCGGCGGCGCGGGCGTCGGCAAGACCGTGCTCATCCAGGAAATGATCATGCGGGTGGCCAAGCTGCACGAGGGCGTCTCGGTGTTCGCCGGCGTCGGCGAGCGCACCCGTGAGGGCAACGACCTGATCGCGGAGATGACCGAGTCCGGTGTGCTGCCGCAGACCGCGCTGGTCTTCGGCCAGATGGACGAGCCGCCGGGCACCCGGCTGCGGGTCGCGCTGGCCGGTCTGACCATGGCGGAGTACTTCCGCGATGTGCAGAACCAGGACGTGCTGTTCTTCATCGACAACATCTTCCGCTTCACCCAGGCCGGCTCCGAGGTCTCCACGCTGCTCGGCCGGATGCCGTCCGCGGTGGGCTACCAGCCGAACCTGGCGGACGAGATGGGCCAGCTGCAGGAGCGGATCACCTCCACCCGCGGCCACTCCATCACCTCGATGCAGGCGATCTACGTCCCCGCGGACGACCTGACCGACCCGGCCCCGGCCACCACCTTCGCGCACCTCGACGCGACGACGGTGCTGTCCCGGCCGATCTCGGAGAAGGGCATCTACCCCGCGGTGGACCCGCTCGACTCCACCTCCCGCATCCTGGACCCGCGCTACATCGCGCAGGACCACTACGACACCGCGATGCGCGTCAAGGGAATCCTGCAGAAGTACAAGGATCTCCAGGACATCATCTCCATCCTCGGCATCGACGAACTGGGCGAGGAGGACAAGCTCACCGTCTTCCGCGCCCGCCGGATCGAGCGCTTCCTGTCGCAGAACACCCACGCGGCCAAGCAGTTCACCGGTGTCGACGGCTCGGACGTGACCCTGGACGAGTCGGTGGCGGCGTTCAACGCCATCGCCGACGGTGACTACGATCACTTCCCCGAGCAGGCGTTCTTCATGTGCGGTGGCCTGGAGGACCTGAAGGCCAACGCGGCCAAGCTCGGCGTCAACTGACACCGGGCCTGCCGGCGTACGGCACACGCGGCAGGGGGGCGGCCTGGCACAACCCAGGTGACCGCCCCCCTCTCGCACCCCCTATTCTTTGTCTTACGCATCCGCCGCAGGCGGTGGATGCCGACCCGAGGAGCCGTCTTGGCCGATCTTCACGTCGAGCTGGTGGCCGCGGACCGCAGCATCTGGTCCGGCGAGGCCACCCTGGTCATCGCCCGCACCACGTCGGGTGACATCGGCATCCTGCCGGGCCACGAGCCGTTGCTCGGGGTGCTCGAAACCGGACCGGTGACCATCCGCACCACCGACGAGGGCGGCACCGTGGTGGCGGCCGTGCACGGCGGGTTCATCTCGTTCTCCGACAACAAGCTCTCGATTCTCGCCGAGATCGCCGAGCTGGCCGACGAGATCGATGTGGCCCGGGCCGAGCGGGCGCTGGAGCGGTCCAGGTCCGACGCCGACGCGGGGGCCGAACGCCGCGCCGAGGTCCGGCTGGCCGCGGCGGCGGGCGACCGCTGAAACGACCACCGCACCCCACGTACCACCAGGTACGACCCCGTACCGCGCACCACGTACCACCAGTTTTCACCAACCACGACCGGTGACCACGCGACACCGGACGTAACAGCGGGAACACGGCGCCGCGGACTGCCCCACCGGGCGGTCCGCGGCTCCGGCACAGCAAGGGCGGCAACCATTCCAAGGCGAGGAGGTCGACGGACGTGATCCTCGCTTTCCAGGTGGGCTTCGCGATCATCGCGGCGGCGCTGCTGGGACTCTTCGTCTTCGGACTCCGCCGGCGCCTCATCCAGCGCCCCGGCGGCACCTTCGACTGCAGCCTGCGCGCGGCCCCGCCGGGGGACGCCGAGCAGGCCGGCAAGGGCTGGGTCTACGGCGTCGCCCGCTATGACAACGACCGGGTCGAGTGGTTCCGGGTCTTCTCCTACGCTCCCCGCCCGCGCCGGGTGCTGGACCGTCCGGCGATCGAGGTGCTGGGCCGCCGCGCCCCGCAGGGCTCCGAGGAGCTCGCGCTGCTCTCCGACGCGGTGGTGCTGTCCTGCGCGCACCGCGGCACCCGGCTGGAACTGGCGATGAGCGACGACGCGCTGACCGGTTTCCTGGCCTGGCTGGAGGCGGCGCCGCCCGGCCAGCGGGTCAACGTGGCCTGAGCGCTCACCGGCGGGCTGCGGCGGATCGGCCGGGGGGACCGGCCGGACCGCGGGGACCGGGAGCCGACGGGCGGCGGAGTCGACCCCCGGCCGTGTGGGGGGAGGTGCTCTCCGGGCGTCATGTTCCGCTCACCCGGCGTGTGCAGTGAGCGTAGAAAGGTCTGGACCATCGGTCAAGAGGTCTGGACCACATCCGCCCGGCGGCGGCCGGTTCAGCGGTTCTCGCCCGGCACCCACAAGATGTCGCCGGTCTCGGTGTTCGCCGTCCGCGCCAGGATGAAGAGCAGGTCGGACAGGCGGTTGAGGTAGGTCGCCGTCAGCGGGTTCATCGTCTGCCCGTGCTCGGCCAGCGCCGCCCAGGTGGACCGCTCCGCGCGGCGCACGACGGTGCTGGCCTGGTGCAGCAGCGCGGCGCCGGGCGTGCCGCCGGGCAGGATGAAGCTGCGCAGCTTCTCCAGGCCGGCCAGGAAGCGGTCGCAGTCGGCTTCCAGCCGGTCCACGTAGGACTGCTCGACCCGCAGCGGCGGGTGCTCCGGGTCGGCGACCACCGGGGTGGCCAGGTCCGCGCCCACGTCGAAGAGGTCGTTCTGCACGCGCACCACGACCGCGGCGACCTCCGGCGGCAGCGCGCCCAGGGCGAGCGCCACCCCCAGCGCGGCGTTCGCCTCGTTGGCGTCCGCGTAGGCGGCGATCCGCGGATCGGTCTTCGCGGTGCGGCTCATGTCGCCGAGTGAGGTCGTACCGTCGTCGCCGGTACGGGTGTAGATACGGGTGAGGTTGACCATGTCCCCGAGCGTAGGGCCTGCTGTCGGCGGTCGCGCGCCGGCCGACCGCCGGGCCGGGTCCGGGTGGGTGACCGGGTGCGCGTCCGCGCCCGGGTCCGTTGCCGTGTCGGTTTCCGGCGGGGCCCGATCGATTTCCGGCCGG
This sequence comes from Streptomyces polygonati, assembly GCF_042650325.1. Taxonomy (NCBI): domain Bacteria; kingdom Bacillati; phylum Actinomycetota; class Actinomycetes; order Kitasatosporales; family Streptomycetaceae; genus Streptomyces; species Streptomyces polygonati. The sequence continues at coordinate 387,830 of NZ_JBHSBB010000005.1, read as the reverse complement.
ACCCCAACTGTGCGACCAACGACACACGGTGACACGGCCGACAACCGGTCGCGCCCGGCGCTGAGCGGACGTTATGGTCCGGCTGATACCCCAACGGAGAGGTGCGTGAGCCGTGGTGAAGAAGCTCGCCGTCATCGGAGCCGGACTGATGGGTTCCGGTATCGCGCAGGTGTCCGCCCAGGCCGGCTACGAGGTGGTCCTGCGGGACGTCACCGACGAGGCCCTCGCCCGCGGCAAGGACGGAATCCGCGCCTCCTACGCGAAGTTCACCGCCAAGGGCCGGCTGACCGAGCAGGAGGCGGAGGCCGCGCTGGCCCGGATCACCACCACCACCGACCTGGACGCGGCGGCCGGCGCGGATCTCGTGGTGGAGGCGGTCTTCGAGCGGATCGAGGTCAAGCAGGAGATCTTCCGCGCGCTGGACCGCGTCGTCGGCCCCGACACCGTGCTCGCCTCCAACACCTCCGCCATCCCGATCACCAAGATCGCCGCGGCCACCGAGCACCCCGAGCGGGTGGTCGGCACCCACTTCTTCTCGCCGGTGCCGCTGATGGGGCTGTGCGAGCTGGTGCGCGGCTACAAGACCAGTGATCAGACCCTGGAGCGGGCCCGGGAGTTCGCCGAGGCCGTCGGCAAGACCTGCATCGTCGTCAACCGCGATGTGGCCGGCTTCGTCACCACCCGGCTGATCTCGGCGCTGGTGGTGGAGGCGGTCAAGCTCTACGAGTCCGGGGTCGCCTCGGCGGAGGACATCGACACCGCCTGCAAGCTCGGCTTCGGCCACGCCATGGGCCCGCTGGCCACCGCCGACCTGACCGGGGTGGACATCCTGCTGCACGCCACCGGCAACATCTACACCGAGTCCCAGGACGAGAAGTTCGCGCCGCCGGAGATCATGCGGCGGATGGTGGACGCGGGCGACCTCGGCCGCAAGAGCGGGCACGGCTTCTACGCGTACTGAGTCCGCCGCGGACCCGTCCGGGGAACGGACCAAAGGAAATCACTCTTTGGAGTGAATTCGGTATCGGTTCGCTCATCGGCGGCAACGTCTCTTTGCGACGGACCGTCAGGTGTGCGACCACATACGGACCGGCCGGTAGGCCATGCCAGCGTCTCGGGGAGTGACTATGCACATCAGGGGCGACCACGCCGAGCTGATCGTCGGGGGGCGCCTCGACGTGGTCAGCGCGGCGGACGCCCGTACCGCCCTGCACATCGCGGTCGACTCCGGTCGCGGCGATCTGGTGCTCGACCTCACCGAACTCGACTCGTGGGACGCCACCGGGCTCGGCGTCATCATGGGCGCCCATCGCAGGGCCGGCCGGGCCAACCGACGGCTGGTGCTGCGCGGGGTCCCGCCGCGGATGCAGCGGTTGTTGGTGGCCACCCGGCTGCACCGCATCCTGGCGATCGAGGGCTGATCGCGGTCGAAAGGTGACGTTCGGCACGTAATGCGGGCATGGGGGCCCCGGGCCTTCATGGATAGGGTGGCGAGCCTTTAGAGTTTGCGCATCAATGGCCAGGAGGCGTGCACCCCGTACGCCGTAGCAGGGGATTCGGGCCGGGGCTCGGCGCCGCCGCGAGCGTACGGCGGGCGCGGAGTCGTCCCGGTACGAGGGTGCCCTCGCACGTCACGCACCCGGGGGGCGTAGGACATGGACCAGCAGACCGGCGAGCAGCAGGGCGGCCGACCCGAGGAGCGTCCGGTGGAACTGCCGGGAAGCAATGGCCTGTCGAACGGAAGCGGTGCGGGTGCGGCCGGCCGTACGCCGGGGGCCGCCGCGCGACCGGCCCCGGGCGGCACGGAGGGCTTCGACGGGTCCGAGGGCCTGTCCGCCTTCGACGCCTTCGGGGCGGCCCGGCCCATCGACAGTGAGCACGCCTTCGGGGAGGAGCCCGCGCTCGGCGACGAGCTGGATGTCTTCGGCGGCGGGGTCGCAGGCGGGGTCGTGGGCGGGAGCGCCGGCCCGGGCAGCGCCGCCGGCGGCTTCGAGAGCGGCGATACGGCTCCGGGCGCGCCCGGGCGGTCCGGGGAGCTGGAGCGGCGGGACAGCTCCGAACGGCGCGAGCGCGTCGGGCGGTTCGAGGCGGTCGGGAGCTTCGACGCGTTCGCGGCCGGGGCCAAGCGCCCGGCCGGATCGGGGTCCGGCTCCGGGTCTGGCTCCGAACCCGCGGAGTCCCGGCCCGCGCTGCCGCCGGCCGACCCCGGCCCCGGCAACGAGCTCGTCGTACGGTCCTTCGGCGAGCCGATGCCGTTGCAGCAGGGCACCTCGCTGTTCGACGGCACCATGCCGCTGCCGAAGGTGACCCGGCCCACCCGTGACCCGCTCGCCCCGGAACTGGGCACCTCCGGCGGCGCCACCAGCCGGGTCCCGAAGGTCGTCACCCCCGAGTACCTGCTCACCGTGAACCCGGTCGACGGCACCGAGGTCGTACCCTGCCCGCCCGACGAGCGGCGCACCCCGGTTCGCCGCACCCCGGAGGACCGCGCCGCGCGCATCAACGCCGGCCGGCCCACCCCGCCGCCCGGCCCGCCCGCGCCCGAAGTGCCGCTGCTGGAAAGGGAGGAGGAGCGCGAGCGCCTCATCCGGCTGCTGGCCCGGGGCCGCTCCACCCGGGTCACCGGGCCGTCCGGCGCCGGCCGTACCGCGCTGCTGGAATCCGTCGCCAACGCCTGCGCCGACCTCGCGCCCGACGGCGTGATCCGGCTCTCCGGCTACCACCGCACCGCCGCCGACCTGCTGCACGATCTCTACACCATCGTCTACGCCGGCGAGGGCTACCGCCCCGGCCGCGCCGAACTGCCCGGCCTGCTGCGGGAGGTCGGCGCCGTCGTCGTGCTGGACGACCTGGAGATAGGCGGCGCCGCACTGGAGGAGCTGCTGGACGCGGCGCCCGAGTGCGCGTTCCTGATGTCCGCCACCCCGGATGTCCCGGCGCCCGCCGCCGACTCGATGGTCGAGGAGGTACTGCTGTCCGGACTGACCCGGGTCGCCTGCGTCGATCTGCTCCAACTCGTCACCGGGCGGCGGCTGGAGGAGGACGAGACGGCGTGGGCCGCCGACCTGTGGTTCGAGTCCGAGGGCCTGCCGCTGCGCTTCGTGCAGGCCGGCGCGCTGCTGCGTCAGCGGGACGCGATGCGCACGCCCCCCGACCCGGACCTGGACGACTCGGTCTGGCTGAACGGCTCGGCGCTGCTGTCGCCGGCCGAGCCGCCGCTGCCCGACCTCACCGGCTTCGACGGACCCGAGTCCGGCGCCGCAGCCCCCGAGATACCCCCGCCGCCTCCGTTGCCCCTGCGGCTGCCGGTCGACGACGTACCGCTGCCCTCGCTCGCGGAGAGCGCCGCCCCCGCCGACCTGCTGGCCTCCCGGCTCAGTGAGGCCGCCCGCGAGGCGCTGGCCTTCGCGGTGGCGCTGGACGGCGAGTGCCCGCACCCCTCGCACCTGCCGGCGCTGGTCGGCGACACCCACGGCGACGCGGCCCTCGGCGAACTGATCTCGGTCGGCCTGGCCGTCCCCGTCGCCTCCCACTTCCGGCTCGCGGCCGGCGTCGTCCAGCAGCTCGGCCCCGCGCTCGCGGCCGACGGCGAACTCAACGACGTCCAGGCGCACACCGCCGCCCTGCACTATGCCTGGTGGACAGGTCACCCCTCGGTCACCCCCGAGCGCGCCACCGCCGAGTCGGAGGCGATCCTGGCGGCGATGACCGCCTGCCGTGACGGCGGCCACGCCAGCGCCGCCGTGCTGCTGGCCCGTACGGTCTCACCTGTCTTCGCCGCCGCCCTGCACTGGGGTGCCTGGGAGCGGGCCCTGCGGATCGGGCAGGAAGCCGCGCGGCTGTCCGGCGAGGTCGCCGAAGAGGCCTACTTCCACCACGAGTTGGGCGTGCTCGCGCTGTGCACGGGCGGTATGGACCGGGCCCGCGCCGAACTGGAGGCCTCCATCGCGCTCCGGGGCGCGCTGGCCGACCGCCAGGGGACCGTCGTCGGCCGGCGGACACTGGCGCTCGTCAACGACCGTGTCGGCACCTACACCCCTGAACTCCCGCCCGGCGCACTGGAGTCGGCGTTCCCGCAGCCCGACACCGCGACCGTCGTGCTGAGCAAGGTGCCGCCGGCCCTCGGCCCGGGCGCGCCCTCCGTCCGCCGGCTGGCCGTCATCGGCTCGCGCCGCAATCTGGTCGCGGCCGGCACCGGAGTCCTGCTGGCCGCCGTACTCGGCACGTTCGTCACCCTCGGCGCGACCTCCAGTGGCGACGGCGCCCCCACCCAGACCAAGCCGATCGAGACCGTCGAGCAGGACGCCCCCTCGGACACCTCCCCGTCCTCGGTGGACGCCACCCACGCGGCGCCGGCCGCCTCGACCACCTCCGCGTCCACTTCGGCGTCCACGACGGTCACCCCGTCCAGCCCGGCCGGCGGCGATACGACCACGCCGAGCGCCCCGACCACGACGCCGTCGGAGGGCACGACGTCCCCGCCGGGGGTGCCGATCACCTTGCCGCCGGGCGGGCCGTCGTCGCATCCGGCGTCGCCGACGCCGACGAAGACGACCCACTCGCCGGCGCCGACGTCGACGAAGCCGAGCGCGACTCCGACGTCGACCTCGCCCTCCCCGACGGGGAGCACGACACCGCCCCCGAGCTCGACGACGACACCCGGGCAAGCGCCCGACTCGGCCCCGATCGTCTCCCCGACCCTGACCCCGGACGGCACCCCGCCGACCACCTGATCCGCCCTGCCGCTGCGGGTGTTGTAGGTTGCGCTGGGCGGTTTCGGTTGTGGAGGGGTGTGTGAGGACAGCCAGGGACATGGCCACGCTGGACACCGTGGACGTCGGTGACCACGCGTGTCTGGTGGCGGCCGACGCCCGCGACAGCGTCGCCTACACGCGGGCCTTCGTCGCCGACGGAGCCCTGTTCGGCGACAAGGTCCTGGTCCTCGGTCCGCCGGAGACGCACGGGCTCGGGCCCGGTGTGACGGCGCTCCACCCGGTCCAGGCGCGTGGTTCACTGATGGGCGCGGTGCGCCGCGAGGCGCGGGAGGCCGGTGCGCAGGGCTACCGCACCCTGCGGGTGCTGGCCCTGATGGACCGGATGTGGCCCGCCGGTGCCACCGAGCGGACCATCGGCGAGTATGAGCTGGGCATGGAGGCCTTCACGGCCGCCACCGGGGCGATCGTGGTCTGCGCCTATCCCCGGGTCCACTTCGCTGACGGCTCGCTGGCGCAGGCGCTGAGTGTGCATCCGCACCACGCGGGCATGCGGAGCACAGTGGAGCCGAGTTTCCGGATATTTCAGGCACGAACGGAGCACTGGCACGTGAGCGGCGTAGTGGATGCCGACGGGGCGCAGGCGTTCCGCTCCGCCCTCACGATGATCGCCGCCGACTGCCCCGTCGTCCGGCTGCACTGCGCCGACCTCGAATTCATGGACGCGGCCGGTATGCGGGCCCTGGTGCAGGCCGCCGGCGCCCACGCCGGGCACCGCGTCCATCTGGTCGATGTGAACGACACCGTCCGACGCTGCTGGGAACTGCTGGGATACCCGAAGCTGGACGTCCCGGTGGAGCTCGTGCCATGACGCCCACCTCCGCCGTCGCGTCGGCCCTGGACCGCGGCGCTCCGGGTTTCCGGCACGAGATGTATCCGCACCACGGTACGGACGAGTTCCTCAGCGGTGCGCTGTCCTTCATCCACGACGCCCTGGCGGGCGAGGAGATCGTGCTGGTCGCCGTCTCGGCCGACAAGGAGCAGCTGCTGCGGTCCGAGATCACCGACACCCCGGCCGGTGTGGTCTACCTCGACACCACCGCGCTGGGCCGTAACCCGGGACGGCTGATCCCGGCCTGGCAGGACTGGATCACCGCCCAGGCACAGGCCGGACACCCCGTACGCGGGATCAACGAGGCGGCGTGGTCCGGGCGGACGGCGGCCGAGAGCGCCGAGCTGCGTTACCACGAGTGGCTGCTCAACCGGGCCTTCGCCGGTTCACCGGCCTGGTGGCTGCTGTGCCCCTACGACACCACGACCGTCGACCCCGAGATCCTGCGGGCCGGCCGGCGCTGCCACCCGCTGGTCCTGCAGGGCGGCGAGCACACGCCGAGCGACGCCTTCAGCGACGAGGCGTATCCGCACGAGCCCTTCGGCGTCCCCTGCGACCCCTTCGAGGAGCTCGCCTTCACCCGGGGCGGCCTCTCCACGGTCCGTGAGAAGGTCGCCGCCTGCGCGGGCGCCCACGGCCTGGAGGGGAGCCGGCTGCGCGAGCTCCAGGTCGCCGTCACCGAGTGCGCCGTCAACAGCATCAAATACGGCGGCGGCGGTGGCACCCTGCGCACCTGGGTCGAGGACGCCACCTTGATCTGCGAATTCCACGACGACGGCTATCTGGAGGACCCGCTGGCCGGCCGCCGCCGCCCGACCGTCGACCAACTCGGCGGCCGCGGACTCTGGCTGGTCCACCAGCTCTGCGACCTGGTCCAGATCCGCACCGGCCCCACCGGCGGCACCACCATCCGTCTGCACACCTATCTCGACCACGGCGGCTCGCTCGACGAGCCCGGCCCACGGACGTAGGCGACCTCGGCCAGCCGGATCACGGTGTCCCCACCGCTGCGGGCGCCGTGATCCTTCCTCTTCTCATCGGAGCCGGTCCATGAAGTCCTTCTTCCGCCCGGGGCGTCCCACCCCCGCGAAATTCGCCACCGTGTTCTTCTTCGTCCTGTTCATAGCGGTCAGCCTGTACAACGTCGCCGACACGATTCACGGCAGCCGAAACCGCTGGGCGGTGGGGCTGGCGTGCTTCAACGCGTTCGTCGTCGGATGGCTCCTCAAGACGGTGAGCCGTGACGAAGATGATGCCGAGGACGACGACCGGGCCGAAGCCGAGGACGAGCTGCCCGGCTAGAGCGCGCAGCCTCACATCCGGGATCTGAGTACGTCGACCTCGCAGCCCGCCATGAAGGGGTCGAAGCCGTGCTCGGCCAGCCAGCGAATCACCAGCAGGCTCCGTAGCGACCACCACGCGCGGATCACGTCGAGGTCGACGTCGGTGCCGTAGCCGGCGACGACGTCAGGGAGGTGCTCCTCGTGGCCGAGCGTCAGGGTGGCGAGGTCGAAGAGGGCGTCGCCCGGTCCTCCCTCGGACCAGTCGATGATGCCGGTGATCTGGTCACCCTCGACGAACACATGGGTGATCTGCAGGTCGCCGTGGGTGAATCTCGGGGTCCACGGCCGGAGCGCGGCCTGGGCGACCTGGCGGTTGCGAGTGACCAGGTCGGCGGGCAGGGTGCCGCTGGTGACGAGCCGCTCGCACTCGGTGTCGAGATCCGCCGTCAGCTCGTCGGGGCCCCTTCCCCGGGCCGGCCAGGGCGGCAGCGGCGCCTCGTGCAGTGTCCGGATGGCGGCGCCCGCGGCGGCCCACGCCGCCGGGGAGGCGGTCGACGGCTCGCCGAGGCGGCCGAGTGCCGTCCCCGGGACCGCGGCGATCGCGAGCACGGGCGGCTTGCGCCACAGGATCTCCGGGGTCGGGACCGGCGCCAGGGCCATCGCCTCGACCTCGACGTCGATCCGCGCCTGATCGGCGTCCACCTTCAGGAATACATCGCCGACGCGCAGGGTCGCGCGCTCGGAGTGGGCGACGACGACTTCGACCTCATCCATGGGCGACCAGTATCCCGGGGACGACCGTCGGTGTCCCCGGGTTTGTCGCCTGCGGCGGCGCGGCGGCGCGGCGACCACGTCCCGCCATCCGGCGGCCCCGCGCACGACACCGACAGCCGACCTCCGGCCCGGGCCGCCGCTCAGAACAGCCGGTCCTCCGCCTTGTCGATGCCGCGCAGTTCGTCGTAGTCCAGGACGAGGCAGCGGATGCCGCGGTCCTCGGCCAGGGTGCGGGCCTGGGGGGCGATGCTCTGGGCGGCGAGGACACCGCCCACCGGGGCGAGGGTGGTGTCGCGGTTGAGGTATTCGAGGTAGCGGGTGAGCTGCTCGACGCCGTCGATGGTGGCGCGCCGTTTGATCTCGACCGCCCAGTGGCGGGGGCGGGGCGGGACGCTGTCCGTCTCGACGGTGAGGACCGTGCCGGAGGAGTCGCGGCAGAGGATGTCCACCGGGCCGATGGCGGTGGGGTATTCGCGGCGGACCAGGGTCCAGCCGTCGCCGAGGACCTCCATCCGGTCGGCCAGCAGTTCCTGGAGGTGGGCCTCCACACCGTCCTTGATCAGGCCCGGGTCCACGCCGAGTTCATGCGAGGAGTCGTGCAGGATCTCCTCTATGGTGATGATCAACTGCTCGCCGGCCTTGTTGGTGACCGTCCAGAGGTTGTCCTCGGTCTCCTTCAGCGAGCAGGGCGGGGACATCCAGTTGAGCGGTTTGTAGGCACGGTCGTCGGCGTGCACCGACAGGCTCCCGTCCGCCTTGATCAGCAGCAGCCGGGTGGCCGAGGGGAGATGGGCGGACAGCCGACCCGCGTAGTCGACGGAACAGCGGGCGATCACGAGACGCATGGTCGGCAACGCTACTCGACCCGGTGCCCGCCGCGCGATTCGGCCGGTCGGCGGCCGACCCGTAGGAGTCCGGCCTAACCCGGCGGCGCAGCCGAAAATTGGCTGGTTGTGGGTACTGCCGCCTGGTGCGGGTGAGGCGGGGGCGCCTACGGTGGAGGGCCGGGGGGCACGGGTGCGGCTGTCGCCGGAACCGGCTCCCGGAACTCATTCCTCCAGGGTCCTTCGGGCCTGGGGGTACGCCCAGACCCCTTCCCTCGGAGGGGTCACGAGAGGAGTACCCATGTCGCTCGACGTCTCACCGGCCCTTCTCGAGCAGGCCGAGCGAGGCGAGGTCGACGAGCAGGAATTCGTCGACTGCGTCCGGACGTCCCTCCCGTACGCCTGGGAGATGATCAGCTCGCTGGTGGCACAACTCAAGGTTGACGGGGGGGAATTCGCCGACAACCAGGTGCCGCCGCCGAGCGAGCAGGAGCGGGGTCAGCTACTGCGCGCACTGGCGAGCGATGCCATCCGGGGAGCCCTGCAGCGGCACTTCGGCGTACGGCTGGCCTTCCAGAACTGCCACCGCGTGGCGGTGTTCCCGCTCGACCCGGCGGTGGACGCGCGCTATGCGAAGTTCACCTCGGTGCGCGCCCAACTGCTCAACCAGTCACCGGAGTTGCGGGACTGCTGACCCGGGCGCGCCCGGCCGTAAACGATCAACGGCGGTCCCACAACCAGGCGTGCTCCCGAAACCGGACATCCGCACCGATCCGCACCGGATCAGGCCAGTTCCGGGAGTACGTCACCGCCCAGCCGGGTCACATTCTCCAGCGTGGCCTGGAAGTCGCCGGAGCCCTCGGCCAGCAGGGCGAAGCGGGTGATGCCGGTGGCCGCCGAGGTCGCCGCCAGCCGGTCGGCGCACAAGCGCGGCGAGCCCACCGGGTGCAGCGAGCAGAGCAGCTCGGTGTAGCCGTGCGGATCACGCATCGTACGGGGCAGGCCGTCGTGTGTGCGGTGCGCGGACAGGCCCTGCTGCAGCCAGCCGGGCATCGCCTTCAGCAAGGTCTCGGTGGCGTCCGCCCGGGTGTCGGCGATCTGGACCACGCCCGCCGAGACATGGTCGGCCGCGGCCACCGCGTCGGGGGAGTGGCCGGCCGCCAGCGCGCTGCGCCGCCACAGCGCCACCATGTTCGCCTTGTCCTCGTCACCGCAGTGCATGCCCAGCAGCATCGGCAGCCCGCGCTCGGCGGCCAGCCGGACCGTACTCGGCGAGGTGCAGGCGACCACCACCGGCGGACCGCCGCCGTCGAGTTCGTCCGGGCGCGGCACCACCGGCACCGGGGGGAAGGTGTAGCGGGCGCCGTCCGCGCCCACCGCCGGATCGCGCAGCCAGCTCAGCAGCAGGTCCAGCGACTCGGGGAAGCCGGTGTCGAAGGCGGCGATCCCGGCCCCGAAGACCGTCAGATCCACCCAGGGGCCGCCGCGGCCCACCCCCAGGGTGAACCGGCCGCCGGAGACCAGATGCAGCATCGCGGCCTGCTCGCCGAGCGCCACCGGGTGCACGGTCGGCAGCACGCTCACCGCGGTGCCCACCCCGATCCGCGAGGTGCGGCCCAGCAGTACACCCGCGAGGGTGATGGCCGACGGACAGACCCCGTACGGCACGAAATGGTGCTCCGCCAGCCACACCGCGTCGAGCCCGACGGCCTCGGCCGCCTCCGCCGTGCGTATCGACCGGTGCAGCGCCTCGGCCGGGCCCTGGCCCGGAAACTGCGCCGCGAGAACAAACGTCCCAACTCGCATCGCTCACTCCCTCCTGCTCCGTCTAACGCTTGGCACGTGCCAAAGGCACGCTTTCGGAGGGGCGTTTTCATGATTTTCCGACGTCCGGTCTCCCAGCTGGCCCGGGCGTCCTGTTCAGCCCGCCGGGTGGCGACCCTTACGCTGGACGGGAAGTCCGTACTGCCCAGAAGAGCGCGAGGTGCGCCCATGTCGCCGCGTCGAAACCACCCGCAGGGCGCCGGCCGCTCCGATGGCCGGCGCGACCCGGACGACCCGGAGCGCGAGTCCCGCCTGGGCTACGGCGCCACCGAGCAGTGGCAGGGCGACGAGTGGATCGTGCGGCCGGTGGCCGGCGGCGCCTCCGGCAAGCACTACCGGTGCCCCGGCTGCGACCAGGAGATCCCGCCCGGCGTCGGCCATGTGGTGGCCTGGCGCGAGTACGGGGGAGTGGACGACCGGCGGCACTGGCACCGGGCCTGCTGGAACGCGAAGGACCGCCGCACCAGCAAGGTGCAGCGGTCCCGTAACGCGCCGCGGTACTGACCTCAGGCGTCCCGCTTGCGCAGCACCAGATAACCGCCGAGCAGCGCCGCCGCCACCCACGCCGCCATGATGAGGATGCCGCCCCAGGGGCCGTACGGCGTGTGGTCGCCGGTGGAGGGGACGACTTCGAGGATCTTGCGTCCGGCCTGGTCGGGGAAGTAGCGGGCCACCGTCTTCACCTTCGGCACCGCCGTGAGGATGGGCGAGACCAGGAAGAAGAACGGCATCAGCACGCCCAGGCCCAGCATCGGGCTGCGCAGCATGGTCGCCGCTCCGACGCAGAACAGCACCAGCAGCGTCATGTAGAGGCCGGCGCCGAAGACCGCGCGCAGCACCCCGGGATCACCGATGTGCGCCTTGTGCGAGCCGAGCAGCGCCTGGCCGAGGAAGAAGGTGATGAAGGCGGTGGCCTCGCCGACGACGAAGGCCAGCACCCCGGCCACGGTGACCTTGGACAGATAGAACTCGCCGCGCTGCGGGACGGCGGCCAGCGAGGTGCGGATCATGCCGGTGCTGTACTCGCTGGAGATCACCAGCACACCGAAGACGATCAGTGCCAGCTGCCCCAGCGTCATGCCGAAGAAGCTGGTGTTGGTCGGGTCGAAGGTCAGCCGGTCGGTCGGGGACAGGCTGTCGAAGGTGTTGTTGAACACCAGGCTGATCACCGCGCCGAGGGCGACGGTGACCAGGAAGGCCAGCGCGAGCGTCCACACCGTGGAACGCACCGAGCGGATCTTCGTCCACTCCGACTGGAGGACGGCCGAGGTGGCGGCCATGTCAACGCCCCTTTCCGGACTCGGAACCGGAGCCGGACTCGGAGCCCGAGCCGTTGTCAGGACCCAGCTCCGACCCGGCGCCCGACCCCTTGCCGGGATTGCGCCAGCTGTCGCCCCACTGCGGCTGCCGCGACCGCCCCGCGCCGGCCGCCGGGACCGGCTGGCCGTCCGGCACCGCCCCCACCCCGGACGGCCCCGAACCCATCGGGCCGCCCGCGTGGTATTCCACCGACTCCGCGGTCAACTGCATGAACGCTTCCTCCAACGAAGCCCGCTGCGGGCTCAGTTCGTGCAGCACCAGCCGGTGCTGGGCGGCCAGCTCGCCGAGTTCGGCCGGATCGCCGTCCGTGATCTCGAACGAGCCGTCGCCGGTCTCCACCACCGGACGCCCGGCCTGATCCATGATGTCCTTGAGCCGCTCCACCTGCGGGGTGCGAATCCGCACGTAGGAGCGGGAGTTCTGGGCGATGAAGTCGGCCATCGAGGTGTCGGCCAGCAGCCGGCCGCGGCCGATCACGATCAGGTGCTCGGCGGTCAGCGCCATCTCGCTCATCAGATGGCTGGAGACGAAGACCGTACGGCCCTGCGCGGCCAGGCTCTTCATCAGATTGCGGATCCAGTGGATGCCCTCGGGGTCCAGGCCGTTGACCGGTTCGTCGAACATCAGGATCTCGGGGTCGCCGAGCAGCGCGCCCGCGATACCGAGCCGCTGGCCCATGCCGAGCGAGAAGCCCTTGGACCGCTTGCGGGCCACCGCGGTCAGCCCCACCGTCTCCAGCACCTCGTCCACCCGGTGGCGCGGGATGCGGTTGGACTGCGCCAGGCACAGCAGGTGGTTGTACGCGGTCCGGCCGCCGTGCACGGACTTGGCGTCCAGCAGCGCGCCGATGTACTTCAGCGGTTCACTGAGCTGCGCGTAGTGCTTGCCGTCGATCCGCACATCACCGCTGGACGGCGAGTCCAGACCGAGCAGCATCCGCATCGTCGTCGACTTTCCCGCGCCATTGGGCCCCAGAAAGCCGGTCACCACGCCGGGGCGCACGGTGAAGGTCAGATGGTCGACTGCGGTCCTGTCCCCGTACCGCTTGGTGAGCCCCTGCAACTCAATCATGAGGGGAGGCTAGCAAGACGCGGCGGAACCCCCGATCCCGATGGGAAAAGCCGGGACGGGGGTTCCTGGAATTCCGGGAGAACAGTACGCGTCAGCGGGACTGCTGGGCCGGGACGCCGCGCGAGATCGGCTCGTCGTCGGCGGGGGAGGTGGCCGCGGCCACCGCGGCACCGGTCAGCGTGGCCAGCATCTCGCGGACGTTGGTCAGCTGGGCGTTGATGCTGTCGCGGCGGTTGGTCAGCGCCGCCAGCTCGCGCTCGGACTCGCTGCGGATCCGGTCGGCCTTGGCGTTCGCGTCGGCCACGATGTCCTCGGACTGGCGCTGCGCGGTCTCCACCGTCTGACGGGCCCGGCGCTCGGCGTCCGTACGCAGCTTCTCCGCCTCGAGGCGCAGCTGCTCGGCGCGGTGCTCGATCTCCGCCAGGCGCTTCTCCGCCTTGGCCTGACGCGACGCCAGGTCGCGCTCGGACTGCTCGCGGCGCTTGGCCAGGTTGGTCTCGAAGTCCGCGGCGGCCTGGGCGGCCTTGGCGCGGGTCTCCTCGAACAGGGCGTCGGCTTCCTCGCGCTTGGCCTGCGCGTCCTTCTGCGCGTCGGCGCGCAGCTGAGTGGCGTCGCCCTTCGCCTTGTCGACGATCCGCGCGCCCTCGTCCTCGGCCTTGGCCTTGCGGTCGTTGGCGAAGGCCTCCGCGTCGTTGCGCACCTGCGAGGCGGCCGACTCGGCCAGCTCACGGTGCTGTTCGGCGGCGCGGCGGGCCTCCTCACGCAGGTCCTTCGCCTCTTCCTCGGCCAGCCGCAGGATCTTCTCCACACGGGCGCCGAGACCGGCGTACGACGGCTCCGAGTCGTTCACCTGAGCCTGGGCGTTCTGGGTTTCGAGGTGCAGCTCCTCGATGCGCTTCTCCAGCGCGGTGATGCGGGTGAGGGCGCTGTCACGGTCGGCGACGAGCTTGGTGATGCGGTCGTCCACCTGTCCGCGGTCGTATCCGCGCCGCACGAGCTCGAAGCCGAAGGGGGAGGAAGTGTCGCTCATGGGGTTCCTGTCGATTCAGACCGGTGAGGTGATAGAGGGAATCCTAGGGGCCCAGGCGGCGTGTCACCGAGCCATTGCGCATCAGGTATGAAAAAGGTCCGCTCAATCGAGTGGAGCATCATCGGTGCGCTTGCCGCTCGTTCGGGTGGTGCCGGCGCCCGCACCTGCGGCTACGGCGCTTTTGGGCGGGGTACTGCTCGGTGCCTCGAACGACTCCAACGCCTCCAGCACGTCCTGGACACGGGAGATCTCCGCATTGATGTCTTCTCTGCGGCGCACAAGGATCTCCAATTCTCTTCTGCCGTCGCCCACCGTGCGTTCCGCCTCGGCGCGGGCCTCCCTCTTGACCCGTTCCGCCTCACGCTCGGCTTCGGCCTTCTTCTGCTCGGCCTCCTTGAGGAGGCCCTCGACCTTCTTGACGGCGGCGATCCGTACCTTGCTCGCCTCCGCCGTGGCCGTGGACTTGATCTCGGCGGCTTTCGCCTCCGCCTCGGCGAGCTGCTCGGTGGCCGCGGCCACCAGCTTGTCCACCCGCTCGCCGACCGTCTTCATCGCCTCCGCGGCCTCCTTGCGGGCCCGCTCGTGCAACGCGTCGACCTCGGACTCGGTGCGGGAGCGCAGCTCTTGGGTGCGCTCCCGGATCGCGGTCTGATCCTGGCGGGCCTCACGCAACAGCGTATCCGCGTCCGTGCGCGCCCGCTCCACCATGCTGTTGGAGTCGGCCGTCGCCTCGTTGACGATCCGCTCGGCCTCGGCGCGGGCCGCGCCGACCATGGTGTCGGACCGCTCCTCGGCCTCGGCGGCGGTCTTGCGCGCTTCCGCCTGCGCCTTGCCGATCAGCTCGTCGGCCTGCTCGGCGGCCTCGCTGCGGCGCTTGTTGGCCGCTTCCCTGGCCTCGTCGAGGATGCGCTGCGACTGGTCGCGGGCCTGCTCGGCCTCGCGCTCCGCGGTGTCCAGGGCGTCCTTGGCGAGGATGCCGAGGCGTTCGGCCTCCTCGCGGGCCTTGGTGACCAAGTGGTCGGCCTGGCCGGCCGCGTCGGTACGCATCCGGTTGGCGTCCTCGCGGGCCTCGGCGCGCAGCCGGTCGGATTCCTCTATGGCCTCGGTGACTTGGCGGTCGGCCAGCGAACGGGCCGCCTCCGCCTCTTCCTTGCTCTCCCGGCGGACCCGCGCGGCGTCCTCGGCGGCGCGCTCCCGCTCGGAGTTGGCGTCGGCGTGCAGCCGGTCGGCCTCGCCCTGCGCGTCCGCCCGCAGTTGCTGCGCCGCGTGCTCGGCGGCCGACCGCAGCCCGGCGATCTCCTGCTCGGCCTCCAGGTGCAGATGGGCGACGGAGTCCCGCACCTGCTGGGCGGTGTTCTCGGCGGCGGCCACCAGTTCGGCGGCGCGCTGCGCGGCCTCGGCGGCCAGCCGGTCCGCCTCGGCGGCGGCGTCCTCGACCCGGCGGCGGGCGGCGGCGAGCAGTTCCTCGCTCTCCCGGCGGGCCTGCGCGCGCTCCTGCTCGGCGTCGGCGCGGGCGGCGCCCAGCAGTTCCTCGGCCTCGCGGCGGCGCCTGGCCGCCTCCTCCTGGGCGGCGGCCAGCGCCTCGGCGGCCTCAAGACCGATCCGCTCGGCGGCGGTCGCCGCCTCGGCGCGCAGCCGGTCGGCGGTCTCCTGCGCCTCGGTCCGCAGCCGCTCGGCGTCCACGGTGGCCTCCGCCTGGAGGCGTACGGCGATGTTCTCGCCCTCGGCGCGGGTCTGCGCCGCGTCGGCCGCCGCCTCGTCGCGCAGCCGTACGGCCTCGGCCTCGGCCTGCTCCTGGAGCAGGCGGACCCGCTCGGCGGTCTCGGCGCGCAGCCGCTCCGCCTCCTGCTCGGCCTCGCCGCGGACCCGGTCGGCCTCCGCGTTGGCGTCCCGCAGACTCTGCTCGGCGGCGGTGACCCGGGCCTCGGCCTCGTCGCGCAGCCGGGCCAGATCGGCCTCGGCCTCTTCCCGCATCCGGGCGACCAGGGTGTCGGCCTCGGCGCGCTGCTCCCGGGCGGCCCGGTCGGCTTCCTCCCGGACGGCGGCGGCGCCGCGCTCGGCCTCGGCGCGCAGTTCGTCGGCCTCGGCGCGGGCGGCCCGCAGCGACTCCTCGGCCTTGCCGTTCAGCGAGGAGGCGCGCTCGACGGACTCGGTACGCATCCGGTCGGCCTCGGTCGCGGCGCTCTGCCGGACCTCCTCGCCGTCCGCCTTGGCCTTGGCCAGCAGTTCCTCGGCCTTGCTGGCGGCCTCCTCGATCTGCTGGACCGCCTCGCGGCGGGACTCGCCGCGGATCCGCTCGCCCTCGGCGACCGCGTCGGCGCGCAGCTGCTCGGCCTCGCCGCGCAGCCGGCGGGCCTCCTCCTGGAGCTCGACGGTCCTGGCGCGGTACTCCTCGGTGTCGTCCTGGGCGGCGCCGCGCAGTTCCTGGGCGGACGCCTCGGCCTCGGCGCGCAGCCGCTGGCCTTCCGCGTCGGCCTCCCGGCGGATCCGCTCGGCCTCCTCGGCGGCCGACTTGGTGGTGGAGCGGGCGTCCTCCGACGCCTTGGTGAGGATCTCCTCGGCGGATCTGGCGGCCTGCGCCAGCTGCGCCGCCGCGTCCTCGGAGGCCGCCGCGCGGGCCGCCTCGGTGGCCTCGACCTTGATCCGCTCGGCCTGGGCGCGGGCGTCGGCGATGGTCTGCTCGGCCTCGGTCTTCGCCTCCTCGACGTCCCGGGTGGCCTCGTTGACCATCCGGGCGATCTCGGCGCGGGCGGTGCGGGTGCGCTGCTCGTTCTCCGACTCGGCGGCGGCCAGCCGCTTGGCCGCGCCGGTGGCGGCCTCCTCGCGCAGCCGGTCGGCCTCGGCGCGGGCGGTCCGCAGCGCCTCGTCGGCCTCCCGCAGCCGCTCCTCGGCCAGCCGGGACAGCTCGATCGCCCGGGCCCTGGCCTCGTCGGACTCGCCGCGGGTCGAGGTCCGCAGCTGCTCGGCCTCGGTGGTGGCCTCCTGGGCCTGCGCGGAGGCGGCAGTCAGCAGCCGCTCGGCGTCGGTACGCGCCCGGCGCAGCAGCTGCTCGGCCTCGGCGCGGGCCGCCTCGGCGTCCGCGGTCAGCCGCTGGCTGGTCTGCTCGGCGACCCGGGTGGCCTCGGTGCGGGCCGCGGTCAGCGCCGCCTCGGTCTCGGCGCGGGTCTCGTCCAGCAGCCGGCGGGCCTGCGACTCGCTGCGGGCCCGCAACTGCTCGGCCCACGCGACGTTCTCATTGACATGGGTCTCGACGGTGGCCCGGCGCTCGGCCAGCTCCTCGTCGAGCTGGCGGCGGCGGGCGATGGCCTCGGCGTGCCACTCGGCCTCGAAACGGGCCTGGTGCTCGGCCTGCTCCTGGAGCAGCCGCTGGGTCTGGGCGCGGGCCTCGCGCAGCTCGCGCTCGGCGTCGGTGCGCAGCTGGTCGGCCTGGATCTGGGCGTTGCGGAGCAGCTGGTCGGCCTGCAGGCCGATGTTGTCGTAGGCAGGGCGTGCGGCCAGATTGCGGCGCGCCTCGTGCAGCTTGGCGCGCAGCACCTCGACCTGGTATCCGAGATCGTCGGCGTGGTCGACGGCCTTGCCCCGCTCGGTCCGAAGCCGTTCCATCTCGGCTTCGAGCAGCGAGAGGTGGTCGTCAGCCCGGTAGCTGTCGTTGCCCCGCACTCCGCGGTCCCATCGGTCTCCTGGCGTCCTCACCCGCCAACCGGGTGAGATTCTCGGTACTTCCGCCGGTCACTCTACCGGGCAGCGCGGGGGTTGGGTCAGTGGTCCAGGGTGCCCTCGTCCGCCGCGGAGGAGGCGGCGGGGGCCGCCGCGGGGGAGTCCTGCGAGGTCGTCGCGGAGGTCTTCGCGGAGGCGGGAGCCGAGGTCACGATCTCGGTCAGCACCCCGTGGCAGTCCTTCGGGTGCAGGAAGGTGATCCGGGAGTCCATCGAACCGCGGCGCGGTTCCTCGTACAGCACCCGTACGCCCTTGTCCCTGATGCTCTCGGAGTCGGCGCCGACGTCCTCGCTGCCGAAGGCGACGTGGTGCACGCCCTCGCCGTTCCTGGCCAGCCACTTGCCGACCGCGGAGTCCTCGCGGGTGGGTTCCAGCAGCTGGATGTACGAGGCGCCGCCGTCGGAGGTGCCGTTGATCCGGAGCATGGCCTCGCGGACGCCCTGCTCCTCGTTGACCTCGGTGTGGAACAGCTCGAAGCCGTACGTGGCACGGTAGAACTCGACGGTCGCGTCCAGGTCGGAGCAGGCGATGCCGATGTGGTCGATGCGAGTCAGCATCCACACAGTGGAGCCTACGGATATGTGGTTACGCAACGTGCGCGCCATCACACGTTCCGCCGGATGACCCCGGCGCTACCGGTCAGTACATTGACGATAACCCTCGTTAACCCAACGCTTCAGCCGAAGGGGCCGCACCATGAGCAGCCAGGCACGTACATCCGTGATCGTCGCGGGCGCGAGAACTCCGATGGGCCGGCTGCTGGGCAGCCTGCGCGACTTCTCCGGCGCCGAACTGGGCGGGTTCGCGATCCGGGCGGCGCTGGAGCGGGCCGGGATCGGCGGCGAGCAGGTGCAGTACGTGATCATGGGCCAGGTGCTCCAGGCCGGGACCGGCCAGATCCCGGCCCGCCAGGCCGCGGTCAAGGCCGGCATCCCGATGAGCGTGCCCGCGCTCACCGTCAACAAGGTGTGCCTGTCCGGACTGGACGCCATCGCGCTGGCCGACCAGCTCATCCGGGCCGGTGAGTTCGACATCGTGGTGGCCGGCGGCCAGGAGTCGATGACCAACGCGCCGCACCTGCTGCCCAAGTCCCGCGCGGGCTACAAGTACGGCTCCATCGAGATGCTCGACGCGATGGCGTACGACGGACTGACCGACGCCTTCGAGAACATCGCGATGGGCGCGTCCACCGAGCACCACAACACCCGGCTCGGCATCGAGCGGGCCCCGCAGGACGCGTTCGGCGCCCGCTCCCACCAGCGCGCCGCCGCCGCCCAGAAGAACGGCCTGTTCGACGCCGAGATCACCCCGGTCGAGATCCCGCAGCGCAAGGGCGAGCCGGTGGTCTTCAGCCAGGACGAGGGCATCCGCCCCGAGACCACCGCCGAGACGCTGGCCGGGCTGCGGCCCGCCTTCTCCCCCGAGGGCACCATCACGGCCGGCACCTCCTCGCAGATCTCCGACGGCGCCGCCGCCGTGGTGGTGATGAGCAAGGACAAGGCGCTGGAGCTCGGCCTGGAGTGGCTCGCCGAGATCGGCGCGCACGGCAATGTGGCCGGGCCGGACAACTCGCTCCAGTCCCAGCCGTCCAACGCGATCAACCACGCGCTGGCCAAGGCCGGCCTGACCGTCGCCGACCTGGACCTGATCGAGATCAACGAGGCGTTCGCGGCCGTCGCCGTCCAGTCGATGAAGGACCTGGGGGTGACACCTGAAAAGGTGAATGTGAACGGCGGGGCGATCGCGCTGGGCCACCCCATCGGCATGTCCGGGGCACGTATCGTGCTGCACCTGGCACTGGAGCTGAAGCGCCGGGGCGGCGGGACCGGCGCCGCGGCGCTGTGCGGCGGCGGCGGTCAGGGCGACGCCCTGATCATCCGGGTGCCCTGAGGCCGGCCGGCAGCCCGGTCCGGTCCGAAGTGTCGACGCTGAACGGAGTGCTCATGGCGGACGTCGCCACCTTGGTCGAGCAGGCGCGGGAGGGCAGGCCGCGGGCGGTGGCCCGGCTGATCTCCCTCGTGGAGGGCGCGTCCCCGCAGCTGCGCGAGGTGATGGCGGCGCTGGCCCCGCTCACCGGCGGCGCGTATGTGGTGGGCCTGACCGGCTCGCCCGGCGTCGGCAAGTCCACCTCCACCTCGGCGATGGTCACCGCGTACCGCAAGGCGGGCAAGCGGGTCGGCGTGCTCGCGGTCGACCCCTCCTCGCCGTTCTCCGGCGGGGCGCTGCTCGGCGACCGGGTCCGGATGTCCGAGCACGCCTCCGACCCGGGCGTCTACATCCGCTCGATGGCCACCCGGGGCCACCTCGGCGGTCTGGCCTGGGCGGCTCCGCAGGCCATCCGGGTGCTGGACGCGGCCGGCTGCGAGGTGATCGTGGTCGAGACGGTCGGGGTCGGCCAGTCGGAGGTGGAGATCGCCGCCCAGGCGGACACCTGTGTGGTGCTGCTGGCCCCGGGCATGGGGGACGGCATCCAGGCCGCCAAGGCGGGCATCCTGGAGATCGGCGACGTCTATGTGGTCAACAAGGCGGACCGCGACGGCGCCGACGCCACCGCGCGCGAGCTCAACCACATGCTCGGCCTTGGTGAGTCGCGCGGTCCCGGCGAGTGGCGTCCGCCGATCGTCAAGACCGTCGCCGCCCGCGGCGAGGGCATCGACGAGGTCCTGGAGGCCCTGGAGAAGCACCGGGCCTGGATGGACGAGCGCGGTGTGCTGGCCGAGCGGCGCCGGATCCGCGCGGCGCACGAGATCGAGACCATCGCCATCACGGCGCTGCGCGCCCGGCTCGCCGACCTGCGCGGCGATGTCCGGCTGTCGGCCCTCGCGGCCCGCGTCACCGGGGGCGAGCTCGATCCGTACGCGGCGGCGGACGAACTCGTGGCGGGACTCACCGGGCTGTAGAGCCGGTGTGGAGCCGGGCGGCGGAGGCGGGCTGTGGCGGAGGGCCACGAAGCCGGGCCACGAAGCCGGGCCATGAAGCCGGGCCACGAAGCCGGGCCACGAAGCCCGGTCATGAAGCCGGGCCATGGAGCGCGGACCGGTCCCGGGGCGCCGCCCGCGGCTCGCGGCGGCGCCCCGGGCGGTCGGTGGATCAGTTGACGAAGATCGTGGCGCTGCCCGCGGTGGTGTCGATCACGGGGCTGTACTGAGCGGTCAGATACGCGATCGGCGAGGTGCCGCAGGCCGGCAGCGCCCCGCTGAGCAGTTTGAACGGCTGGTTGTTGAACTGCCAGGGCGCCGGGCCCGGCCCGGCGTTGCCCAGGACGGCGCCGGTCGCCGCCTGGAAGACGCAGACGACGGTGGGTCCGGTGGTGGCCAGGGTGACGGTGATCTGCAGGGGCGCGGGCGACGGCAGGATCTGGATCGGGAAGCCCGAGGAGTCGCTGACCGTCAGGGTCTCCGGCAGATTACCGACCGTGACACCGAGCACGCCGGTGACGGTCGGCGAGTTGTCGTAGCAGGACGAGACGGTGAACGGGTTGAGCAGCTTGATCGCCGCGGTCCCCGGCGCGGGCGGGTTGGCCATCAGCTGGCCTCCCCAGACGGACTGCTTGCAGAACAGGCCGAACGGCCCGCCGGGCGCGGTGCTGAAGTTCAGCGCCGTGCCGGGGGTCAGCGACGAGGTCAGCAGATCTCCCGGGTTCGCCGGCGGGCCCGCGGGCGCGATGCGGGAGAGCACGGGAACGGCGGTCGCCGCGTGGGCGGTCGCGCCGGCCGGACTGACGACGGCGAACAGCGCCGCGATCAGTACGGCAGTGAAAACGGTGATTCTGCGCATCTAACGGGTCCCTCCGCTTCGATGAGGCCGACCGTGTACGCCGGTCGGATGGCACAGTGTCCGGCTATTTACCTGTCCATGACAGATGTACGGACGTATTGGCCGGAAATGCCACAACCTCAGCTCGTGCGGGGCCGTCCGGGCCCGGGGGAAGCCGGCTCAGTGCGCCCGTTCGGTGCGCAGGTGGTCCGCCACCGGGAGCAGGGCGCGGTGGTAGGAGGCCAGATCCTCGGGGGAGATCAGGTCGATGAAGTGGGCGCGCACCGAGGCGACATGACGGGGTGCGACCTGGCGCATGGTGGACCAGCCCTGTTCGGTGAGGACGGCGAACAGGCCGCGGCGGTCGGACTCGCAGTTCTCCCGGCGCACCAGTCCGGCGGCTTCCATCCGGGTGATCTGGTGGGACAGCCGGCTCTTGGACTGCAGGGTGGACTTCGCCAGATCGCTCATCCGCAGCCGGTGGTCCTCGGCCTCGGAAAGATTCACCAGGATCTCGTAGTCGTTGTTGGTCAGCCCGAAAGGCTGCAGGTCGCGCTCCATCTGATACATGATCAGCCGACTCACGTCGAGGTGAATGCGCCAGGCCCGCTGCTCGTCCGCAGTAAGCCAGTTGGGGCCACCGGCGTCCGGGGTGTCGATCTCCATGACACCTATTCTAACGGCGGTTGAATCGCGGAATACCGCGAGGGTAGCCGGTCGGTCACGGGGGGTGCTCCCTTGCCCCGGGTTTCACGGGGTCCGACCGGGACCGCCGACGGCGCCGGCCGGCCGCCCGCGGTGCGGCCCGGGACGTTCCGCTACCGTCCGGCGCCCGGGACGCCGGGCCCGGCCGAGAGCGGTACGCCGCCGGTCTCGCGCTCCCCCATCAGCACCTCGGTGGACTGCAGCAGCACCTGCCCCGCCCCGGTGAACTCGAACTGGTGCTCCTCGCCGGACGCGCCCCCGAGACCGGTGAGCTGGCGGATACCGCCGAGCACCCCGCGCAGATACGCGTGGTCGTAGTGGTGGCAGGGCGAAGGGCAGTCCGCCCAGCCGACCAGGGCCTGCGGGTCCACCCGGACCGGCGGCTCGACGAAGTGCACCGCCCCGTTGGAGGCGGCCACGAACTTGCCGGTCCCGATCAGGGTGAGGAAGCCCGGGATGATGGACTGCTTGAGGGCGAGCCCCGGCTGGTAGGCGAGCAGATTGCCGGAGCGGATGGTGAGATTGCCGTCGTCCAGGTCGTAGGAGTTGATGTCGTACGCCCGGTCGGCGAGCAGCATCTTGCCCCGGCCCTGCGCGACGACCCAGTCGGCGGCGTGCAGCGGGGAGTGGAAGTTGGCGGCCACCAGGGCGTCGAGCGGGCCGTGGCCGATGCCGTGGAAGTCGATCTGCCCGTAGTAGGCGATCATCTTCCCCTTCTGCAGGAACCACTGACCGTTCAACTCGACGCTGAACGCGTACGGATTGACGTTGTCGTCGGACGGCAGCGTGGCGGGGTCCCACACGACCGGGCCGCCGCCCGGCGTCGCGGGCGGGCCCGGTGGCGGGGGCGGGTACTGGCTCACAGCTTCTCCTCCGACGCCTGGACGTAGACCGTGCCCTGCCCGGACAACTCCAGCTGGAAGCCCTCGCCCGAGCCGCGGCCGACCATCTCGCGCCAGCCGATCGCGGTGGTCAGCTTGTTGCGCACCTCGCCGCGGTGGGCGACATACGCCTGCGGGTCGACATGCACCGGGCGCTGCGGGGTGATCGGCAGTTCGACGACCCCGCCGTGCGCCATCACCGCCACCGAGCCCTTGCCCTGCAAGGTGGTGGTGAACAGGCCCTGGCCGGTGACCTGGCCGCGCAGTACGCCCATCACCCCGCCCTGCGAGCCCATGAACATCGTGCCCTGCCGCAGCGAGCCGTCGAACGCCAGCAGCCGGTCGGCCTCCACGTACAGCGTCTCCCCGGTCAGGTCCACGGTGTGGATGTGGTGTCCGCCGTGCCCGAACATCACCGAGCCGTCGCCCTCGACGGTCATCAGCGGGGTGGCCTCGTTGGCCAGCCGGCGGCCGATCATCGCCGTCGCCCCGCCCTGGCCGCCGGTGATGCTCGGGGTGAACGAGACCGAGCCGCGGTAGGCCAGCATCGCGCCGCGCTGGCTGAACATCCGCCGCCCCGGGATGATCGGGGCTTCCACCATCTTGGAGTTGATCCTGGTGAACGGCACTACAGCTGCCCCCCGATCGTGACGCGCTCGCTGGGCTGCACATACACCAGGCCCTCGCCCTCGAAGCGGATCCGGAAGCTCTCGCCGGAGCCCTCGCCGACCAGGGTCCGCCAGCCGATCGCCGCCTGGAGCTGCTGGCGCAGCCGACCGGTGTGGGCGATGTACGCGCCCGGGTCGACGGTCAGCGGGTAGGCCGCCGACACCCGCAGCACGATCGCCGGGCCGTCGGACATGATCGCGGCCTGGCCGCTGCCCTCCACGGTGGTGGTGAAGAGCCCGTTGCCCTGGCTGGCGCCGCGCAGCCCGGTGAAGGTGGTGCCGGTGCGCAGCGACGGCTCGGTGACCAGCAGATTGCTGGCCTCGACATGGAGCTTCTCGCCGGTCAGCCGGACCAGGTTGATCTCGGTGGCGCGATCGGCGAAGTAGCAGGTGCCGTGCCCCTTGACCTCCATCACCGCCATCGCCTCACCGGTGACGCGGCGGGTGACCAGGCCGCGGATGCCCTCACCGCCGCCGGTCATCTTCTTGAACGTCATCTCGCCGTCGTAGGCGACCATCGCGCCGTTCTTCGCCCTGACCGCGTCACCGCTGAGGTCCACGGCGAGCATGCGGGAACCCTGCTGCCGGAAAATCGCCATGGGTCAGACGGTATCGGCGGGCGAGCGGCGGCGTACCGGAAGCGGCTCCTTCGGCTGCTGTCCGCCGGCCGGCCGCTCCTCGCCGGGGCGCTCGCCGGCCGACTGCTCGACCTCCAGCAGCGAGGCCCCGCGCCGCTCCGCCTCGAAGGCCGCGCGGCCGCCGCGCAGCCCGAACAGCCGCTTGCCGAGCAGGATGTAGAGGACGGCCAGCACGTTCAGCGCCAGGGTGGCGATCTTGAACCAGCTGACCTTCTCGGTGAGTTCGTAGACCTCGATCGGCAGGAAGGCGGCGGTGGCCACCACCGTCAGATACTCCGCCCAGCGTTTGGCCCACCACAGGCCGAAGCCCTCGACGATCTCGATCAGCGCGTAGAGCAGCAGTCCGCCGGCCGCCGCCTGGAGCGTCGACTTCTTGTAGTCGAAGGTCTTGCGGATGGTGTCGACGACCGGGGAGTGGTCCAGGTCGTAGTGGAAGTGGTCCGCCACCGGCCGGAAGGCCGTCAGGTCGTTCTCGAAGAGCTGGTGCACCGCGTCCTGCGAATTGCTGAACTTCCACACCGCCCAGGCGGCCAGCACGATCAGCAGCCCGCGCAGCACCCGCTCGACGGCGAGGAAGCGCAGGATGAACAGATCGCGCAGCGCCCGGCCGCGCGGCACCAGCGGCGCGAGGTCCGCGGGCCCGCCGCCGTGCGGCTCACCGAGGACGAAGTCGCCGCAGCGCAGGCAGCGCCAGACCGGGCCGACCGCGGTGCTAGCGGTCAGCTTGCCGCGCAGGCCGGGCTCGTCGGGCGCGTAGGTGACGTGGCCCTTGCGGGCGCAGTGGCGACGGTCCCAGTCGGTGCTCATGGCGCGTACGGTCCCCCTTCGTCGGACGCTGTGCGTGGAGGGACGTTATCCGGTCGGCGGACGGTTGCCGACCCCCGCCCCGGATCTCCGCCCCCGGGCGGTGATAATGGTGCGGAGCTTTGTGATCGCGTTCACAAAAGCCTATTGTCCCCTTTGCCCGTCTACCGTGAGGTTACCGTGGAACTGAAGACCGCCGCCGCGCTGCGCCGGCTGCGCTTGATCTCCGCCCCGGAGGCGGTGTCGTTCCTGCTGCTGCTGGTCTGCTCGGTGCTCAAGCGGACCACCGACTTCAACGCCGTCCCCGTGATGGGCATGGTGCACGGCGTGCTGTTCATCCTCTACGTGCTCTTCTGGGCCGACTCCTGGAACCGGGCCCGCTGGCCGCTGGGCCGCGGCGCGCTCTACTTCGTGCTGTCGGTGCTGCCGACCGGCGGGTTCTTCGCCGAGCGGATGCTGGCCCGGGAGTCGGTGGCCGCGGTGGTCGCCGCCCGCGAGGCGGCTCAGGCCGCGCAGGCGCCCGGTTCCTCCGACGTGGTGGGTGCGGCATGATCGTCGCCTTCTCCGTCAGTCCGCTCGGTGTCGGCGAGGAGGTCGGCGAGTACGTGGCCGACGCCGTGCGCGTGGTCCGCGAGTCCGGGCTGCCCAACCGCACCGACGCGATGTTCACCTCCATCGAGGGCGAGTGGGACGAGGTGATGGACGTCGTCAAGCGGGCGGTGGCCGCGGTCGAGGCGCGCGCCTCCCGGGTCTCGCTGGTGCTCAAGGCCGACATCCGGCCGGGCGTGACCGACGGCCTCACCTCCAAGGTGGAGACCGTGGAGCGCTATCTGGCGCCGTAGGCGGCCGGGGCACCCGTAACACCGGCGCCGCCCGAGGCGGTCGGCGCGATCCCCGGCGGGCTACAGCAGCCCGCCGGACGCCACCGCGACCCCCAGCGGCGTCCGCTCGTAGAGCACCTGGTGCCCGTAGCGCCGCGACGCCAGCAGACCCGCGTCCCGCAGCACCACCAGATGCCCGGAGATCGAGGACATCGCCAGCGCGTGCCGGTGGGACAGCGCGGTCGTGGTGGTGGGCGCGTCGAGGCTGGTGAGGATCGCGGCCCGGTTGGCGCCCAGCAGCCGGATCAGCGCGGTGGAGGCGGCCGGCCCGGTCTCGGCCCACAGGCCGCCGATGCCGCGGGCCGGATAGACCACGGTCGGCTGCCACGGCGGATCGAAGGCGCTGCCCGCCTCGGGCCAGAAGAACACGCTGGGCACCAGCACCAGGCCCTGCCCGGCGGGTTCGGGCAGCCGCGGCGTGTGCACGGCCGCGGTCAGCGCTCCGTCGGACCAGCTCAGCTGCGGATGCAGCCCGGTGAACAGCCGCTGCATGCCGCCGTCCGCCAGCCGCCGCGCGTGGTAGGCCACATCGGCCTCCAGCACCGCCCGCAGCCGCGGCCAGTGCGGAAGCAGCAGCGAGGACCACACCCGCTCGTACAGCCCCACCAACTGCCGTACGGTCCCGCGCGGATCGGACACCATCGCCCGGCCCCGGCGGGTCCTGTCGGCGCCGGGGGTGTGCGCCAGGGCCGCGGCGATCTGCCGGCGCGCGGTCTCGGTGGGGGTGGCCCGGATCGCGGCCAGTTCGTCCTCCAGCGCGGCCAGCGGCGCGTCCGGCATCGGGTGCAGGAAGTCCGGGTCGTGTCCGTTCTCCGGCGAGAGCAGCCGCAGCGGCGCCAGATCGAGGCCGGCCGCCGTCGCCCGCACCTGCCGCAGCCAGGGCAAGTGATAGCCGTGCCGGTCGGGCCGCGACAGCGTACGGATGGCTCCCTGGGTCTCCCGCAGCGGCGAGATGGCGAAGCGGCACCGCAAGAGGTCCTCTGCCGCAAATCGCATGCGAAACGACATCACGACCCCCAAGATTCGGCTCTGCACGAAAGACTACGACGGGTGGGGCCAATGCCACCAGTGTGATGTCATGACAACGGACAGCGAGCACTCTCCTCGCGGTGGAAACTCCACTTCGCCGGGCCGCTCAGAAGACGCTCCCATCACCCCCGGGAGCACGGAAGACGCCCCTGGCAAGTACGGCGCGGTCTTCGCGGTCCGGGAATTCCGGCCCATCTTCGCCGCCCATGTGCTGTCCGTGCTGGGGAGTGTCTTCGCCGAGGTCTCGCTGGCCGTCCTGGTCTTCCGCGAGACGGGCTCGGCGCTGCTGACCGCCCTGATCTTCGCGCTCGGCTTCCTGCCCTACGCGCTCAGCGGCATCCTGCTGTCCGGCATCTCCGACCGCTTCCCGACCCGGCGGGTGCTGGTCGCCTGCGACCTGGTGTGCGCCGGCTGCGTCACGGTGATGGCGGTGCCCAGCACCCCGCTCGCGGTGCTCTTCGTGCTGCGCACCTCGGTCTCGATGGTCACCCCGCTGTTCACCGGCGCCCGGGCGGCGAGCCTGGCGGACATCCTGCACGGCGACCTGTTCGTGCTCGGCCGCTCGCTGGTGCGGATCGTCTCGCAGAGTTCGCAGATCATCGGCTACGGCGTCGGCGGCCTGGTGCTGGTCTGGCTCTCGCCGCGCACCGCGCTGTGCGTCACCATCGGCACCTTCCTGAGCTCCGCGCTGCTGCTGCGCTTCGGCACCCGCCCGCACGCCGCCCGGGTCACCGGCGGCGGGGCGATGATGCGCGACTCGATCGCCTCGGCCGGGCGGCTGTTCGGCAGCCCGCGGATCAGGGCGCTGCTGCTGATGTGGTGGCTGCCGCCGATGTTCTGCGTGGTGGCCGAGGGGGTCGCCGCGCCCTTCGCCGCGGCGGCCGGCGCGGGCAGCGCCGGATTCGGGGTGCTGCTCGCGGCGATGCCCGCCGGGACGGTGATCGGCGAGCTGACGGCCGGCACCCTGCTGCGGCCGGCCAGCCGGGAGCGGATCGCGATTCCGCTGGCCGCCCTGTCGACGGTGCCGTTCGTGTGCTTCGTGGTGCACCCCTCGCTGCCCTTCGCCATCGCGCTGCTGCTGTGCACCGGGCTGTGCATGGCCTACTCGCTGGGGATCGACAAGTGGTTCGTGCTCGACGTGCCCGAGGAGATGCGCGGCCGGGCCATGTCGCTGCTCGCCGCGGGCGTCATGACCCTCCAGGGCGTCGGCATGACGGTCGGCGGCGCGGTCGCCGAGTGGGCGCCGCCCTACGCGGTCATCGCGGGCGCGGGCGCGCTCGGCACGGTGTCGGTGCTGCCGGTGCTCAAATCGGTGCGGCACACCCGGCGGATCGGAGCGGTCAGCCCGGCCTGAGACGGGGCCGCCCAGGCCGGCCCTGGGTGACCGACGGGTACGCTCGGGCGCGTGTCAAAGCCCCTGAGCCTCCCCTTCGATCCGATCGCCCGCGCCGACGAACTGTGGACGCGGCACTGGGGCGGCGTACCGTCGATGGCCGCCATCACCTCGATCATGCGGGCCCAGCAGATCCTGCTGGGCCAGGTCGACGCGGTGGTACGGCCGTACGGGCTCACCTTCGCCCGCTACGAGGCGCTGGTGCTGCTCACCTTCGCCAAGGCCGGCGAACTGCCGATGTCCAAGATCGGCGAGCGGCTGATGGTGCACCCCACCTCGGTGACCAACACGGTGGACCGACTGGTGGCGGCCGGCCTGGTCGACAAGCGCCCCAATCCCAACGACGGGCGCGGCACCCTCGCCTCGATCACCGCGAGGGGCCGCGAGATCGTCGAGTCCGCCACCCGGGACCTGATGGCGATGGACTTCGGTCTGGCCGTCTACGACCAGGAGGAGTGCGGCGAGATCTTCGCGCTGCTGCGGCCGCTGCGGATAGCGGCCGGCGACTTCGAGGAGTAGCCGGGGCGCGGGAGCGGTCGCGGGCCGGGCGCTCCCCGCCGCCGGGGCGATTTCGGGAGCGGCTACGCTCGTGGCCATGAAATCCAGCGTGCTGACCCGCTACCGGGTGATGGCCTATGTGACGGGCGTGCTGCTGATCGCACTCACCCTGTCCGTCATCGCCGAGTACGTCCTCGACATCAACGGCGCGAGCAAGGTGACCGGCATCGTCGGCTTCGCCCACGGCTGGCTCTACGTCGTGTACCTCGTCTTCGCCTTCGACCTGTGCAACAAGGCGAAGTGGCCGCTCAGCCGGATGGCGTGGGTCCTGCTGGCCGGGACCGTGCCCACCGCCGCGTTCTTCGTCGAGCGCCGGGTGACCCGCGAGCTGGGCCCCAAGGTGGTCGTCCGGGAGCGGGCCGAGCCGGTCAAGGTCTGACGGTCCTTGAAGGACTCCGAACGTTACTGAACGGTACTGAACGTCTTCGAACGATTCTGAGTGCTTCTGGCCGCTCCCGGACCCGGGCTCACCCACATGGGGGGCCGTGCCGCATCGACAATTACTTGGACGTCCAAGTAAATTCGCTGATATGGACGCCCACGGCATTGAGACAGGCCGCCAGCGCTGGCAGGCACGCTATGACTCCGCGCGCAAGCGCGAAGCCGACTTCAGCACCCTTTCGGGCGATCAGGTCGAGCCGGTCTACGGGCCGCCGCCCGGCGCCGACCTCCCCGGCTTCGAGCGGATCGGCTGGCCCGGTGAGTACCCCTTCACCCGCGGGCTGCACGCCACCGGCTACCGCGGCCGCACCTGGACCATCCGCCAGTTCGCCGGCTTCGGCAACGCCGAGCAGACCAACGAGCGCTACAAGATGATCCTGGCGGCGGGCGGCGGCGGCCTCTCGGTCGCCTTCGACATGCCGACCCTGATGGGCCGCGACTCCGACGACCCCCGCTCGCTCGGCGAGGTCGGCCACTGCGGGGTCGCCATCGACTCCGCGGCGGACATGGAGCTGCTGTTCAAGGACATCCCGCTGGGCGGGGTCACCACCTCGATGACGATCTCCGGGCCCGCGGTCCCGGTGTTCTGCATGTACCTGGTGGCCGCCGAACGGCAGGGTGTGGACCCCGCGGTGCTCAACGGCACGCTGCAGACCGACATCTTCAAGGAGTACATCGCCCAGAAGGAGTGGCTGTTCGCCCCGGACCCGCACCTGCGGCTGATCGGCGACCTGATGGAGCACTGCGCCGCGTCCATCCCGGCGTACAAGCCGCTGTCGGTCTCGGGCTACCACATCCGCGAGGCGGGGGCGACAGCCGCGCAGGAGCTCGCGTACACGCTGGCCGACGGCTTCGGCTATGTGGAGCTGGGGCTGTCCCGGGGCATGGACGTGGACGGATTCGCACCCGGCCTGTCCTTCTTCTTCGACGCCCACCTGGACTTCTTCGAGGAGATCGCCAAATTCCGCGCCGCCCGCCGGATCTGGGCCCGCTGGATGCGCGACGTGTACGGCGCCACGACCGACAAGGCCCAGTGGCTGCGCTTCCACACCCAGACCGCCGGGGTGTCGCTGACCGCGCAGCAGCCCTACAACAACGTGGTGCGTACCGCGGTGGAGGCGCTCAGCGCGATTCTCGGCGGCACCAACTCGCTGCACACCAACGCGCTGGACGAGACGCTGGCGCTGCCCAGCGAGCAGGCCGCCGAGATCGCGCTGCGCACCCAGCAGGTGCTGATGGAGGAGACCGGGGTGGCCAACGTGGCCGACCCGCTGGGCGGCTCCTGGTTCGTGGAGGCGCTCACCGACCGGATCGAGCGGGACGCCGAGAAGATCTTCGACCGGATCAGGGAACTGGGCGCCAAGGCGGTGCCCAGCGGGGAGCACCCGATCGGCCCGATCACCTCCGGCATCCTGCGCGGCATCGAGGACGGCTTCTTCACCGGGGAGATCGCCGAGTCCGCCTTCCGCTACCAGCGGGCCCTGGAGAAGGGCGAGAAGGGCGTGGTCGGCGTCAACCGGAACACCGGCTCGGTCACCGGCGACCTGGAGATCCTGCGGGTCAGCCACGAGGTGGAACGCGACCAGGTGCGGGCGCTGGCCGCCCGCAAGGCGGCCAGGGACGAGCCGGCCGTACGGTCCGCGCTCGCCGCGATACTGGCCACCGCCCGGGGCGGCGGCAGCATGATCCCGCCGATGCTGGACGCGGTACGGGCCGAGGCGACGCTCGGCGAGATCTGCGGGGTGCTGCGCGAGGAGTGGGGGTCGTACACCGAGCCGGCCCGCTTCTGACCCGGGCCCGGCCGCGCCGGGGAGGCGCGCCGGCCCGCCCGGAGGGGGCGCTTCCGGGGCGCTCGTGGGCCGCTGGTGAGCCCCTGGGGCACCGGTGTGCTCCTGGTGCTCCGGCCTGCTCCTGAGACGCCGGCACGCTCACGAAGCGCGGCCCACCCCGCGGCTGCCGCCTCGTAACCTCGTACGGACCCAACCGGCCCTGCGAGGAAGGAGCCTCGTGCCCCTCGAAGCGACCGTCGGCGACGACGGGATGGTCTACATCCGCGAGACAGAGCAGCCGGAGGTGGTGGCCGTGACCACCCTCGCCAAGTGGGAGGCATTCGTGAAGGGCGTCATGGCGGGGGAGTTCGACCACTTCGTGGCGGGTGTGGAGGCCGCCGACGCCTGACCCCGGTGGGAGCTGCGGCCCGAACGGCCCAGGGGCCGCGTTCCGGGGCCAACCCCACCGGCCCTGCCCCGAGGTCACGTCCCGGTCGGCGTTCCCCCCGGCGCCCCGGCGAGGCCGAGGACCAGCAGCCGGGCGAGCCGCAGCGCCCACTCGTCGTCCACCGGCTCCGAACTGACCATCACCCGGTGCACCACCGAGCCCGCGATCACATCGAGGATCAGGTCGTCGCGGGCGGAGTCGGCCGGTCCGTCGTCGGGCGGCAGTTCGCCGCGGCGCTGGGCGCGTTCCCGGCCGGTGAGCACCAGGTACTTCTGCCGGTCGACGATCGCCTCCCTGATCCGCCGCCGCAGCGCCTCGTCATGGGTGGCCTCGGCGACACACGCCATCAGCGCGGTCCTGGTGTCCGGGCGGTCCAGCAACTGGGCGAAGCGCAGCACCACGCCCTGGATGTCGGCCTGGAGGCTGCCGAGGTCGGGCAGTTCGAGCTGCTCCTCGAACAGCGCCGCCATCGCGTCCACCACCAGCTCGTGCTTGCCCGCCCAGCGCCGGTAGAGGGTGGTCTTGGCCACGCCGGCCCGGGCCGCGACATCGCCCAGCGTCAGCTCGCTCCAGCTGAGTTCGGCCAGCGCGGCCCGGGTGGCGGCCAGGATCGCGCGGTCGGCGTCGGCGCTCCGGGGCCGGCCCGACCGGCGGGCGGGCTCGGCGGGGGAGGACGGGGGGATGGGCCGGACCATACGCCGGACCATACCGGCCGGTAGGTATCGTGACGAGTGGCCGGGATCACATCGAGCGGCCGGGCGGGGTTCCCGGCGGGGCGGTTACGCTACGACGCGTAGCGAAAGACGCTCGGCGGAACCAGCGACACCAGTGACAACCACTGGTACGAATGGGGATTCGTACCGCTGTACGACCAGGCAGCACGGACCTACCCGGTAGCCGTGCGCCGCACACCCGCGCGGCAGAACCGGCCGCCCGCAAACCGGCGGGGATTCGGGGTCTGTGCACGCTTTGCTCCACGAGGGGGGAGGATTGACCCCATGCAGCCACGGAACATGTCCATGAGCGGCGTGGTCGACCTCGCCGCCCTGAAGGCGGCCGGCGAGGCCAAGGTGAAGGCCGAACAGGCCAGGGCTCAGCGGCAGGAAGCCGGCGCCGACACCACCGCGCCCCCGCTCGTCATCGAGGTGACCGAGGCGACCTTCGAGAGCGATGTACTCCAGCGCTCCAACGAGGTCCCGGTCGTCATCAGCTTCTGGGCCGACCAGGCCGAGCAGAGCAAGCAGCTCAACACGGTGCTGGAGCGGCTGGCGGGGGAGTACCGGGGGCGTTTCGTCCTCGCCACCGCCGAGGTGTACGCCAACCAGATGCTCTTTCAGCAGTTCGGCGTCCAGGGTGTGCCCGCGGTCTTCGCGGTGCTCGCCGGGCAGGCCATGCCGCTCTTCCAGGGCGCGGCGCCCGAGGACCAGGTCGCCGATGTGCTCGACCAGTTGATCGAGGTCGCCGAGCAGCGGTTCGGCATCGTCGGCGCCGAGGTCGACGCGGGAGCGCCCGCCGAGGCGCAGGCCCCGCCGCCCCCGCGCCCCGCCACCCCGCAGGAACTCGCCCTGTCCGCCGCGCACGAGGCGCTGGACGCCGGCGACCTGGGCGGCGCCATCCAGGCCTACAAGAATGTGCTGGCCGACGAGCCGGCCAATGTGGAGGCCAAACTGGGCTTGGCGCAGGCCCAGTTGCTGCACAGAGTGCAGGACCTGGACCCGCGGGCGGTCCGCGAGGCCGCGGCGAACGCACCGGGTGACGTAGCGGCGCAGCTGGCGGCCGCCGATCTGGACCTGGTCGGCGGGCAGGTCGAAGACGCGTTCGGACGTCTGGTGGACACCGTGCGGCAAGCCGCAGGTGAGGAGCGGGACACCGCCCGGCTGCGGCTGCTGGAGCTGTTCGATGTGATCGGCCCGGACGATCCCCGGGTGGCCGCGGCCCGTACGGCGCTGGCCAGAGTCCTGTTCTGATCTTCCGGACGGGTCCCGGCGGTCGTCCGGACGGGGCCCGTCCGCACAGTGGGGACACTCAGAGATTTAGCGACACGGCGGCGGCGCTTTATCAAACCGTGACAAGGTTTGCGAGCTGTTACTTCCGGTAAAAGTACCGGCCCGCTTTGGCCGTTGATGGTGGTGGATGTCAGATTTCCCCGCCTGCCGCTCCCTTACGCTCCGTAACATCACTCCGCGTGTCGATCACGCCTGCGCCGCCTATCCGTTACTCACTAGTAACGAACCCCCTTGTGCGGCGGCCGGGAATGGACCACGATCGGCCACGCTCGGTCCGTTGCCACAGCCCGGCCGCCAGTCGGCGCCGCGGTCGCGGGTCCCCGCCGGGTGGGGTGCGCGGTGACCGCCGCCGCCCCGGGACAGGGGGGTCTCCGTCTCCGGATGGAACCGCACCGGATGGAGCCTGTCCCGCAGGTCGCGTGCGAGCGTGGCCAGTGGTTGTCGCTCGGGGGTGATCGCCGAAGACTCGGACACCGCCGTCCGCGACTCCCCCACGGAGGACAACTCCCGCGAGGAGGACGGCTCCCGCGACCCGGCGCTCTCCTTTCCGAGGACGTAGCACTTCTCCCATCCCAGGCCCGGACCGAACGATCCCGGCCGGAGATGTACGTCCGAGAAGGAGGAAGTATGGAGTCTCCCGTTCGTGGGGGCACCAGATGGCGGCGTTTCGCCGTCGTCATGGTGCCAAGTGTCGCGGCCACCGCCGCGATAGGTGTGGCACTGGCCCAGGGCGCGCTCGCCGCGTCCTTCGCCGTGTCGGGCCAGCAGTTCAAGGTCAGCGCCGCGACGCTGCACGGCGAGGGTTTCGTGCAGTACGGCAACATCGACGTGGAGCACAACGGGACCCCGCACCCGGTCGCCGTCTCGGGGTTCAACTCCGCCGACATCACCGACCTGTGCCAGTCGGTCGTCGTGCCGACCCCGATCGGCGATGTGACGATGCTGCTCAGGGCCGGCCGGGGCAAGGACAAGGTCACCGCGAAGAACCTGTACATCGACCTCAACCAGCTCGACGCGGACGCGACCTTCACCGGCATCAACATCGGTGTCGCGGCCGGCAACACGGACCCGAAGTACGCACCGGTCGAGCCCTCGGTCGGCAAGGACGAGAAGAACGGCGGCGCCAGCTCGTTCACCCAGGAGGCGGAGTCGGTCGACCTCGCCGGGGTGCAGCAGACCGCGTGGGCGACCAGCGCGGGCACCTTCGTGCTGCCCGGGCTGAGCCTGTCACTGCACCGCGGCTCCGGCCCGTCGGTGGAGTGCTACTGAGCACCGCCTGAGTGGCGGCGGGCGAGCCGCGCGGGACGCGGCTCGCCCGGGCCATCGAACGACCTTCACCGTGCCAGTTCCAGGGAGCTGTTTTCCATGAGCGCCGAGTCGACAGGGCAGAGTTCCCGCTTCACCCGGGGCTATGTCGCGTTCCGCCACTGGCGGTGGCAACGCCCCTTCTGGGCGGGCCTGCTCACCCTCATAGCGGGCCTCCCGATCGTGTACTTCCCGTACGCGAACGTGACGTTCGGTCAGCTGACCATCCGGATCGCCACCACCGCGGGCTCCGGCTCGCTGATCATCGGCGTCCTGCTCTTCGTCCTGGGCCTGACCATGTGGTTCCAGCCCGCGGTACGGATCTTCGCCGGTGTCGCCAGCATCCTGCTCGCGCTGGTGTCGATCGTGATCTCCAACTTCGGCGGCTTCGTGGTCGGTTACCTGCTCGCGCTGGTCGGCGGCGCGCTGTCGATCGCCTGGGCGCCCGGTGTGCCGGCCGCCGACGAGCCGGGCGCGGCGGTGGAGGCGCCGGACGCTCCCGCCGCCTTCGACGGGCCCGGCGACGACGCGCCGCCGGCCGGACCGCCCGACACGCCGTACGGGCCCGGGCCGGCCGGGGATCCGTTCGACACGCCCGAGCCGGCGCTGGCCGGCCCCCGGCCCGAGGACGAGACCGCCGAGGAGAACGGGAGGCACCGTGCCGAGTGACCCGACCGAGCCGGCCGAGGACGACGCCGATCCCCGCGGCCGGGCGGTCTCCGGGCCGCGCCACGCCGCTCCCCGCAAGTCGCTGCTCACCAAGTTGCACGTGCCGGCCGGGAAGGCGGTCGCGCTGGCCGCGATGCCCACCGCCGTGCTGATGGGTATGGGGATGACCCCGCACCTGGCCCACGCGGACGAGCGGCCCGCCGTTCCCTTCAAGCCGGGGCCCTGCGTCACCCAGTCGGAGACGCCCTCCGCCTCCGCCACGCCGTCGGCGACGCCCTCGGTGACGCCTTCCGGCACCCCCTCCGCGACGTCCTCCGCCGCGGACGGCACGTCCGGGGGCCCCGAGGGCACGGACGGTGCCACCGCCACCCCCACGCCGTCGGAGAGCCCCGCGGCGGCCCGGCCCGGCATACCCGAGCCGGCGGCCGGCCCCTCCGCGTCGGCCACCGCCCACCCGCACGCGGCCCCGGGCCACGCCCCGCACTCCACCCCGCATTCCACGCCGGCGCCCACCGCCACCGCCCCCGCGGCCCCGCCGGACCCGCTGGGGCTCGGCAATCTGCTGGGCGGCCTGCTCGGCGGGAACAAGTCGGCCCCGAAGCCCACCCCGACGCCGACGCCCAAGCCGACCGCCGCGCCGACATCCACCCCCGGTTCCGCGCCCACCACCCGGGCCCCCGAGCCGCCCGCCACCGGCACCGCCCCGGCCGCCCCCGGCCCCACCGCCGCACCGCCCCCGGCGAAGCCCTCCAGCGGCGCCACAAAGGGCTCAACGGGCGCCGGGGACCACCGCGGTGCGGCCGGCGTGGTCAAGGGCCGCACCGACGCCGCCGGCACCCCGTCCCCCTCGGCGAGCCCGGGCGCCGGCGCCACCGCGGGCACCGCGGCCGAGGGCGACGGCGGCAAGCAGGCGTACCCCTGCCCGACCTATGACGCCGAGGCGCTGTCCGACGCCCCGGTCGAGGAGGGCATACCGCTGCTGCCGGACCGGCCGTGGATCCTCAAGAGCAATCTGCTCACCCTGCACAACCTCCAGTACGTCGGGATCAGGAAGGTCCTCACCTGGGACCGCACGGTCAAGGAGGTCATGAAGTTCACCGCCACCGGCGTGGAGATCGGCGACCTCCAGCAGATAGTCCAGGAGCCGGACGGCACGACGACCCACGTCACCGCCCGGGCCGGCTCGACCTCGACCATCAGCAACGGCACCGTGACGATGTACACCGAGTCCCTCAGCGGGAATCTGCTCGGGGTCGTCCCCATCACCTTCACCCCGAAGGCCCCGCCGCCCCTGACCCTCCCGCTGCTGTGGTTCACCGACGCGACCGTCACCCAGGCAGCGCAGTTCGGCGGCGACCTCTTCGTCCCGGGCATGCGGGTCCTCCCCGGCCAGCCCGCCTCCTGACGCCCCCGACCGGCCGGCGCCGGAAAACGGCGCCGGAAACGGCAACGGCCTCCGGCCGGGCGCCCGAAGGCACCCGCACCGGAGGCCGCGCCGTCGCGCGTGCGCCGTGGGTCAGCCGCCCAGGTGGTGGACCCGGACCAGGTTGGTGGTGCCGGGCTCGCCGGGAGGGGAGCCGGCGGTGATGATGACGGTGTCGCCGGTGGTGTATTCGGAGTGCTTGAGCATCTCGCGGTCGACCAGCTCGACCATCGCGTCGGTGGTCTCGACGTGCTCCACCACGTACGCCTCCACGCCCCAGGTCAGCGCGAGCTGATTGCGGGTGGCGGGGTCGGTGGTGAAGGCCAGCACCGGCTCGGGGACGCGGTAGCGGGCCAGACGGCGGGCGGTGTCACCGGACTTGGTGAAGGCCACCAGGGACTTGGCGTCCAGGAAGTCGGCCAGCTCGGCGGCCGCGCGGGCCACCGCGCCGCCCTGGGTGCGGGGCTTCTTGCCGGGGGCCAGCGGTGCCAGGCCGCGGCAGAGCAGCTCCTCCTCGGCGGCCTCGACGATCCGCGACATCGTCTTGACCGTCTCGACCGGGTACTTGCCGACCGAGGACTCCGCGGACAGCATCACCGCGTCCGCCCCGTCCAGGATCGCGTTGGCCACGTCGGAGGCCTCGGCGCGGGTCGGCCGGGAGTTGGTGATCATCGACTCCATCATCTGGGTCGCCACGATCACCGGCTTGGCGTTGCGCCGGCACATCTCGACCAGCCGCTTCTGCACCAGCGGCACCTGCTCCAGCGGGTATTCGACCGCCAGGTCGCCGCGGGCCACCATCACCGCGTCGAACGCGGCGACGATCTCCTCCATGTTGTGCACCGCCTGCGGCTTCTCCACCTTGGCGATGACCGGGACCCGGCGGCCCTCCTCGTCCATGACGCGGTGCACGTCCCGGACGTCCTTGGCGTCCCGGACGAAGGACAGCGCCACCATGTCGACGCCCATGCCCAGCGCGAACCGCAGGTCGTCGATGTCCTTCTCGGACAGCGCCGGCACGTTCACCGAGGCACCCGGCAGGTTGATGCCCTTGTGGTCGGAGATGACCCCGCCCTCGACGACCAGCGAGCGCACCCGCGAGCCCTCGACCTCGATGACGCGCAGCGCCACGTTTCCGTCGTTGATGAGGATCGGGTCACCCTGCGAGACGTCGCCGGGCAGACCCTTGTACGTGGTGCCGCACAGGCTCTTGTCGCCCAGGACGTCATCGGTGGTGATGGTGAACTCGTCGCCGGCCACCAACTCCACCGGACCGTCGGCGAACTTGCCCAGACGGATCTTGGGGCCCTGCAGGTCGGCCAGGATGCCGACCGCCCTTCCGGTCTCCTCAGCCACCTTGCGCACCCGCTGATAGCGGTCCTGATGCTCGGAATGGCTGCCGTGGCTGAAGTTGAGTCGTGCCACGTTCATGCCGGCTTCGACCAGCGTTTTCAGCTGTTCGTACGAGTCGACGGCAGGACCCAGGGTACAGACGATCTTGGCTCGGCGCATGGGCGCTATCCTATCGGTTTGTTCCGCTCCGGAATATTCCAGGGGCTTCGTGGTCGTGGGACGGTCAACCGCGGGCCAATGCGTAAGTATCGCGGGCGATCTCGAGCTCCTCGTCGGTGGGCACCACTGCGACCGACACCCGGCTGGATTCGGCCGAAATCAGCCGGGCCGCGGAGCCGCGCACCGCGTTGCGCACCGGGTCCACCTCGATGCCCAGGCCCTCCAGGCCGGAAAGCGCGGCCGCCCGTACCGCGGCGGAGTTCTCACCGACGCCGGCCGTGAAGACCACCGCGTCCACCCGGCCCAGCACCGCGGTGAAGGCACCCACGTAGCGGCGCAGCCGGTGCACGTACACGTCGAAGGCCAGCCGGGCCCGCTCGTCGCCCTCGGCCATCCGGCGGCCGATCTCCCGCATGTCGTTGTCGCCGCTCAGGCCCAGCAGCCCTGATCCCTTGTTCAGCAGCGTGTCGATCGCGTCGACGTCCATTCCGGCCACCCGCGCCAGGTGGAAGACCACCGCGGGGTCGATGTCGCCGGACCTGGTGCCCATCACCAGGCCCTCCAGCGGCGTCATCCCCATCGAGGTGTCCACGCACACCCCGCCCCTGACCGCCGACGCCGAGGCGCCGTTGCCCAGGTGCAGCACGATCACATTGACCTCGGCCGGGGCCCTGCCGAGCAGCGCGGCGGCGGCCCGGGACACATAGGCGTGCGAGGTGCCGTGGAAGCCGTAGCGGCGGATGCCGTAGCGGTCGGCGGTCGCGGTGTCGATGGCGTAGCGGGCGGCGGCCTCCGGGATGGTGGCGTGGAAGGCGGTGTCGAAGACGGCGACCTGCGGCAGGTCGGGCCGCAGGTCGCGGGCCACCTTGATGCCGGTGATGTTGGCCGGGTTGTGCAGCGGCGCCAGCGGCACCAGCCGCTCGATCTCGGCGAGTACGGCGTCGGTGACCAGGGTCGGCTCGGTGAAGCTGGTGCCGCCGTGCACCACCCGGTGGCCGACCGCGGCCAGTTCGGGGGAGTCCAGGCCGAGGCCGCGGTCCTCCAGCTCGGCGGCCACCTGCCGCAGCGCCGCCGTGTGGTCGGCCACCCCGCCCTCCTCGCCGATCCGCTCCACCAGGCCGGAGGCGAGCCGGCTGTGGTCGGTCATCTCCAGCAATTGGTACTTCACCGAGCTGGAGCCGGAGTTGAGGACGAGAACCCTGGTCGCGCTCACTGGCCGTCCCCCTGCGCCTGGATCGCCGTGATGGCGACGGTGTTGACGATGTCCTGCACCAGGGCGCCCCGCGACAGGTCGTTGACCGGCTTGCGCAGGCCCTGCATGACCGGTCCGACCGCGACCGCGCCGGCCGAACGCTGCACCGCCTTGTAGGTGTTGTTGCCGGTGTTGAGGTCCGGGAAGATCAGTACGGTCGCCTGCCCGGCCACCGGCGAGCCCGGCAGCTTGGCGGCCGCCACCGTCGGCGAGACGGCCGCGTCGTACTGGATCGGTCCCTCGACCAGCAGGTCGGGCCGCCGCGCACGCAGCAGTTCGGTGGCCGTCCGCACCTTGTCCACGTCGGCGCCGGTGCCCGAGGTGCCGGTGGAGTACGACAGCATGGCGATCCGCGGCTCCACGTCGAAGCGGGCCGCGGTGCCGGCCGCCTGGACGGCGATGTCGGCGAGCTGCTCGGCGTCCGGGTCGGGATTGACCGCGCAGTCGCCGTAGACGAGCACCTTGTCGGCCAGGCACATGAAGAACACCGAGGAGACGATCGCGGCGTCCGGCCGGGTCTTGATGATCTCGAAGGCCGGCCGGATGGTGGCCGCGGTGGAGTGCACCGCGCCCGAGACCATGCCGTCGGCGAGCCCCTCCTGCACCATCAGGGTGCCGAAGTAGGAGACGTCGGCCACTATGTCGTAGGCCAGCTCGAAGGAGACGCCCTTGTGCGCCCGCAGCCGCGCGTAGAGCTCGGCGAATCGTTCCCGCAGGGGTGAGGTCTGCGGGTCGATGACCAGCACCGCCGGATCGTCCAGCACGATGCCGAGATCGCCGGCCTTCTTGCGGATCGCG
Organism: Streptomyces polygonati; assembly: GCF_042650325.1. Taxonomy (NCBI): domain Bacteria; kingdom Bacillati; phylum Actinomycetota; class Actinomycetes; order Kitasatosporales; family Streptomycetaceae; genus Streptomyces; species Streptomyces polygonati. The sequence continues at coordinate 347,447 of NZ_JBHSBB010000005.1, read as the reverse complement.
GCCTCGTCGCCGAGCAGGGTCAGATCGCAGACGCCCCGGCGCAGCAGCACCTCGGCGGCCCGCAGAATCCGTTCCTCGCCGCCCTCGGGCAGCACGATCCGCCGTTTGTCGGCCCGGGCGCGCTCCAGCAGGGCGTGCTCGAACATCATCGGGGTGACCCGCTCGGAGCGGGCCACCGAGAAGCGCTCGGTCAGCTCGGCGGTGTCCACATGGGTCTCGAACAGGCCGAGCGCGGTCTCCGCCTTGCGCGGCGTGCCGGCGCCCAGCTTGCCGTCCAGGGTGAACAGCCCGGCCGCGGTCGGGAAGGAACCGGTGGCCACCGCGATCACCGGGGTGCCCGGCGCCAGCCGGTCGGCCAGCGCCAGGATGTCGGGCCCCGGCTTCTCGTCCAGCGTCAGCAGCACCCCGGCGATCGGCGGCGAGCCGGCCGAGTGCGCGGCCAGCGACCCGATGATCAGATCGGCCCGGTCGCCCGGGGTCACCACCACGCAGCCCGGGGTCAGCGCCGGCAGGAAGGTCGGCAGCATCGCGCCGCCGAAGACGAAGCCCATCGCGTCCCGGGCCAGCCCGGCCTCGTCGCCGAGCAGCACCTCGGCCCCCAGGTGCTCCACGATCTGGGAGACGGTCGGCGCGGACAGCGCCGGCTCCTCGGGGAGTACGTACACCGGGACGTCCAGGGCGCGGCGCAGCAGCTCCGCCGCCTCCTCGACCTCACCGGGATCCACCCGGTTGGCCACGAGGGCTATCACGTCGCAGCCCAGGTTGGTGTACGCGTGGTGCGCGTTGCGGACCTCCGCTGCCACCGACTCGGCGCTCTGCTCGCGGCCGCCTATCACCGCCAGCACCGAGGCGCCGCACTCGTTGGCCAGCCGCGCGTTGACCCCCAGCTCGGCGGGCAGATTGGTGTCGGCGAAGTCCGAGCCCAGGATCAGCACCGTCTCGAAGGACTCGGCGACCCGCAGATAGCCCTCGACCAGCCGGGCGGTCAGCGCCTCCTGGCCCTGCTCGGCCTGGAGCGCGGCGGCCTCCTCGTAGCCCATGCCGAAGACCGTGCCCTCGTCCTGGGCGAGCCGGTAGCGGCTGCGCAGCAGCTCGAAGATGCGGTCGGGGGCGTCGTGCACCAGCGGGCGGTAGATCCCGACCCGGTCCACCTGCCGGGTCAGCAGCTCCATCACCCCCAGCTCCACGACCTGGCGGCCGTCGCCGCGGCCGATCCCCGTGACATAGACGCTGCGCGTCACCGAAGTGCTCCGTTCTGTCCCCGCCGCCCGGCGGCGGGCCCGCGCGTACGGCCGTACGCACCCACGACGCTAACGTGCCCGCCGGGCTGTCGCCCGCCAAGGGGGCCCACCGCTCACGGACCGTGTTCCCAGCACCGTAAATACCCGGATATAGGGTCTATCGGTTCACCGCGGAGTGCACGTAGGGTGAACAGCAGGGGGCGGTTTGGCCGAGAGGAGGCCGGTGCGGTGGATGTCCTGGTGACCGGAGTGCAGCGCGACGAGCGGCCGCTGCTGGAGCGGGCCTTCGCCCCCCGGCACACCGTCCGCGCGCTGGAGACGAATCTGACCGCCGAGACGGTGCCGCTCGCGGCCGGCTACGAAGCGGTCTCCACCAGTGTGAGCGCGGTGCTGGACGCGCCGGTGCTGGAGGCCCTGGTGCGCGGCGGCACCCGGCTGATCACCCAGCGGTCCACCGGGTACAACAACATCGACCTCGACCACGCCGAGCGGCTCGGCCTCACCGTGGCCCGGGTCGCCGCCTACTCCCCGCACGCGGTGGCCGAGTTCTCCTGGGGCCTGGCCATGGCGCTCAACCGCCGGATCGTGCGGGCCTCCCGCCGCACCCGCGACTTCGACTTCCGGCTGGACGGCCTGCTCGGCCGCGACTTCCACGGGCGTACCGTGGGGGTGATCGGCACCGGCCGGATCGGCACCGCCTTCGCCGCGATCGCCGGCGGCTTCGGCATGCGGCTGCTGGGCTGGGACATCACCGTCAACCCCGAGTGCGAGCGGCTCGGGATGGAATACGTGGAGCTGGACAGGCTGTGCCGCGAGTCCGATCTGATCAGCCTGCACGTGCCGTTGATGCCGTCCACCCACCATCTGATCGACGCCCGGCGGCTGGCCGGGATGAAGGACGACGTGGTCCTGGTCAACACCAGCCGCAGCGGACTGGTCGACTCCGCCGCGCTGATGGAGGCGCTGGACCAGGGACGGCTCGACGGGGTGGGACTGGACGTGTACGAGGAGGAGGCAGGAGTCTTCTTCTATGACAAATCACTGGAGGTGATGACGGACGAGACACTGGCGCGACTGCTGACCCATCCGCAGGTGTTGGTCACCTCCCATCAGGGGTACTTCACCGTCGAAGCCGTCAGCCAGATCGTCGAAGCGACCGTCCGCAATGTGGACGACTATCTCGCCGGGCGGATCACCGAGTGCACGCTGGTACCGAAGTCCCCGTAAGAGAAGTGAACATCGCGCCCACCGTGAGCGGCCCCGTGCCGACCCACCCGCACCTCTTTGGAGACACCACCTCATGCGCATCGGAGTCCTCACCGCGGGCGGCGACTGCCCCGGACTGAACGCTGTCATCAGGTCCGTGGTCCACCGGGCGATGACCGGCCACGGCGACGAGGTCATCGGCTTCGAGGATGGCTTCGTCGGACTGCTGGAGGGCCGCCTGCGGCCCCTGGACCTCAATTCGGTCAGCGGCATCCTCGCCCGCGGCGGCACCATCCTGGGCTCGGCCCGGCTGGAGCGCGACCGGCTGCGCGAGGCCGCGGACAACGCGGACGAACTCTGCGCCCAGTACGGCCTGGACGTGCTCATCCCGATCGGCGGCGAGGGCACCCTGACCGCCGCCCGGATGCTGTCCGACGCCGGTATGCCGGTGGTCGGCGTGCCCAAGACGATCGACAACGACATCAACGGCACCGACCGCACCTTCGGTTTCGACACCGCGGTCACCGTCGCCACCGAGGCCATCGACCGCCTCAAGACCACCGCCGAGTCCCACCAGCGCGTCATGGTGGTCGAGGTGATGGGCCGGCACGCCGGCTGGATCGCGCTGGAGGCCGGCATGGCCTCGGGCGCCCACGGCATCTGCGTGCCCGAGCGGCCCTTCGACCCCGCCGACCTGGTGGCCATGATCGAGGAGCGCTTCGCCCGCGGCAAGAAGTTCGCCGTGATCTGCGTCGCCGAGGGCGCGCACCCGGCGAAGGACACCATGGACTACGGCGTCGGCGAGATCGACAAGTACGGCCACGAGCGCTTCACCGGTATCGGCACCACCCTCGCCCGCGAACTGGAGGCGCGCCTGGGCAAGGAGGCCCGCCCGGTCATCCTCGGCCATGTCCAGCGCGGCGGCGTGCCCACCGCCTACGACCGCATCCTCGCCAACCGCTTCGGCTGGCACGCGGTCGAGGCGGCGCACAAGGGCGCCTTCGGACATATGACGGCCCTGCACGGCACCCGCGTGACGATGGTCCCGCTGGCCGACGCGATCACCCACCTCAAGACGGTCCCCGAGGACCGGATGGACGAGGCGGAGTCGGTCTTCTGACCCGGTGAGCGGCCGCTCGACCGAGCGGCTGCCCACCGGGTCACCGGCTCAGCCGCTCATCCCACCGGGCGCAGCCACACCGTCGCCAGCGGCGGCAGGGTCACCTGGATGCTGTGCGGGCGGCCGTGCCAGGCCGACGGCTCGCTCTTCAGCGGGCTGTCGGCGGCCACGCCGCTGCCGCCGTAGCGCTGCTCGTCGGTGTTGAGCACCTGCGCCCAGACGCCCTCCGGCACTCCCAGCCGGTAGCCCTCGCGGACCACCGGGGAGAAGTTGCTGACGCACAGCAGCGGCTCGCCGGCCGCGTCGTGGCGCAGGAAGGAGAAGGTGTTGTCCTCCGAGGCGCCGCCGTCGACCCAGGCGAAGCCGGCCGGGTCGGTGTCGCGCTGCCACAGGGCCGGCGTCGCGACATAGACCGCGTTGAGCTCGCGGACCAGGTCCCGTACCCCGCGGTGGTCGGCCGCCGCCGGGTAGGTCTCGTCCAGCAGCCACCAGTCCGGGCCCTTGTCGTGCGACCACTCCGAGCCCTGGGCGAACTCCTGGCCCATGAAGAGCAGTTGCTTGCCCGGGTGGGCCCACATGAAGGCCAGATAGGCCCGCACACTGGCCCGCCGCTGCCACCAGTCGCCCGGCATCTTGTTCACCAGCGAGCCCTTGCCGTGCACCACCTCGTCGTGCGAGATGGGCAGTACGTAGTTCTCGCTGTACGCGTACACCATCGAGAACGTCATCTCGTTGTGGTGGTATCTGCGGTACACCGGCTCGTGCGCCATGTAGTCCAGCGAGTCGTGCATCCAGCCCATGTTCCACTTCAGGCCGAAGCCGAGACCGCCGAAGCCGGTCGGGCCGATGTGGTGGGTGGCGCGGGTCACGCCGTCCCAGGCGGTGGACTCCTCGGCGATGGTGACCGCGCCCGGGCAGCGCCGGTAGACGGTCGCGTTCATCTCCTGGAGGAACGCCACCGCGTCCAGATTCTCCCGGCCGCCGAACTCGTTGGGCAGCCAGTCGCCGCCCTCACGGGAGTAGTCGAGGTAGAGCATCGAGGCCACCGCGTCCACCCGCAGCCCGTCGATATGGAACTCCTCGCACCAGTACACCGCGTTGGCCACCAGGAAGTTGCGCACCTCGGTCCGGCCGAAGTCGAACTCCAGGGTGCCCCAGTCCGGGTGCTCGGCCCGGCGCGGGTCGGCCGGCTCGTACAGCGGCAGCCCGTCGAAGCGGGCCAGCGCCCACTCGTCCTTGGGGAAGTGGGCCGGCACCCAGTCCATGATCACGCCGATCCCGGCCCGGTGCAGCGCGTCCACCAGGAAGCGGAAGTCGTCCGGCGAGCCGAGCCGCGAGGTCGGCGCGTAGTACGACGTCACCTGGTAGCCCCACGAGCCGCCGAAGGGGTGTTCGGCGACGGGCATCAACTCCACGTGCGTGAAGCCGAGTTCGGAGACATAGGCGGGCAGCTGCTCGGCCAGCTCGCGATAGCTCAGCCCCGGGCGCCAGGACCCCAGGTGTACCTCGTAGACCGAGAGCGGCGCCAAGTGCGCCGGGGTGTCCGCGCGGCGGGCCATCCAGTCCCGGTCCTGCCAGCTGTAGGAGGACTCGGTGACCAGCGAGGCGGTGGCCGGCGGCTGCTCGGTGGCGCGGGCCATCGGGTCGGCCTTCATACCGCGGGAGCCGTCGGGACGGGTGATCTCGTACTTGTACGCGGTGCCGGCGCCGACGCCGGGCACGAACAGCTCCCACACCCCGGTGCCGCCCAGCGAGCGCATCGGGAAGGCCACGCCGTCCCAGAAGTTGAAGTCGGCGGCCAGCCGCACCCCGCGGGCGTTCGGCGCCCACACCGCGAACCGGGTGCCCGCCACCCCGCCGTGCGTCATCGGCTGCGAACCCAGCGCCCGCCACAGCTGCTCGTGCCGGCCCTCGCCGATCAGGTGCAGGTCCAGCTCGCCGAGCGCGGGCAGGAAGCGGTACGGATCGTCCAGCAGCTGCTCGCCGTCGTCGTAGGTCACCGCCAGCCGGTAGTCGGCCGGCACCTCGGTCAGCGGCAGCACCGCGGCGAACAGCCCCTCGCCCTCCGGGGCGAGTTCGGCGCGCAGCCCGTCGGCCACCACCGCCACACCCCGGGCGTAGGGCCGCAGCGCCCGCAGCAGCACTCCGCCGGGCACCGGGTGCGCGCCGAGCAGCCCGTGCGGGTCGTGGTGGGCGCCGTCCAGCAGCCGCCGGCGGTCGCTCTCGGCCAGGCCGCCGGGGGCGCGGGGTTCGTCACGCGCGTCGCGGGCGTCGTGGTCGTCGCGGCTGTCGCGCGTCTCGGAGGCGGCCGGCCAGTCGCCGGAGCGGTCCTGCGGTGAGTCGGGAGTGCGGGCGGTCACGGGCGGGGTCTCCTCAGACGGATCGGGCAGCTGGGGCGGGTGGGGCGGGTGCGGACCGCGGCGTTGTTCCTCACGGTTCTTCACCGTTCCCCACGGTCCTCGCGGTTCTTCACAGTTCCTCACGCCGTCCCGCCGGCCAGGCGGGCCAGCGCGGACAGCGGTATGGGCAGCCAGTCGGGGCGGTGCCGGGCCTCGTACCGGGCTTCGTAGACCGCCTTGTCCGTCTCGAAGGCCCGTATGAGTACCGGTTGTTCGCGTGGATCCACACCGGACACCTCGGCGTATCCGGCGAGGTAGGCGTCGCGGTGGCGGGCGGCCCACGGGCCGTTGCCGCCGTGGTGGGCGGCGTAGTCGAAGGAGCGCAGCATGCCGGCCACGTCCTGGACCGGCGGCGCCGGCCGGCGGCGTTCGGCGAGCGGCCGGGCCGGCTCGCCCTCGAAGTCGATCAGCACCCAGACGCCGTCCGGGCCGCGCAGCGCCTGCCCGAGGTGCAGATCGCCGTGCACCCGCTGGGCGGTCACCCCGCCCGCCGCCCCGCCGGCCCCACCGCTCGCGCCCAGCTTGGCCAGGTCGTCGTAGGCGGAGCGCAGCGCCGCGGCATACGGTCGTATCGAGGGCACCTCGGCGGCCGTCTCCTCCAGGCGCCGTGCCATGCCCGAGGCGATACGTTCCAGCGCCGCGCCGTCCAGCCGGTGCGCGGGCAGCGCCTCGGCCAGTGCGGCGTGCACCTCGGCGGTGGCCCGGCCGAGCGCGGCCGCGTCCGCCCGGAAGTCGCCGTCCCCGGCGACCGAGGCGGTGGCCAGCGTCCAGCCGTCGGAGGACCCCGGCAGGAACCGCTGCAGCACCCCGAGGGTGACCGGCTCACCGGCCGGCGCCGAGCCCTGCGACGGCTCGTCCACCGCCTCGAACCAGGCCACCGGCTCCGCCACCCGCCGCGAGCCCGCCCTGGCCAGCGCCAGCGACAGCTCCAGGTCCGGATTGGTGCCGGGGGAGACCCGGCGGAACAGCTTGAGGATGTACGCGTCGCCGTACACCACCGAGGTGTTGGACTGCTCGGCGGTGGACAGCCGCGGCGTCAGCCCCGGCGGGAAGGCGGCGGTCGGCTCGGCGGTGAAGCGCAGCCGGCCGGTGCGTCCCGGCAGCCGCAGCCGGTCCAGCAGCACGGCGGTCAGCTGCGGGTCGTGCGGGGCGTCGTACAGCGTCAGCCCGTCGTAGGGGCCGCCGACCGCGGGGCCGAGGGCCGCGCGGACCAGCGACGACGGCAGCAGAGGGTGAGCGCCCAGCAGCAGTTGGTAGCAGTCCGCGGGCCGTCCCGGCTGCTCCACGTCGATCAGCACATGCAGCAGTCCCAGCGGGCCGAGCCGGCCGCCGGGCGGCACCAGCTCGGTCGCCTGGGCCAGCCGGAGGCGGCCGATCGGCAGGCCCTTGCCGGCGAACCAGCGCTGGCGCGGCAGCCAGCCGCGCAGCAGCGGGTCGAGCGAGTTCAGCAGCCCCGGCTCCAGGTCGCGGCGGGCGGGCGGCGGCACCGGGAGCGGCCCGGCGGCCGGCCCCGGAGTCCGGTCAGGCGCGGGCTGGGATGCCGGCCCCGAGGTCTGCTCCGCAATCTGCTTCGGAGCCTGCTCAGAAGCCTGCTCAGAAGTCGGCTCCGAAGGCGGCTCGGAAGCCGCCGCCGAAGGTGCTGGCGGCACAGGAGGTACGCGGGTCCAGGAGCTGTCCGACATGACGTCCTTTCCCCGGGGAATCGCGCTCCCTGCCGCTGCTGCGAGCGGCGGGGGCGCCAGCCTCCCGGATGGCGGGTGCGGGCTGTCCGGCGACACGGGGGAGCCTGCCCCGGGCGGGTGACAGGAAACCGCCGTACGGGCTGCTGGGGGGTACGTATGGATACCTCTGGACATCTCTGGATCTTGCCAAAGGTCGATCGCACCCGCATGTCGGGCGCACGGGGGGCCGGGCGACCCGGCCCCCCCTCGTCAGACCTGGTCGCGGCGCAGCCGGAACCAGTAGAAACCGTGTCCCGCCAAGGTCAGCAGGTACGGCAGTTGGCCGATCGCGGGGAAGCGTACCCCACCGATCAGCTCCACCGGATGGCGGCCCGCGAACTGCCGCAGGTCCAGCTCGGTGGGCTGGGCGAACCGGGAGAAGTTGTTCACGCACAGCACCAGGTCGTCGCCGTCCTCCCGCAGGAAGGCCAGCACGGCCGGGTTGCTGGACGGCAGCTCGGTGTAGGAGCCCTGGCCGAACGCCCGGTTCTGCTTGCGGATCTCGATCATCCTCCGGGTCCAGTGCAGCAGCGAGCTGGGAGAGCTCATCTGCGCCTCGACATTGGTGACCTGGTAGCCGTAGACCGGGTCCATGATCGTCGGCAGGAAGAGCCGGCCGGGATCACTGGAGGAGAAGCCGGCGTTGCGGTCCGGCGTCCACTGCATGGGAGTACGCACACCGTCCCGGTCACCGAGCCAGATGTTGTCGCCCATCCCGATCTCGTCGCCGTAGTAGAGGATCGGCGAGCCGGGCAGCGACAGCAGCAGCGCGGTGAACAGTTCGATCTGGTTGCGGTCGTTGTCCAGCAGCGGGGCCAGCCGGCGGCGGATCCCGATGTTGGCCCGCATCCGCGGGTCCTTGGCGTACTCCGCGTACATGTAGTCGCGTTCCTCGTCGGTGACCATTTCGAGGGTCAGCTCGTCGTGGTTCCGCAGGAAGATGCCCCACTGGCAGCCCTCCGGGATCGCCGGGGTCTTGGCCAGCACTTCGGAGACCGGGTAGCGCGACTCGCGGCGCACCGCCATGAAGATGCGCGGCATCACCGGGAAGTGGAACGCCATATGGCATTCGTCGCCGCCCTTCTCGAAGTCGCCGAAGTAGTCCACGACGTCCTCGGGCCACTGGTTGGCCTCGGCGAGCACCACCGTGTCGGGGTAGTGCGCGTCGATCTCCTCCCGGACCCGCTTGAGGAAGTTGTGGGTCTGCGGCAGGTTCTCGCAGTTGGTGCCCTCCTGCTGGTAGAGGTACGGCACCGCGTCCAGGCGGAAACCGTCGATGCCGAGGTCCAGCCAGAACCGCAGCGCGGCGAGGATCTCCTCCTGCACCTGCGGGTTCTCGTAGTTGAGGTCCGGCTGGTGGGAGAAGAACCGGTGCCAGAAGTACTGCTTGCGCACCGGGTCGAACGTCCAGTTGGACGTTTCGGTGTCGACGAAGATGATCCGGGCGTCCGGGAACTGCTTGTCGTCGTCCGCCCAGGTGTAGTAGTCGCCGTACGGCCCGGTGGGGTCGCTGCGGGACTGCTGGAACCACTCGTGCTGGTCACTGGTGTGGTTCATGACGAAGTCGATGATCACGCGCATGCCGCGCTGGTGGGCGGCGTCCACGAATTCGACGAAGTCGGCCAGGTCGCCGAACTCCGGCAGCACCGCCGTGTAGTCGGACACGTCGTAGCCGCCGTCCCGCAGGGGGGACGCGAAGAACGGCGGCAGCCACAGGCAGTCGACGCCCAGCCATTGCAGATAGTCGAGTTTGGCGGTGATTCCCTTCAGGTCACCGACGCCGTCGCCGTTGCTGTCCTGGAAGGAACGGACGAGGACTTCGTAGAACACCGCCCGTTTGAACCATTCGGGATCTCGGTCCTTGGCCGGTGTGTCCTCGAAGGTGTCAGGTACGGGTTCGTTGACGATCAACTGAGTGACCCTCCGATCGATGGAGACGGTCGCAGTGACAGCACGTGCGCGGGCGCGCGGCCCGGCTCAAGGCGCACATAGTTGTCCCTGCCCCAGTGGTAGGTCTCGCCGGTGAGCTCGTCGCGCACCGGGAACGACTCGTGCCAGGAGAGGCCGAGTTCTGGCATGTTCAACGACAAGGTCGCCTCCTGGGTGTGGAACGGGTCCAGGTTGACGACCACCAGTACGACGTCGTCGTCCCGCCGTTTGGAGTAGGCCAGCAACGCGTCGTTGTCGACGTGGTGGAAGGTGATGTCCCGCAACTGCCGCAGAGCCGGGTGACCGCGGCGCAGCCGGTTGAGCGTGGTGAGCAGAGGGGCCAGTGAGCGGCCCTCCGCTTCGGCCGCGGCCCAGTCGCGCGGCCGCAGCTGGTACTTCTCCGAGTCGAGATACTCCTCACTGCCCGGTTTCGCGGGGGTCGCCTCGCACAGCTCGAACCCCGCGTACACCCCCCAGCTGGGGGAGAGGGTGGCGGCGAGCACGGCCCGGGTCTCGAACGCGGGACGGCCGCCGTCCTGCAGATAGGCATGCAGGATGTCGGGGGTGTTGACGAAGAAGTTCGGCCGCATCCAGGCAGCCGTCTCCCGGCTCAACTCCAGCATGTAGTCGGTCAGTTCTGCCTTGTCATTGCGCCAGGTGAAATAGGTGTACGACTGCTGGAAGCCGATCTGCGCCAGCGTGCTCATCATGGCAGGCCGGGTGAACGCCTCGGCGAGAAAGATCACATCCGGGTCGGTCCGGTTGATGTCGCCGATCACCTTCTCCCAGAACACGACCGGCTTGGTGTGCGGGTTGTCGACCCGGAAGATCCGTACGCCGTGCGCCATCCAGTGCCGCAGCACCCGCAGCGTCTCGCGGACCAGCCCGGCGAAGTCCTGGTCGAAGGCGATCGGATAGATGTCCTGGTACTTCTTCGGCGGGTTCTCCGCGTAGGCGACGGTGCCGTCCGCGCGGTGGACGAACCACTCCGGGTGCTTGCCCACCCAGGGGTGGTCGGGGGAGCACTGGAGGGCGAAGTCCAGCGCCACCTCCATCCCCAGCTCGCGGGCGCGGGCCACGAAGCGGTCGAAGTCCTCGATCGTGCCCAGATCCGGGTGCACCGCGTCGTGCCCGCCCTCCGGCGAGCCGATCGCCCACGGCGAACCGACATCCTCCGGCGCCGCCGAGAGGCTGTTGTTGGGACCCTTGCGGAAGGCCGTGCCGATCGGGTGGATCGGCGGCAGGTACACCACGTCGAACCCCATCGCGGCCACCGCGGGCAGCCGCGCGGCCGCGGTGCGGAAGGTGCCCGAGCGCGGCGGCCGGCCGGGCTCGACCACCGCGCCCTCGGAGCGGGGGAACAGCTCGTACCAGGACCCGAACAGCGCCCGCTCCCGCTCCACCTGCAACGGCAGCGGACGGGAGGCGCTGACCAGGTCCCGCAGCGGGAAGCGGTCCAGGACGGCCACCACGGCCGGGGCCAGCGCCGCCGCGTGCCGGGCCGAGGCCGGCCGGCTCTCGTCGCGCAGCGCGTCCACCGCGGCCCGCACCACGGTCCGGTCGTCCCCCTTGGGCACCCCGGCCGCCGCCCGCTCGTGCAGCAGGGCGCCCTCGGCGAGCACCAGCTCGGTGTCGATACCGGCCGGGATCTTGATGCCGGCCGTGTGCCGCCAGGTCGCCACCGGGTCGGACCAGCCCTCCACGGCATACGTCCAGCGGCCCTCGGCGGCCGGGGTGATCCGGGCCCCCCAGCGGTCGGTGCCCGGCTCCAGGGGGCGCATCGGCGTGTACGGTCCGGGCCGGCCGGCCGGATCGCGCAGCACCACATTGGCGGCCACCGCGTCGTGCCCCTCCCGGAACACGATCGCCGTCACCTCGAAGGTCTCTCCGGCCACCGCCTTCGCCGGGCGGCGGCCGCAGTCCACGACGGGGCGGACATCGACAACGGGAATACGACCGATCATTGCCTCACCTGTACAGCTCGGGATATTCGGGATATTCGGGGCATGGGGACACTCGGTGGTTCGCGGCCCGGGCTCGCGCCGACGCCCGGGTGACGCTCGTAGCGGTGGCTCAAACCGGTGACACGTACCTGTGTCGTAGCTTGACCCGTCCAGGAGACTTGTACAGGAGACTCGTACATGTGGGGGAACGGGACGAGGACGAGGATCCTTGCTCTTTTTAACTGTTCTTGGTGCTAGGGGCTCTGCTGACCAGACTGCCCGCAGGACCGTCATTCTGCGTGTTCACTCCGGTGGAGCTGTGAGCGGGGTCACCTTGAACGGTGAGTCCGGGCCACGCAGTGCAGCCTGCCCCGCACTCGCCGGGTGAACGCACCGGATGCCCGCGTTTCGGGAGCGCGACGCAGGTGCTCCAATCCGCCGCGGGTCGCCTCCGTGAGCCGCCGTTGGAGCGTTTGAACCACTGGATACCGGAGATCACTGTCGGCTCCCCCACCGACGGAGCTACGGTCGGGGGTGTGAAGGCAATCCGTCGATTCACCGTGCGCACCGTCCTGCCGGAACCTCTGCGCCCGCTGGGGGAACTGGCCCAAAACCTACGCTGGTCATGGCATCAGGAGACCAGAGAGCTCTTCCGGGACGTCGATCCGGAAGGCTGGCGGGCCGCCCAGGGAGACCCGGTGCGGCTGCTCGGTGCCGTGTCCAAGGAGCGGCTCTCCGGTCTCGCCGCCGACCGGCGCTTTCTGCGCCGGCTCGCCGCCGTGGCCGAGGATCTCGCCGACTACACCACCAACCCCCGCTGGTATCAGCAACAGAGTGACCTGCCCGCCGCCATCGCCTACTTCTCACCCGAATTCGGCATCACCTCCGCCCTGCCGCAGTACAGCGGCGGCCTCGGCATCCTCGCCGGGGACCACCTCAAGGCCGCCAGCGACCTCGGCGTACCGCTGATCGGCGTCGGCCTGCTCTACCGGCACGGCTACTTCCGCCAGAGCCTGTCCCGCGAGGGCTGGCAGCAGGAGACCTATCCCGTACTCGACCCCAATTCGCTGCCGGTCGGTCCGCTGCGCGAGGCCGACGGCACCCCCGCCGAGGTCGCGCTGACCCTCACCGACGGCCGCACCCTGCGCGCCCGGATCTGGAAGGCCCAGGTCGGGCGGGTTCCGCTGCTGCTGCTCGACTCCGACGTCGAGGGCAATCAGCTCGCGGAACGCGATGTCACCGACCGGCTCTACGGCGGCGGCAGCGAGCACCGGCTGCTCCAGGAGATGCTGCTCGGCATCGGCGGCGTCCGGGCGGTCCGCGCCTACTGCCGGATCACCGGCCACCCCGACCCCGAGGTCTTCCACACCAACGAGGGCCACGCCGGCTTCCTCGGCCTGGAGCGCATAAGGGAGCTCTCGCTCGAAGGGCTCGGCTTCGACGCGGCCCTGGAAGCGGTACGGGCCGGCACCCTTTTCACCACCCACACCCCGGTCCCGGCCGGTATCGACCGCTTCGACCGGGAGCTGGTCGGCCGCCACCTCGGCGACGGCGGCGAGCTGCCCGGCGTGGACATCGGCCGGATCCTCGAACTCGGCCGGGAGACCTATCCCGGCGGTGACCCCAACCTGTTCAACATGGCCGTCATGGGCCTGCGGCTGGCCCAGCGGGCCAACGGCGTGTCCACCCTGCACGGCGCGGTCAGCCGGGAGATGTTCGCCGGCCTGTGGCCCGGCTTCGACCCGGTGGACGTGCCGATCACCTCGATCACCAACGGCGTGCACGCCCCCACCTGGGTGGCGCCGGAGGTCCAGGCGCTCGCCGCGCGGCACTCGGGCACGCAGGCCGCCGAGGACGCGGTGACCATCGGCGGCGAGGACCGCTGGGACGCGGTCGACGGCGCTCCCGACACCGCGATCTGGGAACTGCGGCGCGAGCTGCGCGAGCAGCTGGTGGAGGACGTCCGCCGCCGGCTGCGCGCCTCCTGGCGGCAGCGCGGCGCGGGCGACGCGGAGCTCGGCTGGACCGACCAGGTGCTCGACCCGGACGTGCTCACCATCGGCTTCGCCCGCCGGGTCCCGTCGTACAAGCGGCTCACCTTGATGCTGCGCGACCAGGACCGGCTCAGGAGCATGCTGCTGCACCCCGAGCGGCCGATCCAGATCGTGGTGGCCGGCAAGGCCCACCCGGCCGACGACGGCGGAAAGCGGCTGGTCCAGGAGCTGGTCCGGTTCACCGACGACCCCCGGGTCCGGCACCGCATCGTCTTCCTGCCGGACTACGACATGCGGATGGCGCGCCGGCTCTACCCCGGGTGCGACGTCTGGCTGAACAACCCGCTGCGCCCGCTGGAGGCCTGCGGCACCTCGGGAATGAAGGCCGCGCTCAACGGCTGCCTCAACCTGTCGGTGCTCGACGGCTGGTGGGACGAGTGGTTCGACGGCGACAACGGCTGGGCCATCCCCACCGCCGACGGCCTCAGCGACGAGGACCGCCGCGACCAGCTGGAGGCCGCGGCCCTCTACGAGCTGCTGGAGAACCAGGTCGCGCCGCGGTTCTACGACCACGGACCGCAGGGCGTCCCCCAGCGCTGGATCGAGATGGTGCGGCACACCCTCACCACGCTCGGCCCCAAGGTGCTGGCCGGCCGGATGGTCCGCGACTACGTCAATGAGCTGTACGCCCCCGCCGCCCGTTCGCACCGCGCCGTCCAGGGCGCGGCGGCGGCCGAGCTGGCCGACTGGAAGGGCCGGGTGCGGCAGCAGTGGCCGCAGGTCGCGGTCGACCATGTCGAGACCGGCCCGGTGGACGAGGGCGGCACCCCCGAGCTGGGCTCCACCCTCAGCCTGCGGGCGCAGGTCTCGCTGGGCGGCCTGGACCCGGCGGACGTCGACGTCCAGCTGCTGTCCGGGCGGGTGGACGCGGCCGACCGGCTGACCACCCCGTCCGTGGTGTCGCTCAAGCCGGCCGGCCGGCCCGACGACACCGGGCGCCACCAGTACGAGGGCCAGCTGACCCTGGACCGCACCGGCGCCTTCGGCTACACCGTGCGGGTGCTGCCGTCCCACCGTCTGCTGGCGACCCCGGCGGAGCTGGGCCTGATGGCGGTGCCGCCGGAGACGGAGGGGATGACGGCGGGGGTGCTGCGCTAGCCGCTCCGCCGCCCGGCCCGGGCGTAACCGCGGAAGGCCCGCACCTGACGGTGCGGGCCTTCTTTTTCGGGCGTGTTGCGGTTCAGCCCATCTGGCGGATGTTCTCCGCCTGCGGACCCTTCTGGCCCTGGGCGACGTCGAACTCGACCTTCTGGCCTTCGAGCAGCTCGCGGTAACCCTGCGACAGGATGTTGGAGTAGTGCGCGAAGACGTCGGAGCCGCCGCCGTCCTGCTCGATGAAGCCGAAGCCTTTTTCCGAGTTGAACCACTTCACGGTTCCGGTTGCCATATCCATCTCCTACTGGTGGGGCAGGTGTGTCCAAAACCGCACTGTACGGACCGGAATCGCCCAGGATGACCACCCCACACCGTAGATAAAAGGTAAAAATCGGAAGACCCGGGCCGGCGGTGGGGGCGCCGGCCCGGGTCCTGGTTACCGCGTGTTCGGCGGCGTACCGCCGATCAGGTGATCAGCTGACGTTCACCGCGGTGTCGTCCACCAGGAACGAGGTCTGCAGCGAGGAGTCCTCGGTGCCGGTGAACTTCAGGGTGATGGTCTGGCCCTTGAACGAGGCCAGGTTGACCGAGCGCAGGACGTAGCCGGTGCCCTTGTCGATGTTGGAGTAGCTGGCCAGGGTGGTGGAGCCGGCCGTGACGGTGAGCTTGTCGTAGGCCGTGCTGGTCGTCTCCGCCGTGGTGATGTACAGGTAGTACGAGAAGGTGGCCGTGGTGGCGTTGGCCGGGATGGTCACCGACTGCGACAGCGTGTCGGTGTGGGTGGTGCCGTAGCCGTCCAGCCAGGCCTTGTACGAGCCGGCGTGGGCCGGGGCGCCGGTGCTGTTGTCGATCACGCCCGAGGACTGGGTCCACGAGACGGCGCCGCTCTCGAAGCCGGGGTTGAGCAGCAGCTGGCCGCCGGTGCCGCCGCCGGTCGGGGTGATCGTCCAGGTGAAGGACGCGGTCCCGCTGGCGTTGGTGGAGTCCTTCGCCGTGACCGTGACGTTGAAGGTGCCGGTCGCGGTCGGGGTGCCGGAGATCAGACCGGTGGAGGCGTTGATCGACAGGCCGGTCGGCAGGCCGGTGGCGGAGTAGGTCAGGGCGCCGCCGTTGGTGCTGCTGGCCGAGATCTGCAGGCTGGTCGCCGTGTTCACCACGGAGGACCGGGCGCCCGGGTTGGTGACGGTCACGCCGGTCGGGGTGCTGACGCGGCTGCCGACGCCTATCGCGGCCCAGGTGTTGGCGACCGTGTTGTACGTGGCGCTGCCGGAGCCCCACAGGTCGGCCGCGGCCTGCAGCGACTGGGTGCGCGCCGCGGCGTAGTTGGTGGTGGAGGTGAAGCGCTCGGTGAGCGACTTGTACCAGAGCTTGAGGGCGTTGTCCCGGCCGATGCCGGGCACCGACAGGCCGTCGGAGGTCGGGCTGTTGTAGCTGACCCCGCCGATGACCTTGGCGCCGCTGCCCTCGGACAGCAGGTAGAAGAAGTGGTTGGCCGGGCCGGAGGAGTAGTGCACGTCCAGGCCGCCCAGGCTGGAGGACCAGTAGTCCTTCGAGCCGCCGTCCTTGCTCGGCTTGTCCATGTAGCGCAGCGGCGAGCCGTCGCCGTTGATGTTGATCTTCTCGCCGATCAGGTAGTCACCCGGGTCGGCGGCGGTGTTGGCGTAGAACTCCACGCCGGTGCCCATGATGTCGGAGGTGGCCTCGTTCAGGC
Source organism: Streptomyces polygonati (assembly GCF_042650325.1). NCBI lineage: Bacteria > Bacillati > Actinomycetota > Actinomycetes > Kitasatosporales > Streptomycetaceae > Streptomyces > Streptomyces polygonati. The sequence goes on along the minus strand of NZ_JBHSBB010000005.1, from coordinate 331,028 downwards.
CGCCGGACTCACCGGAGTAGTTCAGGCCCGCGGTGTTCGCGGTGACGCCGTGGCTCATCTCGTGGCCGGCCACGTCCAGCGCGGTCAGCGGGTGGGTGTTGCCGCTGCCGTCGCCGTAGGTCATGCAGAAGCAGCCGTCGTCCCAGAAGGCGTTCACATAGTTGTTGCCGTAGTGGGTGCTGGAGTACGCCGCCACACCGTCGCCGCGGATGCCGCTGCGGCCGAAGGTGTTCTTGTAGTAGTCCCAGGTCTCCTGGGCGCCGAAGGCGGCGTCCACACCGGCGGTCTGCGCGGTGGCCCCGTTGCCGTCGCCCCACACGTCGTCGGCGTCGGTGAACAGGGTGCCCTTGCCCGAGGTGCCGTGGTTCAGGTTGTACGTGCTGTGGCCGCCGCGGGAGCCGTCGGTCAGGTTGTACGTGGAGCCGGACTTGGTGGTGGTGATGCTCACCTGTCCGCTGTACTCGCTGTTGCCGACGCTGTTCTCGATGCCCTGGTACTGGAACAGCTTGGCACCGGTGGTGGCGTCGGTGATCACGTGCAGCTGGTTCGGCGTCCCGTCGTCCTGGAAGCCGCCGATCACCGATTCCCAGGCGAGCGTGGGGGTGCCGCTGGCGGCCCAGATCACCTTGCGGGGGGCGGCGGCCGCCGACGCGTTGGCGGCGCCCTCCGCCTTGGCGGCGGTCAGCGCGTAGGACTTCGCGGAGTCGGCGGTCTTGGCCGGGGTGATGCTGCTGACCGCGATGGTGGCGGTGGTCGCCTGGTCCACCCCGGTGGTGGCGCCGGCCGCGTCCTGGGCGACGACCAGGTCGCCGCCGAGCACGGGGAGCCCGAGGTAGGTGCGCTCGTAGCGGGTGTGGGTGCTGCCGTCCGCGTCCTTCTGGACGTTCTTGACGACCAGCTTCTCGTTCGCGCCCAGGTGCAGCGACGAAGCGGTGACCGAGGACTGGGACTGCTTCTGGGCGATCAGCGCCGACTGCTGCGCCGGGGACAGACTGGCCGGCAGGGCGCCGGACCGGGGGGCTACGTGGCTGGCGGCCGACAGGGCCGACGCGGCCTGGGCGGCGGTGCCGGACTGGGCCGAGGCCGTTCCGGCGGGCAGGCTCACAGCGACCATGGCGGCTCCGGCGATCAGGACGCCGGCCGCGGCTGCTGTGCGGGGGGATCTGCGCACTCGTGACACTCCTTCTGCGGCGGCCGCGGGTGGCGGCCGGGACAGTCCGGGTAGATGGGGATGGTGGGGTCTACCCGGGTAGAGCTGTGTTACTGCTGTGCTGGCGCTGTGCGCCGGGGGTTGCTGGGGAACGGGGCAAAGAGTGGCATCCTTTACCTGTCCATGTCATTGCCATGACTCGGATTTGGCTGAAACTCGTTCGATGGGCGGGTGGTGAGGTTCGCATAGCGGTCGGGTGTGATCGCTGTGTTGCGCGCGGGCAAAGCTTTGAGGCCGCCAAACGGTACTTTCGGTAGCGAATCGATATGGGGCGGCGGTCGGCCGCCGCGGCACTGTCAACTCGCCACGTGGGACGGTTGGCTGGATTCAGCCGCTGACCCAAAGGGCCGAAAACCAGGTGAGGGCTGTCACCGGTGGGCCCTAGGGTCACAAGGTGATGCCTGCAACGACACCCGACGCCGCGCCCGATGTCCCTCCGCACTCCTCGCTGCGCTCACTGCTGCGGCTGTGGCCGTACGTGAGACCGCTGCGGGTGCTGCTGGCGGTGTCGGCCGTGGTCGCCGTGGTGGCGTCGTTGATGTCGCTGCTGATCCCGCTGGTGCTCAAGTGGATGGTCGACGGGCCGGTCCAGCACCACGACCCGGGCGGGGTGTGGCTCGGCGGCGGCCTGGTGCTGCTGCTCGGGCTGCTGGAGGCGGTGCTCTTCGGAGTGCGGCGCTGGCTGGTGGCCCGGCCGCTGGCCGGGGTCGAGGCGCGGATGCGGGCCGACCTCTACCGGCATCTGCAACGGCTCCCGGTGGACTTCCACGACCGCTGGGCGTCGGGCCAGCTGCTGTCCCGGGCCACCATGGACCTGCAGATCCTGCGGATGTTCCTGGCCTTCCCGCTGGTCTTCCTGGTGGTCAACACCGCCACCGTCGTCATCGGGTTCGCGATCCTGTTCGCCCAGTCCTGGCTGCTCGGCCTGGTGCTGCTCACCCCCGCCGTGCCGCTGGTGGTCCTCTGCTCGTACTTCGAGTCGCGTTACGCGCTGGCCTCCCGCAGATCCCAGGACCAGGCCGGCGACCTGGCCACCCTGGTCGAGGAATCGGTGCTGGGCATCCGGATCGTCAAGGCCTTCGGGCGGCACCGCAGCCAGGCCAGGGCCTTCCGCGGCAAGACCAGGGACCTGTGGCACACCGAGATGCGCAAGGCCCGGCTGCTGTCCGACCTCTGGGCGGTCATCATGACGCTGCCCGAACTGGCGATCGGCGCCTCCCTGCTGGTCGGGGTGCTCCAGGTCTCCGACGGCAAGCTGTCGGCCGGCACCCTGGTGGCCTTCCTGTCCACCGCGCTGGCGCTGCGCTGGCCGGTGGAGTCCATCGGCTTCCTGCTGGCGATGAGCAACGAGGCGGCCACCGCCGCCGACCGCTACTTCGAGGCGATGGACGCGCCCGAGGCGGAGACCTCGGGACAGGACACCCCGCCGGTCGCCGACGGCGTACGGCTGGAGGGCGTCCGCTTCCGCTATCCCGACGCCCCCGACGACAGCCCGGAGCTGCTGGCCGGCGTCGATCTGCACATCCGCCCCGGCGAGACGATGGCCCTGGTCGGCGCCACCGGCAGCGGCAAGACCACGCTCACCGCGCTGCTGCCCCGGCTGCACCGGGCCACCGGCGGCCGGATCACCCTGGACGGCGCCGACATCGCTGAACTGCCGGTCGCCCGGCTGCGCGAACTGGTCGCCGTCGCCTTCGAGGAGCCGACGCTGTTCTCCGCGACCGTGCGGGAGAACGTGGAGATGGGCGCCGGGCCGGACGGCGCCAGCGAGCAGGACGTACGGCGGGCGCTGGCCGTCGCCCAGTGCGACTTCGTGGCGGGACTGCCCGAGGGCCTGGACACCCAGGTCGGCGAGCAGGGGCTGAGCCTGTCCGGCGGGCAGCGGCAGCGCCTCGCGCTGGCCCGCGCGGTGGTCGGAAAGCCGCGGTTCCTGGTGCTGGACGACCCGCTGTCCGCGCTCGACGTGCACACCGAGGCCCTGGTCGAGGCGGCGCTGCGGGACGTGCTGCGGGAGACCACCGCGCTGGTCGTCGCCCACCGGCCCTCGACCGTGCTGCTCGCCGACCGGGTGGCCCTGCTGACCGGCGGCCGGATCGCCGCGGTCGGCACCCATCCGGAACTGCTGCGGGACAACGCGGAGTACCGCCACCTGATGTCCGGCGAGGAGGAGGCGACCGGCGCCGCCCCGCCGTCCGCCCCGCGCTCCCCGCACGGCGCCCCTGCCGAAGCCGCAGGCGAGGCCCCCGGCCGGGACGCCGCCGGCCTCCCGGCCGCCGACACCGACACCGCCCCAGCGCTGCAGAGGAGCGACGCCCGATGACGTCCGCGGCACCATCCACCGCCACCGAACCGGAGGACCCGGCGGCCCGGGGCGCGGGCCCCGAAGGACAGCCCGGCGGCGCCGGCGCCCTCGCCCCGGCCGACCCCTTCGACAAGGACGTCCTGCCCGCCCCGAAGAACGCCCAGCGCGCCCTGCTGCGCTCCCTGCTGCACGCGCACACCCGGCGGCTGTGGCTCGCCGCCGTACTGCTGCTGATCCAGCAGGCCGCCGTGCAGGCCGGACCGCTGCTCGTCGCGTACGCCATCGACCACGCCATCCCGCAGGTGCGCGAGGGCCGGCACGGCGCGCTGATCGCCGTCGCGGCCGGCTATCTCGGCTGCGGGCTGCTGTCCGGGATACTGCAGCGCTGGTTCATCCGGGTGGCCGCCGTCATCAGCCAGGACGTGCTGATCGACCTGCGCGGCCGGATCTTCCGGCACGCCCAGTCGCTCAGCCTGGACTTCCACGAGCGCTACACCTCGGGACGGCTGATCGCCCGCGCCACCTCCGACGTGGAGTCGATCCGCGAACTGCTCACCGACGGCCTCGAAGAGCTGATCGGCGTGGTCCTCTCGGCGGTCTACATCACCGCGCTGCTGCTCTTCCTGGACTGGCGCCTCGGCCTGGCCACCGTGGTCTCCTACCTCCCGCTCCACGTCGCCATCCGGGTCTACCAGCGCCGCTCGATGGTGGCCTACCGCAAGCGCTCCACCGCGGTCGCGGCCGTCATCGTGAAGTTCACCGAGACGATGAACGGCATCCGCCCGGTCAAGGCCTTCCGCCGCGAGGAGCCCAACGACGCGGCCTTCCAGGAGCTGAACCGCCGGCACGAGCGGGCCAACGGCGACGCGATCCTGGAGATGGCCCGCTATGTCGTCGGGTCCCGGCTGATCGCCAACGTCACCATCGCCGCGATCGTGCTCTGGGGTGCCTACCGGGTGGCCGGCGGCGGACTCGCGCTCGGTGTGCTGGCCGCGTGCGTGCTGTATCTGCGCCGGCTGTACGACCCGATCGACCGGCTCGGCATGTTCCTCAACTCCTACCAGTCGGCCGCCGCCTCGCTGGAGAAGATCGCCGGGCTGCTCGCCCAGCGCCCGACCGTGCCGGAGCCGGAGCACCCGGTGCCGCTGCCCGAACGCGCGGCCGGCCGGCCCGGGCGCGAGGTCGTCTTCGACGCGGTGCGCTTCGCCTACCGGACCGGCGGCGAGGTGCTGCCCACCTTCGGCCTGCGGCTGCCCGCCGGGCAGACGGTCGCGGTGGTCGGCGCCACCGGGGCGGGCAAGTCGACCCTCGCCAAGCTGCTGGCCCGCTTCTACGACCCGACCGACGGCCGGGTGCTGCTCGACGGGGTGCCGCTGCGCGATCTGTCGCTCACCGATCTGCGCCGGGGCGTCGTGATGGTCACCCAGGAGGCGTTCCTCTTCTCCGGCACCGTCGCCGACAACATCACCATCGGCAAGCCCGACGCCACCCGGGAGGAGGTGGAGGAGGCCGCCAAGGCCATCGGCGCCCACGAGTTCATCCTGGCGCTGCCCGACGGCTACGACACCGACGTCCGCAAGCGCGGCGGCCGCATCTCGGCCGGGCAGCGCCAACTCGTCGCCTTCGCCCGGGCGTTGCTGGCCGACCCGGCGGTGCTGATCCTGGACGAGGCGACCTCGTCCCTGGACGTCCCCGGCGAGCGGGCCGTGCAGCACGCGATGCGGACGGTGCTCAACGGCCGTACGGCTGTGATCGTCGCGCACCGGCTGTCGACGGTGGAGATCGCCGACCGGGTGCTGGTGATGCGGGACGGCCGGATCGTGGAGGACGGCACACCGGACCGCCTCATCTCGGACGACGGCCACTTCGCCGGGCTCCACCAGGCCTGGCGGGACAGCCTGGTCTGACGGGGGCCGGGCGGGCGAGCCGGGCCGAACAATATACAGCTCAGACTGAACAGTCCAGGCTGGACAGTTTGGCCTGAAAGCTTTACCGTCATGATTATGGCAGACAACCCCGAGTTCATCTCCGAGTCGGCCACTCGCGCCGCGCGTGACGTACGGGTGGTGTTCAGCCGGCTCCGCCGCCGGCTGCGGGAGGTCGCCGACACCGATGAACTGACGCCGTCCCAGGTGGCCGCGCTGACCCGGCTGGGCCGCCAGGGGGCGGTGTCCACCAGCGATCTGGCGGCGGCCGAAGGAGTGCGCCCGCAGTCGATGGCCGCCTCCCTCACCGCCCTCGACCAGCACGGCCTGATCGAGCGTCACCCCGACCCCGGCGACGGCCGCCGCCAACTCGTCACCCTGACCACCCTGGGCCGCGAACGCGCCGAGGGCACCCGCCAGGCCCGCGAGGAGTGGCTGGCCCGCGCCCTGCACGACCGCTACACCGAAGCCGAGCGCCGAACCGTCATCGAGGCGATGACCCTCCTGGAACGACTCGCCGAGTCCTGACCCCGCGCAAGCTCGCCCAACCGCACCCGGTCCGCGGGCCTAGGCAGGGGCCCGGCGGAGATTGCGTACCGCTGGGACCGCCAGCAGTGCCACCGCTACGCAGACCGCCACCGCGCCGCCCGCCTGGAGGACGTGGCCCGCGCCGAAGAGGGAGGCGGCCGGGCCGGCCAGGGCTTGGCCGACGGGGACCATGGCCACCGAACCGGCCACCTCGTAGGCGTGGATGCGGTTGAGGATGTCGTTCGGCACCTGGGTCTGGACGCTGGTGGCCCAGTTGACGCCCCAGTAGGCGGTGCCCATGCCGGCCACGAAGACGCAGCCGCAGATCGCGGCGACCGGCAGGTCCAGGCCCACCGAGGCCGGCATCAGCGCGGTGACGAACAGTGCCAGCGACCCGGCGCGCAGCGGGTGGGCGGCGCGTATCCGCAGGGCGAACAGCGCGCCCACGGCGGTGCCGCCGCCGAGCGCGGAGTTCACCAGGCCGTAGGCGCCCGCGCCGTGCTCGGGGATGATCCGGCCGGCGGCCAGCGGGGTGTACGGGCCGATCACGCAGACCATGAAGACCATCCACACCACGATCACCGACCACATCCAGGTCCGGGACCTGAACTCCCGCCAGCCCTCGGCGAGATCGGCCCGGAAGGAGACGGCCGCCGAGGACAGCCGGGGCGGGACCGGGCGCAGCCGCAGCAGGATCAGGCACACCGCGCTGGTCAGATACGTGGAGGCGTGGACGGCGAACACCACGCCGGGGGAGGCGAAGCCGACCAGCACACCGGCGAGGGCCGGGCCGGCCAGGCTCGCCACCGACTCCGCGGTGCGCGTCACCGCGTTCGCGCCCTGCACATCGGCGGCGACCCGGACGAGCGTACTGGCCACGCCCGGCTGGAACATCGCCGCCGCGGTGCCGTTGACCACCGCGATCACCACCACTTCCCACAGCCGCACCCGGTGGGTGAGGAAGAGGAAGGCGGCGGTCGACTGCGAGCAGACCCGGACCAGATCGGCGGTGATCATCTGCGCCCGGACGTTGAAGCGGTCGGCCAGCACCCCGCCCAGGATGACCAGGCCGGCGAAGCAGGCGGTGGTGGCGGCCATCACCAGGCCGATGTCGCCGACGGAGTAGCCGTAGGAGAGCAGACCGGCGGACAGCGCCACCGGCAGCATCGTGTCGCCGAGCATGGCCACCGAGCGGGCGGTGAAATAGAGCCGGAAGTCAGCGGACCACAGCCGGTCCCCGAGCGGGGAGACCGGGTGCGGGCCCTGCCCCGGGCCGAACCCGCCGCCGAGCCCTGGGGCGACCTCGGCGGCGGGGTCGGCCGGACGGTCGGAGCGGGGCGCTGAAGAGGTCACCGGACCAGAATGGACTGGACCACTCGGCGGAGTCCAGCCAGGTCACAGCGGACGGCCGCGCTGAGCGCGCCACGGCGCCGAGCGGGGCCGCGCCGTCACATCCGCAGCGCCCGGTACAGCCGCACCGACCGCGCGCCCACCCGTATCAGCGTCCCCGCGGCGACGGGTTCGGCGGTGCGGTCGGCGGCTGACCCGCCGGCGGTCACGGCCGCCTCTCCGGCGGCCGGGTCCGGCACCGCGTCCTCCTCGGCGGTGTCCAGCACCAGTTCGTACGACCGCGCCCAGGGCTCCGCCGGCAGCCGGAAGTCCACCGGCCGGTGGTCCGCGTGCACGATCAGCAGAAAGCTGTCGTCCACCAACGGCTCACCCCGCGAGCCGCGTTGGGGGATGTCCTGGCCGGACAGATACATGCCGAGCGTCGAGGAGGGCGCGTACCAGTCCTGCTCGGTCATCTCCGCGCCGCCGGACTGGAACCACGCCACATCGCGCAGCCCCTCGGGGATGCTGGCCAGGCCGGAGAAGAAGCCGCCGCGCCGCAGCACCGGATGGGCGTGGCGCAGCGCGATCAGCCGGGCCGCGGTGTCCCGGATCGAACGCCAGCCGGGATCGTCCAGCAGCGACCAGTCCACCCAGCTGACCGGATTGTCCTGGCAGTACGCGTTGTTGTTGCCGCCCTGGGTGCGGCCCATCTCGTCGCCGGCCACCAGCATCGGCACCCCGGTGGACAGCAGCAGCGTCACCAGCAGGTTGCGTATCTGGCGGCGGCGCAGCGCCAGGATCGCCGGATCGCTCGACGGGCCCTCCTCGCCGCAGTTCCAGGACCGGTTGTCGTCGGTGCCGTCCCGCCCGTCCTCGCCGTTGGCCTCGTTGTGCTTGCTGTTGTACGAGACCAGGTCGCGCAGGGTGAAACCGTCGTGCGCGGTGACGAAGTTCACCGAGGCGTACGGCCGCCGCCCGCCCCAGTCGTACAGGTCGCTGGAGCCGGACAGCCGGTAGCCGAGGTCGCGCACATCGGCCGCCGCGCCGCGCCAGAAGTCGCGCACGGTGTCGCGGAAGCGGTCGTTCCACTCCGCCCACAGCGGCGGGAAGGCGCCGACCTGATAGCCGCCGGTGCCGACGTCCCACGGCTCGGCGATCAGCTTGACCCGGCGCAGCACCGGGTCCTGGGCGATCACCGCGAGGAAGGGGGACAGCATGTCCACGTCGTGCATCGCGCGGGCCAGCGCCGACGCCAGGTCGAAGCGGAAGCCGTCCACGCCCATCTCGGTCACCCAGTAGCGCAGCGAGTCGGTGATCAGCCGCAGCACGTGCGGCTGGACGACGTTGAGGGTGTTGCCGCACCCGGTGTAGTCGGTGTAGCCGCGCGGGTCGTCGCCCAGCCGGTAGTAGCCGCGGTTGTCGATGCCGCGCAGCGACAGGGTGGGGCCGTGCTGGCCGCCCTCCGCGGTGTGGTTGTAGACCACGTCGAGGATCACCTCGATGCCGGCCGCGTGCAGCGCCCGCACCATCCGCTTGAACTCGCCGACCTGCTCGCCGCGGCTGCCGCTGGCGCTGTAGGCCGAGTGCGGCGCGAAGTAGCCGATCGAGTTGTAGCCCCAGTAGTTGCGCAGGCCGCGCCGCTCCAGATGCTCCTCGTGCGCGAAGTGGTGCACCGGCAGCAGCTCGACCGCGGTCACCCCGAGCCGGGTCAGATGCTCGATCGCCGCCGGATGGGCGAGCCCGGCGTACGTACCGCGCAGCTCGGGCGGCACCCCGGGGTGGGTCTTGGTGAAGCCGCGTACGTGCAGTTCGTAGATCACCGAGTCCGACCACGGCGTCTTGGGCCGCCGGTCGTCCTCCCAGTCGTCGTCATCGTCGACGACCACGCCCTTGGGGACGTGCGGCGCGGAGTCCCGGTTGTCGCGCACGGTGTCGGAGACCTCGCGCTCCGGCCAGTCGTGCACATGTCCGTACAGCTCCGGGGCGAGGGTGAAGTCGCCGTCCACCGCCCGCGCGTAGGGGTCCAGCAGCAGCTTCGCCGGATTCCAGCGGGCGCCGGTCCACGGGTCCCAGCGGCCGCCGACCCGGAAGCCGTAGCGCTGCCCCGGCAGCACGCCGGGGACGAAGCCGTGCCAGACCTCGTGCGTCAGCTCGGCCAGCGGCGCCCGGGTCTCGGTGCCGTCCGCGTCGAACAGGCACAGCTCGACGGATTCGGCGCCGCGCGCCCACAGCGCGAAGTTGGTGCCGGTGCCCTGCGCGGAGCCGGTACGGAAACGGGCGCCGAGCGGCTCCGGGGTGCCGGGCCACACGGTCATCGGGGCGGGTGCCGCGCTCCCGGCGGTGCCCGCGGACGACTCCGCGGCGGCTTCGGGCTCAAGGGTGCCGCAGGGGCGCGGCGGCGGGACCGGGGCGGGCCGGAAGACGGTCCCGGCCGGTCCGGCGATGTCCCGCTCCGGACCGGCCAGGCCGAACGCGCGTGTCTCGGACACGTGTTTCCTCCCACGGCTCAGACACGGCCGTGCGTCCGTCCAGGCGTCCCGTGCCCGGCGGTCGACCGTGTCCCTGCCGTCATCATTCCCACCTGGGGGTTGAGTGTCACCCCGCGAGCCGGTCGGAGCTGCGCGTTTCCCGGTGGGCGCTGCCTCGTTGACCGGGCGTGACGACAGTGGTGGCAGACAGGACGGCGGACGCGGGGCGGCGGGCGCTCGGCGCCGCCGCGCGGCGGCTCATGGCGCTCGCGGCGGCCGCGTCGCTGCTGGTCGGATGCGGGGTGGGCCTCGGCGGCCACGACGCCAAGGACGACCGGGTGGCGCGCGGGACCGCGCCGCCGCGCGACGGCTTCATCGGCTTCTTCACCCCGGAGGCCGGCTCGGTCGTCGGCACCGGGATGATCCTGTCCCTGCGCTTCAACCGGACCATCACCGACCGGGCCGCGGTGGAGCGGCGCATCACGGTCACCGCGCGCCCCGCAGTCACGGTCGCCGGGCACTGGTTCGGCTCCCGGCGGCTCGACCTGCGCCCGGCCGACTACTGGCGGCCGGGCAGCCGCGTCACCCTCCATCTGCGGCTGCGGGGCGTCCGGGGAGCCCCCAACACCTACGGCGGTCAGTCCAAGGACGTCACCTTCACCATCGGCCGCGACCAGCGCAGCACCGCCGACGCGGCCAGCCACACGCTGACCGTCCGCCGCGACGGCCAGCTGCTGCGGACACTCCCGATGACCGCGGGCGCGCCGGACCACACCACGTACAACGGGATCATGGTCATCTCCGAGAAGTACGCCAGGACCCGGATGAACGGCCGGACGGTCGGCTTCGGCGGTGAGTACGACATCCCGGACGTGCCGCACGCGATGCGGCTGACCGACTCCGGCACCTTCGTGCACGGCAACTACTGGTCCCCGCCCGACGTCTTCGGCACCGACAACGTCAGCCACGGCTGCATCGGGCTGCGCGACGTCCGGGACCCGGGGGAGGCGGCCGGGCAGGACGACCCGGACGATCCGGACCGGGTGTTCGGCGGGCGGACCCCGGCGGGCTGGTTCTTCGACCGGTCGATGGTCGGGGACGTGATCACGGTGACCGGCTCCGACGACCGCACGGTCGCCGCCGGGAACGGGATGGGCGGCTGGAATCTGGGCTGGAGCGCCTGGCGTTCGGGATCGGCGCTGCGGTGAGCGGGGCGCCGGGGCTGAGCGGCACGACCCGCCCGGCCTGCCCGGGTCCGGCCGGTCCGCGGACGCCGACCAGGAGATGACGCCCGAGCAACTGGGACGGAACGGTGACAATCCGCGGGCACGGACGATGGGGTGGGTGTGGTTATCTTTCGCTCGTGGGGGAAGTCCGGGCGTTTCGGGCGCTCAGGGACCAGCCGAAGGACCAGGGGAGTCGAGAAGTGAAGCCGATAGGTGGGGCGCCGGGTACCAGGACGAGCCTGGCGGCACTGGCGCTCGGTGCGGTGATGCTGCTGGCGACCGCGTGCGGTCCCGACTCGGGCGGCAAGGCCGACAGCGCGAGCGTCGACGGCAAGCCGGCCGGGGGGACGACCAGCACCACCGACACCAAGGTGTCGACCGCGGTCGTCTCGATATTTCCCAAGGACGGCGCGAGCGATGTCGCCACCACGGGAACGCTGAAGGTCTCCGCGGCGGGCGGCAAGCTCTCGTCCGTCGTCGTCAAGGACGACAAGGGCACGCCGGTGCCGGGGAACATATCCGCCGACGGACTGGGCTGGGCACCGTCCGACCATCTGAACACCTCCACCGAGTACACGGTGGACGCGGTGGCCAAGGACCCGTCCGGCCGCGAGTCCGACAAGCACGCGACGTTCTCCACGGTCGTCCCCAAGGACACCTTCGTCGGCTTCTTCACCCCGGAGGACGGCTCCACCGTCGGTGTCGGCATGGAGGTCTACCTCCACTTCAACCGGCCGATCACCGACAAGAAGGCGGTCGAGGGCGGACTGACCGTCACCGCCTCGCCGTCCGTGCCGGTCGCCGCGAAGTGGAACGGCGACCAGGACGTCTACATCCGCCCGCAGGACTACTGGGCGGCCGGTACCAAGGTCACCTTGAACCTGAACCTCAACGGTGTCGAAGGCGCCCCGGGCGTCTACGGCAAGCAGCACAAGTCGGTGCACTTCACCATCGGCCGCCGCCAGGTCAGCGTCGTGGACGCGGCCAAGCACTCGATGACGGTGTACAAGGACAACCAGGCGATCAAGACCATCCCGATCTCCTCGGGCGCGCCGGACCACACCACGTACAACGGCAAGATGGTGATCTCCGAGAAGTACATCAAGACCCGGATGAACGGAGACACCGTCGGCTTCGGCGGTGAGTACGACATCCCGGACGTGCCGCACGCGATGCGGCTGACCAACTCCGGCACCTTCATCCACGGCAACTACTGGGCCGCGCCCTCGGTGTTCGGCAACAGCAACACCAGCCACGGCTGCGTCGGACTGCACGATGTGCGCGGCGCGGGCAACCCGGCCACGCCGGCCGCCTGGTTCTACGACCACTCGCTGCTCGGTGATGTGGTGCAGGTCGTCAACTCCCATGACCAGACGGTCCAGTGGTACAACGGGCTCAACGGCTGGAACCTCTCCTGGAGCCAGTGGAACGCGTAGCCGGGCTCACCGCCGACCGCGCGACCGACCGCGTGGCCGACACCTGACGGCCCGTGCCCTGCTCGCAGGGCGCGGGCCGTTCGTCGTACGCTCCGGTTCATGACTGTGACCCTCGAAGTCGACGCCGCCGTCGGCACCATCCGGCTGGACCGGCCACCGATGAACGCCCTGGACGCCGCCACCCAGGACCGGCTGAAGGAACTCGCCGAGGAGGCGGGCCGGCGGGCCGACGTACGGGCCGTGGTGGTGTGGGGCGGTGCGAAGGTGTTCGCGGCGGGCGCGGACATCAAGGAGATGCGGGCCATGTCCTACGAGGACATGGTGGACCGCTCGCGCGGCCTCCAGGACGCCTTCACCGCGGTGGCCCGCATCCCCAAGCCGGTGGTGGCGGCGGTCAACGGCTACGCGCTGGGCGGGGGTTGCGAGCTGGCGCTCTGCGCGGACATCAGGATCGCGGCGCAGGACGCCACCTTGGGCCAGCCGGAGATCCTGCTCGGCCTGATCCCGGGCGCGGGCGGCACCCAGCGGCTGGCCCGGCTGGTCGGCCCGGCCCGGGCCAAGGACCTGATCTTCACCGGGCGGATGGTGAAGGCCCCGGAGGCACTGGACATCGGGCTGGTGGACCGGGTGGTCCCGGCCGAGGAGGTCTACGGGCAGGCGCGCGCCTGGGCCGAGCGGCTGGCCCGGGGTCCCGCGTACGCGCTGCGGGCCGCCAAGGAGGCGGTGGACGCCGGCCTGGAGACGGACCTGGACACCGGGCTGGCGATCGAACGGGGCCTGTTCGCAGGGCTGTTCGCCACCGCCGACCGGGAGATCGGGATGCGCAGCTTCGTCGAGGACGGACCGGGGAAGGCCGAGTTCCGCTGAGCCCGGCGGGGCCGCGCCCCGGGGACGGAACGGATGATTCCAGGTGATGAATTCCGTGGGTTGCCCTCCGTACGCGCTCCGTTGCGGCCATCATGAAGGAATGCCGGGACGGGGTGGAGCCGAACAGCCGCAAGCAGCGGACGCCGCGGCGGACCGATCGCCGGTGCTCACCGACGATGTGGCCGCCAAGGCCCTGGATCTGCTGGGCGACCCGTCGGTCCGCGAGGTCCATCTGACCTCGCGCCCCGAATCGGCCTCCACCGCACGGCGGTTGTCGCTGTCCGTGGTCCGGCTGTGGGGCCTTCCGCAGCTCGCCGACACTGTCGAGCTGCTGGTGTCGGAGCTGGTGGGCAACGCGGTCCGGCACACCGGCGCGCGGACCTTCGGGCTGCGGATGCACCGGCGGCGCGGCTGGGTCCGGGTGGAAGTACGCGATCCGTCCAGGTCGTTACCGTGCCTGATGCCGGTGCGCCCGATGGACACCAGCGGCCGCGGGCTCTTCCTGGTGGACAAGCTGGCGGACCGCTGGGGCGTCGATCTCCAGGCCCGCGGCAAGACGACCTGGTTCGAATTGCGGGTCGTGGACCGCTAGTCCCCCGCCGGACGCCCCGCGAGGGACGTCGCGGACACAGAAGAGGCCCTCCGCGTCCGGGGGGTGACAGCGGAAGGGCCTCTTCGGAACCGCCGCGAAGCAGGGGGTGTGCCGCGGCGTCTGCGGAACGGCCGAGCCCGGGTCGTGGCGGCCGTTGACACCGACTGTCGCACGACGGGCGGGTCGGGTGCAAATCCGCTTAGCGGGAACATAGGTGCTAAACGGACAAAAGCTGGCGCAAAGCAAGGGTGATGTGCGCCACCGCCTTATAAACAATGGCTTCGTGTCCGTATGGCCTTCTCATACATCGTATGGTCATGCGGTCGGCTCATCGAAAGGGTCGGAACTCCGCACCTCGGTCCCCCAGGGGTGTCCCCCATCGCGGGTGGGGGTACCCCCACCCGCGATGGGGGACACCCCGGATGGGACGGCCGAAGGCGATACGGAAGAGTCGGTCGTACACCGGGCGGCCGGCCGACGGCCGCCCAACGACCAGCCCTGACAGAGGAGTCGACGATGGCCGTCACGATCGCGGGCAGCGGATCACAGCACGGGTCCACGGCCGCGGTCCTGGCGTTCGCCCGCTTCGTCGTCTTCGGCGGCGGGGTGACGCTGCTCGGAAGCGGCGCCCTGCTGCTGATCGGCGACCGAATACCGCTGGCCGCCGGCAACGCGGGGGTCACCGTCGCGACCACCCTGCTCGCCACCGAGCTGCACTGCCGCTTCACCTTCCACCGGGGCGCGGCCGGCTGGAGCGACCACGGCGCCAGCGGGCTCACCGTGCTGATCTCGTACCTCTTCACCACCGGCGCGCTGCTCGCCTTCGACACGCTCCACCCGCACTCGGGGGCGCTGCTGCGGCAGGGCGTCTATCTCGCCGCGTCCGGCCTGGCCGGTGTGGGCCGCTTCCTGCTGCTGCGGCTGGTGGTCTTCGCCGGTGCCAGGTCCGGTGCCGGGTCAGGCGCCGGCGCCGGCGGCCCGGTCGCCGCCACCGTCCAGAGCCTGCACCCCGTCCAGGGCGTCCAGGCTGTCCAGGCCGCTCAAGCCGTCCGGGCCCGGGGTCACGAGGCGATGGCCGCGTAACCTGCCCCGGTCAGCCGGTCAGCCGGTCACCGCGCGT
Organism: Streptomyces polygonati; assembly: GCF_042650325.1. Lineage (NCBI taxonomy): Bacteria > Bacillati > Actinomycetota > Actinomycetes > Kitasatosporales > Streptomycetaceae > Streptomyces > Streptomyces polygonati. Next base: position 316,022 of record NZ_JBHSBB010000005.1, on the reverse strand, counting down.
ACCGGCCGGACCGGGGCCGGGCCCGCCCGGTGCGCCAGGGCCACCGCCTCGCCGCGCGACCCGGCGCCCAACTTGCCCAGGATGTTGGCCACATGGAACTTCACCGTGGACTCGCTGATGTGCAGGGCCTGGGCGATCTCCCGGTTGCGTCGGCCCAGGGTGAGCTGCTGGAGCACCTCGCGCTCGCGCGGGTGGAGGGTCTCCAGCGGGTCGGCGGCGGCGGGCCGGGCGGCCTCCGGCGTGTCGAGCGGGAGGGTGACGGTGACGGTGGTGCCCCAGCCGTCCAGCGCGTCCAGCACGAGGTGGCCGTCGAGCGCGGCCAGCCGGTCGGTGATCCGGTGCGCCGACAGGGCCTCCGGGGTGAGCCGCCCGGGGCCGTCGTCACGCACCACGACCCGCAGCGCGCCGATGTCCCCGGCGTCCTCGGCGACCTGCCAGCCGATGTGCAACCGCCGCAGCTCCGCGCCCTGTTCGAGCATGGCCAGTACCGCGACGCGCACCGCGGCCCGGGCGGCGTGCGCCACGTCGGCGGGCAGCGTGCGGCGCGAATCGGGCGGCCGCAGATCCAGCGTCACCGGGCTGTGCCGCAGCAGGGGGCGCAACTCGTCGGTCAGCCGCCCGAAGGCCGCGTCGGCCGGCTCCTCGCTCAGCTCCCGGTCCAGCTCCACCCCCGCCCGCAGCCGGACCAGGGCGGTGACCGCGAGGTCCACCGCGCCGCGCCGGGCCGCCGCGTCGTCCAGCGCGACCGCCCGCAAGGTGCCCAGGATCGAGAACAGCGCGGTGGAGTGGGCGTCGGTCAGCTCGGCGATGGCCCGCGCCCTGGCACTGGCCGCCGCCCGGGAGACCGCGGCCTGCGCCGGCTCCGCGTCGGAGGTTCGGCGCGCGGTGTGCACGGTCACCAGGTCCCACAGCCCCTGGACCACCCCGGCGACCGGCTCCGGCAGCGGCTCGCCGGAGGTGCGGACCACCACCAGCAGCGCGCCCGCCTCCGGCAGTCCGTCCGGCGCCGAGGCCACCGCCAGCACCGGGTACGGCACGCCGCCCAGCTCCGCCTCGCCCTGCCAGGGGCGGCCCGCCTCCACCCGCACGGCCACCGAGCCCAGTTCCGTACCGGCGATCCGGGCCGTGACCGACTCGTCCCCGGCGAACTGGGTCGGGGTGAAGGCGCACACGGCGCTCATCCGGGCCAGCGCCAGATGCGGCACCAGCTCGGCCAGCGCGGCGGACAGCCGCCCCATGGTGTCGCCCAGCGGCGCGGACAGCACTTCCATGGCCCGGGACAGGGCCTGCTCGGGGCGGTCCCACCCGTTCGGCGGCGGATTCATCGGCATGCCCCCACCGTACGGCGGCCAGGAGGTGAGTGGACTGTCCGATCGGGCGGGCGGAACCGTCCGAAGGGCGGGCCGGGTAGCGGGGCCGGTCCGGACATGCTGGAAGACGTACGCCCGTCCGGACCGCTCCACCGTTCGGATCCTCCGGACTTTTCGTACCTTTCAGAATGTTCAGGATGCCCAGCCCCTTCCTCGAAGATCGTGAGAAGCCCATGACCAAGTCCATCGCCTTCGCCGAGTACGGCTCAGCCGACGTACTGCGCCTCCAGGACACCGAACTGCCGCAGCCGGGCCCCGGCCAGGTGCGGATCGCCGTGCGCGCGGCAGGTGTCAACCCGCTCGACCACAAGATGCGGGCGGGTCTCATGAAGGACGCCTTCCCCGTCGAGCTTCCGCACGTCCCCGGCGCCGAGGCCTCCGGGGTGATCGAGGCGGTGGGGGAGGACGTCGCCGGTCTCGTCGTCGGCGACGAGGTCTTCGGCCGTACGGTCACCGGCGCCTACGCCGAGCAGGCCGTGGCCGACGCCTCGATGCTGACCCTGAAGCCGGACACCCTCGGCTGGGAGCAGGCCGCGGCCATCCCGGTCGCCGCCGAGACCTCCTACCGGACCCTCGGACTGCTCGGCGTACGGACCGGCGAGACGCTGCTGATCCACGGCGCGGCCGGCGGCGTCGGCACGGTCACCGTCCAGCTGGCCGTCGCCCGCGGTGTGAAGGTCATCGGCACCGCGAGCGAAGGCAACCACCAGCATCTGCGCGACCTCGGCGCCGTCCCGGTCAGCTACGGCGACGGGCTGGCCGAGCGGGTCCGGGCGGTGGCCCCCGACGGGGTGGACGCGGCACTGGACACCTCGGGACAGCCCGCGGCGCTGGCCGCGTCCATCGAGCTGACCGGTGGTACGGAGCGGGTGGTGGAGATCGGCAACCCCATGGCCGCGGGGGAGTTCGGGGTGCGTTTCTCCACCGGCGGCCCGGGTGAGTATCAGGGCGAGGCCGCCTACGAGGAGGTGCTCGCGCTGTTCGCGGCCGGGAAGCTGGAGCTTCCGATCCACGCCGCCTATCCGCTGGCGCGGGCGGCGGACGCGCAGCGGGCCAGCGAGGCGGGCCACCTGACCGGGAAGATCGTGCTCACCGTCTGAGAGGGCGGCGCGGGCCGAGGCGGCGGCGTGGTGGCGGGGCGGCGGCGCGGTGGCGGGCGGCGCGCGGTACGACCGGCCGCGACGAAGGGGCGGGCCGGGCCCGAAGGCCCGACCCGCCCCGTTCTCATGACGTACCGTCAGCTGCCGAACGCCTGGAACTCGTAGAGCGAGTAGCCGTATTGCGTCGCGCGCTGCGTTCCGTACACCCGGATGTAGCGCCCGGAGCCGCTGACGTTGAGCGTCTGATTGCCCCCCGTCCCGGTGGTCGTGCTGTAGATCGTCGTCCAGTTGGTGCCGTCATTCGAGGTCTGGACCTGGAAGGCCTTGGCGTAGGCCGCCTCCCAGTTCAGCTTCACCTGGCTGATGGAGTGCGTCGCGCCGAGGTCCACCCGGAGCCACTGCGGGTCGCTGAACGCGCTGGACCAGCGGGTGCCGGTGTTGCCGTCGGTGGCCGCCGAGGCCGGGGTGCCGGCGTTCTCGGTCGAGGAGGCGGTCGTGGTCTTGCCCTGGGTGAGGTTGCCACCGCTGGGCGGGGGAGTGGTCGTACCGCTGCCCGGGCCCTTGTTGTAGACCGCGACGTAGTCGATGTTCATCTGACCGCCGCTGACGGTGGCCGAGTTGGGGCCGCCGCCGAAGGCGTCGGGGAAGCCGCCGCCCATCGCCAGGTCGTAGATGATGAAGAACGGGTGGTCCACCGCGTTCGCCCACGTCGTGGCGTCCACCTGGTTGGCGTTGACGGTGAAGTAGTTGGCCCCGTCCAGGTACCAGCGGATCTGCTCGGGCGACACCGAGCGGTCGATCTGCACCGCGTAGGTGTGGTAGCCGGTCTGGCAGCCGCCGCAGGCGCGCTCGCCGGAGCCGATGCCGGTGGTCTCGTTGCAGGGACCGCCCTGGCCCACGCCGCAGTGCAGCGTGCCGAACACCGAGCTGCGGGAGTTGATGTCCTCCAGGATGTCGACCTCGCCCGAGCCCGGCCAGCCCACGCCCGAGCGCAGCGTCGAACCGAGCATCCAGAAGGCCGGCCAGTAGCCCGCGCCGTTGGCGGTGGTCAGGTTCGGCTGCTGGATCGAGGACTGCATCATCACCACGCCGCCGGCCGGCGCCCCGAAGGTGGCCGCCTGCGTCTCGATGCGGCCCGAGGTCCAGCCCGCGCGGGGATCGGTGCCCGAGTGCAGCGCCTTGAGCACCAGGTGGCCGTTGCCGTCCTGGTAGACGTTGGCGGTGCTGTTGGTCATCGTCTCGATCTCACCGGTGCCGAAGCTGCTGCCCGGACCGGTGTCGTACTTCCAGTCGGCGCCGTTGACACCGGTGTTGGCGCCGCCGCTGAAGTCGTCGCTCCAGGTGGTGGTGAAGCCGGCCGGCGGGGCGGGGATCGCGTTGGGGGCCGCGACCGCCGCGGGGGCCAGCCCGCCGGCCGAAGCCGCCGGGGTGGCCGCGCCGCCGGTGCCCGTCAGGGCCGTCAGGCCCGCCAGGCTCAGCGCGGTCACGGTGAAGGCGGCGAGCGTCAACCGCATCCGGGAACGCCGGCGGTGGGGGCGCGGGCCCCCGCTGCCTGGGTCGTGCCGGTCCTGGTCCTGCTCTGGTGCCTGTCCTGTGGACATGCGTGGTCTCCTGTCCCGAAGAACCTGATGTGGGGGTGCGCCCTGTACGGAAGTTGGCCGGGGCCCGGTGGGCGGCGGATGCGTGGGAGCGCTTGGAGAGCGCTCCCACGGGCGGCCCGACCGGTCGTACGGCCGTTTCCGGCAGCTCAGGGCGATGGGAGGCGGTGCTCGGAGCCAGCCGCGTCGCCGACGGCGGCCCGCGCCGGAATGACGCGGGATGCGCCGTTTCCGGGGGACGACGTGCTGGCTGGAGTGAGCGGAGAGCATGGTGGTGCGCCTGTGGCACGGGCCGGCGCCCGGGTGGAAAAGCAGCCTGGCATGGTGTTCTCCTGACCGGGTGGGGACCGTGTGCAGGGTGGGGGTAGGGCTGAGAGCGCTCTCTCGGTCAGGGAGTTGTCTATAACCCTCACCACGCGGAGTCAAGGAGTCGGGCGGAAGACCCATGTCAGAGGGGGCGGCGCCCGGGGGAAAGCGCTTCCCCGGCCCGGCGCCCCGAACCCGGCGGACGCGGTCGGCGGACCCGGTCGGCCGCCGCGGCGGTAGGAATGGCCGGAAGTCGCCGTCCGGCCCCCGGTGATCGCCGCGCCGCCGAGGTGCCGTGCCTCGTGGCCGGGCGGCGGCTGCGGAGGGCGCCAACGGACCCGGCGCGCGAAAAGGCGGGGCGGGCCTCCCGGGCAGGAGGCCCGCCCCGCCCGGCGGGGTCGGCCGGCCGTTACGGCTTGACCCGGATGACCTGCGGGTCGTGGTCGCTGGTCTGGTTGGCGAACTCGGAGTTGATGTGCACCACGTCGTAGTCGACGTGCTTCAGGTTCGGGCTGACCAGGATGTGGTCCAGCACCTGGGAGTTGCCCTCGAAGACGTAGGAGTAACGCTCCTTCGCCGGCAGGGTGTTGACCAGGTCGGTGAGGACCTGGCCGTCGCCGGTCAGGCTGGTGGCCGCGGGCGAGAACTGGTAGTCGTTCAGGTCGCCCAGCACGACGACGTCCGCGTGCGGGTCGGCCTGTTCGAGCTGCTGCACGAAGTCGTGCTCGACGATCGCCTGGCGGACGCGCTGCGACTCCGAGCTGCGCACCGGCGGCTGGAAGCGGCTGTCGATCGCCTGGTCGCCGCCCTTGCTGATGAAGTGGTTGGCGATCACGAAGAGCGTCTTGCCGCGGAAGGTGAACTCACCGGCCAGCGGCTTGCGGCTGTCGCTCCACGCCGGGTCGCTGGGCGCGATCCGGCCGGGCGAGAAGGTCAGCGCGGTCTTGCTGCCGGTGCCGGTGACACCGACCGCGGTGGTGGAGTCGCCGCCCGGGCGGTCGGTGAAGCCGACCCGCAGCGGGTTGAAGAGGAACGCCTGCCGGATGTTGCCGCCCGGCTGGCCGCCGTCCTTGTCGTTCACCGGGTCGATCTCGCGCCACGAGTAGCGCGGGCCGCCGGCCGCCACGATCGCGTCGGTGAGCTTCTGCAGCGTCTGGTCCGCGGCCACCGTGCCGTCGTCGGTGGCGCCGTTGTTGTCCTGGATCTCCTCCAGCGCCACGATGTCGGGTGAGCGCAGGTTCTTGACCAGGCCCTGGGCCAGCGCGTCGAACTTGGACTGCGGATTGGCCGGCGCCAGGTTCTCCACGTTGTACGTGGCCACCGTCGCCTGGTCCGAGGAGGCCTTGTCGGTCACCTCGGGCTTGATGCCGCCGCTCTTGACCGTGCCGATGGTCCGCGCCGCGATGCTGTACGTACCCGCGAACTGGTTGTAGTCCAGCGGGCCGGAGGTGCTGCCCTTCAGCGTGTCGCCGACGTTGGCCACCGGGAACGCCTCGGTGGCGGTCGGGATCAGCGACTGCACCATCAGACGGCCGGAGTTGGGGTCGTCGTAGCCGGTGTAGAGGGTCCCGCCGCGCTTGGTGGGGTTCTCGTCCGGCTTGACCGTCACCCACAGCTCGCCGTAGGTGTCGGTGGCGCCGACCACCCGGCTGTCGCCGATCCGGACGTTCATGCCTTCCAGCGAGGCGTAGAGGTCCAGCGCGTAGTCGGCCGGCCGCAGCGGCAGGTTCTCGATGGTGCCGCCGCCCGCGCTCGGCACGAACGCGTCCGGCACGCTGTTCTTGTCGAGGACCACCGGTGCCGGCAGCGCGTTGCCGCTGGAGATCACCGTCACCTTGGGCTTGGTCAGCTCGGTGGTGGACTGCACCCCGGTGGTCGCGCCGCCCGGGTAGTACTCCGAGACGGTGCCGTCCACCGAGACGCTGTCGCCGACGGCGACGGTCGGGGTGGAACTGGTGAAGACGAAGATGCCCTCGCTGGTGCGGGGGTCGGTGTCCGCGTTCGGGTCCTGCACCCAGAAGCCCTGCGAGGAGCCGTACGCCCGTACCCCGGTGACGATGCCGGTCGCGCCGCTGATGGCCTTGCCGGCCAGCGGGGAGACCCGGGTGTCGCCCTGGATGTCGTGGATCTTCGCCACCGGAGCCGTGGGCGGCGTGGTGGGCGGAGTCGTCGGCGGCGTCGTCGGGGGTGTGCTGGGCGGGGTGGTGGGCGGCCCGGTCGGGGCGTCGCCGGAGTTCTGCGGGGTGGGGACGCCGGCGGTGAGGTCGGCGGCGTTGTCGTCGGTGTCGGTCAGCGCGGCGTTACGGGACACGGAGGCGGTGTTGCTCGCCCCGGCGGCCGGGCCGCTGCCCTCATGCACCAGCGCGGTCCCGAAGCCCACCAGGTCCTTGATCCGTGAATCGGCCAGGCAGTCCGCGGCGTTGAGGCAGGTCAGCGGGTCGCTGCCGGAGACCAGTGCGACGGTCCCGGTGGTGCCCGACATGTTGATGGCGCCGGTCGCGTCCGGGGTCGGCAGCGCGGTGGTGCCACCGGTGCCGGCCGCTTCCTGCACCAGGTACCGGCTGCCGCCGGCCAGCGAGCCGGTCAGCGCGGTGGCCTGCCACTTGGAGGTGCCGCTCGGCGCGCCCGGCAGGTACTGGACGCTGTAGCCGCCCAGATCCACCGGCGCGGCACCGGCGTTGGCCAGCTCGATGAAGTCATTGGTGTACGTGGCGCCGGAGTTGCCGCCGCCGCCGTAGACCTCGGCGATCAGCGCGTCGGCGGAGGGTGAGGCCATCGCGGCATTGACGCTCAGGCCGGCCGCGGCCAGGACGACGGCGCCTGCGATACCGATCGGCAGGACGCGCTTGCGGGCCCGGGACATGCCGGGTCTCGCGGGGCGAGGCGTGGCCTCGGAAGGGTGCGACACCGGAGGAGTTCTCCTTCTGCGTGACGACAGTACGTGGCGGCGGTGCGGTGGCCGAAAAGCGCAACGGCCTTGCGGAACCGCCGGAATGACGGCACGTCAGCCAGGTGGAGACGCGCGATCCGGCCCAAGATACGCGCGTAGATGATGCCTCCGAAGGGGTTTCCAGATTAAATCTGGGTGTTCATCGGGGCACTTGGGCTGACCTGGGCTCCTCGGGGTTCGGCCCGGCCGCCGTTGTCCGGAACCGGCCTGGTTCGACGGCGGCCGGTGGCGTAGCGGACCCGGTGAGGAGGGGGACCGCTCGTGGGGTCCTTGGTGTGTGGCATGCCCCTGGGGCGGTGGAGGCGGCACTCGCGGCGCTTCCGGTCCGGATGGCGTTCGCGCAGATATCTACGACTCGCGCGAACGGGATCGTAAACGCCTTCGAGCGGTGTTGAGCCTTACCGCGAGAACGCCGCCGTGTACAGCCGTTACCGCTCTTTGGCTGCTGTCTTCTTCCTTCTTCTTCCGTCCTATCCACGAAAAGCGGGCGTTGGGCCTATCGTTTAGTCAGCGGGGCACGACCGTATCGCCGACCTCCCGCGGCTGAGTCGTGCGCGCACCCCCTTCACCGCTTGCGGAGTCACACGTTCGGCTCAGAGGGAAGGACGCCGATGAAGTCCGGAGTGGTCCTCGACGGCCGTTATCAGATGGTCAGACTGCTGGGCAAAGGCTCCATGGGCGCGGTCTGGCAGGGCAACGACCTCAAGCTCCACCGCTCGGTGGCGGTCAAGGTCGTGCTGGACCACAACGACCCGGTTCTCGTCGAGCGGATGGGACGCGAGGCCACCGCCGCCGGGCGTTTATCCCATCCCCATATCGTCACTGTGCACGATTACGGACAGGCCGCATATGGCGGTGTGACGGTCGCCTATATCGTCATGGAATTGGTGGACGGCCGCCCGCTTACCGGAGTGCTCGCCGAGGGAATGCCGCAACTATCCGTGGCCCTGGACTGGGCCCGGCAGATCGCGCTGGCGCTGGGCGCGGCGCACGCGCCGGGGGTCGGCGTCGTCCACCGCGATCTCAAGCCGGACAACGTGCTGATCACCGGGGACGGCCTGGTGAAACTGGTGGACTTCGGAATCGCCCGCTTCATCGACGAACAGCAGGACGAACAGCAGGAGGACGGCGGCGATCCCGCCGGGCCGGGCGGCTCGGGCGGGCCGGCCCCCGCCGCGGCACGACCCGCCGAGTACGACGAAGGGGCCGACCGCGCCTATCAAGCCAAGGGGGCGGAAGCGGCCGACGCGAGCGGCCGGGCCGGGCCGGGGGAAGCGGAGCGGCCGAAGGGACAGGAGGAACACGGGGCACCCGGAGAACCCGGAGAACTCGGGGAACCCGGAGAACCCCGCGAATACACCGAACTCGACGCCTACGCCGGCCTGGCCGGTCTGGAAAGGCTGAGCGGGACTCCCGCCTATATGGCCCCGGAACAGTGCCTGTCGAAAGCGGTCGACCACCGCACCGACCTCTACGCCCTCGGCTGCCTGCTCTACGAGATGGTCACCGGCGCGCCGCCCTTCGACGACGGCTCCCCGCTGGCCGTCGCGGTGGCCCATGTCCACGACTCCCCGCCCACCCCGCGCAGCCGCAACGACACGGTGTCGGCCGAACTCGACTCCCTCATCCTCGATCTGCTGGCCAAGGACCCCGCCGCGCGGCCGGCCGACGCCGCGGTCGTCTACCGGCGGCTCGGCGCCATCGCCACCGAACTGCACGGGGCCGCGTCGGCCGGATCCCTGGCGCCCCGGCCCATCCCGAGCCCGCGGCCGCCGTCCTCCGCCGACGACCCAGGATACGGCGAGCTGCTCCGGCGCTACGGCGGTTTCGAGGACCCCGGGGCGGAGCACCGGCCGGCCGAGGAGGTCCGATTATGGTGGGCCGCCGCCGCTGACCTCTCCGATCACCTCGGCCCGCTCCACGAGGAGACCCTCACCGCCCGGCGCGCCCTGGCCCGGCACATCGGCGCGGCCGGTGACCACGCCCTGGCCATAAGCCTCTGGCAGGAGCTGATCCCCGACCTCCAATTCACCCTGGGCCATTTCCACCGCACCACCTTCACCGCCCAGCGCCTCCTCGCCTGGCACATCGGCGCGGCCGACCGCCCGGCCGAAGCCGTACGTCTGCTGCTGGAGCTGATCCCGGACGCCACCCGGCTGCTCGGCCGCCGCCACCCCGACGTGCTGGAGGCCCGCCGCTTCCTGGTGTGGAACATAGGAGCCCTCGGCCGTCACGCCCGGGCGGTGCGCCTGCTGAGCAAGCTCGTCCCCGATCTCGGCGAAGCGCTCGGCGCCGACCACGAGCACACCCTGGAAGCCCGCCGGATGCTCGCCTGGAACACGGAGAAGTCCGGCCACCACGTCCGCGCGATCGGCCTGCTGCGCGACCTCATCCCGGACGCCACCCGCGCGCTGGGCCCCGGCCACCAGCAGTGCGTCGAGGCGCGCCGACTGCTGGACCTCTACACCCGCTGAGTCGCCGGCCCGCGATCAGGCGGACAGCGGTTCGCGGTACTCCGGGTCCGGCGCGCAGGTGGCGACCAGCTCGTCCATGGACAGCCCGAGGGCGCCGGCCAGCGCGGCGACGGTGAAGAACGCCGGGGTCGGGGCCCGCCCGGTCTCGATCTTGCGCAGTGTCTCGGCGGACAGCCCGGCCGCCGCGGCCACCTCCACCATGCTGCGATCCCCGCGCGCATGACGCAGCAGCGCGCCCAGCCGCTCACCGCGGCGCCGCTCCTCGGGTGTCAGCGGGGTTCTCACCATGGGCGCCATCCTAGCTCGCTTCTCCGGCGGGCGGCGTGATACTTATACCGGTATAAGAATTGGAACCTGTTGACCGCAACCCTTCGGAGGCACCCATGGTGGAGATCAAGTCGGACACCGCGCTGGACGCGATGCGCGAGGCCGGCCGGGTGGTGGCCCGCGCGCTGGGCGCCGTACGGGAGGCCGCCGCGGTCGGGGTGCGGCTGCGGACGCTGGACGAGGTGGCCAGGACCGTACTGGCCGAGGCCGGTGCCCGCTCGCCCTTCCTCGGCTACCGGCCGTCCTTCGCCCCCACCCCCTTCCCGGCCGTCATCTGCGCCTCGGTCAACGACGCGCTGGTGCACGGCATCCCCGACGAGTACAAGCTGCGCGACGGCGACCTGGTCAGCATCGACTGCGGCGCCGAACTCGACGGCTGGACCGGCGACGCGGCCATCAGCTTCACCGTCGGAACCGCGCGGCCCGACGACCTGCGGCTGATCGAAGCCACCCAGCGGGCCCTGGACGCCGGCATCGCCGCGGCCACGGTCGGCAACCGGATCGGCGACATCTCGCACGCGGTCGGCGGGGTGGTGCGCGAGGCGGCCTGCGGGATGCCGGCCGACTTCGGCGGCCACGGCATCGGCCGGCGGATGCACGAGGACCCGCACGTCCCCAACCACGGCCGCCCCGGGCGCGGGTTCCCGCTGCGGCCCGGTCTCACGCTGGCCATCGAACCCATGCTGATGGCCGGTGGCCGCGACGCCTATGTCACCGCCCCCGACGGCTGGACCCTCCGCACCAGCGACGGCACCCGCGCCGCCCACATCGAACACACCATCGCCGTGACCCAGGACGGTCCGCGCATCCTGACCCTGCCGTAAAAGGGCAGGTGGCGGCCGCGCCGCCGCCCGCGGACCCGCCCGCCCGGCACGCCCTTCGGGCACGGGTCCGACCGTTCCCGGTCGCGTAATCACCCAGCCGGGTGGACCTGCGGGGTGTCCCGGGGACGCGCCGCATCCGCCCGCCGCCCAGGCACGAGCGTGAACCGGAGCGCTTGTCTACCGGGCGGGCGCGCGGAGAGATGGGGCGTGATGGGCGCAGAGCGCATCGACACCCGACTGCTGGAAGAACTGACCGAGCAGTCACAGGACTTGAACAGCGACGCGGTGCGCATCACGGCCGAGGCGCTCGGCGACTTCACCGACGCCAGCCGTGAGCACCGTGAGCAGCGGCTGTCCCGCCGCTGGTGGCGGCGCGGCGGGGCGGTGGCCGGGGCGGCCGGGGCCGCCTCGCTGCTGACCGGGACGCGCGCGGTCGCGGCCACGACCAGCGACGACATCAAGGCGCTGCAGACCGCCGCTTCGATCGAGAGCCTGGCGGTCACCGTCTACCGCACGGCCGCCGGGCTGTCGTTCGTCAAGAACGGCAACAAGACGGTGTCGACCTTCGTCAACAGGACGGCGGCGCAGCACCAGGCGCACGGGGCGGCCTTCAACGCCGCGGCCACCGCGGCCGGCGGCAAGCCGCAGAGCGCGCCCGACCCCAAGCTCGCGGCGATGGTGCGGCAGGCGCTGCCGTCGATCAAGGGCCCCGCCGACGTGGTGCGGGTGGCGATCACGCTGGAGGACGCGGCGGCGCAGACGTACACCAAGAACGTCGGGCAGGTGAGCAGCGCCCAACTGCGCAAGCTCTTCGCCTCGGTGGCCCCGGTCGAGGCCCAGCACCGGGCCACGCTGCTCACCGTGCAGGCGCTGCTCGCCGGGAACATGGCCGAACTGATCGCCATCCCCACCGATGTCGCCAAGCTGCCCGCCGCGGCCGGCAGCGCCGGGATCCCCGACACCTTCTACCCGACCCGGAACGCCGCGCCGATCACCGAGGGGGCCGTGAAGTGACCACGACACGCGACGGCTGGGAACTGCCGATCAGCGAGGAGCAGCTCGCCCGCCTCACCCGGGACATGGAGACCGCGCACCAGGAGACGCTGCCGGCCATGCGGGCGAGCGCGGTGCAGCTCGGCGCCGAGCTCCGCGACCGCGCCGCCGCCGGCACCGCCCTTGGTGAGGAGCCCCGCGCCCCGGGCCGCCGCCGCTTCCTGCTCGGCGCCGGCGGCGCCGCGGCCGGCCTGGCGCTGGCGGCCTGCTCGGGCGGCTCGTCGACCTCGGTCAAGGGCCTCGGGAGCGATCCGTCCGGCCCCGCCTCGGCCACCGCCTCCTCCTCGGCGTCCTCCTCCGCTTCCGCCTCCCCCTCCTCCGGGACCTTCACCGGGGACCTGAGGACCGTCGCCCTGGCGGTGGCCCTGGAGAACCAGGCCGTCGGCGCCTACCAGACCGCCCTGACCGCGGCCAAGGCCGGCAAGCTCGGCACGGTGCCGGCGGCGGTCACCACCTTCATGACCACCGCGATGGCCCAGCACTCCGAGCACGCCAGGACCTGGAACGCGGTGCTGACCGGGGCCGGCAAGCCCGCGATCACCAATGTGCCGCTGTCCGACCAGGCGCGGGTCACCGCCGCCCTCGGCAAGGCCACCAATGCCGCCGCCGTCGCCAGAGTCGCGCTGGGGCTGGAGGACCAGGCCGCGCAGACGTATCTGTCCGCGACCTTCCACGTCAAGAGTCCCGGCGCGATCCGGACCGCGGCCACCATCGCGCCGGTCGAGGCGATGCACGCGGCGATCCTGCACTTCGTCCTCGGCCAGTTCCCGGTGCCGGACACCTTCCTGCCGACCGACAAGGCCGCCAGCCCGACGCTCCTGACGGTCTGACCCTCCCGGACGGGGCGCGACCCGCCCGTGCGGCGGGCCGCCCCCCGCCGTCACCCCGCCGCCCTGCCCGATTCCCGTCCGTAGCCCGTCCATACCCCGTCCATATCCCGTCCGTACCGAGTCCGTACCGCGAGACGCGGAGACCGAGGCCCCCACCCCGAAGGGAGACGGCATGGCCCAGGCCAGGCACCGATCCACCGGAGGCAGGATCACCCAGCTCGTCGCCCGGCTGATCGCGGCCGCCGGGCTGGCGGTGAACGCCGGTATCCACGCGCATCTCGCCGACCAGTACGACGTGGTCAGCGCGAGCATCAGCGAAGGCGACCTGTTCCGGCTCGAAGCGGGGCTGGCCAGCCTGGGCGTGATCGTCGTGCTGTTCTGGCGCCATCCGATCGGTGACGCCTACGCCTGGCTGGTGGCCGCGGCCGGCCTCTTCGCGGTGCTGCTCTACCGCTACGACGACATCGGCGCCATCGGCCCGCTGCCCGACATGTACGAGCCGATCTGGACCACGGACAAGAAGATCAGCGCGATCTCGCAGGCCGTCACCATCGTCGTGATGACCTTCCTGCTGCTCACCCGCCGCCGCAGGAAGCCGCCCAGGGCCTCATGACCGACATCGGCCGACACCGGAACGGCGACGACGACCGGGGCGACGACCGGGACGTAAGCGGGACGGGGGACGGCGATCCCAGCCAGCCCGCGCCCATGCCGCCCTACGACGACCTGCTGCGGATCGCCGAGCAGCTCAAGGATCTCGGCAGGACCCAGGAGAAGCTGCACACGCTGCTGTCGGCGATGCTCTCGGTCAGCCGCGACCTCGACCTGCCCCGGGTGCTGCGGCGGATCGTCACCAGCGCGATGGGCCTGGTCCGGGCCCGGTACGGCGCCATGGGCGTGCTCGCCGAGGACGGCGAGGGGCTGTCGGTGTTCATTCCCGAGGGCCTGTCCGACGAGGAGGTCGCCGGTCTGGAGGGCGTGGAGCTCCCACGCGGCCGGGGCCTGCTCGGCCACCTGATCCGCCACCCCGTCCCGCTGCGGGTGGACGACATCGGCGCGCACCCGGCCTCCGCCGGATTCCCGCCCGGCCACCCGCCGATGGGCACCCTGCTGGGGGTGGCCATCACCGTCCAGGGCCGGGTCTACGGGAACCTCTACCTCTCGGAGCGGGCGGACGGGCGCCCCTTCGACGAGCAGGACGAGGAAGTCGTCGTGGCGCTCGCCGGGGCCGCCGCCGTGGCCATCGAGAACGCCCGGCTGTACGAGCAGGTCCGGGTGGACTCCGAGAAGTTCCAGCGGCTGCTGCTGCCGCAGTTGTCCGACCTCCACCCGTTCGAGGCGGCCGCGGTCTACCGGCCGGCCACCGAACCCGACCAGCTCGGCGGGGACTGGTACGACGCGCTGACCCTGCCCGACGGCACCTGCTGCCTGGCCATCGGCGACGTCTGCGGTCACGACCTGACCGCGGCCGCCGCCATGTCCCAGACCCGCAGCATGCTCCGGGCGCTGCTCTACACCCGGCTCCATCTGCCCAGTCGGGTGCTGACCCAGCTCGACCTGGCCCTGCACGCCCTGCCCTCCGGCCTCGTCACCACCGCGCTGGTGGCCCGGATCGACCGCCGGGAAGACCAGTGGGTGCTGCGGTGGAGCAACGCCGGGCATCCCCCGCCACTGCTGCTGGCCCCCGGCAGCCCGCCCTGCTATCTGGACGAGGACCCCTGCCTTCCGCTGGGCGTGGACCTCAACCTCCCCCGCTACGACAGCGCTTACGGCCTCCCGCCCGGCTCCACGGTCCTGCTGTTCACCGACGGCCTGATCGAGCACCATCAGCGGCCCATCGAGACGGGCCTGCGCTCGCTGGCCGAACTCGCCGCCATCCACACGGCGCTGCCGCCGGAGCGGTTGTGCGAGATCCTGGCCGACCATCACCCGGGAGACGGCCGCGACGACATCGCGGTCCTGGCCGTACGCGTCCCGGACGGCCCCGAGGCTTCCTGACCGCCCCGCCGCCCCGCCGCCTGCTGCCCCACCGCGCGGACCCGCCGAGCCGCCCCACCCCGCAGACCCGCCCCCGCCGCCCCGCCAGGTGATCCGGAATTACGCATTCTGGAAGATACGCGGGCCCGCCGCCGGCCCCACCCTGGTGCTGTCCCTCCTGAGGAGGCACCGATGAGCATCGACGCACGCTGCGAAACCGGCCAGGACGACCCCTGCCCGGCGGTGCCACCCACTGGGACGGTGGTGGTCCCCCGGCCGGGGGAGGCCGAGCGGCACACGGCCGCGGTCGGCCTGGTCACCGTCGACATCGCCATCCCGGTGCACAACGAGCAGAAGGCGCTGCCGGGTTGCGTCAGCGCGCTGCACGACTTCCTGCACGACGGCTTCCCCTTCCCCTGGACGATCACCCTCGTCGACAGCGGGAGCACCGACGACACCCGGCGGGTCGCCGAGGAACTCGCCCTGGTCCGGCCCCGGGTGCGGGTGCTGCACCAGGACCGCAAGGGCAAGGGCTTCGCGGTGCGGACCGCCTGGCTGCGCAGCGAGGCCGATGTCGTGGTCTACATGGACGTGGACCTCTCCACCGGCCTCGACGCGCTGCTGCCGCTGGTCGCCGCGCTGGCCGGCGGCCACTCGGACATCGCGATCGGCTCGCGGTACGCACCGGGCGCCCGGGTGGTACGCGGTACGAAGCGCGCACTCGTCTCGCGCGGTTACAACGCCCTGCTGCGCTGGACGCACCGGGTCCGCTTCACCGACGCGCAGTGCGGGTTCAAGGCGGCGCGAGCCGAGGTGATCCGGCCGCTGCTGCGATCGGTGGCGGACGACGCGTGGTTCTTCGACACCGAGATGCTGCTGCTGGCCCAGCACAACAAGCTGCGGCTGCACGAGGTCGCGGTGGACTGGATCGAGGACACCGACAGCCGGGTGGTCGTACGCAGCGTGGCGGCCGGCAATCTCCGCGGGGTGCTGCGGCTGGCGCGGGCCAGGCTGTCCGGCGCGGCGACGGTGCACGGGCTGCCGCCGCGCCCGGCGCCCAGGGCCGTCCATCCGGACGCGGTGCTCGCCCCCGGGCGGCCGGCCCGGACCAGGCGGTGGGCGCTGGCCTCGGCTCCGGTGAGCCTCGCCGCGCTGGCGCTGTATCTGCGCACCCGCCGGCGCGGTTCGCCCTCCCCGGGCGGGCCCGCCCCGATGCGGGCCGGGCTGGCCGGCGGAGCCGGCGCCGGGCGCTGACCGCTGCCCCCGACCACGCGGCTCACCCGGCCGGACAGCCCGGATCGCCGACAGACCGCCCCGCAGCACCCGGCCGAGAAAGGAACCCGCTCATGTCGCAGACCGCCGTTCCCGTGGAGAGTCCACCCGGCGCGCCCGCACCGCTGCCCCGGTACGCACCCCTCGCGGTCGCCGTCCTGGTGTCGGCGCTGCTCACCGCGCAGGCCATGCTCGTGATGAGCGGCATCTCCTTCTGGATGACCGACTTCCTCGCCTACCGGGGCGGCGGCCACGCGGTCCTGCACCAGCTGCGGATCTACGACGTCGGGGTCGATACGCCGACCTTCGCCGGGCTGCACTTCATCTACACCCCGTTCGCCGCGGTGCTCCTCGCGCCCGTCGCGGCGCTGGGCCTGAGCGCGTCGGAGGCGGTGTGGACCTTCGCGAGCTTCCTGGCCCTGGCCGGCGGACTGTGGGCGTCGCTGCGGATGGTGGGGGAGTCCTCGCGCACCCGGCTGACACTGCTGATGGCCGGCGGCATGCTGGTGGCGAGCTTTCTCTCGCCGGTCGAGTACAACATGCTGCTCGGGCAGATCAATCTGTTCGTCATGGCGCTGGTGCTGGTGGACTTCCTGCCCGGCGGATCAGGGAAGTGGCGCGGCGTCGGCATCGGGATCGCGGCCGGACTCAAGCTCACCCCGCTGCTGTTCGTCGGCTACCTGCTGCTGACCGGCCGCCGGCGCGACGCCCTGCGGGCGCTGGCCGCGTTCGCCGCCACGATCCTGGTCGGCTGGGCGGTCGTACCGACCGACTCCCGGGCCTACTGGCTGCACGGGATCTTCTACAGGTCCAGCCGCATGGTGCCGGGAAACATCCTCGTCAACCACTCGCTGCCCGGCTTCTTCGCCCGGCTGGAGCACACCACCACGCCGCCCGGCTGGACGCTGGCGGTCTCCGCCGTGGTCGGGCTGCTGTGCCTGGCCGCCGCGGTCCGGGCGCACCGGCTCGGGCAGGACATGGTCGGCATGCTGGTGATCGCCTTCGCCGCCCAACTGGTCTCGCCGATCACCTGGATGCACCACGGCGTGTGGGTGGTGCCCGCCCTGATCTGGCTCGGCCGGGCGACCTGGCGCGAGGGGACGGTGCTGCCCCGGGTGGTGCTCGGCCTCGCCACGGTCTGGTATCTGGTGCCGGTCTGGGTGCTCGGCCAGCGTCCGTCCGGGCACACGGCGTACCAGTGGACCGTGCCCGGCGACCTCCTGGAGACGCTGACCGGCAATCTGGTGCCGGCCGTGCTGGCCCTGGCGCTGCTGCCGGTGTGGCTGCGCCGGCTGCGGCCCCCGGCCGGACAGCGGCCGGCGATCCCCGCGGCGGCGCGGCCGGAGGCCAGGTCCGAGGAGGCGGTCGGCAAGTAGCGGGAGCCCGGAGGCGGTTCGCCCGAGCGGTGCAGGGGCCGGTGAAGTGGCCGTCTTCACACCCGATCGGGGAATGGAGTCCGATTCCGGGCCGCTGATCTGGTACGGCAGGGTCGCCCACCCGTGAGACCCCCTTGGACCAAGGAAGTTGATCGTATGTACAAGAACATCCTCACCGCCGTTGACGGTTCGGCCCACGGCGCGGCCGTGCTGGACGCGGTGGCGGGCCTCGCCAAGCTGACCGGGGGGCAGGTCCACGTCATACACATCCGCTCCTCCCAGGTCATTGGCGGCGGGCTCACCGGCGGCGCCGTCGTCACCGCCGAGGAGAGCGCGGAGGGCCGGCGGGTCGTCGACGAGGCGCTCGCCCGCCTGCGGGAGGACGGCATCACCGCCGACGGCGAGGTGGACGAGGGACTGCGGGAGGAGCTGGCCGCGATTCTGGTGGAGCGGGCGGCGGAGCTCGGCAGCGACCTCATCGCGGTCGGCCCCGGCCACTACAGCGGGATCGCCGCGCTGCTGCACTCGAG
Organism: Streptomyces polygonati; assembly: GCF_042650325.1. NCBI lineage: Bacteria > Bacillati > Actinomycetota > Actinomycetes > Kitasatosporales > Streptomycetaceae > Streptomyces > Streptomyces polygonati. The sequence continues at coordinate 298,035 of NZ_JBHSBB010000005.1, read as the reverse complement.
TGTGAGCCGCGGTGTGGCGAAGACCGCGCCGGTCTCCGTGCTGCTGGTCCGCAGCGAGGCCTGACGGCCGGCGCCGCGCGCCGGACCCTGTCGCCGTAGCCGCCACCCGTCCCCGGCGGCTGCGGCGTGCAGTTCCCGGCCGGGCGGGCCTCCACGGCGGTGGCGCCGCACCGCTCAGGCGAAGCGGATGATGCTGCCGACACCGGCCACCAGGCAGTAGACGGCGAACGGGGTCAGTGTGCGGGTGGTGAACCAGCGGGACAGGAAACGGACGGCGGCGTACGCGGCCAGGCCGGCCACCAGGAATCCGGCGAGCACCTGGCCGTGGATGTGGGCCGCGGCCGGGCCGGTGAGGCTGGGCAGCTTCAGCAGGCCGGCCGCCAGGATCACCGGAGTGGCGAGCAGGAACGAGAACTTGGCGGCGTCCTCGTGGTCCAGGCCGCGCAGCAGCCCGCCGACCATGGTGATGCCCGAGCGGCTGATACCGGCCAGCAGCGCCAGCGTCTGGAACAGGCCGATGATGCCCGCCTCCCGGTAACTGAGCGTCTCCAGCTTCCGGGACGCCACCGCGGGCAGCACCGCGGTGCCGGCCGGGGCGGACGGCAGCACCGCCTGCCCGGTCGCCGCCTGCTGCCGCCCCGCGGCGCCGACCGGGACCGGAGCCTCACCGAAGGGCACCGCCGTCCGGGCGCCGGGCGCGTCGGCGGCGGGCGTGCCAGCGGCGGGCGGAGCGGCGGCGGCCCGCGCCATCCGGGACTCGGACCTACGGCGCAGGCGCTCTCCGACCAGCAGGATCACCCCATTGACGGCGAGGAAGACCGCGGCGGCCAGCGGCTTGGCGAACAGCGTGCGGAAACTGCGCTCCAGCAGGAGCCCGGTCAGCCCGACCGGGACGGTCGCCACCACGATCAGCCAGGCGAGCCGTTCGGTGGACGTCGTGACGCTGCGGGTGCGCAGGCTGGTGCCGAAGGCCCGGATGATCCCGGCCCAGTCCCGGCGGAAGAAGACCAGCAGCGCGATCGCGGTGGCCACGTGCAGCGCGACGATGAAGGCCAGGTAGGGGGAGCCGGCGGAGTCGCCGCTGGTGTTCTCGGTGACCAGGTGCTGCCAGGAGCCGCCGATCAGCGCCGGGACGAGCACCGAGTGGCCGAGGCTGGAGACCGGGAAGAGCTCGGTCACCCCTTGGAGGCCGCCGATGACCACGGCCTGGAGATAGGACAGATCCGACACGGAGATCCCTTGTGGACGTAGGAGACAGTCCGGCCCGACACCGGCCGCGGCCCGGCCGCGTGGCAAACTGGCAGAGCACGCATACTTTTACACCGGTGTAGAAGCTCCCCGCGAATGTAGAAGACGAGTGGAGGGAATAGCAAACCCATGCCGGAAGAATCGGGCGGGTCGGCCAGCAAGCGGCCCAATGGCGAACTGGAAGCGGACATACTCGCGGCCCTTCACCGGGCCGGGACCGCGCTGACCGCCGGTGAGCTGGTGGAACACCTCAGCAGCCGCCTCTCCTACAGCACGGTGGTGACCGTGCTGGGCCGGCTGCACACCAAGCAGCTGCTCAGCCGCGCCCCCCGCGGGCGCGCCTACGCCTACACCCCGGTCGCCGACGAGCCCGGCCTGGCCGCCCGCCGTATGCAGCGCGTCCTGGACGAACTCCCCGACCGCGAGGCGGTGCTGACCCGCTTCGTCGACAACCTGTCCGACGCGGACGAGGGACTGCTGCGCCAACTGCTCGGGGCCGAGCTGGACGGCGAGCGGTAGGCGGGCCGCAGCCGCCGCCAGGATGTGTCCGGGTTGTGTAACAGCCGTCCCGCCGTGCGGAGTTCGTCCCTAGTCTGAGGGCTCCGCCGGGCCCGATCAGGGGGGTGCCCGGCCCTGTGTCCAGGGATGTCCCATGCTGCGTTCCCGTGTCTTCGCCACCGCGGCCGTAGCGGCTGCCGCCGCCGGCCTGGCCGTCGCTCCGACCCCGGCCGGTGCCGCCACCGGCTCCGTGCACCTGTACGAGATCTACTACAACAGCCCGGGCAGCGACACCGGCTCCACCGCCAGCCTGAACGCCGAGTGGGTGAAGATAACCAACTCGACGTCGAAGGCGGTCACCCTCACCGGATGGACCCTGACGGACGCCAGCCGGCACGTCTACACCTTCCCGACCGCCTCGCTCGCGGCGGGCCGGACCGTGGCGGTGCACACCGGCAAGGGCGCGAACACCACGGTCAACCGCTACCAGGGCCGCGCCGCGTACGTGTGGAACAACGACAAGGACACCGCCACGCTGCGGAAGTCCAACGGCGCCACGGTCGACACCTGCTCCTACAACACCACCCGGTTCGCCTACCGGTGGTGCTGACCGCGCCCCGTCGAGCCGCCCGGTAGAACCGCCCCGCTCTCCTCGGAGGGCGGGGCGTTGCCGGGTGGGGCATGATGGAGTATGGCCGACTCGCAGCAGGCTCTGTTGGAAAGACTGGCCGTCCGCGTCGCCGCCCGGACCGGCCTCGATCTCGACGCCGCGCGGCTGGCCGTCGACGAGGCGCTCGTGCAGCGGGGCGAGCATCTGCTCGTGGTCCGCGCCGAGGTCTCCGCGATGGTCGAGGAGGCCAGGAGGCCGGTCAAGGCGGCCTACCGGGCGTTCGGCGCGGCCCTCCGGCGGGCGTACGAGGCGGCTGTCGCGTCCGGTCCCGCCACGGGAACCCCGAGGCCGGTCCGTACCCGCGAGGGACTGCGGGACCACACCCGCGGTCTGCGGATGACCGCCCACCACCCGGACCTCGCCGCCCTGGACCGGCTGCTCAACGCCTTGTACGAGCCCCCGGGCGCCTGAGCCCCGGCCCGCCGAAAACCCGTTCGCCCTCCGCCGTCCGCGTCCCGCATGATGCCCGGACCGACCAGCGGAGGAGCCTGTTGTGAACGTCCTGTTGTCCGGCGTCGTCGGCTCCACCGCCTACGGGCTGGCCCGCGAGGGCTCGGACGTGGACCGGCTCGGCGTGTTCGCCGCCCCCACCGAGGAACTGCACGGCCTGCACGCGCCCAGGGACTCGTATGTCACCACCGACCCGGACCGCGCCTTCCACGAGGCGGCGAAGTTCTGCCGGCTCGCCCTCGGCGGCAACCCCACCGTGACGGAGCTGGTCTGGCTGCCCGACGAGCTGTACGAGGTGCGGACCCCGCTCGGTGAGGAGCTGATCGCCCTGCGGTCCTCGCTGCTGTCCGCCGGGCGGGTCCGCGACGCCTACCTCGGCTACGCCACCCGGCAGTTCAAGCGGCTGTACGACCGCTCCGAGGGCGCCGCCGCGTCCGGCGCGGACGCCCGCGACCGCACGGCCAAGCACGCCCGCCATCTGCGCAGGCTGTGCCACCAGGGGTACGAGCTGTACGCCACCGGCCGGCTGAGCATCCGGGTCGAGGACCCGGAGGAGTACCACCGCTTCGGCGCGGAGGTGGCCGCGGACGCCATGGTGGCGCTCCCGATGCTCCAGCGGTTCCAGGGCCTGTTCGAGACCACCCGCAGTGTGCTGCCCGACCGTCCGGACGAGGCGTCCGTGGAGGCCTGGCTGCGCGCGGTACGTGCCCACTTCTACGCCCACTTCCGAGACGTGCGTCGGTAGTACCGTCCGGCGGTCCCGGACCGGGCCGGCCCTTGCGAAGCGTGTGCTCATGGTGGGGACCGGCCGGAGGGGTGAACAATGGGCCGGTAACCCAAGAGAAGGTAAAATCGTTCAGCATGAAGACGCTCGTTCATAAGTGTGGACAAGAAAACGCGCAGACCGTCTCATAACGGCGACGCCGGGCGCCTCGTTGTTCAACAGGCCAGCTCTCAGGGCGAATTACCCGCCGATTGCGCGCCGATCGATTGCCGGGAGGAGTGACCGTCTGGTTAAGTTGTCCGACGAAGTTCGACCTCTCTCTGGCCCCATGGACCGGTTCGGCCCTGCGAAGCGCGCTACCGACCATCCCTGGACGTCCACGAGACAAGGCGATTCGGCATGACGCAGAACGCGGCAACAGCACCACTGGCGGCTGTACGCAGGATCAATCCCGTCGTCCTGTACTTCTTCGGAGCACTGGGCGGCATCCTCTTCGGCTACGACCTGGGCATCATCAGCGGCGTCCTGGTCGTCGTCTCCAAGCTCTGGGACCTCGGTGGATTCGCCAAGGGCGTGCTGACCGCCAGCCTGTCGGCCGGCGCGATGATCGGCGCGGGGCTGGCCGCCCGGCTGACCGCCGGGATCGGGCGCCGCCGCACCATCATGACGGCCGGCGCGGTGGTCATCGTGGCCACGCTGGCCTGCGCGCTGTCACCCGGCTTCGGGGCCCTGGTCGCCTGCCGGACCGTGCTCGGCCTCGGTATCGGCCTGTCGTCGGCCACCGTGCCGACCTACATATCCGAGCTGGCCCCCAGCCGTATCCGCGGCGCGATGGGCGCCCTGAACCAGATCTTCATCGTCAGCGGCATCCTCATCGCCTTCCTGGTCAGCTACTGGCTCCAGCCCGACCACCTGTGGCGCTGGATGTTCGCCGGGGCCGTCGTCCCCGCGGCGATCCTGATCGCCGGCCTGACCTTCCTGCCCGAGACCCCGCGCTGGCTGCTCAACGCCGGTCAGGAGGAGCAGGCCCGCGCCGTCCTGGCCAGCACCCACTCCGGCGCGGACGACGACATCGAGGCCGAGGTCGCCGCGATCAGGGAGGTCATCCGGCTGGACGCCGAGCAGACCTACCGGCTGCGCGACCTGGGCCGCAAGTGGGTCCGCCCGATGCTCTTCGTGGCGCTGCTGCTCGCCGTCGGCCAGCAGTTCAGCGGAGTGAACGCGATCAACGCCTACTTCCCGACGATGCTCATCGCGCTCGGCTTCACCGCGAGCACCGCGCTGCTGTCCGCGATCGTGCTGGGCGTCACAAAGCTGGCCTTCACCGCCTGGGTGGTGTTCGTGGTGGACCGCTGGGGCCGCAAGCCCCTGCTGCTGATCGGCAACGCCGTCATGGCGGTGACGCTGGCGGCGACCGGCTGGGTCGTCCTCAACGTCCACGACAAGGGCACTCTGGGCGCCTTGTCGGTGATCCTGCTGGTGCTCTACCTGGCCGGATACGAGCTGGGCTGGGGAGCCGTGGTCTGGGTGATGATGGCGGAGGTCTTCCCGCTCAAGGCGCGCAGCGCCGGTATGGGCGTGGGCGCGGTGGTGCTCTGGGCCTCGACCGGCATCATCACCGCGGTCTTCCCGATCATGTCCGACAACAACCACCTGGGCATCGGGAAGTCCATGTACGTCTTCGCCGGAATCAACGTGCTGCTGTTCGGTCTCACCAAGTGGCTCGTCCCCGAGACCAGCGGACGCAGCCTGGAACAGATCGAGTTGGGCCTGCGCGAGGCGGCCTGACCGGCCGGCTCTCCGCCGGCGCCCGACCGGCCGCCGGCCGGTCCTCCTGGCGCCGGTCCCGGACGGCGGCGACCGCCGCCGCCCGGTCCCGGCGGCGCGGGCGCTCCGCTAGCGTCTGCGTATGGACTCCTCCGCCCAGCGACCGGACCCGCCGCGGCACGAGCTGGTGGCCACCAGCAGCACCGTCGTCTACGCGAACCGGTGGATGACCGTCCGGGAGGACGAGACGCTGCGGCACGACGGGGCCGCGGGTCTCTACGGTGTGGTCGAGAAGCCGGACTTCGCCCTCGTCGTCCCGTACGCGGACGGCGGTTTCCACTGTGTCGAGCAGTACCGGTATCCGGTCGGGGGGCGGTACTGGGAGTTCCCGCAGGGCTCGTGGGAGGACCGGCCCGACGCCGATCCGCTCGCCCTGGCCCGCGGTGAACTCGCCGAGGAGACCGGGCTGTCGGCGGGGTCGATGACACCGCTCGGCCATCTGTTCACCGCTTACGGCTACAGCGGCCAGGGCTTCCACGTCCTGCTCGCCACCGAACTCACCGCCGGCGAACCGGATCTGGACGAGGAGGAAGCGGGCCTGGTCAGCCGCTGGTTCTCCGAGGCGGAGCTGTGGCAGCTGATCGCCGAGGGGCGGTTCAAGGACGCCTCCTCCCTGGCCGCGCTGGCCCTCTTCCAGCGCCATCGCGCGGAGCACGCCCGGTAGCCGCGCCCCCGACCCAAAGCCGGCCACCCCCGCCGGCCCCCTCGCACCCTCTCGGAGAGGAAACGTATGCGAGTCCTGATCGTCGGCAGCGGATTCGTCGGGCGCGCCGTCGCCGCGGAGCTGGTGCGCTCGGGCGACGAGGCCGTCGTCGCCTCACGGCGCCGGCCGCGCGACTGCGTGCATCCCTGGTTACCGCTGGACGCCACCGACGCCGCGGCCTGCCGGCGCGCCGTCGCCGACGCCGCGCCGGACCGGCTCGTGCTGGTGCACGGACCCTCCGACGTCACATGGTGCGAGGCGCACCCGGAGGAGGCGTCCCGGGGGCACGCCGGGGCGACCCGGGCGCTGGCCGAGGCGGCGCAGGGCAGGAGGATCGTGCTGATCTCCACCGACAACGTCTTCGACGGAGCTGCGCCGTCCAACGACGAACGCGCGGTGCCCCGGCCCGCCAACGCCTACGGGGCGGCCAAGCTCCGGGCGGAGGAGGCGCTGCTGGCGCTGTCGGACACCTCGACGGTCCTGCGGGTGAGCCTGGTCTACGGCGCGGACCCGTCCCGTACGGGGCAGTGGCTCAACTTCTTCGAGGCGTGCGTACGGCAGCTGCGCCGCCACGAGCCGGTGGCCGCGCCCGACGACCACTGGACGACGCCGGTCCTGGTGGACGACGTGGCGGCGGTCACCCGGGCGGTGCTCGCCGGCGGCAGCACCCCGCCACTGCTGCACCTGGGCGGTCCCGACCGGCTGACCCGGGACGCGTGGGCGCGGCTGATCGCGGAGCGGCTCGGCCTACCGGCCGGACTGGTCGTGCCCACGCCCCGGGCCCGAAGCCGCTACGCTTCGCGGCCCGAGAACGCCTGCCTGTCCAGTGTGCTGCTGGACAGCACGCCCGCGACCCGGGGCATCCGGGTGCGCGGCGTCCGGGAAGGCGTCCGGCTGCTGCTGCCGGAGGGACGGCCGGCCGCCGACGGGACCCCGCGCTGACCGGCCGGTCCCGACCGGCCGATGCGGCCAAGGAGGCGAACTGCACTGGTTTGGCGGGGTAGTTGAGCCTTTGGCTGTCATCTTTGTAGGGAAGTTTCTCATCTCTGCGCCGATTTTGCGCCATCTCATCGATATGAAACTGCCCGGCCCGCGCCGGCCCCTCGGTTGCTTATGGTCGGAAACGCTTCATGTGGGCCCTACGGCGAGTCATCGGGCGCGGCTCCTCGCCCACGTTCCGTGTCATGGGCATCACATATTCGCGGTATGTCACATCCGCGCACAGTGGCCAGGAATCCCTCCTGCCCCACCCGTGCACCTCACACCCTGCCGTACGTTGATTGCTCCGGCCGGTGGCCGGATAGCGCCCGTACCACCGGCTCTCCCGCCGTCCGCACGGCGTTCGTGACCAGGTCCTCCGGCAGACGATCAGCGCACGCGAGCAGTCCGGATGAGCATGTCTCTCCCGCCGCGCGCGCACCGACCCGTACCGACCCGCACCGACCACAAGGGGACGAGGGTGACTGTGAACAGGTCGCACGTGAGGGGGAGCGTGCTGACGGAGCCCGGTGACGGGCGCGGTGTCCGGCGGACGCCCGAGGGCTTCGAACTCCGCTCCGGTGACGGCACGGTGTACGGCGTCGACCTCGTCGACGGGGTCTTCCGCCCCGACAACCCGGCCCTGGCCAGGCACTGCCGGGGCCGGACCGTACTGGCCCTGGTGAGCCCGACCGTCGACCGGCTCTACGGCGCCGACCTGCGCGGCTATCTCGGCCACTGGCTGCCCGCGGACCGCTGGTCGGTCCAGGTCATCCCGACCGGGGAGGACAACAAGACGCTGGCCACCGCCGATCTGGTCTGCGGCTACGCCAAGGCGGCGGCCGTCGACCGCCGCGGCCTGATGCTCGCGGTCGGCGGCGGCATCACCGCCGACATCGTGGGCTTCGCCGCCTCCATGTACAACCGGGGCATCGCACACATCAAGGTCAACACCACCCTGATCGGGCAGGTCGACGTCGGGGTGGGGGTGAAGACGGGCGTCAACGGCCACGGCTCCAAGAACCTGCTCGGCGCCTACCACCCGGCGGTCGCCTCGCTCAACGACCCGGCCTTCCTGCGGACCCTCCCGGCCCGGGAGATCCGCTGCGGTCTCGCCGAGATCCTCAAAGTGGCCGTGATCCGCGACGCCGAGCTCTTCGCGACCCTGGAGAGACATCCGCGGCTCTTCCAGCCGGGCTCGGCCCGCCCGGAGACCGAGCGGCGGGTCGTCGAGGACGCCATGCGCCTGATGATGCAGGAGCTCTGCTCCAATCTCCGGGAGCACGACCTGGCCCGGCTGGTCGACTTCGGCCACACCTTCAGCCCGGTCATCGAGGTGGCCAGCGGCTACCGGATCGGACACGGCGAGGCGGTCGCCATCGACATGGCGGTCTCCAGCCACATCGCCACCCTCGCCGGGCGGCTCACCCCGGAGCGGCGCGACCGGCTGGTCGACACCGTCCAGCGGCTCGGACTGCCGGTCTTCGACCCCGAGGTCTGCACCGGACCGCTGCTGCGGCAGGCCCTGGAGCGGGCCTGGCTGCACCGGGGCCGGCGGCTGAACCTGGTGGTCCCCACCGCCATCGGCGCGGCCGGCTTCCTGCACGACTACGACGAGGTGCCGGACTCCATGGTCGCCACCGCACTGGCCGAACTGGCCGCCCGCTCCGGTAACGCGGCCGGCTCGCTGTCCGGGGCGTCCCTGGCCTGAGCCGCCGCCCCGGCGCCGACCCCGATCGCCTGATCGCCCGCTCGACCACGCAGCATGGACGGAGAGACGGCCATGACAGCCGATCCAGCACTCGCGACCATCACCGCCCCGCCGGGCTCCTTGCAGTCGGCCCGCTTCTACATCACCTTCCGGTGCAACTCGCTCTGCGGCTACTGCAACGTCTGGCAGGACGACAAGTTCAAGGGGTACGAGGAACTCACCCCGGACCGGGCCCGCCGGATCCTGGACGAGATGTACGCCCTCGGTGTGCGGTACGTGGACTTCACCGGCGGCGAGCCCGTACTGCACCCGCACATCGACGAGATCGTCCAGTACGCCAAGTCGCTCGGCATGGCGGTGGAGATCACCAGCAACGGGATCCGCTTCGCCAAGCACATCGACGCGATCGTGCCGTACGTCGACACCATGAACGTCTCGCTGGACACCCTCAAGCCCGAGCGCTACCAGGCCATCCGCGGGGTGCCCACCCTCGACCGGGCGCTGGACGTGATCAAACGGGTCGCCGCCACCGGCGCCGGGCACCTCAAGCTGATCTGCGTGGTGACCCGGGAGAACGTGGACGAGGTGGCCGACCTGCTGCGCTTCGCGCAGGACAGCCGGGTCGTCATCTACTTCTCCACGATGTTCGAGTACTTCGACGAGCAGGACACCGTCCGGGACTTCAACCGGACCGCGCGCAAGCTCAAACTGATCGAGTCGAACGGCAAGCCGCTCACCCGCCCGGCGCCGCCTGCCACCGGGGCGGACGACGCGGGCTGGACCCCGGCGGCCATCGACGCGGAGCTGCTGCGGCTGCTCTACCGGCCGTTCACGCTGATCAATCTGCACTTCCGCAAGTACATGGAGGCGCTGGACCCGGTCGCGCCCACCGAGTGCTACGCCAACAAGCGGATCCTCACCGTCGGACCGGACGGGCGGCTGGTGCTGCCCTGCTACCACGCCTTCGACAACTCCCTGGCCTGGGACCGGAGTCTGGCCGAACTCGTCCAGGACGAGGAGTTCATCCGGGTGCGGGACGAAGAGGTGGGGCAGCGCCCGGAGTGCCGCGGCTGCACCGTCTTCCCCTATATCGGGCTGTCGTTCAGCTACCGCTTCGACAAGGTCTTCCTCTACCAGGCCCTTTCGGAGGAGATCGCCAAGATCAAGAGCCGCTTCGCCAACCCCCTCCACCCCCGGCTCACCCTCCCCTACGACGAACTGCACCGCGGCTACGCGGACATCGAGCGGTTCATCGACCGCGAACTCCCGCTGCCCCGGCCGCCGGTGTCCCCCGACCTCTTCTACGGCTTCGAGGTCACCGCGTCCGGCATCCGCTCCGAACTCGTCGCGGGCGAGATGAGCCTGGCGGAACTGCTCGCCGACCATGTCCACGAGAACTGCTGGGGGATCCAGCGCTCGCCGCACACCTGGATGCGGCTGGTCTACCGCGACCTGGTGCCGCTGCTGCGCGAACTCGCCGAGCTGGGGCTGGTGTCCGACGCCGCCTACGAGAGCACCGTCGCGCAGTTGTACGGGGTGCAACTCGCCTGGTGGCAGGGATACATGGGGCGCTACTTCCGCGGTGGCCAGGCCGCGGACCCGGCCCGGCCCGCCGCGGTGCTGGCCGATTTCCTGGAGCGGACGGCCGCGCTGCTGCCCGACGCGCCGCAGAGCACGCGCATCCGGCAGATCCTGCTGCACGCGGGCTGCGTGCTCGGCCTCGCCCCCGAGGCGCTGGCGCCGCTCGCGATCGCCGAGCCCTTCGCCGAGGCGGCACTCATCGCCAAGCACCTGCTGCTCATCGCGTCCGACGCCGACCTGCCCCGCTACGCCGCGCTGCTCCCGGCCGAGGCCGCCGAACCGCTGCGGCGGGCCACCCAGGACAGCGGGCCGGCGCCCGCCGCCCCGGCCGGTCCCGACCGGCTCGGCGCCGAAGCGGCCCGCCTGCTCGCGCACGAGGGCGACCTCGGCCAGGCCGCCGTCGAGCGGCTCGCGGCCTCGCTGCGGACCTCCGTCGCCGAGGCGGACCGCGCCGGACTCGCCGACCGGCTGCTGGCCCATGAGCTGCGCACCCCGCAGCTGATCCGCCGGGGCGGGGCGGTGCTCCGGGACCGGGACGGGACCGGCCGGGAGACAGGCGGGCCGAGCGGCCGGGAGTTGTCCGGGCGGACGCCCGAGGAGAGCGGAAGGGAGGTCACCCCGTGAGCCGGACCGTCCCCAACCTGTACCAGGACCTGCTCGCCGACGTCGCGCACTGCCACGACGGGACGGGCGTGATCCGCGCCCACCGCATCCTCCAGCGGCTCCCCGCCCCGGCCGGCGTCGACTTCATCGACCTGGCCGTGCTGCCGCCCGGCACCTCGATCGGCGTGCACCGGCACAAGGACGACGAGGAGACTTATGTGATCCTCGCCGGGACGGGCACGATGACCCTGGACGACGAGGAGTTCACCGTCCGCGCGGGCGATGTCGTGGTCAACCGCGCCTTCGGGCGGCACGGCCTGGTCAACGCCGCCGACCACGACCTGCGGCTGCTCGTCTTCCAGACCGGCCCGGCCACCGCCGGGCAGCCGCGGCAGGACGGGACGGACCCCCGGTGACCGCCGGTCCGGCCGGCCCCCGGCAGGCCGCGCTGCTGGCGCACGAGGCCGAGCACCTGGCCCCCGGCGGCTCGGACGAGGCCGTGCACGGCCGCCGGGTGTTCGCCGAGGGCAAGGGCTCCATCCTCACCGACCTCGACGGCCACCAGTACATCGACTTCGGCTCGGGCACCTTGACCCAGTCCCTCGGGCACTGCCATCCCGAGGTGGTCGCGTCCCTCACCCGGCAGGCCGCGCGGCTGTGGAACGTCCACGACGCCGCCACCCCCGACCGCGCGGACCTCGGCGACCTGCTCGCCCGGGCCCTGCCGCCCCAACTGGACACCTACGCCTACTTCTCCACCGGCGCCGAGGTGGTCGAAGCGGCGCTGCGCGTCGTGCAGGCCGCCGCCGAACCGGGCCGCAACCGGGTCGGCGCGCTGCGCCACGGCTTCCACGGCAAGACGGCCGGCGCCCGGATGCTGGTGCACTGGGACATCGGGCACCAGTCCTTCGCCGGCAACAGCGTCCTGGGCTACTCGCCCTACTGCTACCGCTGCCCGCTGGAACTCACCTACCCGTCCTGCGAGTTGAGCTGCGCCAAGCTCGTGGTGAAGCACATCGCGGCCAAGCCGAACGTCTCCGCGCTGGTCTTCGAGCCGGTGCTCGGCGCCGCCGGCGTGATCGTCCCGCCGCCCGGCTACTGGGAGTTGGTGGCCGACGCCTGCCGCCGCGGTGGTGTCCTGCTGGTCGCCGACGAGGTGCTCACCGGTGGCGGGCGCACCGGCTCCTTCCTGGCCAGCACGCAGTTCGGGATCACCCCGGACCTGGTGACGCTGGCCAAGGGGGTGGGCTCCGGCTTCCCGGTCTCGGTACTGGCCGGGCGCCGCGACCTGATGACGGAGGAGGTCGCCGGCCAGGCCTCCTTCACCACCACCAACGGCGGCAATCCGCTGGGCATCAGCGCGGCCCGCGCCACCCTGGAGGTCGTCGCCCGCGACGACCTGATCGACCGGGTCCGCGTCCTCGGTGCCCGGGTGAGCGAGCGGCTCGCCGAACTGCACGCGCGCTTCGACCAGCTCGGCGACGTACGCGGTCTCGGCCTGCTGCACGGCCTGGAGTTCGTCCAGGACCGGGCCGGCCGCGCACCCGCGCCCGAACTCGCCGCGGCCGTCTACCGGGCCGCGCTCGACCTCGGCCTGCGGACCTGCCTCGGCGGTCACATCCTGCGGATCGGGCCGCCCTTCACCATCGACGAGACGCTGCTGGACGAGGGGCTGTCCCTGCTGGAACAGGCGGTGGAAACGGCGGTCCGCGCCACCGGCGGGACGCCGCGTACCCCCGCGCCCCGTACCTCCGCCGCCCGGACCACGGGACCGGCCGCGTGATCGCCGTCGAGGGCCTGGTCAAGGAGTTCAAGGTGTACCGGCGCCGGGACGGGCTGCTGGGCAGTCTGGGCACCCTCTTCGCCCGTGAGCACACCACCGTGCGGGCGGTCGACGACATCTCCTTCGAGATCCCGGCGGGCGCGCGCACCGCCTACATCGGCGTCAACGGAGCCGGCAAGTCCACCACCATCAAGATCCTGGCCGGGATCATGCGCCCCACCGCGGGCCGCTGCCTGGTCGACGGCATCGAACCCTACCGGGAGCGGCGCCGCAACGCCCGCTCCATCGGTGTCGTCTTCGGGCAGCGCAGCCAGCTGTGGTGGGACCTGTCGGTGCCGGACTCCTTCCAGATCCTGCGGCATGTCTACGACATCCCGGAGCCGGTCTTCCGCCGCAATCTCGCGCTCTTCCGCGAGCTGCTCGACATCGACGCGCTGGGCAGCACCCCGGTCCGCAAACTGAGCCTCGGCCAGCGGATGCGCGCCGAAGTGGCGGCGAGCATGCTGCACGACCCCAAGGTCCTCTATCTGGACGAGCCGACCATCGGCCTGGACCTGGTGCTCAAGACGGCCGTCCGGGAACTGATCGGCCATGTCAACCGGGAGCTGGGCACCACCGTCGTGCTCACCAGCCACGACCTGGGCGACATCGCCGCGATCTGCGACCGGGTGCTGGTGGTCGACCGGGGCCGGCTCATCCACCGCGGCAGCCTGCGGGACCTGCTGGACACCGCGGAGCGGCGCGCGGTGGTCTTCGAGTCCGGCGGCCCGCGACCCGCCGCCGAGATCGCCGCGGAGATCACCGCGCGGCTGCCGGGCGCGCGGGCCTCGGTGCTGGAAGGCGGCCGGGTCCGGGTCGAGTTCGCGACCGCGGCCACCACCTCGCGGCAGGTGCTCGGCTTCCTGCTGCACCACTACGACCTGCGCGACTTCTACGCCCCCGAGCCCGGTCTGGAATCGGTGATCCGGGAGATCTACGCCGCGTCCGCCGCGTCCGGGCCGCCGCCGCGCCGGGCGGGATCCTCGCGGCCCACGGCGGCCGCGTGACGGCCGCCGGCGAGCTGGCCGCCGCCCTCCGGCGCACCCGCCGCTATCTGCCGATGGCCTCCGCCAGCCTGCACACTCTGCTCCAATACCGGATCTCGCTGCTGACCGGCGTCAGCAGCACCGCGGTGTCCACCACCGTCCAGCTCTTCCTGTGGCGGGCCATCTACGCCGGAGCGCCGGGCCGCACGCTCGGCGGGATGACCCGCGACCAGATGGCCACCTACATCCTGGTGAGCAATCTGCTGGTGATGCTGCTGGCCAACCGGGTCGAGGACGAGGTCTCCGGCGAGATCTACCGCGGTGACATCGCGGTCAATCTGGTCCGGCCGCTGAGCTATCCGCTGCTGCGCTTCTTCGCCTGCCTGCCGGTGGTGGGGACCAACGCGGTGCTGGCCGGGCTGCCGCTGGCCGCGCTGCTGGTCGCCGTCCCGGGCCTGGCCGGGCCGGGACCGGCGGACGCGGCCCTGTTCGTGGCCGCCGCCGTGTTCTCGGTGCTGATCGGATTCGCGGTCAACTTCCTGGTCGGGATGACCGGTTTCGTCACCGTCAACACCTGGGGCATCCGCTATGTGAAGGGCAGCGTGGTGGCCTTCTTCTCCGGTCAGGTGGTCCCGATCGCCCTGATGCCGGCCGGGCTGGCCGCGGTGGCGCGCGCCCTGCCCTTCCAGAGCATGGTCGGCGCGCCGGCCCGGCTCTTCCTCGGCCAGTACGACGACCGCCGGGACGCGCTGTGGATCCTCGGCCAACAGGCCCTGTGGGCGGTCGCGTTGCTGGCGCTGAGCGCGCTGCTGTGGCGGCGGGCGGTCGGCCGGCTGGAGGTGCTCGGCGGATGACCACCCAGGACGCGGGCCGGATGACCACCGAGCCGCCCGGCGGCCGGTCCGGGCCGCTGCGGATGCTGCGGCTGACCTGGTATCTGAGCGGGGTCAGCCTGCACCGGCTGACCGAATACCGGCTCGACTTCCTGCTCGGCGCCGGGAGTTTCGCCGTCCGGCTCACCTTGCAGGCGGTGGTGGTCGGCATCGTCTTCCTGCATGTGCCGACCATCGGCGGCTGGGACTACTACCAGGTGCTCTTCCTGCTCGGCTACTCCTTCCTGCCGCGCGGCCTGGACCACCTCTTCACCGACCAGCTGTGGGAGGTGGGCCGCAAGCTGGTGCAGCGCGGCGAGTTCTACCGCTACCTGATCAGACCGGTCAACCCGCTCTACCTGGTGCTCTCCGAGCGCTTCTGCTACCCCGACGGGCTGGGTGAGCTGCTCACCGGCCTGTTCACCGCGGGCTTCGCGGCGAGCCGGCTCGGCCTGCACCTCACCCCGCTGCGGATCGCGCTGACCGCCGGCCTGGTCGTGTGCGGCGCGCTGATCCACAGCTCGGTCAAGCTGCTGTTCGCCTCGCTGTCCTTCTGGACCACCACCAGCCTGTCCGCGATGACCGCCGCCAACGACATCGCGGACTTCACCCGCTACCCGATGGACATCTACCACGGCCCGCTGCGCTGGCTGCTGACCTGGCCGCTGCCCTACGCCTTCACGTCCTATGTGCCGGCCTCCTACCTGCTCTTCGGCTCGACCCGCTACCTGTGGTGGACCCCGGTGGTCACCGCGGTCGCCGTGGCGGTGTCCTACCGGGTGTGGAGCGCCGGCGTCGCCCGCTACGAGACCACGGGGAGCTGACGGTGGCGCTCGAAGAAGTCCGCGACCACGTGGACGTGCCGGACCCGGCGGGCGGGCCGTCCCGCGTCCGGCTGCTCATCACGGCGCCCGAGGACGCCACCGGGGCCGGCTGCTTCGTCCCGGTCGCCCAGGACCCGGTGTCGGGCAAGTGGGCCGAAGCCCGTACGGAGGCGGTGTTCGACGCGCTGATGCTCCGTCATGTCGCCGCCGGGTCGATCCTGTTGACGGCACGCGGCAACGAGATCCGCTTCCACGCCGGGTCGGCCGCCTCCCCCACGGCGGCGGTCCGCGGCCTGCCGTTCGAGCAGGGCTGGTCCACCAACGCGCTCTCGCTGCTGGACGTGGACGGCACACCGTATGTGCACAAGACCTACCGGCGGCTCGACCCGGAGAACCACGAGGCGGAACTGCTGCGCCGGCTCGGCGCCGAGGACAGCCGCTACACCTGCCCCTATCTGGGCGGCTACACCTACTGCGACACCGCCGCCCGCACCCGTTACCCGCTCGGCCTGGTCTACGGCTTCTTCCCCGGGCACGGCCTGGACGCGCCGCTGCGGGACAGTCTGCGGGGCCTGTGGGACGCGGTGGCCGGGTGCCCGGAGCCCGAGGCCGCCGTCCTGGCGCATGTGCGCCCGCTGGAGGAACTGCTCCCGGCCGGCGGCGCCTTCCTGCGCGGCTTCCACACCCGGCTCGACACGCTGCTGCACGGCGCGCCGCCGCGGGCGCCGGGCCCCGGCTTCCGCGTCGCCGCCCTGCTGGACCAGGCCGACCTCCGGTTGCGCGAACTGGCGGCGGTGGTGCGGGAGGACGCGGAGCTGTCCGTGCCGGTGCGCGAGGCGGCCCTCGGCTCGCTGGCGCGGCAGCTGCGGGCGCTGCGGGCGCGGGCCGGCGAGCTGGACCGGCCGCCCTTCGGCGCCGGCGCCTGCCACGGCGACCTGCACCTCTCGCACTTCCTGCTCGGCCCGCGGCCCGCCGCGCCGGCCGCCCCGGCCGGCTCCTCCCCCCGGATGCGCATCATCGACCTCTCGACGCCCTGCACCGACCCCCGGGCGCCCGGCTTCCGCGTCCAGAGCCCCTGGCAGGACCTGGTCTCCCTGCGGCGCGCCCTGGAGTACTTCTCCGCCGACGAGGCCGCCGACCACACCGCGACCCTGCTCGGCCTGCCCAGCCCCGAGGTCGTCCGCGCCGCCGCCGAGTCCGCGGCGGGACTGCGGCCGGACGCCGCGCTGTGGACCCCGCCGGCCCTCCGCACGCTGCGGACCGTCCAGCGGGCCGCGGCGGCCTGGCGGGCCCGGGTCCACCAGCTGCTGCTGGACGGCTACTTCGGCGGGCGGCCCGCCCCCTCGGCGCACGGCGCCTGGCAACTGCTGCGGCTGGACCGGCTGCTGCGCGAGACCGCCTACAACTGCGCCCACCGGCGCACCTACTACCAGTACATCGACCTGGCCTTCGCGATCGGCGCCCCCCACGAGTGAGGTGAGGACCACGCACATCATCGAGAGCTACTTCGAATGCGGCGGTTACGACCACCGGCTGATCAAGGGCGGGATCTCCGTCTACATCTGGAACCTGTCCCGGGCCTTCCGGGACCGCGGCCACCGGGTGTCCGTCGTCACCCCCGCCCACGGCCAGCTCGACTACCTGCGGGAGCGGTACGGCGCCGAACTCCTCGACTACCAGGACGAGTACACCCTGCCGCTGGTCCTGGACCCGCAGATCTGGCCCGGCTTCCCCGGTCCGGTCGAGACCCCGCTGCGCACCACCGCGGCGCGGATCAGCCTGGAGGGGATCGACATCTACGTCCTGTCCAACGACTACCTCGACCGGTATCCCGACACCTTCTACCCCCCGTACGACGCGAAGGGCAGCGACCTGTCCTTCTTCAAGCCGGTCGCCTTCCAGGTGGACAGCGTGCGCTTCATCCGCCGCCACTTCGCCGCCGAACCGGCCGTCGTCCACCTCCACGAGCCCTTCTACCACTACCTGGTGCCCGCCGCCCTGCGCTCCGATCCGACCAAGCGGGTGGTGAGCACGGTGCAGAGCAACATGCCGATCGCCAAGATGGTCTACCGGCCCGAGACGGAGCGCCTGCTGGAACTGCTGGAGTGCGAGGCCGACCTGGACGCCTTCACCGACCCGGGACCGCGCACCGAGGCGGAACTGGCGATGCGCCAGTACATGCCGCGCACCCACCTGTTCCACCAGTACGCCGCCGACCACGTCGCCCTCTTCCCGCTGGTCGCGCGGTACAGCGACCTGGTCGACTTCCTGTCGCCCGGCCAGCGCGACTTCTACGCCGGATTCGACGACACCCCGTTCGAGGCCCTCTTCGCCACCCTGCCGGCCGCCCGCACCGTGCGCGACAACGCGCACAAGTCCTTCGTCGGCGGCTGCGCCATCTCGGACAGCTGGCTGGCGGCCGACACCCGGGCGGTGGACCGGGACACCGTGCTCGGCAAGCTCGGACTCGACCCGGCGCTGCCGACCTTCTACCACAACGCCCGCTACGCACCGCATCACAAGGGCCAGGTCGAACTCCTGCGGGCCGTCGACCGGGTGCTGTCCGAGGGACTGGCGGCGAACTTCGTGGTGCGCTGCATCGCCCCGGCCGGCATCGGCGACCCGGCCTTCCACGAGGCGGCCGAGCGGCACCGCGCCCGCCTGCACCTGGAGTGGGAGACGGTGGACGAGACCCTGCTGTTCGACTACGCGGTCTCCTCCGACTTCTGCCTCTTCCCGTCGAAGTTCGAGATGGACACCTTCCTCATCGCCCAGGGCGAGGCCATGGCCTGCGGCTCGGTGCCGATCGCCACCGCCCAGCTCGGTATGGCCCACTTCGGCCACCAGGCGGACCCGATCGACGGCCCGCAGGCGCCGACGGCCACCGGGTTCGCCGTCAACCGCTCCTTCCGCGAGGACGATCCCGAGCTGGCCGACGCGCTCGCCGAGCGCATCCGTGAGGCCGTCCGGCTGTACCGCGACGACCCGGCGGGCTACGCCCGGCTGTCCCGCAACGCCGCGGCGAACGCCCGCGCCTTCACCTGGGACCGCTGCGCCGCGCAGCACGTGGACCACTTCGAAGGCCTGTGGGGCACCCGGGGACCGGCCGACGATGCCGACAAGGCTGACGCAGCCGACCGGGCCGACGAACTGGCCCTGAAGGCCGGGTGGTTCGACCGGCTCAGCCCCGGCGCCTGGACCCGCTGGCCCGACCGTGTCGCCGAACGCGCCCTGGCCGTCGGCGACATCGAGGCCTTCGCCCGGGTCCGCCCGGTCGACGACACGGCGGCGCGCCAGCTGTTCGAGGCCGCCCACGCCCGCGCGGACTTCGCCGCCTGCGCCGCCGTACTGCGCAGAACCGGCCGGACGGGCCCCGAGGCCGATCTGCTGCGGGCGCGCTGCCGTACCGGCGAGGGACCCGACGGCCGCTGGGTCGAGTACCGGCTGCCGCAGGCGGCGCGGGTGGACCTCGTCCTGCCGCGGCGCGGCCCCGACCCGGCGGCCGTCCGGCTGGAACCCGAGGTCGTCCCGCTCGTCCCGCACGGCGACGGGGACTCCCGGACCTTCCGGGCCCGCCTCGGCCGGCCGGTCCGGGACGAGGCCCTGCATCTGCTGCTGACCCTCAACACCGGACGCGTCACCTGGGACCGGATCGACCTGGCGGAGGAGGGGCGCGATGCGTGAGGTGCGGGCGGTGCTGCTGGCCGGCGGCGAGGGCGTACGGATGGGGCGGCTCGGGGCCGGCCGGCTCAAACCGCTGGTCCCCTTCGGCGGCAGCTGCCGGCTGATCGACTTCAGCCTGGACAACGCCCGCCGCTCGGGCTTCGCGGAGGTACTGCTGCTGTCGCAGTACGAGGAGCGGCAGCTGATGGACGACCTGCGGCGCACCTGGACCCGCCCCGGTTTCCGCGTGCACTTCGGCCCCTGGGACGCGGCATATCGCGAAGCCGACCGCACCGGCGCGCCGGTCCGGCTGCCGGAGCGGACCTGGCCCGCCGAGCGGGGCACCGCGGACGCGCTGATCGCCAAGGCGCCGTACATCTTCGGCGGCGGGCGCACCGAGGTGCTGATCCTGCACGCCGACCACGTCTACGGCTTCGACTACCGCGACATGCTCGCCGCCCACCGGGAGTCGGGCGCCGCCCTGACCATCGGCTACCAGCGCATCGAGCGCCGGTATGTGCACCTGTTCGGCATGGTGGACTTCGACGCGGCGGGCGAGCTGACCGCCTTCACCGAGAAGCCGGCCGAGCCGACCAGCGACCTCGTCTTCACCGCCTTCTGCGTCTTCGACGCGGCCGTGCTGCACCGCTGGCTGGAGCGCCTCGACGGCACCGACTGGCAGCACGACATCAGCCGTGACGTCATCCCCGCGATGCTGGCGGCGGGCGAGCGCGTCCGCGGCTATCCGGTCACCGGCTACTGGGCCGACATCGGCACCGTGGAGCGCTACCACACGGCGCATCTGGGGCTGCTGGGCGCCGAACCGACCATGGCCGCGGCCGACATGCCGCTCACCATCGCCCCCCACGTGCCGCGCCGCTACGTGGCGGCGGCCGGCGGCGTCCGCAACTGCCTCGTCCCGGCCGATCTGACCAACGCGGGCACCCTGGAGGACTGCGTGGTCCACCCCGGGGCCGTCATCGGCGAAGGCGCCGAGGTCCGGGCGAGCGTCATCCTGGCCGGCGCCCGCGTCCCGGCCGGGGCGCGGGTGAGCGGCGCGGTGATCCTGGAGGACGGCTCGGTCGAGCAGGTGGATCCGGGCACGGTCGGGGAGAAGGTGAGCGCCGCCCATGGCCGCTGAACCGCCCTACGTAGTGCTGGACATCGGCGGGACGACGCTGCGCGCTGGCCTGTACGATCCGGCGTCCGGCGCCGTCACGCACGTCCGACGGCAGCCGGCCCAGGGGATCGGCGCGCTGCCGGACGCCCCGGTGGCCGAGATCCAGCGCCTGGTGACCGCCCAACTCGGCGCCGAGATCGACCGGTTGCTCGCCACCGACGCCGGGCGCCGGGCCCGGGGCATCGCCATCGCCTTCGCCGGTCCGGTGGACATCACCGGGCGGGTGATCACCGCCCCGACCGTCTGGGGCCGCCGGGCGGCGCCGCTGCCGCTGCGGGAACTCCTGGAGTCGCGCCACGGCCTGCCCGTCCTCGTCGTCAACGACCTGACGGCGGCGACCTGGCGCTACGCCACACCGGACAGCGCACCCTTCTGCCTGCTCACGGTCAGCTCGGGCATCGGCAACAAGGTGTTCCGCGACGGGCGGGTGCTGCTCGACCGGGACGGGCACGGCGGCGAACTCGGCCACTGGCGCTGCGACTTCGACCCCTGGGCGCCGCTGTGCGACTGCGGCGGGCGCGGCCACCTCGGGGCGATCGCCTCGGGCCGCGGCGCCCTGGCGGCGGCCCGGCGCGCCGCCACCGACTATCCCGGCGCCTTCCGCGCCTCCTCGCTGGCCGGGGCCACCTGCGAGCAGGCCGCCGCCATCACCAACGAACTGCTGGCCGCCGCCGTCCGGGAGGGCGACGCCTTCGCGGTGAACGCGCTGAAGCCCGGGCTGCACCACCTCGCCCGGGCGATCTCGGGCGTCTTCACCGCGATCGGGGTGCGCCGCTACATCGTCATCGGCGGCTTCGCGCTGGCGATCGGTCCCCCCTACGCCGAACTGCTGGCGACCGAACTGGAGCGGGTCGGATGCTTCGGACTCGACCGGCGCGAGACCCGCCGCATGGTGCGGCTCGGCGTCCGTGACGACGATTCGGGACTGATCGGCGCCGGGCGCGCCCTGCACGCCGCCGCCCGCACCGCTCCTGAGCCGGCGGACGGTCCGCCGGGCGCCGCTCCGGCCGCGGCCGCGGGCATCGCCGCGGGTACGCATCCGGACACGCCCCGGGTAGAGCTCCCGGCAGCGGGGGAGGACCGCGGTGACCGCGTCACGTCCCCGACCTGACCGCCCCGCCCGCCCGACCGACCGAAGGAGCCGCCCGTGACCGCTGAGATCGACGTCCTCGTGCTGGGAGGCGCCGGGGTCGACACGATCGTGCGCGTCCCCGAACTGCCCGTCCCGTTCGCCGACAGCCATATGGTGCCGGCCATCGAGACGCGGGCCGGGCAGACCGGTGACTTCGTCTCGCTGGCCGTGCACGCGCTGGGCCTGCGCACACACCACCTCGACATGATCGGCGACGACCACCCCGGCGACCTGGTGCGCCAGCTGCACCGCGACCGGGGCATCCCGCTCACCGAGGTCCCGCAGCCGGCCGGCACCAAGCGCGCGGTCAATCTCGTCGGCCCCGACGGGCGGCGGCTGTCGCTGTACGACACCAGCCGCTCCCGGGAGACGGACCGGCTGCCCCCGGCCACGGTGACCGCGCTGGCCGAGGTGAGCCGCCACGCCCATGTGTCCATCACCCATCCGTGTGCCTTCGCCCTTCCGCTGCTGCGCGCGGCGGGGGTGACCGTCTCGACCGACCTCCACAACTGGGACGGCGCCAACCCCTACCACGAGGCCTTCGCCCACCAGGCCGACCTGGTCTTCGTGTCGACCACCGCGCTGGCCGACCCGGAGCGGACCATGCGGCGGATCGCGGAGCGCGGCCGGGCCAGCGCGGTGATCGCCACGGCCGGCGCCGAAGGGGCGTATCTGCTGCTCGACGGCGAGCTGACCCACATCCCGGCCGTGCCGCCCCCGGCCCCGGTGGTGGACTCCAACGGCGCGGGCGACGCCTTCGCGGCGGGCTTCCTCTTCGGCTGGCTGGCCGGCGAGCCGCCGCTGCGCTGCGGCCTGTACGGGGCGGTGGCCGGCGCCCACGCCTGCACCGTGCTGGCCACCAGTACCGACGCCATCGGCCGGGACGAACTGCTCGCCCGGGCGGCGCGGGCGCGGCCCGCGGCGCCGGCCCGATCACCCCTCGACGACGACATCCAAGGAGAGCGCGTATGACCGACGTATCGGCCCCGGCCGGCTACGACACCATCATCCTCGGCGGCGGCGTGGCGGGCTGCGTGCTGGCGGCCCGGCTCAGCGAGGACCCCGGCCGGTCCGTCTGCCTGGTGGAGGCGGGCCCGGACTACGGCCCGCGGCAGGAGGACTGGCCGCAGAAGGTGCTGAACGCGCGGGCGCTGCCGCGCGACGACGTATGGGAGCGCCGCGCCCCCGTGCACCGCATCCGCGGCCGCGTCCTCGGCGGCTCGTCGTCGATCAACGGCTGCTGGAACACCTGGGGTTCGGCCGGGGACCACGCGGAGTGGTCGCGGGCGGGCGGCCCGGCGTGGTCGGCGGCCCGGATGGCGCCGTTCCGCCGCAGGGCGGCCGAGCGGATGGGCCTGCGGACGGTACCGGAGCGCGAGATCTCGGCCTGGACCCGCGGCGCCTCGAAGGGAGCCGCCGAACTCGGCTACCAGGAGGTCGACATGGCCGCCCCGGGCGGCCCCGGCTACGGCGGCCCGCTGCTCAACGCGGTGGACGGCGTCCGCCGGAACGCGGCCTTCGGCTATCTGGAAGACGCCCGGTCCCGGCCGAATCTGACCATCCTGGCCGGCGCGACCGTGGACCGGCTGGCCGTGGCGGACGGCCGGGTCCGGGGCGTCGGCATCGTCGTGGACGGGCGGCGGGAGACCCTCGTCGCCGACAGCTATCTGCTGTCCTGCGGCACCTTCGGCTCGCCCGCCGTACTGCTGCGCAGCGGGATCGGGCCGGCCGCCCAGCTGGCGGAGGCCGGTGTCCGTACCGCGATCGACCTGCCGGGCGTCGGCGCGAATCTGACCGACCAGCCCGGCGTCTTCGTACCGCTGGCGCCGACCGCCGAGCTGAACGCGTCGCTGGCCGCCAAGGAGGCCGAGGGCGATCTGTACGTCAGCCGGATGCTGATCAGGGCGGCCAGCGAGCTGTGTCCCGAGGGCTCCTGGGACCTGCACATCCTGCCGACCGGCGGCCCGCCGCTGTTCGGCAAGCTGCCGGCCGGGCAGTACGAGGCGGGAATCTCGGCCTTCCTGATGAAGCCGGCCTCGCGCGGCCGGGTCCGGCTGCTGTCGGCCGACCCCGCCGACGCCCTGGAGATCGACCCCGCGTTCTTCTCCGATCCGGCCGGCCACGATGTCGCGGTGATCCGCTCGGGGCTGGGCATCGTCGAGGAACTGGCCGCGACCGCGTCGCTGAAGGCGCTGGTCGGGCCGCTGGAGGGGCACCCGGCACGGGAGCTGTCCGACCAGGATCTGCGCGACCGGGCCGGCACCTACTGGCACCCGGTGGGCACCTGCGCGATGGGCACGGCCGACGATCCGCTGGCCGTGGTCGACGGCGGCGGCCGGGTGCGGGGCACCTCGAACCTGCGGGTCGTCGACGCCTCCATCCTGCCGACCGTGCCCGCGTCCAACACCCAGCTCCCGGTGCTGGCCGCCGCCGAGATGCTGGCCGAAGCGATCAGGGGACAGGCATGACCGCGCACACGGACGTCCGGGGCAGCCGGCTGCTGTACGGCTGCATGGGACTCGGCGGCGGCTGGGACACCGAGCCGTACGGCGCCGCGGACATCGACCACGCCCAGGCCGCGGTCGAGGCCGCGCTGGCCGCCGGCATCACGGCCTTCGACCACGCCGACATCTACCGCCACGGCAAGGCCGAAGCCGTCTTCGGCGAGGTGCTCGCCAGGGCGCCGGGGCTGCGCGAGCGCATCGTGCTGCAGACCAAGTGCGGTATCCGGCTGCCGGAGGGCGGCCGGCGCGGACTGTACGACCTGCGGGCGGCGAGCATCGTCCGGCGCGTCGAGGAGAGCCTGGCCCGGCTGCGTACCGATGTGATCGACGTCCTGCTGCTGCACCGGCCCGACCCGCTGGCCGACCCGGAGGACATCGCCAAGGCGTTCGCCTCGCTGCACGGGCAGGGCCTGGTACGGCACTTCGGTGTGTCGAACATGAGCGCGGCGCAGATCGCCCACCTCCAGACGCACCTCGACCTCCCGATGATCGCCAACCAGTTGGAGATGAGCCTGCACCGCAGGGACTGGGTGGAGGCCGGGGTCCTGGTGAACACGCCGGGCGCGGCGGCGAGCGGCTTCCCGCTGGGCACGATCGAGTACTGCGCCGCTAACAAGATCCAGCTGCAGGCCTGGGGACCGCTCGCCCAGGGCCGTTTCAGCGGCGGTCAGGACACGCCGATCGCCCGGCTCGTCACCGACCTCGCGGCCCGCAAGGGCACCACCCCGGAGACCGTCGTCCTGTGGTGGCTCCAGCGCCATCCGGCCCGTATCGCCCCGGTCGTCGGGACCAGCCGCCCCGACCGCATCCGGGCCTGCGCCGACGCCGTCCGCCGCGAGCCCGACCTCAGCCACGAGGAGTGGTACGAGCTGTGGACCACCGCCCGCGGCTCGTCGCTGCCCTAAAGGACGCGGGCGGACGGGGGCATCGGCGCCGGTTTGGCCGGCCCCACCTTCCGGGGACGTGTCGGAGCGGCCGTGGCATCAGGTGCGGACGGTAACGTGCCGGGAAAAGAGATCCTCTGTCCACGTATCGCCCACCAGGAGCGGCACCGCCATGCAGCTGGCACCGGCCGAAGATCCGGGGAGCACGCCACGGACCACCGGGCGATGAGCCTCTCCCCGTTGCTGCGCCGCGCCTGGCCGCTGCTGCTCCTGGTGGGGACCGGGCTGGCCGTGGGGCTGATCAATCCGGGCGTGCACTACGACATGCTGGTGATCGCGGCGCCGGTGCTGGCCGCCTCGCTGTACGACGTCCGGACGACGGCCGTGGTCGGCGTGCTGACCGTGGTCACCTTCATGCTGCTGCGGCTCCAGCTGAACGAGGACACCAACGCGACCTGGTGGATCAAGCTCGCCCTGGTCATCGTCGTGTGCCTGCTCAGCGCGATCCTCAGCCATGTGCGGACCAAGGAGGAGGAGGTCCGCCGGGTCCGGAACACCGCCATGCGCCTCCAGCAGCGCCTGCTGCCCCGCTTCTTCCCGGACAGCAGCGCGGTCGGGATCGGCCACCGCTATCTGCCGTCCGACTCGCCGGCCGGTGTGGGCGGTGACTGGTTCGACATGATCCCGCTGTCCGGCGCGCGGATCGCGCTGGTGATGGGAGACGTCGTCGGCCACGGTCCGGAGGCGGTGGCGACGATGGGCCGGCTGCGTACCGCCGTGATCACGCTGGCCAATCTGGACCTCGACCCGGACGAACTGCTGGCCAGGGTGGACGACCTGGTGCAGCGGATGAGCCATGACCGCGCGCAGGCCGAACTGGTCGCGAGCTGCCTCTACCTGGTCTACGACCCGATCTCGCGGCGGTGCGACTTCGCCAGCGCCGGCCACACGCCGCCGATCTTCGTGATGCCCGACGGCCGGGTGTCCGTGCAGGCGCAGAGCGGGAACCCGCCGCTGGGCTTCGGCGACGTGCCCTTCGAACTCACCGGCCTCGACCTTCCCGAGGGCTCGCTGATCACGCTGTACACCGACGGTCTGCTGGGGCTGCGCCACCGCGAGGTGGACGAGGCGATGCGGGAACTCGCCGCGGCGATCGGCCCGGGCAGCGGACCGCTCCAGGAGATCTGCGACCGGGTGCTCCGCAGGCTCCCCGCGTCGCGGGAGGACGACATCGCGCTGCTGCTGGCCCGGACCAAGGTGCTCGATCCCGGGAAGGTGCGGACCTGGGAGTTCCCGGCCGCGGTCGAGGAAGTGCCGGCCGCCCGCGCGGCGGTGACCGGCCAGCTCACCGAGTGGGGGCTGGACGAGCACTCCTTCGCGCTGGAGATGGTGGTCTGCGAGCTGATCACCAACGCCGTCCGGCACGCCGAAGGGCCGGTCGGCCTGCGGCTGATCCGGGACGACTCGCTGATCTGCGAGGTCTCCGACGCGAGCAACACCTCACCGCACCCCCGGCGCGCCGACCCGCTGGACGAGGGCGGGCGCGGCCTGTATCTGGTCGGGCAGCTCATGGACCGCTGGGGCACGCGGTACACGCACACCGGCAAGACCATCTGGGCCGCGAAGTATCTCGGGGCCTGAAAAGCGATCACCACTCCGTGCCGAGCATGGGATACGAAGGGAATGCCCCCGATGAATTCCGCTTCCCCGACACCCGGGCCGACGCCCTTCAGCAGATTCCGCGCGGAATTGAACGACGCCGTCAGCGTCCGGAGCGTACTGCTGGTCGTATCCGTTCTCGCCCTGCAACTCGGCTTCATCCTCTCCTATGTCGGCGCCTTCCATTCACCGACCCCGCACCGTATCTCGGTGGCGGTGGTGGCGCCGGGCGCGCAGCGGTTCGCCGATATGCTCAATGCCCTCCCGGGGGACCCGCTGCACGCCCGCGTCGCGAAGGACGAGAGCCAGGCACGGCGGCTGATCCTGCACCGGAGTGTCGACTCGGCGATCGTCATCGCTCCTCGTGGCACCACCGACCGGCTGCTGCTGGCCTCGGCGGGAGGGCCGGCCGTCTCGGAGACGGCATCGCGGATCGCCGCCAGGGTGGAGGCCGTCCAGCACCGGCGGCTGACGGTCCAGGACATCCGCCCGCCCTCTCCCAAGGACGGCCGCAGCCTCTCGTCGTTCTATCTCGCGCTCGGCTGGGTGGTCGGCGGCTATCTCGCCGCCGCCCTGCTGGGGATGTCGGCCGGCGCCCGTCCGGCCACTTTCAATCGCACGCTCATCCGGATGGGCGTGCTGACCGCTTATTCGATCCTTTCCGGACTGGGCGGCGCCATCATCGTCGATCCGGCCCTCGGCGCGCTTCCCGGCCATTTCTTCGCATTGTGGTGGATCGGCGCCCTCGTGGTGCTCGCGGCCGGCGCCAGCACCGCGCTGTTCCAGATCCTGCTGGGGCCCATGGGCATCGGACTGACGATCCTGCTGTTCGTCGTCCTGGGCAATCCGAGTGCCGGCGGTCCCTATCCGGCCGCGCTGCTGCCGCCCTTCTGGCGGGCGATCGGTCCCTGGTTCCCGCCGGGCGCCGCCACCACCGCGATCCGGAACACCGTGTACTTCGCCGGGAACGCCACCACGGTGCCGCTCCTGCTGCTCGGTGCCTACGCCATCGGCGGTGTCGTCCTCTCCCTGCTCGCCTCCGCCATCGGCCTGCGCCGCCGGGGGGCCACCAGGACCGGCCCCCCGGACGACCCGGCGAAGGGCGAAAGCTAGATCTCGTCGAGCCAGACCACGATCCCGGTCAGGTCGTTGAGCACCCCCGCGACGCCCGCCCGGATGGCGGCCGCGCAGCGTTCGGCGGTGAACGAGCCGGGGTCGTAGGTCGAGGACATGCCGAGGCCCTCGCCGCGGAAGGACGCGCCGGACCAGTCGACGGCGGTCACATTGTGGGTGGGCTCGGCCAGTTCGGCGCCGACGACCAGGAACTGCTGCTCCAGGTGGTTCGGGGTGACGGTCGCGAGGGCGTCGACGAGGTCGTTGCCCGCGCTGACGACGAGGTCGGGACCCATCGCCATGGCCTTGGTGATGGCGGGCACGAGCTGCGACGCGTCCTTGGCGGACACCGTCCTGAGGTCGACGTGCTCGTCGTCGGCCCACTCCTCGACCGCCGTGACCAGCGCCCTGGTCGGGCGGTCGGCGCCCGCGGTGAGCAGCACCACGCGGTAGCCCGCGGACGGATGGACCCCGGTCCAGGAACCGGGCCGCGGTGTGACGGTCGCCTCCGGGGCGGGCGAGGCGGAGCCGGTGAAGCCCGCGCCGAGCGTGCCGACGGCGCTCGGCGCGGGGTGCGGCCGGGACCAGTCGTCAGCGGAACCGCAGGCGGTGGTCAGCGTGACGGCGGCGGCCAGGACGGCGACGGCCGGCAGCGCGGGGCGGAAGGCCGCGGCGAGGGCCGGGAGCGGGGGGCGCAAGGCGATCGTCCTTCGAGGAGTGGCGGATGGTCCGCCCTCATCCTCGTAGGTCCGTTGCCGCGGCTTTACCCCTGCCGGTGTCTTTCTTGACGTTGTTTTTCCACAGTTCGCCGACGAGCCGAACCGTGTTCACCCGTGACGTGGAGCGTGCACCTTCAACGTGAAGGAGCAAGATGTCACAGCGCGTCCGCCGCACCGTCATCGGGATCGCCGCGGCGGTGATCGGTTTTCTGACCGCCGGGCAGCCGGCGTTCGCCCACGGTTTCAGCTCGACCGTGTACGTCCACGTCACCGCGGCCGACGCGGGCCGGGTACGCACCACGCTGGAGCTGGAGTACGACCTCTTCGTCGTATCGGCGGCCGACTACGAGGACGACGATCCCCTCTTCCGGGCCGGCGACGCCGCCTTCCAGGCCGGTGACACCGAGGCGCAGGCCGCGGCGCTGAACACGCACGCCGACGCCGCCGTCCGCTATGTCACCGAGCGCTTCTCGGTCGCCGCGGGCGGCACGGCGTGCGCTCCCGCCCGGGTCGGCGACTTCACGATGGGCCGGCGGGAGGGCGTGCCGTACGCCGATCTGCGGCTCGACTGGGACTGCGCCGGACACGGCGGGGACCGCCGGGTGACCAGCGGACTGCTCCCCGACTCCGAGCACTACGTGACCGGTACGAAGACGATCGTCACCTACGACATCGACGGCGACTCCGGCGGTGCGGCGCTCGACGCGGACCATCCCTCCTTCTCGATCAGCCAGTCGTGGTACCAGTGGTTCTGGGAGTTCTTCCGGCTGGGCGCCGAGCACCTGCTGACCGGGATCGACCACATCCTGTTCCTGCTGGCGCTCATCGCCGGGTCGCGGCGCCTGCGCGAGATCGTGCTGGCGGCCACCAGCTTCACCCTGGCGCACTCGGTGACCTTCATGCTCGCCGCCCTCGGTCTGGTCGACGTCTCCGCGCGGTTCGTCGAACCCGTCATCGCGCTGTCGATCGCCGTGGTGGCCGGCTGGTACCTGTGGCGGATCCGGCGACGCGGCGGCCACGCCGCCGACCTGGAGACGGCCGGCCGCGGCCACTTCAGCCTGGACCGGGCCGGCTGGACCCGCCTCGGCGTGGTGTTCTGCTTCGGCCTCGTGCACGGCCTCGGCTTCGCGGGCGCGCTGGGAATCGACGAGGCGTGGTCGTGGACGCTGCTGGGGTCACTGCTGGTGTTCAACGTCGGCATCGAGGTGGTGCAGTTGACGATCATCGCGCTCGTCTTCCCGCTGCTGACCGTGCTGCGCCGGCGTTCCCCCGCGGCCGGCCTCTGGGTGAC
Source organism: Streptomyces polygonati (assembly GCF_042650325.1). Lineage (NCBI taxonomy): Bacteria > Bacillati > Actinomycetota > Actinomycetes > Kitasatosporales > Streptomycetaceae > Streptomyces > Streptomyces polygonati. The sequence goes on along the minus strand of NZ_JBHSBB010000005.1, from coordinate 268,393 downwards.
CGGCCTGATCTCCGCCGGGGTGTTCGTGATGGGACTGGTGTGGTTCACGCAACGGGTGTTCGCGTTCTGAAGCCCGGTCACGCGGGGAAGTTCAGCCAGTACCCGGATCAGTTTTGCCATCGGTTTACCGAACGATGAGAACTTGATGACCTCAACTCCCAACGCCTCCGGGCGCAAAAGGAACGAAACCGATGATACTGAGAACCTCCTCACAGGCCCCCGGGCCTGTGCGGCGCCGGGTGGCCACCGGGGCCACCGCGGTAGTCCTGGGCCTGACCCTGGCCCTGGGCGGCGGTGCGGTGTCCGCCGCCACCGCCGCCGAGCCCGCCGCGATCACCGGCATCATCCTCGGTGTGGGCGCCGACGAGTCCCAGCGCACCGTGACGTGGTACTCCTCCGCGGACACCGCGCAGCGGCTCCAGGTCGCCCCGAGCGCCGGGCTCACGGGCGGTGAGTTCCCCGCCGACGCGGCCACCTTCGAGGCCACCGGCGCGGCGAACATCGCCACCAGCGGCGGCTTCAACCGGCACGCGACGATCACCGGCCTGAAGGAGCACACGGCCTACTCCTACCGGGTCGGCTCCGAGGGCGACTGGTCGCCGGCCTACTCCTTCAAGACGCAGGACTTCGAGGGCGACTACGACTTCCTGTTCTTCGGCGACCCGCAGATCGGCTCGTCCGGAGACCTGCCGAAGGACCAGGCCGGCTGGCAGGACACCCTGGACGTCGCCCTGACGGCCAACCCGGACTCCGAACTCCTCGTGTCGGGCGGTGACCAGGTCGAGACCGCCAACACCGAGGCCCAGTGGGACGCCTTCCTGGCGCCCGACAAGCTGCGCCAGTACCCCTGGGCGGCGACGATCGGCAACCACGACGTCGGCGGCAAGGCGTACGAGCAGCACTTCTCCACCCCGAACACCGACCGCTCGGCCCCGCTGTACTCCAACGGGAACCCGGCCTCCAACTCGTCCGGCGGTGACTACTGGTACATCTACAAGGATGTGCTGTTCATCGACCTCAACAGCAACAGCTACGCCACCTCCCAGGGCGGCGGCGGCGACGCGGCGCACATCAACTACGTGACCGACGTCATCAACCAGCACGGCACCGAGGCCAAGTGGAAGGTGCTCGTCTACCACCACTCGATCTACTCCCCGGCCGACCACGCCAAGGACAGCGACAACAAGGTGCGCCGGGTCGACTTCCCGACCACCTTCTCCAAGCTCGGCGTCGACCTGGTCCTGCAGGGCCACGACCACAGCTACTCCCGCAGCTACCTGATCAAGAACGGCGCGAAGGCGAACGCCGCCGAGCAGCCCGGCGACGCCGATGTCTACCCCGGTCCCGGTGGTGTCCTGTACGTGACGGGCAACTCCTCCTCGGGCTCGAAGTACTACGACATCACCACGCCGGACAGCAGCGGCACGAGCGGCGCGGGCAACGGCGCCGACCCGCTGAACCCGAAGAACTACTGGTACAACTCGGTCCAGAACCAGGAGCACGTCCGCACCTACGTCAAGGTGCAGGTGCGCAACGACAAGCTGGTCGTCGAGAACGTCCGCAGCGGCACCTGCGCCGCTCCGAACTCCTCGGTGGAGCACGGCAACTGGTGCGAGAACACCACCGCCGCCCAGCCCGTCGGCTCCCTCGTCGACAAGGTCACCGTGCACCCCTTCCACGGCGACGGCCAGGACCTCCAGGTCAATGTGCCGAACCCCGCCCCGGGCGAATTCGGCTGGACGATCGACGGCCGCAACGGCCTGGTGGACCTCGGCACCGCCCAGGAGCGCGACGGCGACCACTTCGAGGCGACCGGCAAGATCAACCCGATCACCGTGTCGGACAGCCGCCGCTCGCTCGCCCCGTGGTCGATCTCGGCGGCGGTCGGTGACTTCCAGGACGCCGGCAAGACCTTCTCCGGCTCCTACCTCGGCTGGACGCCGTACGTCCTCGACGGCGGCGCCGGCGCCACCGCCGGCAAGCCGGTGGCCTCCGGCTACGACGACGGCGGCAAGGGCCTGTCCCTGTCGCGCGGCCTCGGTTCGGCCGCGCAGGGCCACTCCCGCGGCGCCGCCAAACTGGGCGCCGACCTGGCTCTGAAGATCCCGGACAGCGTCGAGAAGGGCGGCTACCGGGCCACCCTCACCATCACCGCGCTGAGCAGCTGACCGACCCGTTCCCACGGCGGGGCAGGCACCTCCGGGTGCCCGCCCCGCCCCTCATCCGTACCAGCGACAGATCGCCCGAGGACCCCGACATGCACGCGCCCGTGACGCGCCGGCCGAACACCGTCGCCGCCATCGTCCGTACCGCCGCCCTGGCCCTGCTCGCCGCCCTCGCGGTCGCCGGGCTGTCCGCCGGCCCCGCCCGGGCGCAGGACGGCGACGTCGCCTGGACGGTCAGGACCGCCTCGAACAGCTACGGCGACGACCGGTCCAGCTTCAGCTACGCCGCCAACCCGGGCGGACAGGTCGAGGACACCATGATCGTCGCCAACCGCGGCAAGGACCCGCTCGACCTCGCCGTCTACGCCGCCGACGGCTTCACCACCGGCACCGGCCAGCTCGACCTGCTCCCCAAGGGCGGGAAGTCGGTCGGGATCGGCGCCTGGGTGCGGGTCGGCCACGACCGGGTCACCGTCGAACCCGGCCGGACCGCCGAACTCCCCTTCACCGTCAGCGTCCCGGACAACGCCACGCCCGGCGACTACGTGGGCGGCATCCTCACCTCCCTCACCCAGCCGGACGACACCGAGGGCATCACCGTGGACCGGCGCCTGGGCATCCGCGTCAAGCTGCGGGTCAGCGGCGAACTCAAGCCGGGCCTCGCGGTCGAGAACCTGAGCGTCGACTACGACGGCCCGGGCAATCCCTTCGCCACGGGCGACGCCACCGTCAGCTACCGGATCCACAACACCGGCAACGCCATCCTGTCGGCCCGCCAGACGGTCTCCGTCTCCGGCCCGTTCGGGTGGCTGCGCACCCAGGCGGGCACGATCGCGTCACCGCCGGACCTGCTCCCCGGTGAGAGCTGGAAAGTGACGGTGCCGGTCCACGGCGTGGCGCCCGCCGTCCGGCTCACCGCCACCGCGACCGTCACCCCCCTGCTCACCGACGCCTCGGGCTCCACCACCTCGCTCCGGACGATCCGGGCCACCGCGCGGGGCCAGGCCGTCCCCTGGACGCTCGCGCTGCTGGTCGCCGTACTGATCGCGGTCGCCACCGGGGCCTTCCTCCTGGCCCGCCGCACCCGCGCGCGGCGCAGGCTCCGCGAGGAGGCCCGGGTGCGGGACGCCGTCGAGCAGGCGCTCCTCGATCAGGGGACGCGGGCGGGCTGACGCCGTCCGGCCGCGTACCGCCGGAGCCCCCTGGGACGGTCAGCCCGCGGGCTCGTGCGGACGCAGGAGCAGGAGGGCGACGTCGTCGCTGAGGCCGCGGGTCCGCCGGACGTGCTCGACCAGTGTCTCGGCCAGCGCGTTCAGGGACCGCGGGTCGGCGGCGTCCAGCTGCCGGGCGAGTTCGTCGATGGCCAGGCCCAGATCGGCGCCGGGCCGCTCGACCAGACCGTCGGTGTAGAGCGCCAGCACGGCGCCCGGCGGAAGGGCGATCTCGACGGTCCGGTAGTCCGCCTCGGGTTCGACGCCCAGAAGCAGACCGGGGGGCACGTCCAGCACCTCCGCCCGGTGGCCGGCGCGGCGCAGCAGCGGGGGCGGATGGCCGGCGGTGGCCATCAGCGCCCTGCCGTTCCGCAGGTCCAGCTGGACGTAGAGGCAGCTGGCGAACAGGTGGGACCGCAGGTCCATGAGCAGCCGGTTGGTCCGCGCGAGCACCTCACCGGGGCCGGCGCCGGAGTTGGCGTGCGTGTGGACGGCGGTGCGTACCTGGCCCATGAGGGCGGCGGCGTTGACGTTGTGTCCCTGGACATCGCCGATCACGGCGGCGGCGGACGCGTCGTCGAGGCGGATCAGGTCGTAGAAGTCCCCGCCGATGTCCATGCCCTGACTCGCCGGGAGATAGCGGGCCGCGGTGTCCAGGCCGGGGATCTCCGCCAGCACGCGGGGGAGCAGCGCGGCCTGGAGCCCGTGCGCCACTTGGTTCTTGGTGTCGTACAGGCTCGCCCGCTCCAGGGCCTGGGCGATCATCCCGGCGAGGGTGGTCAGCGCGGTGCGCTCATCGGCGGGGAACGGGTGCGGTTCGCCGTAGCCCAGCACACAGCAGCCGATGGGGCGCCCGGCGGCGATCAGCGGCAGGTAGGCGAAGGAGGCGTATCGCGCGTAGACGGCCAGCCGCGGAAAGGCCTGCCGCAGTTCCCCGCTGTCGGCGAAGAATTCGGGCGTGCCGGTCACCAGCGCCCGGATGCTCGGCGCGTCGGTGGACATGGGGAGGCCGTCGAAGTGGTTCCGCGCCTCCTGCGGGAAACCGCCGACGCCGAGCACCCGCAGCCTGCCCCGGTCCTCGACGACCAGCGCCAGGCCCTGGGCGTTGATGACCGGCATGATCTGCTCGGTGACGGCGGCCGTCACGTCCTTGACCCCGACCGCCTCGGACAGGGAGGAGGACAGGTGCATCAGATAGAAGAGGGTGCCGGCGCTGGCCTGGGGCGTGATGGGCACGGGGGTGGCCGGCTCGTTCCCGGTCGGCGGGCTGTCCAGGGCGGTCACGCGCACGCTGACCCCGGTGCTGTCGGGGTGGAGGGCGAAGGACAGCCATCGCTCCGGCGGCCTGCGCACGTTGAAGGATGCCGGCAGCCGGCTGAAGAGCGCCGCCAGGTAGGAGTTCTCGTAGGCGGGGTCGCGCAGCCACGGCAGGACTTCCCAGGGCCGCAGTCCCAGGAGTTCCCGGCGGCCCGCTCCGAGCAGGGCGGCGGCCCTGGTGCCGAGGAAGGTGATCCGGCCGTCCAGGTCCAGCGCGAGGTGCCCCTCCTCGAAGCGCTCCGCGAGGTCGGCGCCCGATCGCGCCTCCCCTTCCTCCCACCGGCTGGACGGGAGCACCTCCACGGCGTGCGGTTCGTCCGAGGGGCGCAGGGGGTCACCCGCCTCCTCGGCCGCGACCAGGAACCGGCTCATCTCGCGGCCCGCCTCGGTGATGTCCCGGATCTCCCGGGCGGAGAGTTCGGGCGGCCGGGTGCCGGGCCACAGCAGGAGCAGTACGCCTTTCACGGCACTACCGGCATCGCCGGGATCGCCGGCGTCAGCGGCGCCTCCGGCATCGTCCGTGAGCAGCGGCGACACACCCATGGCGACCTGGTAGGGCAGCGCGAGGCCGGTCCGCGGGTAGCGGCGGGCCAACTCGTCATGGGTGGGGAGCCATACCGCGCGCCCCCGGCGGGCCACGTCGGCCACTGGCACGGGTGCGGCCATCGCCACCCGGGCCCACGGCCGCGCGATCCTCGCCGACACCCCGAAGACCGCGACCATCCGCAGCACCTGCTCGTCCGGGACAGGCAGGTACACCGCCCCGACGTGGGCACCGGTCGCGCCCGTGAGCCGTGCCAGTGTCTCGTGCACTCCGGCCGCGGCGCGCTCCGAGGCGGCAGGACCGGAGCCGGGCTCGCCCACCGCTACGTCGCCTCGCGCGCCGCGGGAATCCCGGGCCGGCTCCGGCGGGTGACCGTTCTCGCCGGCCCCCGGGACCGCGGCTCCCGCTCCTGCGGACCGGTGAGCGCCCCTGGGACCGATCGGCTGTTGGGGGCCATAAGGGCGACATTAGTCACACAGCGGGCCCGGTGCACCCCGGGCGGGCTGTCCGTGATCCGCGGCCGGGGCGCCCGGGCCGGGTTCACGCGGTTCCGAACACCGGGGCGATGGGCGGCGTCTCGCCGTTGAGGGGCAGCTCGGTCCAGATCGTCTTGCCCTGCTGACCGTAGCGGCAGCCCCAGCGAGTGGTGGAGTGGGCGACGATGAACAGACCGCGTCCGCCCTCGTCCATGGAGCTGGCCCGGAGCACCCGCGGCTGGGTGTTGCTGGGATCGGACACCTCGCAGATCAGCACCCCGTCCCGGATCAGGCGCAGCCGGACGGGTCCGCCCGCGTAGCGCACCGCGTTGGTGACCAGCTCGCTGACCACCAGTTCGGTGGTGGGCACCAGATGGTCCAGCCCCCACGCGGTGAGCTGGCGGGCGGCCGTCGCCCTCGCCCGCCCCACCGCCGACAGATCGCCCGGGAACTCCCACGACACGACGTTGCGGGCGGGGACGGACCGGGTTCTGGTCAGCAGCAGCACGATGTCGTCGCGCGGCGGCTGCTCGTTCGCCTCGGCCACCAGCGCGTCGCCGATCTCCTCCAGGGGCCGCTGCGAGCCGTACAGCACGCGCAGCCGCTCCTGCAGCCGCTCCAGGCCGTCGGAGTCCTCCCGCAACGACCGCAGCCCGAACACCCCGTCGGTGAACATGGCGATCAGGCTGCCCGGTTCCACGTCGACGGTCATCGACTGGAAGGGCACCCCGCCCACCCCGAGCGGTGGTCCGGGAGAGACGTCCACCACCCGCGAGGTGCCGTCGGGACTCACGATGACGGGCGCGGGATGCCCGGCGCTGGCGAAGTCGCACTGGCAGGTGGTCGGGTCGTAGACGGCGTACAGGCAGGTCGCCCCGATGGAGTCCGTCCGGCCCTCCGGGGCCTCCGCGACGAGCCGCTGGAGGAGGTCCTCCATATGGGCCAGCACCTCGCCGGGCTCCAGTTCGAGGTTGGCGAAGGTCTGCACCGCCGTCCGCAACTGGCCCATGTTGGCCGCCGCCCGCAGACCGTGTCCGATCACGTCGCCGACGACGAAGGCGACCCGGAGGGACGGCAGCGTGATGACGTCGAACCAGTCGCCGCTCGGCTCGGAGCGGCCTCCGGCGGGGCGGTAGACCCCGGCCGTGCGCGCGGCGGGCGTCTCGGTGACGGCCCGGGGCAGGAGGCGCTCCTGGAGGGTGAGCACCGCGTTGCGCTCTCGGGTGTAGCGGCGGGCGTTGTCGATGCCCAGGGCGGCCCTCGAACCGATCTCCGTCAGCAGTCCCGCCTCGGACAGGTCGAAGGGGCGCGGATCCCCCACGCGCCAGACGGTCACCGTTCCCAGCAGCAGCCCCCGGGCGAAGAGCGGGGTGACGACCAGCGAGTGGGCGCCCTTCGGGACCATCTTCGCCGCGTTCGGGCCGCCGCCGACCGCCTGGAGGACCTCCTCGCGGTCCATGATGACGGTCTCGCCCTGCTGGATCCGCCCGAGCGGTGAGCTGTCCGGGAGGGACGGGTACTGCGCCCCGGTCGCCAGCAGTTCCTCGGGCCACACCCCCGTCGAGGAGGCGGTCGCCATCCGTATCAGCGCCATGTCGCCGCCGCCGCGCAGGACGGGCGGCTCGTTGCCCGCCAGCACGCCGCGGGCCAGGTCGACGGTGCTCAGGTCACCGAACCCGGTGACCACGACATCCGCCAGCGCCTGCGCGGTGGGGCCGATGTCGAGGGTGAAGCCGATGCGCTCCGCGGCGTAGTGCAGCAGGTCGAGATGGGCGCCGACCCGCTGCTGGTCGGTGACGTCGTGGACGAGCGCGACTACTCCGCTCGGGTCACCGCGGGCGTCCTCCAGGCGGTACGCCGTCAGGGACAGGGTGCGCCGCAGGCCCGGCACCCGCCGGAACCGCACCTGCCGGATGTCCGAGATCACCGGAACCCCGGTGTCCCGCACCCGCCGCAGGGTCTCGTCGGCGTCCCGCGCGTCCTGCGGGGCCAGGACCGTGTCCAGCCGGCTGCCGACGGCCGCGGCCGGGGCGCCGAACATCTCCGGCGCGGTGTTGCTGAAGACGAGGCTGAGGTCCATCCCGTGGATCGCGACACCGACGCGCCGCTGGCTGAAGATCGCCCGCAGCAGGGACACCCCGTGCCCCCACTCACTCGTCCGGGTGATCTCGGCGAACAGCACCCCGTAGGCGCCGCCGTCGTCCCCCAGCGGCACCGTCCAGACGTCCACCTCGACGCTTCCGTGCGCCCCGCGGCGCAGCTCCACCCGGCCCGGCGCCGGTACCGCCCCCGCCGGGGCGGCGGCGCCGCGCGGGCTCTGCGCCGAGGCGTACAGCTCACGGAAGGGACGGCCGCAGGTCCCGGCGGCGGGCCGGTCCAGCAGCCGGGCGGCCTGGGGCGACCAGCCCGTGACGACACCCCGGCCGTCCACCACGGCCACGGCCAGCGAGTCGAGGACGAAGCCCTGCTCACCGAGGTCACCGTGCGGCAGATCCATAGGGACTCCCCACAGACGACGGAGCGCGTACGAGCAGAGTCCACGCTACGGGATATACGGACAAAACGGCTTCCCGGGCTTTGTCCCGCCGGCCCCGGCGACGGCCGTGCGGCGCCCGGTCCGGCGGCGGAACGCGGCGGGTCGCCGGATACGGAACGTCCGCCCCCGGTCGCGGTCCGCCAGCGGCCGCCGGCTGTTCGCCACCCGTACGGTCGCCGTGTGTCCGGTGTTGGTGCCGCGGCCCGACCCTTCTCGTCGGCGTCCCGCTGTTCCGGCTGGGCGTGCCACGCCGACGAAAGGCACCTACGTTGCGAGTCCATGTCGCTCCGTCCGTACGCGGGACGGGTCTCACCGCTCTGGTCGCCGGCTCCGCACTGCTGATGGCGGGGGTCGGGACGGCCGGCGCCGCGCACGCCGCGAGCTACGGCACGCCGAGCATCTCGCTGTCCGCGTCCTATCTGTCGGGCGCCGTCGGCGCGACCGGCGACCCGACCGTGGCGGTGACCGTCTCGCAGAGCGGCGCCGACGCGTCCGCGCTGACCGTGGCCGCGTCCAAGAGCAGCAAGACCTCGGTGGCGAACACCACCGACGTGGCCGTGACCGGCTCGGCCGGCAGCCGCACGGTCGCGGTCACCGCGCACGCGCAGGGCTACACCGACCTGACCCTCAAGGTCACCGGACTGGGCGGCAAGACCGCCACGAAGACGCTGCACTACGCGGCCTCGCCCGCCGTCCAGCTCTCCGCCGACGCCCGCTATCTCACCGGCGCGAGCGACGCCTCCGCGGCGGTGGACGTCGGCGGCGGCTACGTCGTCGTCGCCAACGACGAGGACAACACGCTGCGCCTCTACAACGGCGCGGCCTCCGGCGCCCCGGTCAAGACCTGGGACCTCGACTCCGCGCTCGACGCCGACAAGGAGGTGGACATCGAAGCCGGCACCCGGGTGGGCAGCACCATCTACTGGACCGGCTCACTGGGCAACAACAAGGACGGCGAGTACAAGGCCGACCGCAACACCGTCTTCACCACCACGGTGTCCGGCAGCGGCGCGTCCACCTCGCTGACCTTCGGCAAGGCCTACCACAAGCTCCGCGACGACCTGCTGGCCTGGGACAAGGCCAACGGCAACCACTACGGCTTCGCGGCCGGCACCAAGGACGGCGAGATCCCCAAGGAGATCGACGGCTTCAACGTCGAGGGCCTGGAGTTCGCGCCCGGCTCCACCACCACCGCCTATGTCGGCTTCCGGGCCCCGCTGGCCCCCGCGGTGCCCGGCGGCAAGGCGCTGATCGTGCCGGTCACCAACATGGACAAGGTCGTCACCGGCACCAAGGCGGCCTTCGGCACCCCGATCGAGCTGGACCTCGGCGGCCTGTCGATCCGCGACATCCGCAAGAACGCCGCCGACCAGTACCTGATCATCGCCGGCTCCTGGGCCGCCGACGACAACAGCGACCCCTACGCCCTCTACCAGTGGGACGGCGTCGCCGGCCACGCCCCGGTCAAGAAGCTGGACCTGCCGACGGCGGACGCGGGCGGCTGGGAGTCGGTCGTCTCCGTCCCCGACCTCACCCAGCCCGGCGCCCGCGTCCAGCTGATCACCGACGACGGCGACGCCGACCTGTACGGCGACGGCACCCAGGCCAAGGACCTCGACCACCCGGAGTGGCAGAAGTCCCGCACCACCTGGTTCACCCTCAACTGAGCCCCGCCGCTCCGGCCGGGTGTGCTCCTGGGGAGGGGCGCACCCGGCGGGACCCGGTGCGCTACGCCTGCGCGGGGGTGGGGGCCAGGGCGGGGGCGAGGGTGGGGGCGCCCATCGCGTGGTAGCCGCCGTCGACATGGAGGATGCTGCCGGTCACGCCCCGGGACAGATCGCTGAACAGGTACGTCGCCGTGCCCGCGACCACATCGGTGTCCCTGACGTCCCATCCCAGCGGCGCCCGCTGGTGCCAGTTGTCGGCCAGCACCTCGAAGCCGGGGATGGACTTGCCCGCCATGCTGCGGATGGGCCCGGCCGAGATCGTGTTGACCCGGATGCCCAGCGGCCCCAGGTCACGGGCCAGATAGCGGGTCACCGCCTCCAGCGCCGCCTTCGTCGGCCCCATCCAGTCGTAGACCGGCCAGGCCACCTGGGCGTCGAAGTCCAGCGACATCACCGACGCGCCGGCCGGCGCCTTCTCCAGCAGCGGTCGCAGCGCCACTGTCATCGCCTTGAGGCTGTACGCCGACACGTGCATCGCCGTACTGACCGATTCCCAGGGCGTGTTGAGGAAGTTCCCGCCGAGCGCGTCGGCGGGCGCGTACGCGATCGCGTGCAGCATGCCGTCGACGTGATCCCACACGGCGGCCGTGTCCACCGCGAGCTGCTCCAGCTCCTCGGGCCGGGTGACATCCGCCGACAGCAGGGCGACCGGTTCCTTGGGAAGGCGCTTGGCGATACGCCCCATGATCGAGGACGGCCGCCCCGGCGCGTTCGTCAGGATGACGTCGGCGCCGTGTTCCATCGCCTGGCGGGCGATCCCGAAGGCGATGGAATCCTCGGTGAGGACGCCCGAGATGACGAGCCGTTTACCGTCGAGCAGCATGTGGTGTTCTCCTGGTCGGGCTTCCCGGACATCACGCGTCCGGCGAGGACGCCCCAACATACCGACCACCCGTGTCCGGCTCCCTCCTGAGGAGGGTCTCTGCCGGTCTCTGCCGGTCTCCGCCGGCGGCACCCCGCCCGTCCACCTGAATTTCATGAACCCGTCACCGATGGCGACTTCGACGTTTTAAACGTACCGCTCGTCACACAGGTGGCGTACAGCGATCACCCAGGTCTGATGATCTTTGTCCGCTTTATAGACCTTCTTTTGTTTGAATGCTGGATCTAATGTTCGTCCGGCAGCGTCTTCGTCCGGTGTGCGACTCAGGTCCGGGGTTCGGCGGTCGCAGTCGGCTCAGGTGTTTGTGGTGGACCCGGCGGCACTGCGTCCAGGCCGGTCCCGCCGAGCACGGAAAAGCAGCGGTTATCGGCGAGACGTCCATGGAATCCGGGGAGCACACGTGCGTGTGTTGAGGCAGTCACTTCTTGTGCTGGGCGTGCTGATCTCCCTGCTCTGCGGGCTGGTGCAGGCGACTCCGGCGCTTGCTTCGCAGCGGGGTCCCCTGCGGGGCGCGCTGCCGGTCGGACCGCACGCGCCGGTGAAACTGATGGGGCGGCAGCCGGGTCGTCCTACTCGGCCCACGCAGGCCGTGCTCCCCGCGTCAGGGCCGCGGCACGATGTGCTGGAGCGGCTCCGCGGAGAGGTGGCGGCGCGGCAGGCGCCCAAGCCGTCGCGTCCCCAGCGGCGTGCCGCGCGGGGAACGGCCGCGCGCGCAGCGGCCCGGAAGGCGCCGCAGTTCTCCTTCCAGTCGCCGACGGCCGCGCCCTGGGCGGGCCGTGAGGCGCTCGCGCCGGCCGGCCCCGTGCCCGCCGGCTCCACTTACGGTGTTTCCTACGCGCCGCAGCCGCTGACGGTTCAGCCGCGCTACGACACGTTCGGTCTGGAGAAGGTCCGGGTCACCAATACTTCGGCTTTGACCTGGGCCGCCAATTCGCTGTCGCTCGACTACCACCTGAAGCGCGGCGGCGTCGAATACACCAGATCCAGCGGTATCGGCACCCTGCTCACGGTGGCGGTGCCTCCCGGGAATTACATCGATCTGAACGTGTACATCGATGAACTGCCGGAAGGCACCTACCAGCTCAACTGGGATCTGCGCCGGCTCTCCGACAACACGTTCTACACAGCGCTGGGCATACCGGCCTCTGCGGCGGTTCCCATCGTCGTGCCGCACTATGCGCCGACCGCCGAGCTCGCCGGGCCGCTGCAGAACGCCTCAGTCGCCACGCTGAGCCCGCTGCTCGACCTGTACGTCTACGCGGACTTCACACAGGCGACCTCTTCGGAATTCCAGCTCTGCCCGGAAAGCGACACCAGCTCGTCGTCGTGCTGGGACTCCGGCTGGCGGAGCGTTCCGATGAGCGATTTCTTCGCGTCCAGCTATCTTCCCCCGCCGACCGGATTCCTTTCCTGGAACCACACGTACCACTGGCGGGCCCGGGTCAAGGACGCCAGCTTCACCACCCCGTGGTCCGACCTCTCTGCGTTCACCACGGTGGTCACCCCCGCGGCCGGTGCGCACTTCGGCCCCGGCCAGGCCGATCCGGCCGGCGTCGACCTGTTCCAGGGCAACTTCAGCCGTACGGAGACGGACTTCTCGCTGCCCGCCAACGGCGGCAACTTCAGCATCGCGCGGGTCTACAACAGCTCGAACCCGGCGAGCGGTGCCTTCGGGCCCGGCTGGTCCTCTGTCCTGGACTTCCATCAGACCATGTCCGCTGACGGCACCATGGTGGTGACCTACCCGGACGGGCGCCAACTCCACTACGGCCAGAATCCGGACGACAGCTGGGTGCCGGCCTACGGTCAGTCGGACGAGGCCGCATCGGTCGGACCGGGACTGGTCTCGATGCCGGACGGGACCGACTACTACTTCAATGCCGACGGGACGGTGCAGAGCGTCGCCTCGCCGGGCAAGGTACAGACGTACTTCACCTACGGCGCGGCCGGCGGCCGGCTTAGCCGGATCGACCTCGGGACCTACCGGCAGCTCTACGTCCAGTGGAACAGCACCGGGCAGATCAGCGCGATCTCGACCAACGGCGCCGTCCCCGTCCAGCGAGGGCCGGGTATCGAGACCCGGACGTACGCCTACACGAGCAACCGGCTGACCTTCACCTGCAATCAGCGCTGGGACGTGTCCGCGTGCACCGGCTACGCGTACAACGGCCCGAATTCACGGCTGAGCGCGATCACCCCGCCGAACGGCAGCGGGGAAGCCGTCGCGGTCGACTACGCGTCCTCCGGCCGCGTCAGTTACGTGACGCTGCCCAACCCCGGTAACGGCGGGGACCACTGGGCGTACACCAGGTTGTCCGCCGTCGACGCCAACGCCTCCTTCGTGCTGTCGGTCCTGCAGCCCACCGGGCAGGTGACGTACTACCAGTTCGACAGCTTGGGTGATCTCCTCAACCGCTGGTACAGCACCGAGAAACCGCAGCCTTCCAACAACAAGATCTGGACCTACGATCTGTCCGGGCGTCTGTCGGGGACGATCGACGAGAACCAGAACACCGTCGAATACCACTACGACGGCTGGGGCCACCTCGAGGACACCAACCGGATGCGGGACGCCTCGACGGTGGTCAACACCCACTACGAGTTCTTCGCCGGGGACGCCGGCCAGCCCTACGATCCGCAGGACCCGCGAGCGGGCAAGATCACCGAAGCCCACGACGCGGAGCACCATGCGACATTCATGGCCTACAACAACCGCGGCATGCTGTCGACGAGGACGGATCCGCCCCGTGACGCCCAGCACACCGCCGGGGTCACGCACTACCACTACACCTGCGAGTCCGCCGATTGGTCGCCGAGCTCCGGTCCTCCGGTGGTCGACGACCCGGCCAACACGGGTATCGCCCGTCAGCCGTGCGGACTGCTCTCCTCGGTCACCGACCCCGACAACCGGACCACCAGCTACGGCTACGACGCCTACGGCGAGCAGACCAGGATCGTCACGCCGACCGGTGCGACCACCGACCAGTACTACGACGGCCTCGGCCACGTGACCCACAAGGTCGAGACCACACCGGCCGGCCAGACCGCCGCGACGGATTACGTCTACGACGGCGCCGGCCACCTCACGACCCAGACCGATCCGGCCGTGGCCAACCCGGTGACCGGAGTCGTGCACCAGAAGAAGACCGTCGACACCTACGACAAAGACGGCAACCTGCTGACCAGCACGGTCTCGGACACCACGCCGGCCGCGAGTGGCGGTGACAAGGCCCGCACCACCCAGTACGGCTACGACGTGCAGGGTCGGCAGTCCACGGTCAAGGTCGACGGGGTCCAGACATCGGCGAAGACCTACGACGGCGACGGGAACGTCGTCACCAGTACCGACGGCGACGGCGTCGTCTACGACTACCGCTACGAGGACCCCCGTGGTCTGCTGTCCGCGATAGTCCTGCCCAACTGGACGGACAACTACCCCGGAGCGACCCCCCGCACCGTCCCGATCTCCACCTACTACTACGACAACGCCGGCCGGCTGTCGTCCACCGTCGACTCCATGGGGAGCGGGGTGGTCACGTACACGTACACTCCGGACGACCTGAGGCTGACCGAGTCCTTCGAGAACTACACCGAGAGCGGGTCGAAGCCGCGCAGGCTGCCGCTGCACAGCTACACCTACGACCTCAACGGGAACGTAACCAACGACATCTCGGGTGACGACCTGAACAACGTCCCCCGCCGGACCATGACCACCTATGACCCGACCGGCCTGGTGAAGTCGTCCACGGTCGACCCGGGTGGCCTCAACCGGACGACCACCTACACCTACGACCACGCGGGTCTGGTGCTCTCCACCGCGCTGACGGACGGTTCCCGCACCGAACAGACCACTTCCATGTACGAGCCGGCCGGCCGGGTGACCCGGAGCATCGTGGACAACGACGCAACGCCGGACCTGGTCACCGCCTACACCCGGGACGGCAACGGCCAGGTGCTCACCACCACCGACCCGCGCGGTGTGCCGACCCCGACATCGACCCCCGACCCGGCGTACACCACGACCAACGCCTACGACGCCCTGGGACGGTTGAGTACCACCACGGCGCCCATGGTTCAGGTGGAGGACGGTACCGGCGCCGCGGCCGTCGCCGCTACGCCGGGCGTCGGACGCGGCTACAACACCTTCGGTGAACTCAGCGATGTGCGCGATGCCCGCGGAAAGGTCACGCACACGGCCTACGACTCCCGTAGCAGGAAGGTGGAGGTCGACTACCCGACGTCCACCGAACCGAACGGGACGGTCGTGTCGCCCGTGGAGAAGTGGACGTACGACGGCAACGGCAACGTGCTGACACACGTCGACCGGCTCGGCCAGACCACCAACACCACGTACGACAACCGCAACCGGCCGCTCCAGGTGACCGCTCCGGCCGCCACGGCCGGTGGCAGTCGCGGCACCACCACGCTCACGTGGGACGACGACGGCAATCTGGGCTACGAGGCCAGTCCGGCGGGCACCCTCCACTGGTACCACTACGACGCGATGGGCCGTCTGACGTTCAGCGAGCTCACCGAGCGGTTCGTGGACGACGGCACAGGTGAGGCGAGCACGTACGTCACCCAGTACGGCTACGACGAGTACGGCGACCCGGTGCGGAAGACGGGCGCCGGCGCTCCCGCCGCCTACCGCACCTACGACGCGATCGGAGAGGTGACCGCCGACATCATCGGGGGGACGGTCAACCTCACGCTGGCCTACGACTACGACGTCTCCGGGCGCCTCGTCCGCACCACCGACTCCCTCAAGCGGCATACCGACGTCAGCTACGACCTGGCCGGGCGAGCGGTCCGGCAGTCAACGGTGGACGCGAGCGGGAAGACCCTTTCCACCACCTCGTTCACCAACGACGCCGCGGGCAACGTCACCGCTGTCACCGACCCCGACCAGCAGACGTGGCAGTCCGCGTACGACGCGCTCAACCGGCTCGATCAACTCACCGACCCGACGCCCACCGACGCCAACGGGACAGTGCTCCCCGCTCCGACCACCTCCTTCGGGTACGACGCGGCCGGCAACCAGACCCGTGTCACCGACGGCGACAATCACGCCACCTACACTACGTACGACGCCTGGAACCTTCCCTCGGTGCAGACCGCTCCCGCCACGGCCGCCCAGCCGGCGGTCGCCGACCGGACCTGGCAGACCAGCTACAACGCCCTGGGCGAGCCGGTGGCCGGCAGCCAGCCCGGCGGCGTGACCACCACGTCCGGTTACGACCTGCTCGGCCGGCTGACCAGTCAGAGCGGCAGCGGAGCCGAGGGGGCCACCCAGAGCAGGCAGTTCGGCTACGACCTCGGAGGCCGTCTGACCTCCATCAGCGCACCCGCCGGGGCCGAGACCTTCGTCTGGGACGACCAGGACAAGCTCTACTCCTACAGTCGCCCGGCGACGGACGGCACCGGGAACGTCACCTACGCCTACAACTACGGCCCCGGCGGCCAACTGTCCAAGCGCAGCGGGCCGGAGGGCACCTCGTTGTTCTCGTGGAACGCCTCGGGACAGCTGTCACGGTCCGTCGACGCCCTCACCGGCAACACCCGGACGTACAGCTACAACGAGGTCGGCCAGCTGACCCGACAGACCGACAAGACGAGTGGCGGAGCGGTGGCCGACAGCTACAGCTTCGACTACGACGGACTCGGCCGGCCGAGCACCGAAGTGGCGTACGACTCGGCGCAGAACAGCACCGGGCAGATCTCCTACACCTGGGACGGCGACGACGACCTCACCGCCTCCACCGGGACCGGGACCCTGGGCGGAGAATCGAACCGGACCAACCGCTACGACGCCGACAACCGCCTGATCAGCAGCATCGAGCAGGGCACCGAGACCGACTACAGCTGGGACGGGGCCGGCAACCGGCTCTCCTCCACCGTCTCGACGCTGAGCGGCGGCGCCAAACTCAACCCGGTCACCACCACGGCGCAGTACGACGAGCGCGACCGGCTGATCCGTACCGACAGTCCCCAGGCGGTCACCACGTACCAGTGGCGAAAACGCGGCACCCTGGACTCGACCACCACCACCCCGACCGGGGGCAGCCCCGTCACCACCACCAGCCTCTCGGACGCGTTCAACCAGGAGGTCAGCGACGGCGGTACGCGCAACTCCTACGACGCGCTCGGCCGGCTGGCGGTCAGCGGCGGGCAGACCTTCCAGTACGACGGACTGGACAGCGATCCCTCCTCCGACGGGGCGTGGCTCTACGCACGAGACGCCGCCGGCAACGCGGTCAGTGCGAAATCCCCGGCGGGGCAGACCTCCTCGCTGCTGACCAACACCCACCACGATGTGATCGGCGCCGCCGACCCGGCTAGCGGCGGTCTGCGGGCCGCACAGAGCTTCGGGCCGTTCGGGGAACAGGCCGCGCACTCAAGTGCACTCAGTCCCCTCGGCTTCCAGGGCGACTGGACCGCCGGCTCCGGCAAGGTCGACGCCGGGGCGCGCTGGTACGACCCGTCATCAGGAACATTCCTCTCCCAGGACAGCGCACCGGGGCCGATCTCGGGAGCCGCTTCGGCGAACCTCTATGGCTATGGAGCAGGCAACCCTGCCAGCGCCTACGATCCCTCCGGACACTCTTTCCTCAGCGTGCTGGAGGGTGCCGCGAGCGACACGTTCGACGGCATCACGGCCGGGCTGGGCGACGTGGAGGCAGCCGGCGATGCGATCATCAGGGGGGCCGGCGCCGCCATAGCCGACGCGGCCCCGGAGATCGCCGACGCGGTCGGCACCGCCCTGGTGGACGCCGGCATCGACATCGCCGCGGGTGCGACCTGCGTCATCGGCTGCGCCGAGGCGCTCGTGGCCGGCGCAGTCGTCGTGGTGATGATCGCCGGGATCAGCTATACGCTCAGCGTCGGAGTGGACGGCACGCTGTACACCGAGGGTCCGACCACGGCCCCGGTGACTACCCCGACCAGCGTCGGCACCACGACCGCGACTCCCAACCCGGAGCCCGCGCCGCCAGGCCCGGTCACACCGCCGAAACCCGTCCTGACGTCGGCTACCAACACCACGAGCTGGTCGGTGACCACCTCCTGGTACGACGACACGTACCTCTACACCCGCACCGACACGTACGTGCAGACCGTCACCACCTTCTATGTCGACGGGGTCCGGAGCGGCTCGTCCACCCAGCTGGAGCACAGCTGGCGGACGGTGGCCCAGGAACTGATCCCGACTGAGGATGCGTTCCGGGCGCCCACCCCCAGGGTCAACAAGCCCGTCCCACCGGGTCCCGGCGGCATCGCCGACCCGGATGGCCAGTGCGGCGCCGGCGGCTCGGCCGCGACATGCCTCACCGGCATCGGCTCCCGTGTCCCGGTCGACGCCGCCCCCGACACCGCCACCGGCGGCGGCACAGGCGGCGGCGGAGGTCCCACCGGCCCGCCAGCTGCTGGCGGTTGCACCCCGGGGCCGGACGACGGAGAGTGGGTCGACCCGAACCTGATCAACTTCTCCCAGCGCACGGTGTCACCCAATGACTACGTGGAGTCCATGCTCGATGGCGGTTGGGACTGGAACCGGCCGGGTACTGCTCTGCGAGTGATCGAACGCGACGGGCAGCTGGTCAGCTACGACAACCGACGGCTGGACGCTTCCCGGGATGTCCGATCGCGGAACCCCGACTATAGAGTCAAGGTGGAAAGAGTCGACCCCGAGAGCGCGAACCCGGAGAAGTCGTCCGGCATGTCCTGGGACCAGAGTTTCGAGAAGAGGATGAGATCCAAGCGTAACCAGGACGAGAACGGGTGCCGTGTTCCGTGGCAAGGGCTCAGCGAGCGGCCCGAAGTCGAGGGGAAGTAGTGGTGAGCCGGATTTCCGAATTGTGGTTCGCAGGTGAGGCACCCGGCCGCGACGGGCTGTACCGGGCGGACGGCTCCGCCCGCGTGGTCGAGATCGATGGTGCGAAGCTGTCCTGGTTCGACCTGGGCATTCCGCTTGATCTGAACGCGCTGCTCGCCGAAGTTCCTGACGAGGTGACCGAAATCGACGTGAGCGCGGAGGCGGAGCTTCCCGACTGCTCCGGGTACGTGTGCTGCGGCGATGGCGCGCATGGCTCAGAGGGGTTCTTCGCCCGTTTGGATCGGGACAGGAACCTGGTGTGGCTGGTGTCGTTGAGGGACTCCAATCCCTTCATGAAGGTGGCGGTCGACGGTTCCCTGGCCACGTTCACCAACAACCTCGGCAACTCGGTCGTGGTCGACCTCGCTGAGGCGGACTTCGCCTGACCGCTGGCTCGCAGGTCAGCCGCTATACGGTCAGCACTCGATGACGTTCACCGCGAGCCCGCCCCGGGCCGTCTCCTTGTACTTGACCTTCATGTCAGCGGTGCCCCATGCGATGGCCGTGACCTGCGGTTTCAGTGACTCCGGGCTGAGCCAGGACGGCACCAGGGACTTCTCAGGG
This sequence comes from Streptomyces polygonati, assembly GCF_042650325.1. Taxonomy (NCBI): domain Bacteria; kingdom Bacillati; phylum Actinomycetota; class Actinomycetes; order Kitasatosporales; family Streptomycetaceae; genus Streptomyces; species Streptomyces polygonati. Next base: position 249,100 of record NZ_JBHSBB010000005.1, on the reverse strand, counting down.
ACTTTCCGCTGGTGGTCGCTCGCCAGCCAGGTGTCCATCACGGCCAGACCCCGCTGGCCAGCCCCGGGCATGAAGTGGGCGTAGTGGGCAAGCGTGATGTTCGGCGAGGAGTGCCCGAGCCAGGCCGACACGCTGACGATGGACTCGCCTGCCTCCAACTGCACGCTGGCGTAGGTGTGCCGCAGAACGTGGAACATGTCGCGCCGCGAGCGTTCGAAGACGGGATGACGACGGGTGCGCGCACCGTGCTGCTCCACCTTCCGGCCGACCTCGTCGAGCACACCGGCGCGCGCGAGCGCCGGCTTCCAACTCCGTTCGTTCCAGGTCTTGTAGTTGATCCGCAGTCCGTGCGAGGAACTGAGCACGAGCCGCACCGTGATCGGCTTGCGCTGGCGCTCTTCGAGGTCGGTCGTCGGCTCCTCGGGGTTCCGCCACGGCAGGGTGCACGCGACCGGAGGGAAGCGCCGGAAGTGGAGGCGCGCCCTTCGAGCGAGGTTGGGGGAGAGGGGCACCTCGCGGGTCTTACGGCCCTTGGGAAGGCAGAAATACGGTCGGCCCTTCGCGTCCCAACGGAGCTGCCGCCGGACGCGTACGACCATGGCCCGGAAGTCGAAGTCCTCTTCACCGAGACCGAACGCCTCGCCCTGACGAAGTCCGAGGCCGAGCCCGAGGTCCACGGCGAGCTGATAACGCTCCTGCAGACCGGCCCGCACGGAATCAGCGGTCGTCCGGGGCCATGCCTGCGCCTTCTTCTTGACGGGCTTCGGCCGCTTCACGCTGCGGTTGGCTGCCACCGGGCTCTTGGCCAGGCGCTTGTCGTCGACTGCGGCGTTGAGAATGGTGGTCAAGTGGATCCAGATGACCTCGGCGGTCGACTCCTCGACACGTGCGAGCAGACCCGCCTTGAACGTGCGGAGAGCTGAGGCGTCGATCCCCCGCAGGGGATACGCGCCGAGGAGCGGAATGATGTGGTTCCGGACACGGCTGCGCATGGGCGCGGCGGTCGAGGGTTCGTCGGTCCGGCTGGGCCACCAGCAGTCCTCGATGTAGGCGGCGAGGAGGATGTCGCCGTTCCTCGGGTCGACGAACTCCTGCCGCGAACTGTCCGCCTGGGCCACGGCGAGCCACTTCTTCGCGTCCTCGCTGGAATCGAAGGACCGGTCCTGGACTCCGGGTATGCCTTTGACCCGATAGCGTTTTCCCTTCCCCCACAAAGAGGTGCGCTCGCGTTTGCCGGTTTCCTTGTCCGGCCGCTTCTTGAGCCATCGGTCTTCTATGTAACCTGCCATCATTGCTCCCCTGCCTGCTTGAATATGCCCTTCCGATCACGACGGTGTTGGGAACGCTTCTTCGAGGCAGGTCGGATCCCGCTGTGGGACGCGAATACGGTGTCGTTTGGGTGTCGTTGCTCTGAGGAGTCGAAGGCCTCACGGTGTGCGTCGCTGCGGTTTCCGGTTCAGCGGATTCAAGGCGGGATTGGACCGAGAGTCGGCCTTCTCCTGCTGATCAACCCATTCGTTGAGTGCGGCGACCCTGTACATGACGCGTCGGCCCATGCGGAAACTGGGCGGCCCCTGGCGGCGATGCCGCCACACGTAGAGGGTGTTGGCGGAGATGCCGAGGTAGGCCGCAGCGCGCGGCAGGGTGAGGAACGCGGGTTCGGGCCGGTGCGTGCTGCTGCTGTCCATGACGGGGTCCTCCTGCGGGCGGGAATCAGCTCGTCGCAAGAGTGCGGGAAGCGTCCGGGCTTGGACGTTCCGCGCATCCGTGATAGTGAGCCAGATAGTGGAGCGGGTCGACGTCCATCTGGCGCAGCTCGAGTAACCTCAGAGTGAGAATTGCTCGCCGTTCTGCATTCGGCCTGGCGGACCTTCAGTTGCGGACCGTTCCTCTTTGCTTGCGCCCGATCAAAGAGGAACCATCCGGGCTGCGGCGTCATTGCGTAATGCACACGATCCCGTGCGCCCCGAAGGGCTGACGAAGCACAGCTTCGCTTCACTGCAGGCACATGTGAGCGCGACCTGCCAGGAAGCAGATTTACGTATGGGGGCTGCTGCTGGGTGTTTGGTTCTAAAAAATTGAGGTGATAGGGCGATGCTCGACTTCGCCGGCGGAGCTGTCCGCGATCCCGAACGGATTCAGAACGGTTTCAGCTCGGCCAGCCGACTGTACAGATACGGGAGAACCTGTTCGTGCAGGCCCTCTTGTTCGCAGCGGAGCCCTCCGTGCTCGATCATGGCGGCCACCAGACCCTTGAAGTGACTCGGGACGGTGTCGGCCTGCTGCTTTGCCCTGTTCAGCCACTTTTCGAGCTCAGACGGTTCCTCCACGAGTTTGCACCCGCGACGGTACAGCTCCGCGTCCATCGCGATCGGCTGGATGCTGCGACCGCTCCTGTCCGCGAGGTCGAGGATGATGTCGATGCCCGGCGGGTCGAGATCCCCCCAGGCCGTGATCGGCAACGACTCGGGCACGCAGCTACTTAGGAAGTGCACCAGTGCTCTGGAGGCGAATCCTTCGGTCCAGATGCAGAGCCAGTTTCTGGGGACGCTGGTGCGCGAGGCGACCGCTTCGAAAGTCTCCTGGTTCTCGATGAGGAAGATGCCACAAGCCTGGAGGTCGAACCGGCCGTCTCTCGTAACCGCCCAGCCGGGGAGCTCGATGAAGGGCTCAGCGAGGGTGAGGTCCGCTACAAGGCCCTGCCGGTGCCATTCGGCCGGGCCGGTCATCCTCAGGCCCGTGTCGCTGGTGTGGACGGCCTCCGTGAACGGGAGGCCGACCAGGTTGGCGAAGGCAGCCTTGGAGGCTTTGGTCCATGTCTTAGTTCCACCGAGTGCCAGCAATGCCAGTTCACGCTCGCTGCACTTCCAGCCGCGACTCTCGGTGCGGAACCACTCGGCTGCTGCCCGCAACGCGGCGCAGTACGTCACCCAGTGAGGAGTTGCGGCGCGTGAGCCATCAGGGGGCACACGTCTGTTGTCGTCCAACAGTGACGCGAGCAGTTCATGTTCTGTGGCCAGTTCCGCTACGTCGGCGATGGCTGCCAGAGTCTCGGCACGTTCCCGCATCAGGCGATCACGTTTGATGATGGCTCGGTACCGGGCCTGGCCGCGCTTCGTGCGGATCGGCCCGCCGGCACCGATGATCAGCATCCGGAGCGGCAGGGTGTGCCGACTGCCACGCAGCACTGTGTCGGCGCGTGCAAGCTGAACGCCTGTCGCATTGACGGCGTTACCGAACAGGTCGATGAGATCGGCGCGTTCACGGTCTGTCATCCGCAGGCTAAGGCGGCGGTCCATCTTTCCACCGTTGGCGATGTGCTGGCGCACGCGGGCACAGAACAGGGCCCCGCCCGGGCTGGCCGCCCACTGCGCGAGATCGGGGTGGAGGGCGACCCGGGTTCCCACGTCAGTCGAGGTCCATGTCATCCAGCAGCCCCCCGGTCCGGCGGTAGGTGGTGGCGTCCTCGTCCGTGTCCTCGAACTCCTCCTCGCTCTCAGGCTCGTCGTCCAGATCTTCGTCCTCGTCGGTGTCGTCGTCAGCCTGTTCGTCGTCGCCGAGTTGGTCGTCAGCGTCAAAGTCGAGGCTGCTGCCGCCGAGCAGCGCCGGATCGAGCATGAGGTGCCGCTGGGCCCCGTCCCAAATGATGGGGGTGGTGAGGACTCCCTCCGTCTGCGGATCGCGAAACAACTGGTAGGTCGCCACACCTGGGACTTCCTCGTAGAAACCCCATTCGTCATGGCTCGCCATGACGAAGTCGAGGTCGAGTTGGATGAGCAGTCCCATGCACTCGCTCCGCATCTCGACATCGATGCCGGCGAACGCCTCGTCCAGGTACACCGGGCGCGGAGCGGTCCGCGCAGCTCCGGCGTAGTGGGCCGCGGCGGCGGCGAAGAGGGGAAGCTGCAGCATGACGGCCTTCTCCCCGCCCGATCCTTTGCCGTGCATACCGGCGTCGATGTCGGTCCATCTCTGTTGCAGGCCGGTTTTGTACTGGACGCGGATCCGGCTCCAGGTGCGGTAGTCGAGGGCGATGCGCAGGTGACTCTTCCAGTCCACTCCGCCTTCTGCCTCCCTGGCCACGGCAATCTGTCGGCCGAGGAAAGTGATCAAGTGTTCGCGGGCTTCGTCGGGAAGGAACCGGCTGGCCTGCAGGTCCAGCGTCGCCAGTGCCTCACGGGTCTCGTCGCCCCTGTCGGGATCCGGCTCCCATACCAAGCGCATGACATGCCCCGAGGCCGTGCGGCGCAATCCGAGAAGCCTGTTCATCTCATCGATGAGCGCCTTGGCCCGTGCACGGCGACGGCGCAGATGGTCGCCCACCTGCCCGAGCAGGACCTCCGCGAATAGGTCGTGTTCAGTCGCGTCGAGCAGGCGGTTTCGCTCGCGGACTTCCCGCTGGACGATCGCGAGCCCTTCCGCGACAGTGAGGTTCTGGCCGTTGTGGAACAGGCGAACGGAGACGAGCCGGTCCTCGTTGCTAGCCCGTACCTTCCAGTCCGGACCCGCCAGCACGACCTCGAGATCTTGGCGGGCGTGGTCCACATCGTCGCGGGCCTGGTCGAGGGCCCGCAGATCCGAGGGATCGTCGACGAGCTGCCGGATCAGAGCGTGTGCAGCTGCGACAGCGTCGAGTGCGTCCACGTTCGGCTCCTCTGCGGAGGCCAGCGCGAGGAGCCCGAGCCGGCCGAGCTCCCGGTAGTGTCCACCCCGCTCGTCCAAAGCCTGCTCGCGCTGCTCGACGATGCTGTGGGCCTGGGCGTGCGCCGCCTGGGCGAGCGTGTCCTGCTTGATTGCAGCCTCCAGAGCAGCCAGGCTCCCGTTTTCCATGGCGAGGTTCTTCGCGAGGCCCGCCTCGGCAATGGCGAGTTTCTTCAGCACATCGTCGACATCCGCCCCGACAACACTGCGCCGTACATCATGCCGTCGGCGCTTCCTCTTGGCATCGCGCTCGGCGTCGCCCAGGTCGGTCCCCGCCAGTTTCTGATGGGCTCGACAGGTGGTCAGCAGTTTGCCAGCGCTGGCGCACTGCTCAGCCCGGGCAAACCAGGCGGCCAGTTGGCGAAAGAGGTCGCCAAGGCTGGACCTGTATTCAGCGAGCGCCTGCTGCTCCGTGGCCAGTGCTTCCAGCCGCGTGTCGGTTGAGCGTTGCCTGGCGTAGCACTCAAGCTCCGCGCATGCCTCCTTCCAGGTGGTCTCGTTCTCGTCCAGCGCCGCCTTGTCGACTTGGCTTTGTGCGCTGTGCGTTTCAAGTACGAGCCTTGCCGCCGACAAGGCGACCTGGCAGTCTCGCAGCGGCAGGTCGAAGTCGGCGACTTCGTCGCACTCGGCCCGTAGGTCGTCCATCCGCTCGCTGAGGCGCTGCTGCCGTTTGTTGATCTGTACGATTTGGCCGTCCAGTTCGAAGAGTTGATCGTCCAGCGCCCGCAGCCGACGGCGGCGCTCGGCCTGGCGGGCGGCGGCGCCGATGTAAGCCGCCTGCGTCGCCGTGGTACGGCCGTGGATCGGGCCGATCCGCCAGGAGCCGTCGGTCGACACCCAATCACCCGGCGGGTGCTCCGCGTTTGCGGGGGCGAGCGCGATAGCGGCGAGAACGCTCGTGGTCACCCGTGACGGAACGATCTCGTGGTCGACGGCGTGCAGGACGTCAGCGAGGGAACGGCCGAGGACAGGCTGCCGGTCAGTGGGCAGGAGACTGTCAAGAGTGCTGCCGTCCAGCAGCCCTCCCGCAGGTGTGACCCATGCATCCAGTACCCCCGAACCGAGCAGAGCGGCCTCCAGGCCCGCCCGGGCCCGGTCGTCGACGTCCGATGCGAAGTCGAGCAGCCGCCACAACGGAGCGCCGTCGGCGGCGACGCTACGATCCCGCCGCTCGTGCGTCGGGGCCGTCGGCAAGGGATCCGTCTCCTGGGCGACGCGCAGCCGCCGGGCGGCAGTCTGGTCCCTCTCCTCCTGCAGGATACGGATTTCGGCGACCAGGTCTGATGCCTGTTGAGCGAGCAGATCCCCTCGGGGGCGGGCGAGGCGGGCGACCTCCTGGGAGAGGATGGTGGCGCCCGGAAGGCCGAAGGTCGCCGCCAGTGACTGGAGCTCACCCAGTTCGACGTCGCTCAGGAGCAGTTCCTGGCACCGCTCACTCCAGTCGACGAGCTTGACCCGCAGCTCATCGATCCGTTCGGCGAGGTGCTTCTCGCCTTCGTCCGCGGTCCGTTTGGCCGTTCCGCGCATCGCCAAGGTCTTCTGGAGGGCTTCGTCTGCTTGATCGCGTGCGGCCTTGGCGTTCTGCGTGGCCTGGGCCAGAGCGACGGCACGCCGAAGAACGTTCGCGCGGGCTTCGACGTGGCCCAGGAGCGCGGCCTCCGCCTGGGCGGGGTCCTTGCGGACAACGGCGGCGAGTTCGATGTGGGCATCCCCGATGCGAGTTCTGCCCGCCCGTGTCAGAGCCTGCCCCTCGGCGTCCAGCAGCACGGCGGCAACTGCTTCGAGAAGCCGAGACTGCTCGGCTGCTGCGCGTTCCGCCGCAGTCGTGGCGGACGCTGCCGCCTCCAGACGCTGCCGGAGGTCGGGGAGCTTGGCTTCCGCTTCCTCGGCCTGCTCCTGAAGCCGGCTGAGGAGTTCGTGCTGATCCATCAGCGGGTCGGTGCGCAGTTCCTCGACGGCGATCCGGAACGTCTCGCGCTCGTCCAGGAAACGCTGCCGCTCTTCCTGCCTATCCTTCAGTGCTTTCCCGGTCCGGTCGACCTTGTCGGCAGCGTTCTTACTGCTCTGTCGCGCCTCGGTGAGCTGGGAATCCGCCTCGGCCAACCGTTCAGCGATGCTCCTGGTCCACCGGCGCGCGTAGCGGGAATACACCGACAGGAAGGAAGACATGCCCAGTTGATGCCGCTCCTGCTGTTCCAGGTCGTCGCGGTCTCGAGCCAACTGATCGAAGCGGACGGCTAGGTCGTCCAGCAAGGCCGTACTGACCGGTGGCAGTCCGTTGCTCAGCATCCGGCTGAGCCGCTCGCCGTTGAAGTTCTCGCTCAACTTCGGCTTACGCAGGACCAGCAGGAGTTCCACCAGGGCAGCCAGCTTTCCGACACCGAAGCCGAACAGGCGCTTGGCGACGGCTGTTCGGTACGCGCGCCGCTCCTCGAAGACGTCGTCGGGCTCCAGCCGGACCTCCAGCTGCTTGCGCAGGTATGGCTGTCTCTGCTCGTTCAGCAGACTGAAGTCCTGGCCGATACGCTTGGCGGTGACGAAGAACCAGGGCTTGTGGACTCCTCCCTTGACGGACGTGCTGCCCCTCATCCCGATACCGATGGTGACGAACTCAAAGCTGCCGTCCTCGGTGACGCGCCCGTACTCGCACCAGCTGTACCCGACGCGATGGCCGCGCCCTCGATGCAGGAGGTTGTCCCGCATCGGGCGTGCGGTCGAGCCGAACGGGTCCAGCCGCCGAGCGCTGAGCAGTGCGTCCAGCAGCAGCGGGCTGGTGACCTCCATCACCTTGGTCTTCCCGGCCCCGTTCCGCCCGCGCAGGATCAGCCCGTTGCGGTAGGAGACGAACTCCTGCTCCTCGTACTCCCACATACCGATGAGGCCCAGACGCAGCTGCTGGAACCGCTCCCGTTCCGGTACCGGCAGCTCCCCGTCGAGGATGCGCTGCAGCGCGGGCGACGGTGTTCGGTCAGTCGGCGATGCCATCGGGCGGACCTTCCGGGGGCGAGGGGCGAGAGGGCTGCGGCCTGCTCCGGCGGAGCACGTCGGGGTCCTGGCCGAAGAGCAACAAGTTCTCCCCGGTGACACGGGCGCCGCGTCCCGAAGGGTCGCGGTAGCGGGCGAGGGCAGGACGGACGAGTACAGCGTCCTCATGAGGGTCGACGAGCCCGAACTGCATCAGCACGGGCACGGAATACCTCAGCACGACGGAGCCGGTCACGGGCTTGCGCTCGATGTTCGGAACGACGCGGCGGATCTGCTCCGCGACCAGGCCCACCAGTTCGAAGAGTCGGTCGTTCCCGACTATGAAGCTGCCTGTCTGCCCCGGGGCGGCCTCTGCGGCCAGCAGGTCCGCGAGTGCCAGCGCCGCCACCGAGACAGCGCTGGCCGCAGGGAACTCCGTGTCAGAGAAGCGGGAGTCGACGATCGCGAGACCCTCGGCCCGCACCTCCACCCGAGTGTCGAGCCCGAGGACGAGTTCCGCCGCCAACTCCTCCCGGTGAACCGACAGGTACTCCCGCTGGTCCGACGGCAGGTCTTCCATGTAGACGACCGGGTCGTCGACCAGACGGCGCATGAGCGCCTGCCGAAGCTCGGTATCGGTCCTGGCCCCCCGCCCGGGGTCCCCTTCGGTGACGCGCAGTAGCGTTTCCGGGCCGGCGGCCTGACTGGGAGGGACCGGGCAGACCACGGCGGAGGCGGCCAAGCGGTGGTCGACGTCGTACACGGCATTGCCGTGGCCGGCGACGTATGCCTGTTCCGAGTCGACCGTGACGCCTGCCTCCCGGGGAGACCGCAGAATGCCGCCCTCCGCGAGGAGCCGGAGCGCTGCGACCAGATCACGGCGCTCCCGTGTCGAGGTGGCGTCAAACCTGCGCAAACCGCGGTGCGCGGTGGTGAGAGCGGTCACGCGGTCGGCAAGCTCACTGATCACGGTCTGCCCAGCGCAGTCGACCAGGACCGCCAACAGCATGCAGTACAGTGCGCACTGCCTCGGGGTGGGGACGGTCGGATCGGGATAGCGCCCGGGATCCTCGGGGATCTTGAGCAGCCGAATCAGGTCGCGCTCGACCAGCAGCGGCCAGCCCAACTGGCGGTCGAACCAAGCACGCAGTTCCTTCTCGTGCCGACGGGCCTGATCGACCAGTCGCCTGTGCCGGCCCTCGCGCCGAAGCACGGGGGTGTGCAGCAGAGTGCGAACAACCTCGCGGCGTTCGTGTCCCTCCTGCCCGGTCCAGCCTTTCACCGGCGCCCACGCTCCTCCACCGACAGCGTCAACTCGAAATCCTGCGTGCTCAGCGCTCCGCCCCGCAGCTCCACGGCGGCGGCCGCCCGTTCCGCCGCGGGTCTCAGCGTGATCAACAGGCGGCCGTCGGGCGTCCGCGTACGCCGGATGCCCCCGCTTCGCTGCCGCGTCGACAGGACGAGCCCCAGACAGTTCAGGAAGACCTCCGCCTCGGCAGAATTCAGCCGACCGAGTTCCGACAGCCGCACCGGGCCTCTGGCTGCCAGCGACAACTCCGCACCTTCCGTTGTCGCATGTTCCTGCTTCTGCCGGGCGGCCAACAGGCTCTTGGCGCGCCGCGGGTCGCGGACCCTCGGCGGAGGTCCCGCGTGCGCCCGAGGCCCACGCGAGCGCAACTCTGCAGACACCGGAGCCGGCTCACTCTGCCACCAGCCGACCTCGGGTCGCACATCGCAGTCGTCCTCGAATGCACCGGGATTCCCCAGATGCCGGGACGAGTAGGAGCCGAAAGCCGTACGCCACAAGGAGGTGGTCTCCCGCCCGCCGCCGGTTCTGTCGAAGCCGTCGAACCAGCCGGCCAGGGCCACCAGGTCAGCCGTCCGACTCGCCCGCCGGAACCGCTGGTCGTTGATGTGCCCGACGGTCATGATGATGAAGGCGATCGCATCGGAGGCCCGGTCGAGCAGCAGCTCGGCGACCGGCGGACGATCTCCGGCGGCTACGAACCAGCGACGCAGTCCTTCCCACAGCTCTCGCATCCGCTGCGCCTCACGGACGACGACCTCCTCGTGGCTGACACCCAGGACGGGCGCGGCCTCGAGCGCCGCCATCTCGGTGAGCCGGGCCAGGAGCCCCGCCTGTTCCAACTGAGTGATCAGCTTCGCAATCGGAGGAGCGCTCTGGTGCAGGACGACCGTGAAGGTCTGCAGATACCCCACCACGACATTCTTGTAAGCGATGAACGCCTCCGGATCCCTGATCTCCTCCGAAGCCAGCGAGCCGTTGAGGCCCTGGACGAAGAGCTTCGCGTCCTCCGACAGCCGCACGAATCCCTCCGTCGTGCGCCGGAAAGCGCCGAGGTCGCCGCTGAGGTCGCCGTCCTCCTCGCGAATGGCACGCAACAGTGCCGCAAGGGATGAGAGGATTTCCGGAAGCATCGATGCCTGCAGTGATCCAGCATCTGACATGTCCTCGTCGATTCGAGTCATCTCGCGATGGACCCGGGCGCCGGCCGAGGTCAGCTGGTACAGGTAGTCCCGTTGTAGGTACTCCTCGGGCGTGGTGGTGTGCCGGGTGTTGTGAATCCGGTCCACATTCCGCCAGCCGTTCAGGTCTTCGAGCAGGCCCTCGACCGCCGGAAGGGCCTCCAAAAGGTCCGGTTCGTTTGCAAGGTCTTCCTGGACCCGCTGCTTGATCTGCGCCGTGCTGAGGTGGACGCCGAGACGGGCCTCCTCGTCCAGCAACACACCCAGGACCAAGCGATAGAACAGCGTCTTCTCGTGGTTGAGGTAGGCCACAATCTTCATACGCCCGCCGAATGCGGCCACGCGCGCTACTCCCGTCCCCCGGGTCACAACCGCATCGAGCCGTCAGATGCCCCCACATCCTGCTTGCGCTGCGGAACCTTCGTTCACAGAGAGTACAACTGGCTCTGGCATCTACGTCGCTTCTCGGTGCAGTTGGGTCAATAGCACTGGTTGCAAGCACCAACGCCCAAGTGGCCCGAGGTACCTTCGTCACCCGGCAGGCCGTGAACGTCGTCCTGCGCGGCCAGCAAGATCTCATCGCTTCTGTGGCCACCCGCCTTACCGAGAAGGCCACCCACGCCTTGTCCTTACCGCGCGTCCCCCGGGCCGCGCCAGGCGCTGTGCAGTTCACGGATCAGAAGGCCGGTGCGGGTGCCGTTGTCGGGCAGCGGGCCCGGAAGATCGGCTCCGCAGCTCACATACAGCGTCGCGCCAACAATTTAGTCGTGGTGCGGGGCGAAGTAGTCGGCGAGCATGACGCCGGGCCACTCGGGCTCATGGATCTCGCCGCGTGGGCCCATGGTGGCAAACCACGGCTTGATGTCCAGGACCGGGGTGCCGTCGACCGCGTCGAGGTCTTCGACGTGGAGGTCGAGTCCGTCGACGTGGAGGAGGCGGCAGCGGGAGACTCCGAGCCAGTTGCGGCGGCGCATGTTGCGATGGCCGAAGATGCCGACCGGAGGCCAGTCGGGGTTGTCGCGGGGCCGGCGGGCGCCGGGGTGGAGGTCGGCGGGGTCGGTGAGGTGGAAGCGGAAGACGATCTCGAGGTGGCTGAAGTCGGCGAGTCCGGCCGTGGAGTCCGCCGGGAAGGAAGGGTCGATCCGGATGATGGACCGAGTGCCGCCCCAGTAGTCGTCCGTGGGCTCCTTGCGGCCGCCGACGACGTGGGCCAGCGCTGTGACCTCGTAGGATTCGCTCACCGTTTCCCCTTTCCCGGCGCTGTGGCCGGGCAGCGTGCCAAGGTGGTCAGGCTACCGGGCGCCCCAGGAACTGGGCCGCCCGCATGTCGAGTTCGGCCACCGCGTCGATACCGCGCCGCCGGAAGGGCGACAGCGTACGTCGCATGTCCACCACGGTCTGGCGGGTGCGGCCCGAGGTGACGCCCGCCATGGTGTCGAGCGCGCGATTCCAGGTCGCACACGCCTCTTCCACCCGGCCGGTCGTTGCCTGAATGGAGCCCAGATAGCCAAGGGTCACCGCATGGGTGCGAGAGAAGCTCGTGGCGTTTCGGGTGCGGACGCTGCGGCGGAACTCGCGCAGGGCGCCTCCGGTATCGCCGGATGCCTGGAGTGTGCGGGCGGTCTCGTGGGCGAGGCTGGCCTCGCCGAAGAAGAACGTCCGCCCTGGCTCCTCGCGACCGGGGCCGGCCGAGGCAAGGTCGTCCTCGGCGCGCAGCAGGGCAGCGGCGGAGCCGCGTTGGTCGCCGATGTGAGCCAGGGCCCGGGCGTGAACGACCCCGAGAAGCGCCCGCTCGCGTGGGGAGGCGAGCCGGTAGCGGTCGCCCTCCACGGAGGCTGAGGCGATACGCGCGGCTTCCGGGCCGTGGCCGAGTTCGAGAGCCTGATGGGCCATCGCCCGCAGGATGTGGCCGGCCAGCGGGGCGTCCTCGGCCTCGACGGCAAGCTTCACGGCCGTGGTGAAGTACGGCTGTGCCACAGCGTGTTCGTCGTTGTCGAATGCCATCCACGCGGCAAGGTAGGCCAGTTCCCCGGCGGCAGAGAACATCGCCCGACGGACGTGGTCGTCGGCGAACGATCCGTTGAGGTAGCCCAGCGCCTCGGTCCGCAGGTATGCCACCACGGCGGTACGTCCATGACCGCCGCCCCGCTTCTGGTCTATCTGCGAGAAGAACCGCACCATGTCGCGTACGGCCTCGACGTCCGCCGCTCCCACGGTGAGCGTGCGACCACCGCCAGCACGTGCGACCGGCCGCGCGGCGGGCTCCGGCCGCGACGGCGAAGGAAGTGCCAGGGCCGCCAGCGAATACGCCGACCGGCTGAGCAGGCGACGCCGCTCCTCGTCCACTTCCACCCTCCCCAACTCCGCCAAGCTCACCAAGGCATCAGTACGCCAGTCCAGAGCGCCGACCGCCGTCGCGGAGGAGTCCGCGAGACCGATCTCGTCCAGCGTGAGATGACGGCCGAGGCGACGGGACAGCGCTTCGCGCAACACTAACGGCGCCTCGCCGGAGGGCACCGTCCCTCCCACCCAGTAGGTCACATGCGACCGTCCGACGGCCGTGCACGCGCTGATGCCGTTCTCCGTGGCGACGCGCACGACGGCCGCCGCCAGCTGCGCGTGCGACCACCCTGCTTGGGCGATGACCTGCGCCAACTTCTCATTACGGCTACGCGCCATCTTCGTGTCCTCCCGCGCCGGAGCGATCTTTCACCACCTTCACCAGCTCACGGGCCTTGACCTCATTCCGTGGCTCTGTGATCGGCGGAACACTCAACGTACCCGCCAACACCACGGTCCCGGGAGGGAAGAGCATGCGCGTCACTCCCGGCAAGCCGGAAGGAGGATCAGATGAGCGTGAAGAAGAGACTGTCTCTTCTCAACCCGGCAGTAGCCCTCGCGACGGACAGGTCAGCCGGACCACTCCAACCGACCGACCCGGCAGCCGTACGTGGGGAGCGGGTCCTCAATGACTGCCCACTCCCCGGAACGTCTCGCCCAGAGCCCGGCGCACGCGGAGCCCGTACTCGACGAATTGGCCCTCCGCATCGAGCGTGAACTCCATCGCGATGGCGACAGGGTGTCGGAGGACGATGGACTGTGGGTCGGACGTCTTCGCCGCATCGGGGCCGCCATGGTGGCGCGCTGGGGATATCCCGGGCTCGTCGAGAGCGCCGAGTTGCTGATCAGCGAGCTGGTCACCAATGCCCTGCGGTACGGAGCGGACGACGCGATCGCTTTCAGGCTCGCCCGCGCCGCTGACGCCTTCGTGATCGAGGTGGACGACGGATCGCCCGGTCGGCCGCAGGTCCGGGCGGCCGGGCCGGACGAGGAGAGCGGACGCGGCATGCTCCTGGTCTCCGTCGTAGCGGACGAGTGGGGAGTCAGCCCCGACGGAACGTGCACCTGGTGCCTCGTCAAGATCCCCCAGGCAGGACAGGCGAGTTGATGAGGGTTCGAGAAGAGACACCGCGGGCCGCTCTTGGAGCTGCGCTATCCCCTCTGCGGAGAGCGACGTGTTCTGCTCATTCGTCTCGACTCGGTGACCTCGGAGTTGGCGAACTCCGTGACCGCCTGAACGGCCTCTTTCGGATCTGGCCTGGGTTATGGCAATCCGCCAAGCGCACCTGCGGTGTGGCTCCTTTCCGAGCAGGAGGGATAGCGCCCCAGGTGTGGTCGGCCGCGGCACCAGCAGTACACCTGTTTTCTTGTGGAGAAGGAGATCGAGATCAACGAGCAGCACATACCCCAGGACCCCCAGCCTGCGGTCCCGCTGGAGCAGCCGAGGCCGTGGAGCACACCGGGTTCGTGGACGATCACCACTACAGCCGGTTTTGCCGCGTCCGGCTATCTGCCCGAGTGGGCCGAGGACGATCCGACGGAGGTCGGCGTGTCGCTGGACCTGTTGCCGGTCTGGCTGGTCGACATCAACCACCGGAACTCCTTCGAGGGCGCGATGATGCCCCTCACCAGCACGGACAGAAGGGACGAGGCGGAGGATGACGCGGTCTTCGAGGGGAGCATCGACTGCAACCCGTATGACGCGGACCCTCGCCTGCGCGTGCCGGTGGTGAACATCCAGGTCTGCACGGGCCGTCGGATTGTCGGCCTGGATCCGGAGGAACTCGCTGAGATCGCGGTGCAGTTACGCGCTCAGGCCGATCGGCTTCACGACGAAGTCCTGCCGACGCTCATCGCGGCCCGCGAGGACTGGGCCGCCCACCAGGCGGACTGACCGCTCGCCCGCTCTGCGCGGTCGGCAGAGCGGGCAACCGACTCCGGTTCCGTCCTGCCATGCCTTTCCGCATCACCATGTCCGCCAACCACGATCATTCCGACCGAGCAGGCTTTACCAGGAGCCGGAGGCGTTCACCTGGGCGCGGGAGTGGTCCGGGTTGACCAAGCGACGCCGGCCGACCTGGTCGGGATCAGTGAGCAGCTGATGGGCGAGCGGACATCACCCACCGGGAAGACCAACGGATCCCCGCACCAAACCATGGTGGTCCGTTGTCGCATGCGCGTAGTTCCGCGAACGCGGAAGCGCTGATGGCCGGTCGGCACGAGAACGGCACGGCGGACGAGAGCACGGCGTACGGCAGACGGCTGCCGGGACCTGGAGACAGCAGCATTTCGCACCGGCCATACCCTCGCCGAGCACAGCGAGCAACTGGCGACCGCATGCGAGGAACAGCGCACCACGTTCGGCCGCACCGGCTCCCTCGGCGATGCCACCGGCGCGCCAGGGGAGTGCACCATCTCCGGCCGCCTCGACACGATCGAAGAGCGGCTCGGCAGGATCGAACACGTCCTGTTCACCCTCGCCCGCGCGCAGGGTATCGACCCGGAGACTATCGGCTGCGTCTTCGGGTACGGCCCGTCCGACTCGCTCTCAGCGAAACGTAATTGGCACCGCCTCTGGCAGATCATTCCCAGGGATCGGCGGACGCGGCGGCTATCGCACTACACGGTGGCGGAGATAGACGACTCCCGAGCGGAAGGTGCGGGTCTCGACGAGTTCGAGGTCCACCCGGCGCTCGCGCCGGGGGAAGAGCGGGATGCCGCCGCCGACCAGCACCGGGTAGACCCTGACCCGGTACTCGTCGATTTGGTCCGACGCGGCTGCCTCGGCGGCGAGGGTCGCGCCGCCGATCGCGATGGTGCCGTCCCCTGGTTCGGCCCGCAATCGCCCGATCTCCTCCGCCAGGCTGCTCGAAGCCAGCCGGGTACGGCCCTGTACCGCCATGAGCGTGCTGGAGAACACCACCTTGGGCAGCGCTTTCCAGACCGTGGCGAACTCGCCCGTCGAGAAACCGAGCGCAGGATCCTGGCCGGCGGTCTCCCAGTACAGCATCGACTCGTACAGCCGCCGTCCCAGCAGATGGACACCGGCCTCCCGCACCTCGTCGGTGGCGAAGCGAAAGACCTCCTCGTCGGGCGGCGCCCAGTCGAAACTGCCGTCCGGCCCGACGATGTAGCCGTCCAGTGAAACGCTCATCGAACAGGTCACGCTGCGCATCAGAAGTCCTCCTCGGGAACCGGTTCGACGGTACGACTGCCGGACGCCGCAGGACTCATCGCGGTTCGTGGAATCCCCTGAGTCGAGTCACCACACGAAATCACGTCGTGCGAAAGCCGCACCGCCAAAGGGAGATGTCGTTTTGGCGTCAAGGCAGGCGAAGGGACTCTATCCGCTGGATGGATAGAGGCTTCCCCGCCTACGTTGCTGGTCCACGCTCGTCCGAATGCACGGCAGGGAAGGGGGAATCGCCGTGGATCCAATGAGGCAGGGCGCGGGACAGCCGTCGGAAATGCGACCGGCGCCCGGGAGATACCAACTCCTGGGCGCCGGGCCGGCACCCCGAAGGGCACCGATTCACCTCTCGCGGGCGGCAGCGCCTTCTTTACACGAGAACCGCCGCACCGCGCTCCTACAAGCAACGGAGTAGCACATGCCCGCCACGCCCAGCGGAAGTCCAGCCTGCCCGGATGCCGACCGTCCACGCCGCCTCGCCGACATGATCCCCGGTGCGACGTGCCTGCCCACCGTCGACCTGGCTACCACCACCCTCATCCGCAGCAGCTTGATCGCGGCAGGGCAGGGCCCCTGAGGTGCCGAGGATCCGCACGATCAAGCCCGAACTGTTCATCAACGACCGGTGCAACGAGGTCTCGGTGACCGCGCTGCTGACCTTCATCGGTCTGCTCCCGCAGGCCGACGACTGGGGTCGGCACCGTGACAACGCGGCGATCATCGGCGGCGTGATCTGGCCGCAGCGCGCAGAGCACACCGCCGTACACGTCGAAGACGACCTCATCCAGCTGTCGATTGCCGGACTGATCTGCCGGTACACCGGGTGCGACGGCAAGCGGTACCTGCACATCGTCGGGTGGTTCGAGCACCAGAAGATCGACAAGCCGAGCCAGTCCCGGATGCCGGTCTGCACCGGTCACCACCCCGACCACCGGTGCGGCCCCTGCAAGGGCCCCTGCACCCAGCACCCCGATCCCTCGCTGAAGGCTCCCGGAGGGTTCGGGGAGGACTCGCCGAACCCTCCCCGAGCCCTCGATCGGCCCGCGCCGCCCGCTCCGACCCCTCCCGCACCCTCCCGGGCCACCTCGGGCCCGGCCCTGGACACCTGCGGCGCCGCCGCGACCACACCCCACGAGGGCGTTGGCAAAACCCCAGGTCAGAAGGCATTCTCCGAACCCTCGCCGAAGACTCCCCGAATACTCTCCGAGGGCTCGGCGCCTGGATCTAGGATCTTGGATCCTGGATCTTTCTTTCCTACGGGGCGCGATGCGCCCGGCGCGGGCGGCGTCTCGGCGAAGGAGCTGATCGGCGAGTACGTCGCCTCGTGCGACCGGCGGCCCCCCGAGGACGTGATCGGGCACCTGGGGCGGATCACCAGGAAGCTGCTGGACGAGGGCATCACCCCGGAGCACGTCCGTGCCGGGCTGCGGCGGTACGCCGGGATCCAGGGCCACCCGACGCGGCTGCCGAGCCTGGTCAACGACGCCATGAACGCCCCCGGCGGATCGGGGGCTGGTTTGGCCCGTCCGGGATTCGGGTCTACCGTGCCCGCTCACAGGGCATGGACCAACCCCGCCGACCCTGCCACCGCCTATGCCGAGGAGCTGTGATGCGCACCCGAACCCGCGAACCGCAGACCCTCGGCGGAGCCGGAACCCTCGACCGCCTCGCCCGGATCCTGGCCGCCCGGAACATCGATCCGACAACCGCCGTGGCGGAGGAGTCCGGGGCGTACTCGCCGCTGGACGCCCTCGCTGCCGGGATGCCGCCGCGTTACCGGAGCGCGGTGGCCGACCACCCCCAGGTTCTCGGCTGGGTCGCAGAGGTCGCCGCGCAGGCGGTCGCGCCGGGCACCGGCGCGCGGCGGCAGGTCGCGACGGGGCCTTCGCTGCTGATGGCCGGGGTGGTCGGGGCAGGCAAGACACACCAGGCGTACGGGGCGGTGCGAGCCCTGGTCGGGGCGGGTGTCGGGGTGCGGTGGCGGGCGACGACGGCGGCCGACCTGTACGCCGAACTGCGCCCCAGGGCCGGGGCGGACAGCGAGCGGGAGCTGGCGGCCATCAGCCGGGTGCCGCTGCTGATCCTGGACGACCTCGGCGCGGCCAAGGCCAGCGAGTGGGTCGAGGAGATCACGTACCGGCTGGTCAACCGCCGCTACAACCACTGCCTGCCGACCCTGATCACCTCCAACCTGGCGATCAGCGACCTGCGGGCGCACGTCGGCGACCGCGTCGCCTCCCGCCTGGCGCAGATGACCAAGAGGGTCGAGTTCGCACCGGTCGACCGCAGACGCACCCGCACCGCCGCCTGACCCCAGGTCAAGCCGCACCCGCCGGGTCCGCCCCCAACGCCGCCCAAATGAACTTCCCGACCGGGCACCTACGTCGACGCCGCTTACGCACGAAGAGAGCGATCGGAGCACACCCCGCGTGCCCAGCACGACGCCCACCCCCGCCCACCACCGGCCGCTGGAGGACCAGACCTGGCAGAACCAGGTCGTCTGCCAGCCCACCGAACACCACCCGACAGACTCCACTCCACCACCCGGTCACGGCTGGCAGCCCCCTGGACCCAGAGGGCTGCGGGACGGCAGCGTGAACACCCCCGGCGCGCCGGAGGCGGCGTTGGTCATCGGCTTGGACCGCGTGGCTGTCATCGGCCTGGGCGGCGCCGGATGCGCCCCGCCCCTTTGCTGCCCCTGGTCATGGACGGGTTCATCGCCTACGGCATCCGCGCCCTGGTGGTCCTACGCACCGTCCCACTGCGGGCGCGCCTCTACGTTTGGACGCTGGTCGGCACCGCCACCGGGGTCAGCGTGTACGCGAACGCGCTGCACGCGTTCCGCCTCGATCAGACCGCCCCGACTGGCCGCCTGCAGCTCGGCGACACCGTGGTCGCCTACCTGTCCACCGTCGCCCAGCTCGCCTTGGCCGGCGCCGTCCACCTCTACATCCTGATCGCCCGAGGCCCCGACAACCGACCTGACCGACCTGACCGCCACGGTCACGGTCAGTCCGACCGCTCCGAGGGAATCCGGTCACTCGGGCTGACCAGTTCGGTCAGCGGTCACCCCGGGCCGTTCAGGTCGGCGCCGGTCAGCCGGTCATCGTGCCGCTCGGCCCGCCTCGGGTGGCCGGGGACCCGCAGGCCCAGGTCAGCCGGTCAGTGACCCGGCGGGCAGTGACCGACCGGCCGCCGCCGACCCGGTCAGTGACCGCGAACCCCGCCGGGCCGGTGACCGGCGGTCTACTCGGACACCGAGGAACTGCTGGAGATTGCCCGGTCGGCGGTCAGAGCCGAGGACAAGCTGACCAGGCAGGTCGTCGCCCAGGCCATACGCGGTCAAAAGATTCCGCTGTCCAGCGACACGCTGACCGCCCTGATGGCCCAGATCCGCAAACAGAACAACCACCCGGCCACCACCCCCTACCGTCACCTTCCGACTCCTCCCTCCCAACCGACCTGAGAGCACCGCCATGCGCAGCAGTCCGCCCACCCCGGCTGAAGTGGACACCTGGCTAGCCGTCCTGTATCACAGCGGTCACCTCTACCACGCCGAACCCGGGCCCGACCGCACCTGGACGCTGCACCACCCCGTCCTGGCCATGGACCGGACACAGGACTTCCTGCACGAGGTCCACCAGCAGGACGCGGAGTCGGATCGGTGACCGCCAACGACCCGGTGGCCACCGCCCCTGATCAGCAGCGACAGGGCAACTCGGCTCCTGGCGGAGCAAGTTGTCGCGGTCGACGGTCCTACGGCCCGTCGATCGCACTTGCCCCCGCCCAGGGGGGCGGGGGAGGCCCGGCTGGTCCCCGCGCGAGGGCGCACGGGGACCAGCTGGACTCCCGGCACCAGGGGGCGCCGGTCGCAGGGGGACAAGCAGCCGACCGCGCGCCGCGCGAGCAGCCCATCCCGCCAGTGCCCGCGTTTCCCGACCGCGCTCCGCGCCGCCGTGCCCGCGACCCGAGCCAGCGCACCCACAAGCTGATCACGCGCCTGTCCTTCGCCGAGAAGACCGAGATCGGCGCCACCGCCCAGCTGCGCGCCGTCACCGTCGCACGCTTCCTCGCCGCCGCCGCCCTCACGGCCGCCCGCGGTTCGCTGCCCGTGCAGAGCAACGAGCAGCTCGACGCGGCGATCGACGAGCTGGCCGCCCTGCGCACCGCCGTCTCCCGTGTCGGCAATAACATCAACCAGATCGCGTACGTCTACAACTCCGGCGGCCAGTCCCGCCCCGGCGAACTCGACCACGCACTCGGCGTGCTGACCCGGATCTTCGTCCGGGTCGATGACACGGCCGACACCCTGGCGCGCAGGAGGCTCTGATGGTCCCCAAGATCCGGCGCGGCTCGCGCACCCACGGCGTGCTCGTCTACCTCTTTGGCCCCGGCAAGCGCGACGAGCACACCGACCCCCACCTCGTCGGCTCGTGGGACGGCTTCGCTCCCGACCCCGGCCGCGACACCAGCCCCGACCCCGACCCGAAGGCCACCCTCGCCCGGCTGGCCGCCGCGCTGGACCTGCGCGTCACGCAGGCCGGCACGGCAGCTCCGGCCCAGCATGTGTGGCACTGCTCGGTGCGCACTGACCCGGGCGACCGCATCCTGACCGACGCCGAATGCGACGAGTAGTCGCAGCGGCCCATCGGGTCCGGGCCGTGCGAGTCGGTGCACGACCCGCCCCGCTGGTAGTCGGTACCGAGCTGGCGCAGCCGCTGCCTGAACTCCCCGGACCACCCCTGCCTGCGCGGGAATAACATGCCGTGGTGGTGGTGCAGCAGCCAGGGGACCGGATCACCCCCGCCTGCGCGGGAAGAACGGTACCACCCAGGTGATGCGCCCCGAGATCAGCGGATCACCCCCGCCTGCGCGGGAAGAACTCAACCCGCTGCGGGTCGGCTTCACCGACCGCCGGACCACCCCCGCCTGCGCGGGAAGAACGCGGACGGGGGCATCGGCGCCGGTTTGGCCGGCGGACCACCCCCGCCTGCGCGGGAAGAACCAAAACCGCCGGAAGAGGCGTCGATCGCACGCCGGACCACCCCCGCCTGCGCGGGAAGAACGCAGGTGCCGGCCGAGGAACTGGCCGGGGAGCGGGACCACCCCCGCCTGCGCGGGAAGAACCTGCCAGGTCATACGGGCGATCACGTGCGCTCCGGACCACCCCCGCCTGCGCGGGAAGAACTACAGACCTGGGACATCAATCGGCCAAAGTGGCGGACCACCCCCGCCTGCGCGGGAAGAACCGGAACCCGAACCGGGCCGCCTCCGCGAACTGCGGACCACCCCCGCCTGCGCGGGAAGAACCCTTCACGACCTGCGGGTTTGGAGGGGCTTTGCAGTCCCTTGACTCGGTAGCCGCTGGCTCATGAGGTCAGTGTGTCAGAGGCAGGTGGTGGAATCACTGGGTCTGGCCGAGGGCGGCCTGGAGGGGGAGAGATGGTCGATGTTCGGGTGTGGGGCAAGGAACAGGGGCTTGTGGAGCCGTATCCGCTGATTGGGCATTTGGTGGATACGGGTGTGGTGGCGGGGGCGTTGTGGGATGGGTTCCTGGCGGAGTCGCAGCAGGCCTTGGTCGCGGGGGAGTTAGGGGTTGCGCCGTGGGAGGCGCGGTCGTTGGTGGCTTTCTGGGCCGGACTGCATGATGTGGGGAAGATCCAGCGTCGGTTCCAGTTTCAGCGCGATGCGCTCAAGCACGCGTCGTGTGCTGCGCTGCTGTCCGATGGGGCGTTCTCGGGGCGTGTGGCGGGGGACAGCGGAGCTACGCCGCTGGGGCATCAGGTGGCTAGTGCGCGTGTGCTTCCGTCGCTGCTGGCGGAGTTGGGGTATCCGGAGGGGACGGGGCGTCCGGCGGGGCGGCTGGTGGTGCGCGTTGCTCAGTTGCTGGGTGGCCATCACGGCCGGTATCCGGAGTTGCCGCAGGCTCGGGAGGTGTTCGATCCGTTGCGGGCTCTTCCGGAACTGGGTGCCGGCGGGTGGGAGGTCCAGCGGCAGGAGCATGTCGCGGCGTTGAGGGAGGTGCTGGGGCACCCGGCGGTGGTTCCGGTCGGCGCAGGGCTGTCGGTGCAGGTGGCGGTGGTGATCGCGGGGCTGGTGGTGGTGGCCGACTGGCTGGCCAGTCAGGACGATTTCGTGGTGCGGCAGCAGGCCGCTGCTGTCACCGACGGCGGGCTGGGGGCGATTGACGCGCTGCGCGCGCACGCGGCTCGTGCGGCGATGGAGGCACCGGGGCTGCTCGGTGATGCCGGCCTGGGTCGTGCGGGGTTCGCCGTGCGGGGCTTCGGGGAGCGGTTTCCGGAGATCGAGCGGCCGCATCCGTTGCAGGTCAGTGTTGATGTGGAGCTGATACAGGCGGGGGCGTTCGAGGGCGGTCCGGGTGTTCTGCTGGTGACGGCGCCGCCGGGGGAGGGCAAGACCGAGATCGCGCTCGCGGCGGCTGCCGCGATGGGCCGTGCGGCGCGGTGCCCGGGGGTGGCGTTTCTGCTGCCGACCAGGGCGACGGCCGATCAGCTCTACAGGCGGGTAGCCGCGTTCGGCGAAGCCAATCTGCTGGGGGACGCGGCGTTGACGCTGCTGCACGGCGCGGCTGATCTCAACGAGCGGTACGCGCCTGATGCGGAGCCGGGGTCGGAGCCGCGCACGTTGAGCGACGAGCACGACGCCTCCAGCGGCGGTGCGTCGGTCTCGGCGGGCCGGTGGCTGCGGACCCGCGGGCGGGGGCTGCTGGCTCCGCTGTCTGTGGGCACCGTGGACCAGGGGCTCATGGCGGTGCTTCCGCTGCGGCACAACGCGTTGCGTCAGCTGGGCCTGGCCGGCAAGACGGTGGTGGTCGATGAGGCGCACGCGTACGACGCGTTCACTCATGCGTTGTTGTTGAGACTGCTGGTGTGGCTCGGTGCGATGCGCGTTCCGGTGGTCCTGCTGTCGGCGACGCTAACCGGGCGCACCTCCACCGCATTGGTGGAGGCGTATCTGACGGGTGCCGGGCGCAAGCCGGGTTCGTATGAGCTCCCGGCGTCGTCGTATCCGGGCTGGCTGTACGCGGACGCGGCGACAGCCGCGGTCACGGTGCCGAGCGGCCCGATCGATACCAACCGGCCCTCGCAGCTCGACGTCGACGTCCTGCCGGTGGACCACACCTACGATCCGGCCGTGCTGCATGGCCGGCTCGGCACTTTGCTGCGGGAACTGGCCCCGGTCATGGACGCCGGCGGTTGTGTGGCCGTGATCTGCACGACGGTCGGCGAGGCCCAGCGGACGTTCGGTGCCCTGCGCAACCACTTCACCCGGAGGTACGGGCAGGAGTACCAGGGCTGGGACGACCGCGTGGAGCACGCCGAACAGGCGGACGGCCCGGGAGGCGGGGAAGCAGTCGGGTCGCCGGAAGGCCCCCGGCTGCGCTTGTTGCACGCACGTTTCCCGGGCCGGCGGCGGAGCGCCATCACGGAGGAGGCCGAAAAGTGGTTCGGCCGGGTCGGCAAGCAGGGCGTGCGGCGTCCCGCACTGCCGCGCGGCACGATCCTGGTCGCCACCCAGGTGATCGAGCAGTCCCTGGACATGGACTTCGACCTGATCGTCTCCGACCTCGCGCCGATGGCCCTGCTGCTGCAACGGGCGGGACGGGTCTGGCGGCACCAGGCCACCGGTGCATACCGACCCGCCTGGAGCCTCGGCCCCCGGCTGGCGGTACTCGTCCCGGTCGGCGGTGACGGCCTGCTCGACGTCCCGAAGTCGTGGGGCGATGTCTACGCCCCCTCGCTGCTGCGCCGCACCCTCGAACTGCTCGCGGACAGGGCGGGAAAGCCCGTGGAAGTGCCCGGCGACGTCCAGGAACTCGTCGATGGCGTCTACGACGCCGAATTCGCGTCCAAGACTCCCGAACTCCTGCTCAAGGAGGACATCGACCGCCTGACCGACACGATGGCGCGCGAAGGACTGGCACAACTGGTGACCATCCCGAAACCGGGCGACGTCCGCTCACTGGACCAACTCACCAGCAGCGACGCCGACGAGGACATCATCGCCACACGGCTCGGCGCGGACACCGTCCTGACCCTGCCCGTGTTCGAGGACACCGAGCACCGGCGCTGGCTGGACGAAGCCCACCGCGTCCGATTCCCGGAAGCCGGCGACATCCCCGGCGGGCGCTTCTCCAGGGCTCTGGTGCGCGAACTTCTCGGCTACGTGGTGCCGTTGGCGCACGGCGAATGGCGCCGGGCCTGCACGACCGCCCATGAACCACCGGCCGGATGGAAGAACGAAACCAAGCTTGCCGAAGTCGTGCTGCTGCCGCACACGACCGGCCCGGACGGCCCGGTCGGGCCGCTGCTGGGCAAGCAGCGGCTGACCCTGCACCACGAACTGGGACTCGTGAGAGAACGGCTCGCCTGAGAAGCTGCTCTATCAGGTCGAGGCACACCCATGAGGATCTTTGGCAAAACTGCCCAACTTGCCGACGACGCGGCCGAGTCGGCGCTAACGTTGTATCGGTGGCTAGGCCGGCCACCCCGCTACGGGTCCACCTGGCATCCAGTCGGGGGGACCCGTAGCGCCCCGCTCGCGCGAGGAGTGGGCTCAGCGGCTGACCGGCCCGCTCATCAGGATCGGTCCACCTCCGCTCTCGCGGAGATGCCACCCACAGTATGCGGCAGCTCATCGATGCACCTTCCCGCCTGATGCGACAACCGGAGTGACCCGCTCGTGTCCATCGAACTTCCTTGTGTCCAGGTCGAGTCCGCCCCGTCGGCCGCTGACCTCTACGACCTCCTAACTGAGCCGTTTGTTTCTGTCTCGCCGATGCCCGGCGCCGATGGACCCGGTTTCCGCACGGTGGGCCTCCGGGAGCTGTTCCTGGAGGCCCACCGGATCGGTGGTCTCGCCGTGGCGCTGCCGCCGGCTGCTTCCGGTTTGTTGAGGGTGCTGTACGCGATCGCCGCGCGGATCACAGGTCTGGACGAGGCGGAGGACGTCGGGGAGTGGTCGGATCGCCGGTACAACCTGCTCGACGGTGAGGGGCGGTTCGATCCGGAGACGGTGGAAGGGTATTTCGTCCGCTATTCCGACCGGTTCCGGTTGTTCGACGTCGAGCGGCCCTGGATGCAGGACCCGAGGCTGCTCGGCGAGTGTCCGACGGGTTCAGGTGTGAACAAGCTGGTCATGGCCCGCCCCGCGGGTAACAACCAGGTCTTCTTCGGGCATTTCACTGATAGTGAGCAGGTGCCACTACCGCCGGCCGATGCGGTGCTGCACCTGCTGGCGCAGCTCTACTACGGGCCTTCCGGCCAGTGCACACCGCGGACCGTGAACGGCCAGCGGTTCGGTAACGCCTACGCAGGTCCGCTGCGAAAGGTGCTCTCCTACCATCCGGTGGGCCGCTCGCTGTTCGAGACACTGCTGCTGGGGCTTCCGTATCCGAACCGCTGGACGGGGGAACGGGGCGCCGCAGCGGACGCGTGCCCGTGGGAGCGTGATGAACTGCCCGACCCGCTCGCGGTGCCGGCGGCTCCGGCGGGGCCGCTGTCGGCCCTGACCGAGCAGTACCGGCACGCGGTCCTTCTCACTCCCGCAGCCGGGGGCCGCAGCGTGGTAGACGCCCACATCACCTGGGCGCTGCGCGTCAACCGGCCCCCACACGAGGACCCGTACCTGCTCTGGGACGAGGGCAAGGACCTCGTCAAGCGGCCCCGAGAAGCCGACGCGGACCGGGCGCTGTGGCGGGACCTGGATGCGCTGGTCACCGAGAGCCGTGGAAACTCCGGGCATCGGCCCTACGTGCTGAGCGACCTGACGAGTGATCTGCCGCAGGATGTGGAGGACTCGGTGCGGGTGCAGTCCCTGGGGTTCGACCAGGACGGCCAGACCCGCGACCGTACGTACTTCACCGGTTCCACGCCGCCGCTGTTCGCCTTGCTCCGGCCTTCGGACGACCCGGCGGACCACGCGCTCAGGAACGGGCTCCAGGAGGGCCGCGACGCGGCGGAGAAGGCGGCCGGCCGGCTGGAGTACGCGTTGCAGACGGCGTGGCGTGCCTATACCACCCCGTTCGAAAAGGAACGTCCCGGTGGTACTGCCAAGGACCGGCGCAAGCGCGGCGGACCCTGGCCGGCGCTCGCGGCTGCCGCGTACTGGCCTGCTGCCGAGCAGCAGTTCTGGCAGTCGCTGGCCGAAGGCGACTTCACCGGCAGCATCCAGGCGTTCGGGCGGATCGCGTTGCAGGAGTACGACGCGGCGACCGCGCCGATCGCCGCGACCCCGCGCGGGTCCAAGGCCCGTGAGGAGGCCCGAGGCCTGGTGAGAAGCCTGCTGCGCGTCCCCGACTGCCCCTGAACTCCGGGTGGCCGGCAGGCCCGAGGCTGTACAGCCGAGCAGTCCGGCGGCGGTCACCTGTGTATGCACCCGGCCAAAGCATCCCCACCACCACACCGACGGCGGATCCGATGAGCGTGACGACCCACTCCCCGACCAGTGCCCAGGCCGATCCCCAGGCCGCTAAGCCGACCGAAGGAACCCTCACCGGACAGCAGCCCCCTCCCCGGGATTTCGAGCTAGTCAGGTACGACGAGTTCGCCGACCGCGTACGCAAACTGTGCCAGGAGTCGGCCGGGGTGCAGTCCGCGCTGCGGGCCGGGCTGGGCAAGCCGGTGACCGAGGTTCCGGCCCGTATGCACGCGGCCCTGCTGCGGCCGGGGCTGATCCACGAAAACCCCGACCAGCCAGGCTATCCGGACAAGGAACGGGCGTACTACGCGGTCGCCGCGCTGATTGCCGCCCGCCCCCGGGCCCAGCGCATTGCCGAGACCCCGCACGCTCCGGAGTCCGGCGCGGAGGCAGACACTCCGGGGGCCGCACCGGGACCTGCTGTGGACGCGGCCGGTTCGGCGTTCCACCCACGCGGCACCAGCCTCGGCGAGAGTTTCGCGGACGCTGTCGGCCGCCGCAGTCCCGACGACCTCAAGTCGGGTGCGGCTGAATCACGGCTGCACCTGCTGGTGCGCCAGGACCTGGACGGCGTCCACCGGATGCTGCCCGGCGTGTTCCGGTGGCTGGGCTCGTCCGGCGTCACCCCGGACTACGCCTGCCTGCTGCGCGACCTCACCGCCTGGCATTACCGGCGGGACACCGTCACGACCCGCTGGCTCCAGGCGTTCTACCGGTCGCTGCGCCGCCAGGAAGCGGCAGTCGAGCAGCGCCCCGCAGCCCCAAGCACGTAGCACCCCGCCATCAACGAGCCGGCCGGAGTTCTTCCGTGCCGCCCTGGTCCCAGGCCCCGTGCCCCCGCCCGTGTTCACCACACACCGGTGACCCAGGGCACGCCGGCACCAATGCCCCTTTCCCGTTCCCGTCAGAAAGATCTCCGCGATGCCCACCGCACCCGCCGCCACCCCGGCACCCCGCTTCTTGGACTTGCATGTCCTGCAGACCCTGCCATACAGCAACGTCAACCGCGATGACCTCGGTTCGCCCAAGTCGCTGACCTTCGGAGGCACCACCCGTACCCGGGTCTCCAGCCAGGCGTGGAAGCGCCCGGTGCGCCTGGCGGTGGAGGAGGCCATCGGTGACAAGGCGCTGCGCACCCGGCGGCTGCCCGAGCAGGTCTTCCGGGAGCTGGTGGGGCGGGGCTGGCCGGAGGATCTGGCGACGCTGGCCGGCGCTCAGGTCATCCGCTCGGCGGAGACCAAGCTCGCTCTGGAGAAGGGCGAGCGCACCACCGCCTCGCTGCTGTTCCTTCCCGACAGTGCCGCAGTGGCCCTCGCCGACATCGCCGAGGAGCACCGCGAGGCGCTGGCCAAGGCCCTGGGCAAGGCCGCCGCGGCGAAACCACTGCTGCCCAAGGACGCGGTCCATGAAGTGCTGCGCTCGCGTAACGGGTCGATCGCGCTGTTCGGCCGGATGCTCGCGGAGATCCCCGGCGCGGGCGTGGACGGCGCGGTACAGGTGGCCCACGCGTTCACCACCCACGCCACCTCCGTACAGGCGGACTTCTTCACCGCCGTGGACGACGTCAACCAGTGGGCCGAGGACGCCGGCAGCGCCCACATGAACACCGGCGAGTTCAGCACCGGCGTGTTCTACCGCTACGCCACGTTGGACCTGCGCGACCTGGCCTCCAACGTCGCCTCCCTGACCGGCCCGCAGGGGACCGACCCGGGAACCTCGCGGGACATTGGCACGCTGCGGGAGCTGGCCACGGCCTTCGCAACTGCTTTCCTCGGCACGGTTCCCGGTGCGAAGAAGACATCCACCGCGCCGCACACCCATCCGGATCTGGTCCATGTCGCGGTACGGCCGGACCGGCCGCTGTCGCTGGCCGCGGCCTTCGAAGAGCCGGTCAGGGCCCGCGAGCACGGCTGGGGCCTGCCCTCGCGGCAGGCGCTGAGCGAGTACGCAGCCCGGATCAACAAGCTGCTGGGCACCATCGAACTCCCCTACGCAGCCCACGCCGGCCTCGACGAGAAGCCCCTGCCCGGGCTGGGCTCGGTGGCCAGCTCCTACCCCGAACTCATCGCCGGCGCGGTCGACGCCGCCTTCCCCGCGGTAAAGGCGGCCACCACGTGACCGGGTTCCTCCTTCACCTTGCCGCGCCCCTGCAGTCCTGGGGGGAGCACAGCGCCTTCACCCACCGCGACACCGCCAGCCATCCCACGCGTTCGGGACTGATCGGCCTGCTCGCCAGTGCGCTGGGCATCCCCCGCGCCGAGGCCGTCGCCGACGGGGAGGACCGCGAAGCGCTGTTCGCCCGGCTGACCCAGGCCCTCTTCACCGTGCGCGTGGACCGTCCCGGCACGGTCATGGGCGACTTCCACACCGTCGGCGGCGGCTACCCGCAGCACCTGACCGTTCCCACGGCTAAGGGCGCCCGCCGTGGTGCGGACGCCGCGACCATCGTCTCCACCCGCCACTACCTCAGCGACGCCGCGTTCACCGTCGCGGCCGACTTCACCGACGCCTCCCTGGCCCGGCGCTGCGCCGACGCCGTTGCCGCGCCCCGCTGGCCGCTCCACCTCGGCCGGCGCTCCTGCCCGCCCGGCGCACTGCTGTTGCTGGGTCGTGATCTGGCCGATCCGGCGGCAGAACTGCGCCGGGTCCCACTGGCCCGACGCCCCCTGTACGGCGCAGCAGA
This sequence comes from Streptomyces polygonati, assembly GCF_042650325.1. Taxonomy (NCBI): domain Bacteria; kingdom Bacillati; phylum Actinomycetota; class Actinomycetes; order Kitasatosporales; family Streptomycetaceae; genus Streptomyces; species Streptomyces polygonati. The sequence continues at coordinate 220,295 of NZ_JBHSBB010000005.1, read as the reverse complement.
AGGCGCCACCGTGGACATCCGCTTCACCGCGGACCAGCCCTTCCCACCCGATACCCATGACACCGCTCGCCCTGCTCACCGGCCGTCGTCGGGCGTGGTGACCGAACTGAACGACGAGCCCGTCCGCCTGACCGCCCGCGACCGCGTATACCGCGCACGCCCCGCCCACAGCGCCACCTTCCCGCTGCCGGTAGAACTCTGCGCCGGCTACGGCACCGCCTACCTGGACGCCGTCGCCACCTACCTCCACCCACAAGGAGCCACGCCGTGACCGCCACCATCACCGACACCGGCACCGGGACAGCAACCGCCCCGAGACCGCCAGCAACTGCCGGCCCCGCGGCCGGCGAAGCATGGCTCACCCGGCTGCTGCTCAACGTCCGCAGCCGCGCCGTCCACCGCGACCTGCGCAACCTCGCCGAACTGCACCGCACCGTCATGAAACTGCTCCCCGACGGCCTCGGTGACTCTCCCCGCTCCCGCGCTGGAGTCCTCTTCCGCCTGGAAGCCGACAGCGCGGGCGCCCCCGTCCTCCTCGTCCAGACCCGCCTGCCCCCCTCGGCAGACCGGCTCCCCGATGGCTACGCCCGCGTCGACGTCCGCTCCATGGACGCCCTGCTCACCGCCCTGCGCCCGGGACTCCTGGTCCGCTACCGGATCGCCGCCAACGCCGTACGCCGCTGTGGCCCCAACAGCACCGCCGGCCACTGGAAACAGGCCATCCCCCTGCGCGGGCCCGACGCCGACCAGTGGTGGACCGACCGCGCCACCGCCGCCGGCCTCGCCCCGCGCACCCTGCTGTCCCGCTCCACTGAGACCGCCACCACCTGGCACACCCCCGCCCCCTCACCCGAGGCGCCCACCGCCCCGGGCGCTGCCGCACCCGCCGCGAGCCGGCCGGGACGGCGCATCGACCGGGCCGTGACCCTCTTCGAAGGAACCGCCGCCGTCACCGACCCCGACGCCCTGCGCTCAGCGCTCCTGAGCGGCATCGGCCGCAGCAAGTCCTACGGCTGCGGACTGCTCAGCCTGGCCCCCGCGTCCCAGGGAGTGTGACGCGCCCGTGTCTCCCGCCCGCCCCGCCCACACCCCGACCTCCGCCCGGCGCCGAGTCGCCTCGCCCACCCTGGCCATGCTCCCCCGTGTCGGCGACTCCCTGTCCTTCCTCTATGCCGACATCGTCCGCATCGTCCAGGACGACACCGGAGTCTGCGCCGAGACCACCAGCGACGACGGCGACATCACCCGCGTCTACCTGCCCACCGCCTCACTCAGCTGCGTCCTGCTCGGCCCCGGCACCTCCATCACGCAGCCTGCCCTGGCCACCTTCGCCCGCCACGGCACCACCGTGGTTGCCACCGGCTCCGGCGGCGTGCGCTGCTACTCCGGCACCGTCCCCGCCTCTCTGACCACCCGCTGGCTCGAACACCAGGTCCACCAGTGGAGCGACCCCGAACGCCGCCTCGCCGTCGCCCGCCAGATGTACACCTCCCGTTTCAACATCACCGTCCCGGCAGCCACCACCCTGGAACAACTGCGCGGCATGGAGGGCCAGCGCATGAAAGCCCTGTACAAACTCCTCGCCCAGCAGCACCGCATCGGCCGCTTCCGCCGCGCCTACGACCCCGACTCCTGGGACACCCAGGACCCCGTCAACCTCGCCCTGTCCTCCGCCAGCACCTGCCTGTACGGAATCGTTCACGCAGCCCTCGTCGCCCTCGGCTGCTCACCTGCCCTCGGCTTCGTCCACCAGGGCACCCAACTCGCCTTCGTCTACGACATCGCCGACCTCTACAAAGCAGAACTCACCGTCCCCCTCGCCTTCTCCCTGCACGACACCCCCGACCCCGAAGCCGCCGCCCGCCGCAGCTTCCGCACTCAGCTGCGCCTGTATAAACTCCTGCCCCGCATCGTCGCCGACGTCCAGACCCTCCTGGCTCCCGGCGAAACCGAACCCACCGCCGACGGTCACGCCGTCGACATGGTCGACCTCTGGGACCCCGTAGCCGGTTCCGTACTGGCAGGCGTCAACTACGCCCCCCCAGGAGCAGCCCGATGGGACCTGACCCGAGCGCCCCCGCCACAGCGTCCGGCCCCACGAGGAAGAGCGAACGCGCGTGCCGACCATGACCGTGCTCGCCACCACAGCCGTGCCCGACCACGTCCGCGGCGCACTCACCCGCTGGATGATCGAACCCGCCCCCGGCCTGTATGTCGGCACCCTCTCAGCCCGCGTCCGCGACGAACTCTGGTCCGTCGTCAGCGCCTCCATCGGCCCCGGCGCAGCCGTACTCCTCCACCCCGAAGCCAACGAACAGGGCTTCACCCTCCACACCGCCGGAGAACGCCGCCGTATCCCCATCGACTTCGACGGCCTCACCCTCGTCGCCTTCCGCCCCCAGGACGAAGACCCACCAAACCCACCTGCGACCACACCCACCAACCCACCCCCCGACCCCGACTGACCACCGCCGACCCCTCACCCTCCACAGAACCCAGAGACACACCGCTCACATCAAGGAACGGCGTTGGCGCGGGCCTCGTGCGGACCACCCCCGCTCGCGCGGGCAGAACTGGCGTCGACCCTTGGCCCAGAAGCAGTACGGCGGATCACCCCCTCTCGCGCGGGGAGAACCGGGACTGCCGCATGCTCGGCCGGCTCCGGGTCGGACCACCCCCGCTCGCGCGGGGAGAACCACTCCGGCGGTGGGGCTGAAAGTCGGCTATGGCCGAGATTCTGGGCGGCCTGCCGGTATGCTCGGCAAGACCTTCTGAGAGGAGTGTTGTCCAGTTTCGACAACGGCCTCGTTGCGGGCTTCCGAGGCGAATACTGCCAGGCTAGTAGGCCTGCGGTGAGCCGCCAGGCGTTGCGCTCAGAGCCTCGCCGGTGGACAGACGCCTTTGGACGGTGCAGCACGGGGCGATACAACTCAACCTGCTGCACCTGTTCTGATCAGGCAGAACGTCACCAGCCAGCAAGGTGCGGCACCACGCAACACGATCACTCTCGGTCTTGTAAAGCGTTGGTCTCGGGTTCGGTCCAGGATAGGTGCGGACAGACTGGAACTGGTTTCGACGTGCCGGCCAGCACCTCCTACGGCCGCTCCGCAATCCCGTCGTGATCTCCCTCCAGCAAGCTCGGGAGGCCATTGGGCGACGAACTTCGTCGTGCGTGCCAGGGACTTTTCAGGGACTTTCCGCTCTGTCGGAGGGACTTCCGGGGGACATTCCGCCGTACAAGCACGGAAGGCTCCGACAGAGCGGAAAGACGGGAAACCCCAGGTCAGGGCCTACCGCGTCAGCACTCGATGACGTTCACCGCGAGCCCGCCCCGGGCCGTCTCCTTGTATTTGACCTTCATGTCGGCGCCGGTCTCCTTCATCGTCTTGATGACCTTGTCGAGGGAGACATGGTGGCGGCCGTCGCCGCGCATGGCCATGCGGGCGGCGGTGACGGCTTTGACGGCGGCCATGCCGTTGCGTTCGATGCAGGGGATCTGGACGAGGCCGCCGACGGGGTCGCAGGTGAGGCCGAGGTTGTGTTCCATGCCGATCTCGGCGGCGTTCTCGACCTGTTCGGGGGTGCCGCCCAGGATCTCGGCCAGGCCGCCGGCGGCCATGGAGCAGGCGGAGCCGACCTCGCCCTGGCAGCCGACCTCGGCGCCGGAGATGGAGGCGTTCTCCTTGAAGAGCATGCCGATGGCGCCGGCCGCCAGGAGGTAGCGGACCACGGCGTCGTCCTGGTCGGCCTGGGGCATCCGGGGGTCGGCGACGAAGTCGAGGTAGTAGTGGAGGACGGCCGGGATGATGCCGGCCGCGCCGTTGGTGGGGGCGGTGACGACCCGGCCGCCGGCCGCGTTCTCCTCGTTGACGGCCATGGCGTAGAGGGTCACCCACTCCATGGCGTGCACCGCGGGGTCGCCCTCGGCGCGCAGCTGGCGGGCCGACTGGGCCGCGCGGCGGCGGACCTTGAGGCCGCCGGGGAGGATGCCCTCGCGGGCCATGCCCCGCTGGACGCAGTCCCGCATCACCTGCCAGATCTCCAGCAGCCCGGCCCTGACGGCCTCCTCCGTACGCCAGGCCTTCTCGTTCTCCAGCATCAGCGCGGAGATGGACAGGCCCGTCTCGCGGGCCAGCCGCAGCAGTTGGTCGCCGCTGCGGAAGGGGTGCCGCAGCACCGTGTCGTCCAGCTTGATCCGGTCCTGGCCGACCGCCTCCTCGTCCACCACGAAGCCGCCGCCGACCGAGTAGTACGTCTTCGCCAGCAGCGTCCCGCCGTCCGCGTCGAACGCGGAGAAGGTCATGCCGTTGGCGTGGTACGGCAGCGAGCGGCGCCGGTGCAGGACGAGATCGGTGTCCGGGTCGAAGGCGATCTCGTGGGCGCCGAGCAGATGCAGCCGGTTGGCGGCGCGGACCGCGGCCACCTCGTCGTCGGCGGTCTCCACGTCGACCGTGCGCGGGGAGTGGCCGGACAGGCCGAGCAGCACGGCCTTCGGGGTGCCGTGGCCGTGGCCGGTCGCGCCGAGCGAGCCGAAGAGTTCCGCGCGCACGGCGGCGGTGTGGCTGAGCAGTCCCTCGTTCTTCAGGCGGTGCGCGAAGATGCCGGCCGCCCGCATCGGGCCGACGGTGTGCGAGCTGGACGGGCCGATGCCGATCGAGAAGAGGTCGAAGACGGAGATGGCCACGGGGTGTCCTTTTCTCGGGGGAGGGTGCCCCCCTGGGGGTGGTGCCGGGGTAGTGGCCGGGTGGTGGCGAGGTGGCGAGATGGTGAGGTGGCGGCGCCGGGGCGCGGCCGGCGGGCGGGGGCACCGGATCGCGGTGCCCCGCCCGCTTCGAACGTAGCCGATCGGCGGCCTCAGACCCTCGCGGGGCCGAAGCTGCCGCTCACAGCCCCGAGCCGGGAAGGCCCGGGTACAGCGGGTGCTTCGCGGCCAGCGTGGCGACCCGTTCGCGCAGCGCCGTCGCGTCGTAGGCCGGCTTCAGCGTCTCGGCGATGATGTCGGCGACCTCGTGGAAGTCCTCCGCCTCGAAGCCGCGGGTGGCCAGCGCCGGGGTGCCGATCCGCAGGCCCGAGGTGACCATCGGGGGCCGGGGGTCGTTCGGGATGGCGTTGCGGTTGACGGTGATGCCGACCTCGTGGAGACGGTCCTCGGCCTGCCGGCCGTCCAGCTCCGATTTGCGGAGGTCGACCAGCACCAGGTGGACATCGGTGCCGCCGGACAGCACCGCCACGCCCTCCGCGGCCAGATCGGGCCGGGTCAGCCGCCCGGCGAGGATCTTCGCGCCTTCGAGGGTACGGACCTGGCGGTCCTTGAACTCGTCGGTCGCCGCGGCCTTGAAGGCCACCGCCTTGGCCGCGATGACATGCTCCAGCGGACCGCCCTGCTGGCCGGGGAAGACCGCGGAGTTGATCTTCTTCGCCAGTTCGGCGGTGGACAGGATCACCCCGCCGCGCGGGCCGCCGAGGGTCTTGTGCGTCGTGGTGGTGACCACATCCGCGTACGGCACGGGCGAGGGGTGCAGCCCGGCCGCGACCAGCCCGGCGAAGTGGGCCATGTCCACCATCAGATAGGCGCCCACCTCGTCGGCGATCCGCCGGAACGCGGCGAAGTCCAGCTGCCGCGAGTACGCCGACCAGCCGGCGATGATCAGCTGCGGCCGGTGCTCCTTGGCGAGCTGCTCGACCTCGGCCATGTCGACCAGGCCGCTCTCGTCGTCCACGTGGTAGGCGGCGACCTTGTACAGCTTGCCGGAGAAGTTGATCTTCATACCGTGGGTCAGATGGCCGCCGTGCGCCAGATCCAGGCCCAGGATGGTGTCACCGGGCTTGATCAGGGCGAACATCGCCGCCGCGTTCGCCTGCGCGCCCGAGTGCGGCTGCACGTTCGCGGCCTCGGCGCCGAACAGCGCCTTCACCCGGTCGATGGCGAGCTGCTCGACCACGTCGACGTGCTCGCAGCCGCCGTAGTAGCGGCGGCCGGGGTAGCCCTCGGCGTATTTGTTGGTCAGCACCGAGCCCTGGGCCTCGAGGACCGCCACCGGAGCGAAGTTCTCCGAGGCGATCATCTCCAGGGTGGACTGCTGGCGGTGCAGCTCGGCGTCGATCGCGGCGGCGACGTCGGGGTCGAACTCGTGCAGGGACTGGTTCAGCAGGGACATGGGAACTCCTGATCGGGAGCGGAGGCGGGGTCGGCTCAGCCGGCGGCGAACGCGGCGTACTCGTCGGCGGACAGCAGATCGTCCGCCTCCCCGGACACCCGCACCTTGAACAGCCAGCCGCCCTCGTACGGAGCGGAGTTGACCAGGGACGGGTCGTCCACCGCGTCCTGGTTGGTCTCGGTGACCTCGCCGGAGACCGGCGAGTACAGGTCGCTGACCGACTTGGTGGACTCCAGCTCGCCGCAGCTCTCGCCGGCGGTGACGGTGGCGCCGACGTCGGGGAGCTGGACGAACACCACGTCGCCGAGGGCGTCGGCGGCGTGCGAGGTGATCCCCACGGTGGACACCCCGTCGGCGGGGGCGGAGACCCACTCGTGCTCTTTGCTGTAACGCAGCTGCTCAGGATTGATGCTCATGACGGAATTCTCCCGGATGGGTCGGGGTGCTCGCGCAGGGCACGCGGCGATTCGGCGGACGGTCGGCAGGTGGTCGGCAGATGATCGGAAGGTACGCGGAGCCGGGACGCGCGGGGCAGCGCGAACAACACGGACAACGCGAACAAGGGGGCCAAGGGGGCCAAGGCGGACAAGCCGCCCCGGCGCCACAAGCGGCGGGCTCAGCGCTCCCGCCGGTAGAAGGGCAGCGCCACGACCCGGTGCGGCTCCCGCACCCCGCGGATGTCCACCGCCACCCCGGCCGTACCGGGCGCCGCGTGCGACGCGTCCACGTAGGCCATCGCGATCGGCGCCCCGAGCGTGGGCGAGGGCGCCCCGGAGGTCACCTCGCCGATCACCGCGCCCGCGCCGTCCGTCACCGGGAAGCCGGCCCGCGGCACCCGGCGGCCCTCGGCGATCAGCCCGACCAGTGTGCGCGGCGGTGTGGCGGCGGCCTTCTCGGCGGCGGCGGCCAGCGCGTCCCGGCCGACGAAACCACCGGGCTTATCGAACTTCACCACTCGGCCGAGCCCGGCGTCGAACGGGGTGACCGCCGCGGTCAGCTCGTGCCCGTACAGCGGCATCCCGGCCTCCAGCCGCAGCGTGTCCCGGCAGGACAGCCCGCACGGTACGAGGCCGGCCGCCGCCCCCGCCTCGGTCAGCGCCCGCCACAGCGGCTCGGCGTCGGCCGGCGCCACGAACAGCTCGAAGCCGTCCTCGCCGGTGTAGCCGGTCCGCGCGATCAGCGCGTCCACCCCGGCGACCGTGCCGGGCAGTCCGGCGTAGTACTTCAGCCCGTCCAGGTCGGCGTCGGTGAGCGACTTCAGGATGCCGGGCGCCTGCGGACCCTGGACGGCCAGCAGCGCGTACGCGTCCCGGTCGTCGCGGACCGACGCCTCGAAACCGGCCGCGCGCTCGGTCACCGCGTCCAGCACGGTCTGCGCGTTGGAGGCGTTGGCGACGATCAGGTACTCCCGCTCGGCCAGCCGGTAGACGATCAGGTCGTCCAGGATGCCGCCGTCGGGCGCGCAGATCATGGTGTAGCGGGCCCGGCCCACCGCCAGCGCCGACAGATGGCCGACCAGCGCGTGGTCGAGCGCCTGGCCGGCCTGCGGCCCGGTCACGGTGATCTCGCCCATGTGCGACAGGTCGAACAGCCCGGCCCGGGTGCGTACCGCCCGGTGCTCCTCGCGCTCGCTGGCGTAGCGCAGCGGCATGTCCCAGCCCGCGAAATCGGTCATGGTGGCGCCCAGGCCGCGGTGCACGGCGTCCAGCGCGGTGCGGCGCGGGGCGTGCGGCTCTTGGGGCTCGCGGGGTTCGCTGATCGGAACGCTCATCGGAAAAGGGCTCCCAGACGGATCGAGGGTGGCATGGCCAAGCGGTGAACCTGGCCTCCCCATCTGTCATCGGAACCTGAGAGGTTCACCGTGACCCGCGCGGAGCCACGGCTTGCACCGTGGGTGGGACCGGCCCCGTCCCACCGCTGTGCGGCGGGGCCCGTCCACTTTTCAGATCTGCCTCGCCCGCGCGGTATCTGTGCCTGAGAGATTCAAGGGAGGACTTGCTCCTTCGGCGCCCGCCCCACCGGGGCGGAACTCTCCCGCGCGGCCTCGAACGGCCGGTATGCAAGTTGTGCGGCCCATCATTGCACGGCCGCGCGTGGCATGCCCGGGACCCCGGCAGCCGCTAGGGTTTCCGGGCAGCGGGACACTGGCACATCGCAGGACAGCGGCACATGGGCGGACAAGGGTGGACATGGAGAATCCGGCACCGTACATATGGCCGGCCAACGAGCTGGAAGAGGTGCTCACCGCGAGCCTGGGCAACCCCTCGGCCACGCCCCGGCTGCTGGAAGTGCTGAGCCGCTCCAAGGTGTGGGTGCCGCTGCCGAACGGCGGTCACCCGGACGTACCCGGCTTCGACCTGCCGACCATGGAGCTGGACGGCTCCCCCTATGTGCCGGTCTTCAGCTCCGAGCAGCAGTTCCGGCAGGCCGCCGAGGGCATGCCGTGCACGGTCGCGCCGGTGCACGAGTTCGCCCGCGGGCTGCCCCCGCTGGTCGGGATCGCGGTGAATCCCGGCGGCGCCGTCGGGGTGCCGCTGCCGCCGGCCGCGGTGGCCGAGCTGTGCCGTCCGGAGCGCGGCGGCCCCGGCGAGCCGCGCTCGGGCGCCCGGGTGCGGCTGTGGGAACCGGCCCCCCACGAAGAGCCGGTGGACTTCCTGGCCGCGGCCGCCGCCGAGTTCGCGGTCACCCCGGTGCTGCTCACCGCCCGCCGGGCGCTGGCCTCGGTGGAGGAGGCCGCGCCGCAGCTGTTCGTCGGGGTGGAGCTGGACCGCTGGCAGGAGCCGGACCGGGGCGCGGCGATGGACGCCCTCGGCCGGGCGCTGGGCGCGGTCCCGCTCCCGTGGCAGGTGCAGCTCATCCTGCTGGACGTGGCCCAGGACCCGGTGGGCGACTGGATGCTGGAGGCGGTACGGCCGTTCTTCGCCCGCGACTGACCCGCCGCCCGGGAGTCGCGCACGGTCGCTGGTCGACTACGTATACGCCGTGTATACGCCGCATTTAGACGGCCCGGCTTGAGTCGGTCAGCGTGCCGGCGGGAACACTCGACCTGATTTGATGGAATACAGGGCGTGCGGCGCGGCGGCGCGCGCCGTAGGAAACCGACAGTGGAACGACCGACGACCGGATGAACGGAACACCGAACCAGGGGAAGGGGCGGTCCCACGTGATCGCGGGCGCGCAAGGCGGCGCGGCGCCGGCCGGACATGTGGAGCAGATGCTGCTCCAAGTGGCCCCCGGCCGGTTCGACGCTTACGAGAAGCTGCTCGGATCGCTCGCCGGCGGCCAGGTGTGGATGCTGCTGTGGCACGGCTCGTCCGGCGCGCCCGACGCCCAGTACGGCAGCATGGAGATCGGCGGCCACGGCTACGCGCCCTGCTGCACCTCGCCGCGCGAACTGGCCCTCAGCGGCTGGTCCCGCGAGCACGAGGTGGTCTCCGGGCGGGACATCGCGCTCACCCTCTACCCCGACCGCTGCGGCCTGTGGCTCAATCCGCACGCGGCCGACGGCGGTGTCGGCGTCCCCTGGCCGGACCTGAGACGGATCGCGGTCGGCCTGGACCTGCTGCCGGCCGGCCCGCTGCAGATCAGCGAACCCACCTTGCAGATCCCGCAGTTCTACGCCCTGCTGGCCCAAGTCGCCCACCGCACCCCGGTGGTGCGGGCGCTGCGGCGCGCCTGGGTCCAGCCGGCCCTGGGCGAGCCCTATCTCGCGGTCGGCGTCGAGGTCTACGACTCCTCGCCGCAGGCGGTCGAATCCGTCCGGCTGATGATGCAGCAGGCGCTGACCGGCGTCCCGGACGGACTGGCGGTCTCCACGGTGGCGATGGCCGACGCGTACGACCCGGTGGGCATGTGGATGCGCGCCAACGGCCAGCCCTTCTTCGACCGCGAGGCCTACGGCGGCGGCGCCGCGTGGGGCCCCGGGCGGTACTGACCGGGGGCACGCGAGCGCCGTGAACGCCACGGGCGCCACCAGCCGGACCCGGCAGGCTACTTGTCCCGGCTGAAGATGTGCTCCAGCAGCCCCAGCGGCGGACTGCCCAGCGCCAGCAGCGACTTGTGGAAGCGCGGCAGCGAGAAGTCGTCGCCCCACTTGCGCCGCGCCCTGGCCCGCAGCCGCATGATCTCCAGCTTGCCCCAGGTGTAGCGGCCGTAGCCCGCGTCGAAGGTGCCGCGGCGGGCCTCGCTGGCCGCGCTGGCCCTGGCCAGATGGGCGTCGCGCATGAACAGCCGGGTGGCCTCCTCAAGATTCATCGCGCCGGTGTGCAGGCCGATCGCGCAGGTGAGCCGGGTGACCCGGACCAGGGCCTCCAGCGCCACCCCGATGGCGAAGCGCGGGTCGCCGGCCCGGAAGCCCTCTTCGAGGCAGACCTCTTCGACGTAGTGGGCCCAGCCCTCGGAGAAGGACAGGCTGTGCAGGGTGCGGCGGACCGGGCCGCGGGCGCGGCGCAGCGCCCGGCCGTGCGCGAAGTGGCCGGGGGCGACCTCGTGCACGGTGATCGACGGCAGGCTGGTCCGGCTGAAGACGGTCAGCCACTCCTCGCGCTCGGCGGCCGGCCAGTCCGGCTCCGGCGGGGTGACGTGGTACCAGGAGGGCGCGTCGGCCTCGCCGGGCGCCTCCCAGGACATCATCGCCATCGACCAGCGGCGCGAGGGCGGCGCCGGACCGACCAGGCAGTCCCCGTCGATGTAGGGCGCCAGCCCGTGCTCGCGGGTGAAGGCGATCACCTCCTCGGTGAGCCGGGCCGCCTCCGGGATCACGCCGTCCGCGTCCGGGTGGTCGGCGAGCAGCTCGGGGATCAGCTCGTCGACCGTCCGGCCCGGGTCGAGGGCGCGACAGGACTCGGTGAGCAGGTCGGTCAGCCGGTCGCGTTCCCTGGCGGCGTCCTCCGCCAGTGTCTCCAGGTCGACCCGCAGGCCCTCCTGGGTGCCCATCAGCGCGGCCAGCGCCTTGCCGCCGAGCCGGGGGTCGGGGTCGCCGTGCTCGGCGGCGTCCTCCAGGCGGGCCAGCAGCCGGGCGTGCGCGGCCAGCGCGGCCGCCTCGACCTGGCCCTGCTCCGGGTGGAGGTCGGCGGCCAGTCCGCGTACCGAGCCGAGCAGCGCCGCCGCCACCGGGGCGTTCACCCGGTCCAGCGAGGCCAGCGACGCGTCGATCGCCTCCGGCCAGCGGGCCAGATGCCTGCGGCGCGCCTTGGCCCGCTCCTTGCGCGGCGCGTACTCCCGGTCGTAGCACGCCAGTTCCAGGTTGGACAGATGCGGATACGGGTCGCGCCGGTGCAGTTCGAGGTCGCCGTACTGCGTGCGCAGCGACTTCTCGAAGACCCGCAGGTGCGCCTCGTCGTGCCCGTCGTCCAGCCGGCCGGCGGCGCGGCGGGCCCTGGCCACCTCCGCCACCGCCCGGCGCACCCCGTCCGGGGACAGATCCTGGACCTTGCCGTCGTATTCGTGCAGGCCCGCCATTTCCCGGGCCTGAGGCATGATCAGGTCGTACACCGCGCGCAGCCGCTCGTTCACCGGACGACCGTACCGCGAGGTACGCGTCGGTAACGGTCGATGAATCTCCAGATCACAGTTGCGCATCCCTTCCCTGTCAGGTCTGGCGGGTGATCACCGGGGCACAGAAGAATCCACCGGCAGAAGGCGCTTTGACGTTTCATTGAGCTGTCAACGCGGTTCGGATCAGAAAGCCGCTACAGCGGCAGGCGCGCGCCGGTCACCCGCCGGCGAGAGGGGTCAGCTGCACCATGACCGCACCGATTGGGACCACTCCTGGACCGGCGGAGGCACAGGCCGAAGCCATCCTCCAGGGTGCCGGGCGGAAGATCGAGGGACGTTCACCCGGTCGCATCGCCTGGACACGACTCAAGCGCGACAAGATCGCGCTGACGGGCGGTCTGGTCGTCATACTCCTGGTGCTAATGGCGGTTTTCGCACCAATTATCGTACATTTCCTGGGTCATGACCCGAACGAGTTCCACGAGAATCTGCTCGATCCCGATCTGGGCACGCCCAAGGGCTCGTTCGGCGGTATGAATCAGCACTTCCTGCTCGGCGTGGAGCCGGTGAACGGGCGTGACGTCTTCAGCCGGATCGTCTACGGCTCCCGGATCTCGCTGCTGGTCGCCTTCCTCGCCGCGATGGTCTCGGTGGTGCTGGGCAGTCTGCTCGGCGCGCTGGCCGGCTTCCTCGGCGGCTGGATCGACGCCGCCATCAGCCGGGTGATGGACCTTCTGCTGGCTTTCCCGCAGCTGCTGTTCACCATCGCGCTGGTCTCCGTGGTGCCGGACAAGCTGTGGGGCCTGACCGGCTCCGGGGTGCGGATGGGCGTCCTCATCGTGGTCATCGGCTTCTTCGGCTGGCCGTACATCGGCCGGATCGTGCGCGGTCAGACGATCTCGCTGCGCGAGCGGGAGTTCGTCGACGCGGCCCGCAGCCTGGGCGCCGGCCGGGGCTACATCCTGATCCGCGAGCTGCTGCCGAACCTGGCCGCCCCGATCCTGGTCTACACGACCCTGATCATCCCCTCGAACATCCTCCAGGAAGCGGCCCTCAGCTTCCTGGGCGCCGGCGTCAAGCCGCCCACCCCGTCCTGGGGCAAGATGCTCTCCGACGCCGTCTCCACCTACCAGGCGGACCCGACCTACATGGTCGCCCCCGGTCTGGCGATCTTCATCACCGTGCTGGCCTTCAACCTGTTCGGCGACGGGCTGCGCGACGCGCTCGACCCGAAGGGGTCCTGACCCCTCCGCAGGTCCCGGCCGAACGGCCGGCCGGACCTCGTCACCATGTCCAGCAGTGCTCATGTCCAGCAGCGTTACCGAACAGCGATACGAACGACGTGGTCCCACCATCGGGGGCCCGGACACCCAACACGGAGGTTGCAGCACAGTGAACCGCAAGGGTAAAGCACTCGGAGCCCTGGCCGCGGTCGCGGGCCTGGCGCTCACGGCGGCGTGCGGCGGAGGGGGCTCCGGCGGCAGCGACGGCAAGTCCAAGAGCCTTGGTTACAACGCCGCCACCACCGACAAGGTTCTCAACGCGTCGGCCAAGAAGGGCGGCACCCTCAACCTCTGGTCGCCGCAGGACGTCGACTTCCTCGACCCCGCGCGCGCCTACTACGGGTTCGTCTGGGACATGCAGCGGCTGTACGTCCGCCAGCTGCTCGCCTACGACTCCAAGCCGGGCCCCGCGGGCAACAACATCGTGCCCGACCTGGCCGCGGCGATGCCCACGGTCACCAACGGCGGCAAGACGTACACCTTCCACCTGCGCCCCGGCACCAAGTTCGAGGACGGCAGCGCGATCACGTCCAAGGACGTCAAGTACGGCATCGAGCGGGTCTTCGCCCAGGACGTGCTGTCCGGCGGACCGGTCTACCTCATCAACCTGCTGGACGAGGGCCAGAAGTACCCGGGCCCGTACAAGGACACCGACCCGAACAAGCTGGGCCTGAAGTCCGTGCTCACCCCGGACGACAGCACCATCGTGTTCAACCTCAAGGCGCCCAACTCGGACTTCCCCTACCTGCTGGCGATGCCCGACAGCTCCCCGGTGCCGGCCAAGCTGGACACGGGCGCGAAGTACACCAACCACCCGGTGGCCACCGGCCCGTACAAGGTGCAGTCCTTCACGCCGGGCAAGGGCGCGGTCTTCGTCCGCAACACGGCCTGGGACCCGAAGACGGACCCGATCCGCACCGGGCTGCCGGACAAGGTCACCTTCACCGTGACCTCCAACCCGGACGACATGGACTCGCGTCTGCTGTCCGGTGACATCGACTACGACATCTCGGGCACCGGCGTCCAGCAGGCCGCCAAGATCAAGATCCTGAGCAACCCGAAGCTGAAGGCCAACGCGGACGACCCGTACACCGGCTACATCCGCTACTTCGCCTTCCCGACCTCGGTGAAGCCGTTCGACAACGTCAACTGCCGCAAGGCGGTCATCTACGCGGCCGACCCGAAGTCCCTGCAGACCGCCCGCGGCGGCCCGACCAGCGGTGACATCGGCACCAACATGCTGCCGCCCGGCATCGCCGGCTCGGACAAGACCTTCGACCCGTACGGTCTGGCGGCCGGTCAGCCGCAGGTGGACAAGGCCAAGGCGGCGCTCGCCGCCTGCGGTCAGCCGAACGGCTTCTCCACCACCATCGCGGTGCGCAACAACAAGGCCGCCGAGGTCGCCACGGCGCAGTCGCTGCAGGCCGCGCTGGCCAAGGTCGGCATCAAGGCCAGCATCGACCAGTACGACGGCAGCCAGTCCTCCTCCGTCATCGGTTCGCCGACGAACGTGAAGAAGAAGGGCTACGGCATCATCGTCATGGGCTGGGGCCCGGACTTCAACACCGGTTCCGGCTTCCTGCAGGCCCTGGTCGACGGCCGTTACATCCTGCCCAGCGGAAACAACAACTTCTCGCTGATCAACGACCCGGAGATCAACGGCCTGTTCGACAAGGGTGCCGCGGCGGCGACGCCCGCGGAGGCCGCCGCCGACTACAAGCAGATCAACCAGCTGGTCATGGACAAGGCCCTCTACCTGCCGATCAACTTCGACAGGTCGCTGGTCTACGTCAACCCGCGGCTGACCAACGTGTTCCTGAGCGACGGTCAGGGCGGTCGCCTGGACCTCGCGCAGGTCGGCGTCGGCAACTGAATCGGGCAACAAGCCACTGTTAGCACGAAGGGCAGGTGAAGGCCGCTCTGGCGGCCGCGGTCCCCACAAGGGGCCGCGGCCGCCGGGCGCGGCCGAGGTCAGTGCTCGTCTACCTCATCCGACGGCTGGCGAACGTCGTCGTACTGCTGGTGGTGGTCTCCATGATCACCTTCGCCATCTTCTTCATGGTGCCGAAGATCACCGGCAGCGATCCGGCCCTGCTCTACGCGGGGCGGGCCACCAGTAAGGTCGCCATCGAGGGCATCCGCCACAAGTTGGGCCTCGACAAGTCGATAGCGGTCCAGTACTGGGACTTCGCCAAGGGCATCGTGGTCGGCCGCGACTACGACAACGGCACCGACATCACGCACTGTCCGGCACCCTGCTTCGGCTACTCGTTCAAGAACGAGCAGCCGGTCTGGCCGATGCTGGTCAGCCGGCTGCCGATCACCGCCTCCCTGGCGCTGGGCGCGTCGATCCTGTGGCTGGTCGGCGGTGTGGCCACCGGCGTGATCTCCGCGCTGCGCAGGCGCACCGTGCTGGACCGGGCGGCCATGATGACCGCCCTGGCCGGCGTCTCGCTGCCCATCTACTTCACCGGGCTGCTGGCCTCCGCGATCTTCGTCTACGCGCTCGGCTGGATCCCGGAGATCGGCTACGTCAACTTCACCGACAATCCACTGCTGTGGGCGCAGAACCTGCTCCTGCCCTGGATCACGCTGGCGTTCCTCTTCGCGGCCACCTACGCGCGGCTCACCCGGGCCACGATGCTGGAGATCCTCGGCGAGGACTACATCCGTACCGCCCGCGCCAAGGGACTGACGGAAGGCGTGGTCATCCGCAAGCACGCCCTGCGCTCCACCCTCACGCCGATCATCACGGTCTTCGGCCTCGACGTCGGGCAGCTGCTGGGCGGCGCGGTGCTCACCGAGAACGTGTTCGACCTGCACGGGCTCGGCAACGCCGCGGTCACCGCGATCAGCACCCAGGACCTGCCGGTGATCCTCGGAGTGACGATGTTCGCGGCCTTCTTCATCGTCATGGCCAACCTCATCGTCGACCTCCTCTACGCCGTCATCGACCCGCGCGTGAGGCTCACGTGAACGAGAGGCGACCCATGAATGCCGCCGACACCGAGCCGTACGGCGCGCCGGTGCTCAACAAGGGCGCGGCGCCCGGCGAGTTCCTGGCCGTACGCGACCTGAAGGTGCACTTCCCGACCGACGACGGGCTGGTGAAGTCGGTCGACGGACTGACCTTCAGCCTGGAGAAGGGCAAGACGCTCGGCATCGTCGGCGAGTCCGGCTCGGGGAAGTCCGTCACCTCGCTGGCCGTCATGGGCCTGCACCGTACCGGCCACACCCGCTCCAAGCCGCAGATCAGCGGCGAGATCTGGCTGGACGGCCAGGAGCTGGTCTCCTCGTCCCCGGAGGAGGTGCGGCGGCTGCGCGGCCAGAAGATGGCCATGATCTTCCAGGACCCGCTGTCGGCGATGCACCCCTATTACACGATCGGCAACCAGATCGTGGAGGCCTACCGGATCCACAACAAGGTCACCAAGCAGGCCGCCCGCAAGCACGCGATCGAGATGCTGGACCGGGTCGGCATCCCGCAGCCGGACAAGCGGGTGGACAACCACCCGCACCAGTTCTCCGGCGGTATGCGGCAGCGCGCGATGATCGCCATGGCGCTGATCAACAACCCCGAGCTGCTGATCGCCGACGAGCCGACCACCGCGCTCGACGTGACCGTGCAGGCGCAGATCCTGGACCTGATCCGCGATCTGCAGAAGGAGTTCGGCTCCGCGGTCATCATGATCACCCACGACCTGGGCGTGGTCGCCGAGGTCGCCGACGACCTGCTGGTGATGTACGCCGGGCGGGCCGCCGAACGCGGCAGCGCCGAGAAGGTGTTCACCGAGCCCCAGCACCCGTACACCTGGGGCCTGCTGGGTTCGATGCCGCGGATGGACCGGGACCGCACCGACCGGCTCAACCCGGTCAAGGGCACCCCGCCCAGCCTGATCAACGTGCCGAGCGGCTGCGCCTTCCACCCGCGCTGCCCCTACGCCGAGTTGAACGGCGGTTCCTCCGAGACGGTCGTCCCCGAACTGCGCGAGGTAGGCGCCGGGCATGTGATCGCCTGCCATCTGGCCGACACCGAGCGGGCCCGGATCTGGACCGAAGAGATTGAACCGAAGCTGTGAAGGGCCGGGACGAAGCCGTGGCGGACAACACCTCGCTGGACCAGAGCGCGCCCGGGTCCGCGGCGCCCGGACCGCAGTCGGCGCCGGCCGCCGAGCCGCACCAGTCGGTGCCCCGGCAGCCCTCGGGGGAGCCGCTGCTGAAGGTGCGCGGGCTGGTCAAGCACTTCCCGATCACCAAGGGGCTGCTGCGCCGGCAGGTCGGCGCCGTGCAGGCCGTGGACGGGCTGGACTTCGACGTCGCGGCCGGTGAGACGCTCGGCGTGGTCGGCGAGTCCGGCTGCGGCAAGTCCACCATGGGCCGGCTGATCACCCGGCTGCTGGAGCCGACCGGCGGGAAGATCGAGTTCGAGGGCCGGGACATCACCCACCTCGGCGTGGGCGCGATGCGGCCGATGCGGCGCGACGTCCAGATGATCTTCCAGGACCCGTACTCGTCGCTGAACCCCCGGCACACCATCGGCACCATCGTGGGCGCGCCCTTCAAGCTGCAGAAGGTCGAGACGGAGCACGGGGTGAAGCGGGAGGTCCAGGACCTCCTGGAGCTGGTCGGCCTCAACCCGGAGCACTACAACCGCTACCCGCACGAGTTCTCCGGCGGCCAGCGGCAGCGCATCGGCATCGCCCGGGCGCTGGCGCTCAAGCCGAAGCTGGTGGTCGCCGACGAGCCGGTCTCCGCGCTGGACGTGTCGATCCAGGCCCAGGTGGTCAACCTGCTGGACGACCTTCAGCAGGAACTGGGCCTCACCTATGTGATCATCGCGCACGACCTGTCCGTCATCCGCCATGTCTCGGACCGGATCGCGGTGATGTACCTCGGCAAGATCGTGGAGATCTCCGACCGCGAGTCGCTCTACAGCACGCCCTTCCACCCGTACACCACGGCGCTGCTGTCCGCGGTGCCGGTGCCGGACCCCAAGCGGCGCAAGGCGAATCTGGAGGGCGGCAAGGGCTCGGGCGGCCGCATCCTGCTGACGGGGGATGTGCCGTCGCCGGTCAACCCGCCCAGCGGCTGCCGCTTCCGCACCCGGTGCTGGAAGGCGACGGACGTGTGCGCGGCGGAGGAGCCGCCGCTGGTCGCGCTGGCCGCGGGGCACCAGGTCGCCTGCCACCACCCGGAGAACGCGGCGGACCGCGGCCCGGTGGAGCAGACCGCGCCGGTGTGATCGCGACCGTGTGATCGCGAGCACGGCGCGGGGGCGGACCGGTTGTACGGGTCCGCCCCCGCGTCATGTCCGGGCGCGTCCGGGCCGGGCGGGCGGCCGGCGCCCGCGCTCAGGTCTGGCCGGCGGCCCGGGCCCGGGTGACGGCGGGGCCGATCGCCTTGACGAGGTCGGCGACCTCCTGCTGCGTCGTGGTGTGCCCGAGGGAGAACCGCAGGGTGGCGCGGGCGCGGGTGGCCGGCTGACCCATCGCCAGCAGTACGTGGCTGGGCTGGGCCACCCCCGCGCTGCAGGCCGAACCGGTGGAGCAGGCGATGCCCTGCGCGTCGAGCAGCAGCAGCAGCGCGTCGCCCTCGCAGCCGGGGAAGGTGAAGTGCGCGTTGGCGGCCAGCCGGCCCTCGGGCGCCGGGTCGCCGTTGAGGATCGCGTCCGGCACCGCCGCCCGCACCCCGCGTACCAGAGCGTCGCGCAGCGCGCCCACTTCGCGTACGAAGTCCGGCCGCCGCGCCGCCGCGAGGGAGGCGGCGGTGGCGAAGGCGGCGATGGCCGGCACATCAAGGGTGCCGGAGCGGCTGCGCTCCTGATTACCGCCGTGCAGCAGCGGGACCGGGGTGTCCTCGCGCCGCAGCAGCAGCGCGCCCACCCCGTAGGGCCCACCGATCTTGTGCCCGGTGACGGTCATCGCGTCCAGACCGCTGGCCGCGAAGTCCAACTCGGCCTGGCCGAAGGCCTGTACCGCGTCGGAGTGCATCGGCACTCCGAACTCTGCGGCCACCTCGGCGAGTTCGTGGATCGGGAGCAGGGTGCCGACCTCGTTGTTCGCCCACATCACGGTGATCAGGGCCACGTCGTCCGGGTCGCGGGCGATGGCGGCGCGCAGGGTCTCCGGCCGGACCCGGCCGAGCGGGTCGACCTCCAGCCAGTCCACGACGGCGTGTTCGTGGTCGGCGAGCCAGTACACCGCGTCCAGCACGGCGTGGTGCTCGACCGGGCTGGCGAGGATACGGGTCCGGCGCGGGTCGGCCGCCCGGCGCGCCCAGAACAGGCCCTTGACCGCGAGGTTGTCGGACTCGGTGCCGCCGCCGGTGAAGACGACCTCGCTGGGGCGGGCGCCGAGCGCGGCGGCGAGCGCCTCTCTGGACTCCTCGACGGTACGCCGGGCCCGCCGGCCGGCGGCGTGCAGCGCGGAGGCGTTCCCGGTCACCGAGAGGTGGGCGGTCATCGCCTGGACCGCCTCCGGGAGCATCGGTGTGGTGGCGGCGTGGTCGAAGTAGGCCATGGTGCCCCGATTCTACGGTCGGGCCGGGCGCGGCCCGAACGCAGGCTCAGCCGCGCGGCGCACGGGCGAGTTGGCGGGACTGCGCGACCAGCCGGTCGGCGCTGTCCCAGATCTCGCCGTCCTCCTCCAGCAGGCCGCCGGCCAGATTGCGGGTGCTGAGCGACACCCGCAGCGGCCCCGGCGCCGGGCGGCTGCGCACATGCACGGTCAGCTCCAGCGTGGGCGTCCAGCCCTTGAGACCGAGGTCGAAGGCGGTGGCCGGCAGCGAGTCCGCGGCGAGCAGCAGGGACAGCGCGTCGTGGTCCCGGCCGTCGGCCAGCCCGAGCCAGCCGCGCATCCGCCCGGCCCCCGACGGCGCCCCGACCGCCCAGCCGGCGGTGGCCGGGTCGAGCCGCAGGTCGAGCCGGTCCAGGATGGCGGCGGAGCCGGGCAGCGGGCTGACCCCGGGCGTGTCGTGCGAGCTCACACTGTTCGCGTACGAGGCCATCGGCGGCGGTGTCGCCGAGGTCCGCACGTCGTCGGGCAGCGCGTCCAGGTCGCCGTAGCCGGCGATCACCCTGAGCCGCTCGACATCCTGCCCGTCCTCGTCCCGCTGGAACAGCGAGGCCTGCCCGGTGGACATCGTCCGCCCGCTCCGTACGGTCTCCGTCCTCACCACGGCCGGCCCCGGCTGCGAGGCGGTCAGATAATGCGCGGTGATGGTCAGCGGATCATGATGCGGCAGCGCCTCCCGCAGCGCCCGGCCCAGCACGGCGAGCAGATACCCCCCGTTCAGCGCGGAGATGATCATCCACCCGGCCGACAGGTCGATGTCGTACGTCCCCGGTTCCCCCGGCCGCGGCACGGCCGCGGTGTCCCGGTCGAACTCGCTGTCCCCTATGGCCGCGCGGGCCGCTGCAGTTGCCATGACCACTATGTTACCCATCGGTAGGTCCCCGTTGTCCACAACGCTGCGAACAACGCTGAGCGAACGCTTAGTCTTCCGGGGCGGGTGGGGTGGTCGCGGTCCTTCACCACGTGCGGCTCGCGCCCCTTCGGGGCAGACCCGGAAGGGGGTGGGTGGTCGCGGTCGTTCGCGGTCCGCGGGCCGCGCCGTGGTTGCTCGCGCAGTTCCCCGCGCCCCTTGATGGGTGCCCGGGTGCGCTTGGTGGGCCCTTGCCGGGTCAGGGACGCGGCCCCGTCAGGGGCGCGGGGAACTGCGCGACCAGCCACGGCGTAGGCGCGGCCGGGAATGGGCCGGGACCTGTTGCGGTGGTTGCCGCAGGGTTGGGTTTGCCGCGTGGGTCGGGGGACGCGGCCCCGTCGGGGGCGCGGGGAACTGGGCGAGCAGCCGCGGCGGACGGGTGGCCGGGAGCGGAGCGGGGCGCTCCCCGGTGGGGGGCCCGCAAGGGCCCGCGTCAGTGGCGGTGGGGCGGCCTGCAAGGCCCGGTATCCTCGGGGTGTGAGCGAAACCCCGAACGAGGCGCAGCCCAAACCGCTACGCGTGCTCGCCGCGATGAGCGGCGGCGTCGACTCCGCCGTCGCCGCCGCCCGCGCCGTGGACGCCGGGCACGACGTGACCGGCGTGCACCTCGCGCTGTCGGCGAACCCGCAGAGCTTCCGCACCGGAGCCCGCGGCTGCTGCACCGTCGAGGACTCCCGCGACGCCCAGCGCGCGGCCGACGTGATCGGGATCCCCTACTACGTATGGGATCTGGCGGACCGTTTCCGCGAGGACGTCGTGGACGACTTCGTCGCCGAGTACGCGGCCGGCCGCACCCCCAACCCCTGCCTGCGCTGCAACGAGAAGATCAAGTTCGCCGCGCTGCTGGACAAGGCGCTGGCCCTCGGCTTCGACGCGGTCTGCACCGGCCACTACGCCGCCGTCGTCACCGCCCCCGACGGGACCCGCGAGCTGCACCGCGCCAGCGACCCGGACAAGGACCAGTCCTATGTCCTCGGCGTCCTGGACGAGCGGCAGCTCGCCCACGCGATGTTCCCGCTCGGCGACACCCGCACCACCAAGGGCGACATCCGCGCCGAGGCCGAGCGCCGCGGCCTCGCGGTGGCCAGGAAGCCCGACAGCCACGACATCTGCTTCATCGCCGACGGCGACACCCAGGGCTTCCTCGCCAAGCGCCTCGGCACCGAGGAAGGCGCGATCGTCGACCAGCACGGCGAGCGCGTCGGCACCCACAGCGGTGCCTACGGCTTCACCATCGGCCAGCGCAAGGGCCTGCGGCTCGGCGTGCCCGCCGACGACGGCAAGCCCCGCTATGTGCTGGACATCTCCCCGGTGAACAACACCGTGACCGTCGGCCCGGCCGAGGCGCTGGACGTGACCGCGATCACCGCGATCCGCCCCCGCTGGTGCGGCGCCCCGCCGCGGGGCCCGGCCGCGTACACCGCGCAGCTGCGCGCCCACGGCGAGGACGTACCGGTGACCGCCGAACTGCGCGACGGCGAGCTGCGGGTCGCCTTCACCGCGCCGGTCCGCGGCGTCGCCCCCGGCCAGGCCGTCGTGCTCTACGACGGCACCCGCGTGGTCGGCTCGGCGACGATAGCCACCACCGACAGCGGCGCGGCCCGTACGCCGGTGACCGTATGAACATCGGCGTGTTCCTGTCCGCCGCCGAGCTGACCGAGCAGTACACCGTGCCGGTCCGGGAGTTCGGGAAGCTGATCGGCGAAGGCGGCCACACCCTGGTGTGGGGCGGCTCCGACGTCGGGCTGATGAAGGTCGTCGCGGACGGCGCCCAGGAGGCCGGCGGCCGCCTCGTTGGGATCTCGGTCGAGTTCCTGCACCATCTGGCCCGGCCGAGCGCCGACGAGATGGTGATCGCCCGCGATCTGGCCCACCGCAAGGCCGAGCTGCTGCTGCGCTCCGACGCGATCGTGGTCATGGTCGGCGGCACCGGCACGCTGGACGAGGCCACCGAGATCCTGGAACTGAAGAAGCACGGGCTGCACAGCAAACCGGTGGTCCTGCTCAACACCGCCGGGTTCTACGACGGGCTGAAGCAGCAGTTCCGCCGGATGGACGCCGAGGGCTTCCTGCCGCTGCCGCTGTCCGAACTCGTCTTCTTCGCCGAGGACGGCCGGGCGGCGCTGGACTATCTGACGAACTACCTCCAGGAGCATGCGTGAGCGTTCACCTCGTCACCGGGGCCGGCTCGGGAATAGGCGCCGCGGTGGCGCGCCGGCTGCTGGAGCGGGGTGACGAACTGTGGCTGCTCGCCCGGGACGCCGGCCGCGCCCGGCAGCTGGCGGAGCGCTTCCCCGGCGCCCGCACCCTGGCCGGTGACCTGGGCGAACCGTCCCGGCTGTCCTGGGCGCTGGGCCACCAGTCCCCACCGGACCGGCTGGACTCGCTGGTGCACAGCGCCGGCATGGTCGAACTGGGCCAGGTCGGCGACCTCACCCCGAAGGTCTGGCACGAGACGCTCTCGGTGAATCTGATCGGCCCGGCCGAGCTGACCCGGCTGATGCTGCCCCAACTGCGGCTGTCCCGGGGGCATGTGGTGATGGTCAACTCCGGCGCCGGGCTCTCGGCCTCCGCCGAGTGGTCGGCGTACGCCGCCAGCAAGCACGGCCTGCGGGCGCTCGCCGACTCGCTGCGGGCCGAGGAGCACGGCAACGGCGTACGGGTGACGACGGTCTACCCCGGCCGTACCGCCACGCCCATGCAGCAGAAGGTCCACCAGCAGGAGGGCAAGGCGTACGACGCGGCCCGCTGGATGGACCCGGAGTCGGTGGCGACGACCGTACTGACCGCGCTGGACCTGCCTCGGGACGCCGAGATCACCGATCTGAGGGTCCGGCCGGGCCTCTGAAACCGCCGCCCCGCCGCGCGTCCCGCAGCGTGTCCCGCAGCGCCCGGGGGCGGAACGGCCGCATCCCGTCACCCGACCGTGTGCATCTCGCACCGGATAAGGGCGATATGTTCCTTTTATCCGCTCCGGTTTCGTAGGGTCGACCGCGCCCCCACCACGATCCAGGGAGCGGACCGATCATGTCCTCAGCCAGCGCAGAAGCCACCCGGCCGGACGACGCGGGCCTCGGCCGCGGTGGGTTCCGCGGCCGTACCGGGGACGCGCTGCGGCTCGCCGGCCCCGCCCTGCTCGGCTACGGCGCCGCCCGCCTCCTGGGCGTCTCCCTGCTCTACTACCTGGCCAAGCGGCGCGGCGAGTCACCCGGCACCCTGCTCTACGACTCCTGGGACGCCCGCTGGTATCAGATGATCGCCGCGGGCGGCTACAACCATACGATCCACGGCGTCCCCCACACCTGGCACCACGCCTTCAGCAACCTCGCCTTCTTCCCGCTCTACCCGGCGCTGTGCCGGGCCGCCCACGCCGTACTGCCGCTCGGGCTCCCCAAGTCGTCCTGGCTGGTGGCCCTGGCCGGCGCCTTCGCCGCCGCCTGGCTGATCTTCCTGATCGGCAACCGGCTCTACGGGCGCCGGACCGGGACGATCCTCGCGGTGATGTGGGGGTGCATGCCGCACGCGGTGGTGGAGAGCATGGCCTACACCGAGGCCCTGTTCACCGCGCTGTGCGCCGCCGCGCTCTACGTGGCGCTGGCCCGGCGCTGGGTGTGGGCGGGGGTGTTCGCGGCGCTCGCCGGGCTGACCCGGCCGACCGGGGTCGCCATCGCCGCCGCCATCTCGCTGGCCGCCGCCGTCGCCGCGCTCCAGGGGCTGCGCCGGCGGGAGGAAGGCGAGCCGTGGTGGCGGCCGGTGTGGCGGCCCGCGCTCGGCGCGCTGCTCGCGCCGGCCGGCTGGCTGGGGTTCGTGGCCTGGGTGGGCCTGCGGCTGCACCGCAGGGACGGCTACTTCGTGGTGCAGTCGGAGTGGGGGAACCGTTTCAGCAAAGGCGGCTACCTGCTGCGGCACATCCGCTCGGTCTTCCTCGGGCCACGCGGATCGCAGGTACCGGTGGCGTTCGTCGTCGTCACGCTCGTGGTCGTCGCCTCCTTCGCGCTGTGCGCCCTGTGCGTGGCCCAGCGCCAGCCGCTCCCGCTGCTGCTCTTCAGCGTCGCCATGCTGACCGTCCTCGCGCTGGGCCGGGGCGTCTACATCGCCCGCGCCCGGTTCCTGCTGCCGGCCTTTCCGCTGCTCATCCCGCTGGCCCGGGTGCTGGCCCGCGCCCACCGCCGCACCATCGCCTACACGCTGTCCACCGCCGCGGTCGGCTCCGCGGTCTACGGCGTCCACCTCGCCCTGATCTGGAGCGGTCCGCCGTAGCGGCGCCGCGGGCCCTCGCCCGCACGGCGGACCGGCCGCAGCGCGAGCGTCTACGCTTCGGCCGTGAGCAAGCAGAGCGAGTTCGAATTGCCCGAAGGTGCCGCGACCGGCGTGGGCTCCATGCCCGGGACCGACGCCCGGGAGGCGGCCCGGGTCGCCGTCGAGGCCACCGGAGCGTTCCCCTTCCTGCCCGAACTGCCGGCCCGCGGGCCCGGCGCGGACATGATCGGCCGCACGCTGGGGATGCTGGTCGAGCTGTACGCCAGGGTCGAGCCCAGCGGATGGCGGTTCGGGGACCGGCCGGGGCGGGACACCAAGCGGGCCAGGTCGTGGCTGGGGGAGGACCTCGACGCCCTGGAGGAGTTCACCCAGGGCTATGAGGGACCGCTGAAGGTGCAGGCGGTCGGGCCGTGGACGCTGGCGACGAGCGTCGAGACGCGCAACGGCGAGGCCGCGCTGCGCGACCCCGGCGCCGTCCGCGATCTCGCCGGATCCCTCGCCGAGGGCCTCGGCGCCCACCTGGAGGACCTGGCCCGGCGGGTGCCGGGCGCGCGGCTGGTGCTGCAACTCGACGAGCCGTCGCTCACCGACGTCCTGACCGGCCATGTCAGGACCGCCAGCGGCTATCAGACCTACCGGGCGGTGGACCGCACCCTGGCCGAGACCACACTGCGGGAGCTGATCGGGGCGGTCGGCGTCCCGGTGGTCGTGCACTCCTGCGCGCCGGACGTGGCCTTCGCGCTGCTGCGCCGGGCCGGGGTGGCCGGGCTCTCCTTCGACTTCTCCCTGCTCACCGAGCGTGACTGGGACATCTTCGGGGAAGCAGCCGAGGCCGGTACCGCGCTGTTCGCCGGTGTCGTGCCCGGGACCGACTCCGCATTGTCGGACCCTGCCGGTAGCGTCAGTGGTGTTCGGGCGTTGTGGCGCAGGCTGGGGCTGGCACCGGGGACATTGGGGTCCTCCGTGGCCGTCACCCCCGCCTGCGGTCTGGCGGGGGCCTCACCGGCCTATGCCCGTGCCGCTCTGCTGCATTGCGCGAAGGCGGCCCGCTCGCTCGTTGACAACCCTGAGTGACGACCCTGAGTGACGCCTGACCGAGGAAGGACGGAATCGTGGCAGCCCTGGAGGACGCACAGCCCGCGGAGATCCCCGCCGAGGCCCGGGAGCAGCACGCCCGCCTGGCCGAGCAGGTCGAGGAGCACCGCTTCCGTTATTACGTCAAGGACGCGCCGGTCGTCAGCGACGCCGAGTTCGACCGGCTGCTGCGCCGGCTGGAGCTGCTGGAGGACGAGCACCCGGGGCTGCGCACGCCCGACTCGCCGACCCAGAAGGTCGCGGGTGCCTACGAGACCGAGTTCACCTCCGTCCAGCACCGCGAGCGGCTGCTCTCGCTGGACAACGCCTTCACCGAGGAGGAGCTGACCACCTGGGCCGACCGGGTGGCCGCCGAACTCGGCCCGCCGGACAACGAGCGAAGTCCCTACCACTTCCTGTGCGAGCTCAAGGTGGACGGCCTCGCGGTCAATCTCACCTATGAGGGCGGCCGGCTGACCCGGGCCGCCACCCGCGGCGACGGCCGCACCGGCGAGGACATCACGCCCAACGTCCGCACCATCGCCGACATCCCCGACCGGCTGGCCGGCGACCGGGTGCCGGAGCTGGTCGAGATCCGCGGCGAGGTCTACTTCCCGGGCGAGAAGTTCGAGGAGCTGAACGCGCGGCTGGTGGAGGGCGGCGACAAGCCGTTCGCCAACCCCCGTAACGCGGCGGCCGGTTCACTGCGCCAGAAGGACCCCCGGATCACCGCGGGCCGCCCGCTGCGGATGGTGGTGCACGGCATCGGCGCCCGCCAGGGCTTCGACATCGACTGCCAGTCGCACGCCTATGAACTGCTGCGGGACTGGGGCCTGCCCACCGCCCGGCACAACACGGTGGCCGACTCCCTGGCCGCCGTGCGGGAGTTCATCGACTACTACGGCGAGCACCGGCACGACGTCGAGCACGAGATCGACGGCGTGGTGGTCAAGGTGGACGAGATCCCGCTCCAGGGCCGGCTCGGCTCCACCTCCCGGGCGCCGCGCTGGGCGATCGCCTGGAAGTACGCCCCGGAGGAGGTCAACACCAAGCTGGTGGAGATCCGGGTCGGCGTCGGACGCACCGGCCGGGTCACCCCGTACGCGGTGGTCGAACCAGTGACGGTGGCCGGCTCCGAGGTCGAGTTCGCCACCCTGCACAACCAGGAGGTGGTGAAGAAGAAGGGCGTGCTCATCGGCGACACCGTGGTGCTCCGCAAGGCGGGTGACGTCATCCCGGAGATCCTCGGCCCGGTGGTGGACCTGCGGGACGGCAGTGAGCGGGAGTTCGTGATGCCCGCCGAGTGCCCGGAGTGCGGCACCCCGCTGCAGCCGATGAAGGAGGGGGACATCGACCTGCGGTGTCCCAACGCGCGGGCCTGCCCGGCCCAGTTGCGCGAGCGGATCTTCTATCTCGCCGGGCGCCGCTGCCTGGACATCGAGGCGCTCGGCTATGTGGCGGCCACCGCGCTCACCCAGCCGCTGGAGCCGCAGCGACCCCCGCTGGTGAACGAGGGGGACTTGTTCTCCCTGAAGATCGAGGAACTGCTGCCGATCCGCTCCCACGTCCTGGACCAGGACACCGGCCTGCCCAAGCGCGACCCGGAGACCGGCGAGCCCAAGATCGTCACCTTCTTCGCCAACCAGAAGGGCGAGCCGAAGAAGAACGCGCTGTCCATGCTGGACAACATCCAGGCCGCCAGGCAGCGCCCGCTGGCCCGGATCATCACCGGGCTGTCCATCCGCCATGTCGGGCCGGTCGCCGCCGAGGCGCTGGCCCGCGAGTTCCGCGACCTGGACCGGATCAAGGACGCCGCCGAGGAGGAGCTGGCCGCCGTCGACGGGGTGGGGCCCACCATCGCCGCCTCGGTCAAGCAGTGGTTCACCGAGGACTGGCACCAGGAGATCATCGACAAGTGGCGGGCCGCCGGGGTGAAGTTCACCGAGGAGGGCTCGGACGAAGGGCCGAGACCACTCGAAGGGCTGACCGTCGTGGTGACCGGAACGCTCGTCGGACATACCCGGGATGGCGCAAAAGAGGCGCTGGGCAGCCGGGGCGCGAAAGTCACCGCCGCGGTTTCCAAGAAAACGGACTTTGTGGTCGTTGGCGACAATCCCGGTTCCAAGTACGAGAAGGCCGTGCAGCTGAAGGTGCCGGTCCTGGACGAGGAAGGCTTCGCGGTGCTCCTTGAACAGGGCGCCGACGCGGCCCGCGAGAGGGCGGTGAATCCGGCGGAATCCGAAGGTGAATCCGACTGAATAGCCCGTAGATGTCACCCGATCGGCCCATATCAGAATACGACGATCGCGCTGGTCGCATTCGGGCAATGGCAGCCGATCGGTGCCCGAGGGGGCGCCTTCCGGCCTACTGTTGAGAAGCGCGACTGCCGGGGCGCCAACTTTGCAGCGGACCGGGCGGTTCACCTCCATGGCGTTCCGGCGCGGTGCGCCGCATGCTTCACCAGGCTGGGAGAGGGACGGGCATGGAACCGACGGAGAGCGCCGGAGGGGCGCCGCTGGCCGGCCGCCCTCCCGTGCCCGTGTTCCCGGCAGCGCCCAGACCGGCCCTCGGAGTCGCGGTACCGGCGCTCGCGGCCGGCGCGCTGACCGTCTGCGTCATCCGGATGCTCAACGAGGGCTACGCGCTGTTCCCCGGCGGCACCGTCGGCTGGGCCTTCGCCGCCCTCACCGGCATCATCGTCGGCCATCTGGTGGCGATGGGCCGCGACCGCTGGTGGGGCGGCACCGGCTCCGGGGCGGCGCTCACCCTGGCGATGCTGCTGCTCTACGGCTGGGTGCCGGCCGTGCTGGTCAGTCTCGCGGTGGTGCTGCTGGTCGGCGCCGCCCGCCGGCACCGCGGCCGGCAGGCCGCGCTGCACGCCGCGATCGACATCCTGGGGATCGGCGCCGGCGCGGTCACCCTCGCGCTGTTCGGCGTCCGTCCCTCGGTGGAGCACCCGTGGCTGCCCGACGACTGGTCGGCCTCGGCCGCGCTCAGCGTCACCGTCACGGCGGTGGCCTATCTGGCCGGCACCCGGGCGCTGCTGTGGTGGACCTTCACCCCGCCCGGCGGCGGGCTGCCCACCGTGGCCCGTACCGCGCTGCTGCGCCAGGGCATGGTCGGCGGCGCGCTGCTAGGCATCTCCCCGCTGATCCTGGTCGTCGCCTGCGACAAGCCGGTGCTGCTGCCGCTGTTCGCGGTGCCGCTGATCGCGCTGGACTCCACCTTGTGGATCGCGCACGCCCGCGCCGAGGAGCAGTTGCGGGACCCGCTGACCGGTCTGCCCAACCGCCAGTGGCTGCTGGAGCGCGCCTGGAGCGCGCTGGACTCCGCCCAGGAGCGGGGCGAGCGGGTCGCGCTGATCCTCATCGACCTCGACAAGTTCCGCTCGGTCAACGACACGCTCGGCCATCTCGCCGGGGACCGGCTGCTGTTGCAGATCGCCGACCGGCTGCGGCTCGCCCTGCCGCGCGGCGCCGAGGCGGCCCGGCTCGGCGGGGACGAGTTCGCGGTGCTGCTGCCGAGCTGCGACTCGCCCACCCGGGCCCAGCGGGTGGGCAGGGCGCTGGTGGCCGCCCTCGGCTCACCGCTCAGCCTCGACGGCCTGACGCTGGAGCTGGAGGCCAGCGCGGGGGTGTCGGTCTTCCCCGACCACGCGCTGGACGCGGAAGGGCTGCTGCGGCGCGCCGATGTGGCGATGTACCAGGCCAAGCGCGACCGCAGCGGCGTCGAGGTGTACGACGCGACCCGCGACGCCAACACGCCCGACCGCCTCGGCCTGTTGGGCGACCTGCGCCGCGCCCTCGACGCCGGCGAGGTCGAACTCCACTACCAGCCGAAGGTCCGCTTCGACGGGCAGGTGGCCGGGCTGGAGGCGCTGGTGCGCTGGGTGCACCCGGAGCGCGGGCGGGTCAACCCCGAGGAGTTCATCGGGATGGCCGAGACCTCCGGGCTGATGCCGCAGCTCACCGAGTACGTGCTGGAGAAGGCGCTCGGTCAGATCGCCAGCTGGCGGCGGATGGGCCTGGAGGTGCCGGTCGCCGTCAACGTCTCGCCGCGCGATGTGCACAGCCCCGGTTTCGCCGGTGCGGTCGCCGCGCGGCTGGCGCGCCATCAGGTGCCGCCGGGAGCGCTCCAGCTGGAGATTACCGAAACGGTTCTGCTGGAGGATCCGCAGCAGGCCGCCGACACGTTGAACGGGCTGACCGGGCACGGCGTCAAGATGTCGCTGGACGACTTCGGCACCGGGTACTCCTCGCTGGTGCATCTGCGGCGGCTGCCGGTCAGCGAACTGAAGATCGACCGGTCGTTCGTGGCGCGGCTCGTGGTGGACCCCGAGGACGCGGAGATCGTGCGCTGCACGGTGGACCTGGCCCACTCGCTCGGGCTGCTGGTCGTCGCGGAGGGCGTCGAGGACGACGAGACCTGGGAGCGCCTGCGGGAGCTGCGCTGCGACGCTGTCCAGGGCTGGCTGGTCGCCCCCGCGATGCCCCCCGACGAGGCCACCGCCTGGCTCCGCGCCCGCGGCGAACACGGCTGGCAGCGCCCCGCCCTCACCCCCGCCCCCCGCCCCCTCCACGAGCCCGAACCCCAGCACACCCCCACCGCCGACACCCGCCCCACCGGCCGCGCCCCGGCGAACTAGCCCTGCGGCCCGGCTCACCGGTACATACGCCCGCCCCGGCGGGTGTCCCCCCAGCGCCATGGACGCCGCATCGGCCTGCGGCCCGGGCGGACCGTGGACCACCGGGTCCCCCCGCGACCCGGCACCAACCGGTTCGTCCGGTGCGGCGGACGCCGCGTCGGCCTGCTGGCTGCGGGTCCGTTTCGGGGTGAAGGGGGGCTTGCCCCCTTTTCTCCGCCGCGGCGGTGGGAAGCCCGTTGTCGCTGTTCGGCGGTGCCGTCCTCGGCGCAGCCAGTGTTCGGTCGGCTCGGCACCGCCGGATGCCGTCGATCCGAGTCCCGCCGCCGCGGCGGAAAAAAGGGGGGTGCGGGCCTCAGCGGGCCTTGCCTGGGTCCGGGGGGATCGGGGTGACCCCATAGGATTGAGGGCACCAACGACATCTCACCCCCCAGAGGATCGCTACGCATGCCTGGCATCACGCGCGAGGAGGTCGCTCACCTCGGCCGGCTCGCCCGTCTTGAGCTGTCCGGCGAAGAGTTGGACCACTTCGCCCAGCAGCTCGACGACATCATCGGCGCGGTGGCCCGCGTATCCGAGGTGGCCGGCGAAGACGTACCGCCGACGTCGCACCCGCTGCCCCTGACCAATGTCATGCGGCCGGACACCGTCCGGCCCTCGCTGACACCGCAGCAGGCCCTGTCGGGCGCGCCCGCCCAGGAGCAGCAGCGTTTCAAGGTCCCGCAGATCCTCGGGGAGGACTGACCGTGAGCGACATCATCAGGCTCACCGCCGCCGAGACCGCGGCGAAGATCGCCTCCGGCGAGCTGACCGCCGTCGAGGTCACCGAGGCCCACCTGGCCCGGATCGAAGCCGTGGACGAGAAGGTGCACGCCTTCCTGCACGTGGACCGGGACGGCGCCCTCGCCCAGGCCCGGGCGGTGGACGCCAAGCGCGCGGCGGGCGAGAAGCTGGGCCCGCTGGCCGGGGTGCCGCTGGCGATGAAGGACATCTTCACCACCGAGGGCGTACCGACCACCGTCGGCTCCAAGATCCTCGAAGGCTGGATCCCACCCTACGACGCCACCGTCACCAAGCGCCTCAAGGCGGCCGGCGTGGTGATCCTCGGCAAGACCAACATGGACGAGTTCGCGATGGGCTCCTCCACCGAGAACAGCGCCTACGGCCCGACCGGCAACCCGTGGGACCTGACCCGGATCCCCGGCGGCTCCGGCGGCGGCAGCGCCGCGGCGCTCGCCTCGTACCAGGCGCCGCTGGCCATCGGCACCGACACCGGCGGCTCCATCCGGCAGCCCGCCGCGGTCACCGCCACCGTCGGCGTCAAGCCGACCTACGGCGGGGTGTCGCGCTACGGCATGGTCGCCTTCTCCTCCTCGCTGGACCAGGGCGGCCCCTGCGCCCGTACCGTGCTGGACGCCGCGCTGCTGCACGAGGTGATCGCCGGCCACGATCCGCTGGACTCCACCTCCATCGACGCGCCGGTCCCGCCGGTGGTCGAGGCCGCCCGCAGCGGCGACGTCACCGGCCTGCGGGTCGGCGTCGTGCGGGAATTCGGCGGCGAGGGCTACCAGCCCGGTGTCGTCCAGCGCTTCAACGAGTCGGTGGAGCTGCTGCGCGAGCTGGGCGCCGAGATCGTCGAGATCTCCTGCCCGTCCTTCACCTACGCGCTGGCCGCCTACTACCTGATCGCGCCCTCGGAGTGCTCCAGCAACCTGGCCCGCTTCGACGCCATGCGCTACGGCCTGCGGGTCGGCGACGACAGCACCCGGTCCGCCGAGGAGGTCACCGCGCTGACCCGCGAGGCCGGTTTCGGCCCCGAGGTCAAGCGCCGCATCATCCTGGGCACCTACGCGCTCAGCTCCGGCTACTACGACGCGTACTACGGCTCGGCGCAGAAGGTCCGTACCCTGATCAGCCGGGACTTCGAGAAGGCGTTCGAGCAGGTCGACGTGATCGTCTCGCCGACCACGCCCACCACCGCCTTCCCGATCGGCGAGCGGGCCGACGACCCGATGGCCATGTATCTGGCCGACCTGTGCACCATCCCGACGAACATGGCGGGCAACGCGGCCATGTCACTGCCGTGCGGGCTCGCCCCGGAGGATGGTCTCCCGGTGGGCCTGCAGATCATCGCGCCCGCGCTCAAGGACGACCGGCTCTACCGGGTCGGCGCCGCTGTCGAGGCCGCCTTCGTCGCGAAGTGGGGCCACCCGTTGCTTGAGGAGGCACCCCAGCTGTGAGCACCACCACGAGCGCCCAGAAGAAGAGCACCGTCGCCAAGGCCAAGGGCTTCAAGAAGAGCAAGCCCGGCACCTACCTGGCCATCGGCACCTCGCTGTTCAGCGCCGTCACCCACTTCAAGCGGGTGCGGGCCGCACGCGGCGAGAGCGACACGCTCAAGCTGATCGACGCCGTCGTGAGCGCCGCGGCCGTCGCCACCGGAGTCGCCCTGCTCGTCCGCGAACTGCGCCGGATGAGCGACGACGACATCCTGACGGACTGAAGCCCGAGGACTGAGAGGTAAAGAGGACTGTGACCGTCACGGATCTGTTGTCCTACGAGGACGCGCTGGCGTCGTACGACCCGGTGATGGGCCTTGAGGTCCATGTCGAGCTCGGCACCAGGACCAAGATGTTCTGCGGCTGCTCCACCGAGCTGGGCGCCGAGCCCAACTCGCAGACCTGCCCGACCTGCCTGGGCCTGCCCGGCGCGCTGCCGGTGGTCAACGAGATCGGCGTGGAGTCCGCGATCAAGATCGGCCTCGCGCTGAACTGCGAGATCGCCCCCTGGTGCCGCTTCGCCCGGAAGAACTACTTCTATCCGGACATGCCGAAGAACTTCCAGACCTCGCAGTACGACGAGCCGATCGCCTTCAACGGCTATCTGGACGTCCAGCTGGAGGACGGCGAGGTCTTCCGGGTGCTGATCGAGCGCGCCCACATGGAGGAGGACACCGGCAAGTCCCTGCACGTCGGTGGGGCCACCGGCCGGATCCACGGCGCCTCGCACTCGCTGCTGGACTACAACCGGGCCGGCATCCCGCTGATCGAGATCGTCACCAAGCCCATCGAGGGCGCCGGCGAGCGGGCCCCCGAGGTCGCCAAGGCGTATGTCGCCGAGCTGCGCGAGCTGATCAAGGCGCTGGGTGTGTCCGAGGCCCGGATGGAGATGGGCCAGATGCGCTGCGACGTCAACTTGTCGCTGCGCCCGCACGGCCGGGAGAAGTTCGGCACCCGCAGCGAGACCAAGAACGTCAACTCGCTGCGCAGTGTCGAGCGCGCGGCCCGGTTCGAGATCCAGCGGCACGCCGCGGTGCTCTCCTCCGGCGGCACCATCCTGCAGGAGACCCGGCACTTCCACGAGGAGGACGGCTCCACCACCTCCGGCCGGATCAAGGAGGAGGCGGAGGACTACCGCTACTTCCCCGAGCCGGACCTGGTGCCGATCGCCCCGGACCCCGCCTTCGTCGAGGAGCTGCGCGCCGGGCTGCCCGAGCTGCCGCGGCTGCGCCGCAAGCGGCTCCAGGAGAGCTGGGGCATCGCCGACCACGAGATGCAGTCGGTGCTGAACGCGGGCGCCCTGGACCTGATCCTCACCACCATCGACGCCGGCGCGGACCCCGCCTCGGCCCGCAAGTGGTGGATGGGCGAGCTGGCCCGGTACGCCAACGAGAGCGATGTCGAACTGACCGAGGTGCCGATCACCCCGGAGCAGGTGGCCCGGGTCTCGGCGCTCGTCGCGGCCGGCGACCTCAACGACAAGCTGGCCCGCCAGGTCATCGAGGGTGTGCTGGCCGGTGAGGGCGGCCCGGACGACGTGGTCGAGAAGCGCGGCCTGAAGGTGGTCTCCGACGACAGCGCGCTGGGCGCCGCGGTGGACCAGGCCATCGCGGCCAACGCCGCCGTCGCCGACAAGATCCGCGGCGGCAACCTCGCCGCGGCCGGCGCGCTGATCGGCGCGGTCATGAAGCTCACCCGCGGCCAGGCGGACGCCAAGCGGGTCCGCGAACTGGTGCTGGAGAAGCTGGGCGTCCAGGGCTGACTCCGCTCTGCTCAGCGACCCACGCGGGCCGAGGTGCGGGCCGGGAGTAGGCCGAGGATAAGGGTGGCACCCCGAAAAGGGGCGCCACCCTTATGCGTACTTAACGCACAGACGCGGCTCTTGTGAGTAACCGCACGAAACGACCAAAGGATCATCTTTCGCTGGCACAGTAGGGCGCACTACCGGCCGCGGGGCAGCGCGCGACGGGCGGAGCTCGTCAGGAGAGACAACATATGGCCGCACTCGCCCGGTGGTGTCTGAACCGCCGTCTCACGGTGGTGCTGCTGTGGGTCACCGCCCTGGTCGGGCTGACCGCCGCCGCGAGCGTCGCCGGTTCCGCCTACTCCAAGCAGTACGACGCCCCTGGCACCGAATCCAGCCGTGCGGCAAGCCTGTTGACACGCGCCTTCCCGGGGCAGGCCGGCGACAGCGAGACCATCGTCTGGCACACCCCGGCCGGCGCCACCGTCCGGGCCGGCGACATCGAGCAGACCATGACCTCGGTGCTCGACCAGGCCCGTACGCTGCCCGGTGTCACCTCGGTCACCAGCCCCTACGGACTGTCCGGCGCCGGGCAGATCAGCCGTGACGGGCGCACCGCGTACGCCACCGTCGACTACCGCCAGGCCGCCGACGACATCAGCGGCGGTCAGGCGAAGGCACTGGTGGACACCGCCGAGGCCGCGCAGCGCCCCGGCCTCCGGATCGAACTCGGCGGGCAGGCCGTCGGCAGCACCGAGGGCACGAGCGCGCACCTCAGCGAGTTCGTCGGGATCGCCGTCGCCGCCGTCGTGCTGCTGCTCGCCTTCGGTTCGCTGGCGGCGATGCTGCTGCCCATCGCCACCGCGCTGGTCGGCTGCGGCACCGCCTACATGGGCATCGAACTGCTCGGACACGGCATGACGGTGGCCGACTTCGCGCCCATGCTCGGCATGCTCGTCGGCCTCGGGGTGGGCATCGACTACGCGCTGCTGATCGTCACCCGGCACCGCCGAGGTCTCAAACGCGGCCTGACCGTGGCCGAGGCGCTGGAGGAAGCGGTCGCCACCACCGGCAGGGCGGTGGTGTTCGCCGGCGGCACGGTGTGCGTCGCGCTGCTCGGCATGCTCATCCTGCGGCTGAGCTTCCTCAACGGGGTCGCGGTCGCCGCCGCGCTCACCGTGCTGCTCACGGTGGCCGCCTCCATCACCCTGCTGCCCGCGCTGCTGTCCTGCATCGGCCCGCGCGCGCTCAGCCGCCGGCAGCGCAGGGCACTGGCCGAGCAGGGCCCGCGCCCCGAACCGACCGGCGGGCTGGCCGCCCGCTGGTCGGCCTTCGTGGAACGGCACCCCAAACTGCTGGGCTCGCTGGCCGCCGTGGTGATGATCGTGCTGGCGGTGCCCACCTTCACCCTGCGGCTGGGCAGCTCCGACCAGGGCAACGACCCGGTCGGCACCACCACCCGGCAGGCGTACGACCTGCTCGCCCAGGGCTTCGGCCCCGGCACCAACGGCCCGCTCACCCTGGTCGCCACCTCCGACAGCGCCGCCGCCCGGCTCGCCCTGGACCGGCTGCCGGAGACCCTGCGGCGGACCCCCGGCGTCGCCTCGGCCGGCCCCGCCGACTTCGACGCGTCCGGCGGTGTCGGCGTGATCACCGTCGTCCCCGACAGCGCCCCGCAGTCCAGCGCCACCTCGCAGCTCGTCCGGCACCTGCGCGGCGAGGTGCTGCCCGCCGCGGAGCGGGGCACCGGCCTCAAGGTCCTGGTCGGCGGCACCACCGCCAGCTACGACGACTTCGCGGCCGTCGTGGTCGGCAAACTGCCGCTGTTCATCGGCAGCGTGGTGGGACTCGGCTGCCTCCTGCTGCTGCTCGCCTTCCGCTCGATCGGGGTGCCGCTCAAGGCCGCGGTGATGAACGTCGCGGCCGTCGGCTCCTCCTTCGGCGTCGTCACCACGATCTTCCAGTGGGGCTGGGGCAGCGACTGGCTGGGCCTGGGCCGGGCCGGGCCGATCGAGCCCTTCCTGCCGGTGATCATGGTCTCGGTGCTGTTCGGGCTCTCCATGGACTACCAGGTGTTCCTGGTCAGCCGGATGTACGAGGAGTGGCGGGAGACCCGGGACAACCGGCGGGCGGTGCGGGTCGGGCTGGCCGAGACCAGCCGGGTGATCAGCTCGGCGGCGGTGATCATGATCGCGGTGTTCCTGGCCTTCGTGCTCAGCGGCGACCGGGTCATCGCGATGTTCGGGATCGGCCTGGCCGCGGCCGTCACGCTGGACGCGTTCGTGCTGCGGACGCTGCTGGTGCCCGCGCTGATGCACCTGCTGGGCGATGCCAACTGGTGGCCGCCCGGCTGGCTGGAACGGCGGCTGCCCCGGATCAGCATCGACCGCCGGCCGGACACCGCGGTGAGCGCGCCGGGCGCTGCGGGCACGCCGGCCGACCGGCGGACGGCGGCCCTGAGGTGACCCGGCCCTGAGGTGACCCGGCTCTGAGGTGACCCGGCCCTGAGGTGACCCGGCCCTGAGGTGACCCGGCTCTGAGAGGGCTCGGCCCTGGGACGGCTCGGCGGGTCAGGTGACCGAGACGCGGAGGATACGGTCGTCGCCCGGCTTGGGGTTGCCGCGGCCGTCGGTGTTGGAGGTGGTCAGCAGCAGTGTGTGGTCGTCGAGGGCGAAGACGGTACGCAGCCGGCCGTACTTCCCGGTGAAGAAGGCCTGCGGGGGCGCGACCGTACGGGTGCCGTCGAGGGGGATGCGCCAGAGGCGTTCACCCTTGAGGGCGGCCATCCAGATGGCGCCGGCCGCGTAGGCGATGCCGCTGGGGGAGTTCTCCTCGGTGGGCCACTGGACGACCGGGTCGACGAAGCCCGGGTGGTGGCCGATGCCCTCGACCTCCGGCCAGCCGTAGTTCTTGCCGCGTTCGATCAGATTGAGCTCGTCCCAGGTGTCCTGGCCGAACTCCGAGGCCCACAGGTGCCCTTGCGGGTCCCAGGCCAGACCCTGCACATTGCGGTGCCCGGGGGACCAGATCAGCGAGCCCGGGATCGGATTGTCCTTGGGCGCCCGGCCGTCCGGTGTCATCCGCAGGATCTTGCCGGCCGGCGACTTCAGGTCCTGGGCCAGCTCGCGCTTGCCCGTCTCACCGGTCCCCACGTAGAGCATGCCGTCGGGCCCGAACGCGATCCGCCCGCCGTCGTGGAGCGTGCCGGTCGGGATGTCCCGCAGGATGGTGTCGGGCGCGCCGAGCTGCTCGCCCTTCTGCCGCGTGGGGTCGTAGAGCATCCGTACGACGCGGTTGTCCGAGTCGGTGCTGTAGTAGGCGTAGACCTCGTGGTCGGACCCGAAGTCGGGGGAGACGGCCAGCCCGAGCAGCCCGTTCTCACCGCCCTGGGTGTGGGTGACACCGGGCACGCTGCCGATCGGGGTGACCGTGCCCTTGCCCAGGTCCACCCGGGAGATCCGCCCGGAGTCCCGGGAGGCCACCAGCAGTGCCCCGTCCGGGAGTTGGGTCAGGCCCCAGGGGTTGCTGATGCCGGTCGCCACGGTGCCGGTCACCTTCGCCGTCCCCTTCGCGGCCCCCGGCGAGGCGCTCGCACCCGGGGTCGGGGTGGCGGGCGCGCCGGCGCCGGAGGGTGCGCCGGGGGCGGACGGGCCGGACGGCGGCGGGGCGGTCGGCGGCCGCAGCGGGGTG
The DNA here is from genome assembly GCF_042650325.1 of Streptomyces polygonati. Classification (NCBI taxonomy): domain Bacteria; kingdom Bacillati; phylum Actinomycetota; class Actinomycetes; order Kitasatosporales; family Streptomycetaceae; genus Streptomyces; species Streptomyces polygonati. The sequence continues at coordinate 182,187 of NZ_JBHSBB010000005.1, read as the reverse complement.
GACGAGCAGCCGGCCAGCAGCAGTACGGCCGCCGCGGCGGCGGAGACCACGGCGGGCGCGGCGCCGGAGCGGCGGGCGGCGGGACGGCGGACGGTTGCCTTCACGGTGCTCACCCACCCAGCACACCACACATCGCGGCCGCTTCGCCCGGCGTTCCCGCTCGCGTTGGGCAGCCCGGGTGACGCGCCCTCAGCCCCCTGGGCCCGCAGCCGGCCCCGGGTCCCGGCACCGCGCCCTCAGTCCCACGACCCCCGGGCCGGCGGCAGCTCCGCTATCTCCGCGAGGTCCGCGTCGCTCAGCCTCAGCCCGGCCGCGCCCGCGTTCTCCGCGCTCCAGCGCGCCGACTTCGTCCCCGGCACCGGCACCACCTCGGGCGCCTGCGCCAGCGTCCAGGCGAGAGCCACCTGCGCCGCCGTGGCGCCGTATCGCTGCGCCACCCGGCGCAGCCCCACCACGATCGGCTGGTTCGCGGCCATCATCTCGGCGGTGAAGCGCGGATGCCGGGCCCGCAGGTCGTCGGACTCGAAGCCGCCGCCCGGGGTGAGCGTGCCGGTGAGGAAGCCGTTGCCGAGCGGCATGGCGGCCAGGAAGCCGACGCCGCGGGCCGTGCACCACGGCAGCAGCTCGTCCAGCGCCTCCGCGGCCCACACCGACAGCTCCGCCTGCACGCTGGCGACCGGGAACACCTGCTGGACCCGCACCAGATGGCGGATCGTCTCGTCGTACAGCGCGGCGCCGGTCCGGCGGTTGCCGCGCGCGCCCACCGCGCACAGGCCGAGCGCCCGCACCTTGCCGGCCGCGACCAGCTCGGCCATCGCGCCCCAGGTCTCCTCGACCGGGACCTCGGGGTCGACCCGGTGCAGCTGATAGAGGTCGATCGTGTCGGTCTGCAACCGCCGCAGCGACGCGTCGCAGGCCCTTCTCACGTAACCGGGGCGGCCGTTGGCCACGATGTGCTGGTCACCCACGAGCAGCCCGCACTTGGTCGCGACGAACGCCTCGGCCCGCCGTTCCCTCAACACCCTTCCCAGCAGCAGCTCATTGGTGAACGGCCCGTACATGTCCGCCGTGTCCAGCAGCGTCGTCCCGTGGTCGAGCGCGGTGTGCACCGCGCGCAGTGACTCCTCGCCGCCCTGCCGTGACGTGCTGTACGCCCAACTCATCGGCATGCACCCGAGGCCGACCGCGCCCACCGCGAGTGCTGCCGCCCCGACCGTCCTGCGCTCCACCCGTGTGACCTCCTTGCGCCGCCCCACTGTGCCATAGCCTCCTGACCATGACCGATTCAACCCAAGGCCAAAGCGTCCCGAGTCCCGCCGGCGCCGGGGACGACCGTCCCCAGGTATGGCTGTCCCTGCCGCCCGCGGAGGTCGGCGCGCTGCCGGACGCGTTCCGCTACGTGTACTGGGACGGGGCCGAGGACGACTTCCCGGCCGACCCCGCCGAGGCGGTCTTCTACGTCGTCCCCTACATGAAGGGCCCGACGGCCGGGGCCCGGCCGCTGCCGCTGATGCGCAACGTCCGCGTCGTCCAGACGCTCAGCGCCGGCGTCGACAGCATCACCCCCCACCTGCACCGGCTCCCGCCCGGCGTCAGCCTGTGCAACGCCCGCGGGGTGCACGAGGCGAGCACCGCCGAACTCGCCCTCACCCTGATCCTCGCCTCGTTGCGCGGCGTCCCCCGCTTCGTCCGGGGTCAGGACGACGAGCGCTGGTACGCCGGTTTCTACCCGGCGCTGGCCGACCGCAGGGTGCTGATAGTCGGCTACGGCTCGATCGGGGCGGCCGTCGAGGACCGGCTGAGCGGCTTCGAGTGCGAGGTGATACGGGTGGCCCGCTCCGCCAGGACCGGCCGCCGGGGCCCGGTGCACCCGATGGACCGGTTGCCGGGCCTGCTGCCCGCCGCCGATGTGATGGTGCTGACCATCCCGCTCACCGAGCAGACCAGGGGCCTGGTCGACGCCCCCTTCCTGGCCGCCATGAAGGACGGCGCCCTGCTGGTGAACATGGCCCGCGGCCCGGTGGTGGACACCGGGGCGCTGCTCGCCGAGACCGCCTCTGGCCGGCTGACCGCCGCGCTGGATGTCACCGACCCCGAACCGCTGCCCGCCGGGCATCCGCTGTGGCACACCCCCGGCGTACTGATCAGCCCGCATGTCGGCGGCAGCACCTCGGCGTTCGCGCCCCGCGCGCACCGCCTGATCCGCGCCCAGCTCACGCGATTCGCCCTCGGCGAGCCGCTGGAGAACGTGGTGGCGACGAGCTGAGCCCGCCGGGGACCCGGCCGGCGACCCGTGGTCCGAGCCGGCCCGGAAGCGCCTTGCGACCGGTCGTGGCAGCGGCTGATCGGTCGGTGCCCGGCACAGGGTGACTGCGGGCCGTATCCGCCAACTCCTGGTCGATTACACACAGTAGAGAACCCCTATCGCTGAGTGACAATTCTGGTGTATCGTCCGTTTCCGGGGGCACGCGGCGACGTGAGGATGCGATCGCGGCGCTGTGGACGACGAGCAAGTAAGGGGGGCGACGGGCGATGGACCGCGCACACCTGACCACCCCGCGGCCGGCCGGGCCGCGCCGAGCGCACCGGAGCGCGCCGTGAGCGCCAGCGGCAGTGTGACGGGGAGCGCCCCCGGAGCCGCCGCCGGGGGCGCCACCGCCAAGGCCGCGCCCACCTCGCCGTCGGCCCGCCGCGGGCACAACGGACCGCTGCCCCAACTCCTCGTCGCGCTGCTCTGCGGCGGTTACACCACCGGTGCCGCCCTCGGCTGGGGCTCCAGCGAAGTCGCCCTGATCATGGGCGACTTCGGGCTGGCCGCCGCCTCGGCCACCGCCACCGTCTCGGCGCTGCTCTACGCCCGCCGGGTGGCCGGCCAGCACCGCCCGGCCTGGCTGCTGTTCGCCTTCTCCTCCGCGATGCTGGCGCTCGGCAACGCCATCTGGGGGTGGTACGAGGTGGTGCTGCGCGAGCCCGTGCCGCAGACCTCGGCGGCCGACTTCTGCTTCCTGATGTTCGCCCCGCCCGCGATCATCGGCCTGCTGGTGCTCGCCAAGCGCCCGGTGAGCAGGGCCGGCTGGGTCTGCCTCGGGCTGGACACCTGGCTGATCGGCGGCTCGCTGCTGACCCTGTCCTGGATCCTGGCACTCGCCCACGCCGCCCGCTGGGACGGCCCGAGCACCGCGCGCACCGCGCTGTCGCTGGCCTATCCGCTGCTGGACATCGTGCTGGTCAGCATGGTCCTCGCGCTGCACTTCCGCCGCTCCGCGGTGAACCGCGCGGCCGTCAACACCGCACTGGCCGCGCTCGCCCTGACCGTACTGTGCGACGCGCTGTTCACCTCACCGCTGCTGCGCGCGCACTACCGCTCGGGCCAGATCCTGGACGCGGGCTGGTTCGCCGGCGCGATGCTGATGGCCCACGCGCCCTGGGTCGGCGCCCGCGTCCAGCCGCAGCGCGGGCCGGGTGCCCCCAGCCGCACATCGGCCGGCTCGCTCACCGCCCTCACCCCGTATCTGGCGGCCGCGATCTGCACCCTGGGCATCCTCTACAACGTGATCACCGGCCAGAAGTGCGACCGGGTGGTGCTGATCACCGGCGCCACCGTGGTGCTGGCCCTGGTGATCCGGCAGGGCATCATGCTGCTCGACAACATCTCCCTCACCCAGGAACTCGCCCAGAAGGAGAACCACTTCCGCTCCCTGGTCCAGGGCTCCAGCGACGTCATCATGATCGCCGCGCCCACCGGAGTGCTGCGGTACGTCAGCCCCGCCGCGCAGGGTGTCTACGGCCGCGACCCGGAGGAACTGGTCGGCACCGAACTCGCCGCCCACATCCACCCCGACGACCTCGGCCGGGTCCTGCACGAGGTGCGGCGCTTCCTGGCCACCCCGGCGAGCGAGGAGCCCGCCACCCGGATCGAGTGCCGGATCCGCTCCGGGCGCGGCCGGGACCCGCGCGAGCGGCGGGACGGCCGGGAGGGCCCGGACGACTGGCTGCATGTCGAATCCAGCGTCAACCGCTACCAGGGCGGCCTGATCTTCAACAGCCGGGACGTGACCGAGCGGGTGCGCCTCCAGGCCCAGTTGCAGCACAACGCCTCGCACGACCCGCTCACCGACCTGCCCAACCGGGCCCTGTTCACCGAGCGGGTCGGCCGGGCGCTGGCCGGCCGCCGGGCCGGGGACGGCCGGGCCGCGGTGCTCTACGTGGACCTCGACGGCTTCAAGGGGGTCAACGACACCGCGGGCCACCAGGCGGGCGACGACCTGCTGATCCAGGCCGCCCGCCGGCTCCAGGACGCGCTGCGCAGCGGCGACACCGCGGCCCGGCTCGGCGGTGACGAGTTCGCCGCCCTCATCACCGGCCCCGACACGGGCGAGCCGGGAGTGCGCGAAAGCCGGATCCGGGAGATCGCCGACCGGCTGCGGACCGTGCTGTCCGCCCCCTACCGGCTGGAAGGGGGCGAGGTCCGGGTCGGCGCCAGCATCGGCGTCGCCTTCGCCGAGGCCGGCGCCACACCCAGTGAGGTGATGCGCAACGCAGACCTGGCGATGTACCGCGCCAAGCAGGCCGGAAAGGGACAAGTGGAGCTCTACGCCCCGCAGATGCAGTCCGATGTGCTGCGCCGCACCGAACTGGCCGGCCGGCTGCACCGGGCGCTGCACGACGGCGAGTTCACCCTGCTGCACCAGCCGGTGGTGGAGCTGTCCGGCGGCCGGATCACCGGCGTCGAGGCCCAGGCCCGCTGGCGCTCCTCGCAGGGCATCCTCTTCACCCCCGCCGAATTCCTGCGCGCCGCCGAGGACCCGGACCGCAGCTTAGATGTCGGGCGGTGGCTGCTGGAGCAGGCGATCGAGCAGGCCGCTCTGCGGTACGGCGCGGGGCACCTGGTCCCGGTCACCGTACGGCTGCCCGCCCGCCGGCTGCCGGAGAGCAATGTCGAGCGCCTGCTGGACCGCCATGAGCTGCCCCCGGGCGGGCTCGTCCTGGAGCTGTCCGGCGGCGACCCGCGGACCGCCCCGGACGAGCTGGAGCGCCGCCTGCGCGCGCTGCGCGGGCTCGGCGTGCGGATCTCGCTCGGCGGCTTCGGCGGCGGGTCCGGGGACGGCTACGGCACCGGCTTCGGCACGCTGGCCGCGCTGCGCACCCTGCCGGTGGACGTGGTGAAGCTCGACCGCGTCTTCACCGAGGGACTGGTCGAGTCCCCCCGGCTGCACAAGATCACCGGCGGGCTGCTGCGGATCGCCGCCGACCTCGGCATCCGTACCGTGGCCGAGGGAGTGGACCGCCCCGAACAGGTGAAGACCCTGCGCGAGATGGGCTGTCTGCACGGCCTCGGCATGGCCTTCTCCGGTCCGCTGGACGAACACCGGCTGCGCGGGTCCCTCACCCGTGGGGGTTACCCCGTCCCCCGGGAAGCCCGCGAGGCCAGGGATACCCGGGAACCCCGGGAAACACGAGAAAGCCCACGTGAACAGGTCACCGCCCGCTCGCTGCCCCTCCCGCCCAGACGATCAAATGCTGAGACGCCCGTCCCACCGGCTTGACACCCGGCAGGGGACGGGAGGAAGGTCAACGCCATGCGCAACCGAATCCTCGTACTTGGAAAGCGCGTCGGCTGAGCGGGGCATCACCGCCTCGAACCCCACCGACGCGCTCCCCTCGCTTGCCTCACGGCACGAGGGGTTTTTTGTTGCCCGCGACTCCCCGACAACACCCCCGCAGCACCTTCGCAGCGCCCCTCCAACCCCGCTGCGGCACCCTCTCAGCACCCTCATCTTCGAGAGAAGAGAACGCAGATGACCGAGCAGGCCACCGGGTCCCACCATCCGCAGCCGCGGACCCGCAGCGCGGCCCCCGCCGCCCCCGCCGAACGGATGACGGGCGCGCAGTCCCTCATCCGCTCTCTCGAGGCCGTCGGCGCCGACACGGTATTCGGCATCCCCGGTGGCGCGATCCTGCCCGCCTACGACCCGCTGATGGACTCGGTCAAGGTCCGGCACATCCTGGTCCGGCACGAGCAGGGCGCCGGCCACGCCGCCACCGGCTACGCCCAGGCCACCGGCCGGGTCGGGGTCTGCATGGCCACCTCGGGCCCCGGCGCCACCAACCTGGTCACCCCGATCGCCGACGCCCACATGGACTCGGTGGCGATCGTCGCCATCACCGGGCAGGTCGCCTCCAAGGCGATCGGCACCGACGCCTTCCAGGAGGCGGACATCTGCGGCATCACCATGCCGATCACCAAGCACAACTTCCTGGTCACCGATGCCGCGGAGATCCCGCGCACCATCGCCGAGGCCTTCCACATCGCCTCCACCGGCCGCCCCGGCCCGGTCCTGGTGGACATCGCCAAGGACGCGCTGCAGAACCAGACCACCTTCTCCTGGCCGCCGCAGCAGGACCTGCCGGGCTACCGCCCGGTGACCAAGCCGCACGCCAAGCAGATCCGCGAGGCCGCCCGGCTGCTCAACGAGGCCAGGCGCCCGGTGCTGTACGTCGGCGGCGGTGTGATCAAGGCCCACGCGACCGCCGAACTGCGCATCCTCGCCGAGCTGACCGGCGCCCCCGTCACCACCACCCTGATGGCCCTGGGCGCCTTCCCCGACAGCCACCCGCAGCACGTCGGGATGCCCGGTATGCACGGCGACGTCGCCGCGGTCACCGCGCTGCAGAAGTCCGACCTGATCATCGCGCTGGGCGCCCGCTTCGACGACCGCGTCACCGGCCGTCTGGACACCTTCGCGCCGAACGCCAAGATCGTGCACGCCGACATCGACCCGGCCGAGATCTCCAAGAACCGCACCGCCGACGTGCCGATCGTCGGCGACGCCCGCGAGGTGCTGGCCGACCTGATCGTCGCGGTTCAGGCCGATCACGAGGCCGGTCACAAGGGGGACTACACCGGCTGGTGGGAGCACCTGAACTTCTGGCGGAACACCTACCCGCTCGGCTACGACCAGCCCGCCGACGGCAGCCTGTCCCCGCAGCAGGTCATCGAGCGGATCGGGCAGCTCGCCCCGGAGAACACCCTGTTCGCGGCCGGCGTCGGCCAGCACCAGATGTGGGCCGCCCAGTTCATCAAGTACGAGAAGCCCGCCACCTGGTTCAACTCCGGCGGCGCCGGCACCATGGGCTACGCCGTGCCGGCCGCGATGGGCGCCAAGGCCGGCATGCCGGACGCGACCGTCTGGGCGATCGACGGCGACGGCTGCTTCCAGATGACCAACCAGGAACTGACCACCTGCGCGCTGAACAACATCCCGATCAAGGTCGCCATCATCAACAACGGCGCCCTGGGCATGGTCCGCCAGTGGCAGAACCTCTTCTACGGCGAGCGGTTCTCGAACACGGTCCTGCACTCCGGCGCCGAGGCCGTCCCCGGCTCCACCCAGGGTGTGGGCTCCATCAAGAACCTTGGCACCCGGGTGCCGGACTTCGTGAAGCTCTCCGAGGCGATGGGCTGCGTCGGCCTGCGCTGCGAGTCGGTGGACGAGCTGGACGCGGTCATCGCCAAGGCCAACTCCATCAACGACCGTCCGGTCGTGGTCGACTTCATCGTCCACGAGGACGCCATGGTCTGGCCGATGGTCGCGGCCGGCACCTCCAACGACGAGATCATGGCCGCGCGCGACGTCCGCCCGGACTTCAGCGACGGCCTCGCGGACTGAGAAGGAACGACGACAATGTCCAAGCACACGCTCTCCGTCCTGGTGGAGAACAAGCCCGGTGTCCTGGCCCGGATCACCGCCCTGTTCTCGCGTCGCGGCTTCAACATCGACTCCCTCGCGGTCGGCACCACCGAGCACCCCGAGATCTCCCGCATCACCATCGTCGTCAACGTCATCGACGAACTGCCGCTGGAGCAGGTCACCAAGCAGCTCAACAAGCTCGTCAACGTGCTGAAGATCGTCGAACTCGATCCGGTGGCCGCTGTGGCGCGTGAGCTGGTGCTGGTGAAGGTGCGGGCCGACAACGAGACCCGTTCGCAGATCGTGGAGATCGTCCAGCTCTTCCGCGCCAAGACGGTCGACGTCTCCCCGGAGGCCGTCACCATCGAGGCGACCGGCGGCGCGGACAAGCTGGAGGCCATGCTCAAGATGCTGGAGCCCTTCGGCATCAAGGAGCTGGTGCAGTCCGGCACCATCGCGATCGGCCGCGGCGCCCGCTCCATCACCGACCGCTCGCTGCGCGCGCTCGATCGCTCCGCGTAGGGCGCGCGACCCCGCACCGCCCAGACCCCGGCTCCGGACCGAAGGGCCGGTGCGGCCCGCGCGGCCGCACCGGCGATCCGGATGGCGAGACCCCCGATCCACCCCGCGCCCGCCCGTCGTACGGTGGGCCGTACAACCCGATCCAAGGAGAGACCCGAAGTGGCCGAGCTGTTCTACGACGACGACGCCGACCTGTCCATCATCCAGGGCCGCAAGGTCGCGGTCATCGGCTACGGCAGCCAGGGCCACGCCCACGCGCTGTCGCTGCGCGACTCGGGCGTCGATGTGCGCGTCGGTCTGCACGAGGGCTCCAAGTCCAAGGCCCAGGCCGAGGAGCAGGGCCTGCGCGTGCTGCCGGTGGCCGAGGCGGCGGCCGAGGCCGACGTGATCATGATCCTGGTGCCGGACCCGATCCAGGCCCGCGTCTACGAGGAGTCCATCAAGGACAACCTCAAGGACGGCGACGCCATCTTCTTCGGGCACGGCCTCAACATCCGCTTCGGCTTCATCAAGCCGCCGGCCGGTGTCGACGTGTGCATGGTGGCCCCCAAGGGGCCCGGGCACCTGGTCCGCCGGCAGTACGAGGAAGGCCGCGGCGTGCCCTGCATCGCCGCGGTCGAGCAGGACGCGACCGGCAAGGCCTTCGAGCTGACCCTGTCGTACGCCAAGGGCATCGGCGGCACCCGGGCCGGCGTCATCAAGACCACCTTCACCGAGGAGACCGAGACCGACCTCTTCGGCGAGCAGGCGGTGCTGTGCGGCGGCACGTCCGCGCTGGTCAAGGCCGGGTTCGAGACCCTGGTCGAGGCCGGTTACCAGCCGGAGATCGCGTACTTCGAGTGCCTGCACGAGCTCAAGCTCATCGTGGACCTGATGTACGAGGGCGGCCTGGAGAAGATGCGCTGGTCGGTCTCCGAGACCGCCGAGTGGGGCGACTACGTCTCCGGTCCGCGCATCATCAACGACGGCACCAAGGCCGAGATGAAGAAGATCCTCGGTGAGATCCAGGACGGCACCTTCGCCAACGCCTGGATCGCCGAGTACAACGCCGGCCTGCCCAAGTACAACGAGTACAAGAAGGCCGACGAGAACCACCTGCTGGAGACCACCGGCAAGAAGCTCCGCAAGCTGATGAGCTGGGTGGACGAAGAGGCGTAACCCGCCGGGTCCTCTTCCTGGTCCCTCTTCCGGGCGTCGCTTCGTACAAGTCTCCGAACGCTGTGCGCCTTCGGCTTTGTACGAAGCGACGCAACCCCGCCGGGTGATCCTTCCATTTAGGCGAAGGCGGCGATCGGGGCCGCCGATACACTGCTGCAACAAGCGCGTCAGGCTCACAGCGTCGTGCGTCTTCCACGCGGCATGCCATTCCCGCCTCCCTGGAGCGGTCGAACGGGACCCGGCCGCCCACGAAGGACAAGTGAGGACCACGTGAGCCAGAAGCCTGTCGTACTCATCGCAGAAGAGCTGTCGCCGGCCACGGTGGACGAGCTCGGGCCGGACTTCGAGATCCGGCACTGCAACGGGGCGGACCGAGCCGAACTGCTGTCCGCCATCGCCGATGTCGACGCCATCTTGATCCGCAGCGCCACCAAGGTCGACGCGGAGGCCGTGGCCGCCGCCCGCAAACTCCGTGTCGTGGCCCGCGCCGGTGTCGGCCTGGACAACGTGGACGTCTCCGCCGCCACCAAGGCCGGCGTGATGGTCGTCAACGCGCCGACGTCCAACATCGTCACCGCCGCCGAACTGGCCTGCGGCCTGCTCATCGCCACCGCCCGCAACATCGCGCCCGCCAACGCGGCGCTCAAGGCGGGGGAGTGGAAGCGCAACAAGTACACCGGCGTGGAGCTCAGCGAGAAGACCCTCGGCGTGGTCGGCCTGGGCCGGATCGGTGTGCTGGTCGCCCAGCGGATGTCCGCCTTCGGGATGAAGGTCGTCGCCTACGACCCGTATGTGCAGCCCGCGCGCGCCGCCCAGATGGGCGTCAAGCTGCTCACGCTGGACGAGCTGCTGGAGACTTCCGACTTCATCACCGTGCACCTGCCCAAGACCCCGGAGACGCTCGGCCTGATCGGTGACGAGGCCCTGCACAAGGTCAAGCCGTCGGTGCGGATCGTCAACGCGGCCCGCGGCGGCATCGTGGACGAGGAGGCACTGGCCGCCGCGCTCAAGGAGGGCCGGGTGGCCGGCGCCGGCCTGGACGTCTACGCCAAGGAGCCGTGCACCGACTCGCCGCTCTTCCAGTTCGACAACGTGGTGGCCACCCCGCACCTGGGCGCCTCCACCGACGAGGCCCAGGAGAAGGCCGGTATCGCGGTCGCCCGCTCGGTGCGGCTCGCGCTGGCCGGCGAGCTGGTCCCGGACGCGGTGAACGTCCAGGGCGGTGTCATCGCCGAGGACGTCAAGCCGGGTCTGCCGCTGGCCGAGAAGCTCGGCCGGATCTTCACCGCGCTGGCCGGCGAGGTCGCCGCCCGGCTCGATGTCGAGGTCTGCGGCGAGATCACCCAGCACGACGTCAAGATCCTCGAACTCAGCGCGCTCAAGGGCGTGTTCGAGGATGTGGTGGCCGAGACGGTCTCCTATGTCAACGCGCCGCTGTTCGCCCAGGAGCGCGGGGTCGAGGTCCGCCTGACCACCAGCAGCGAGTCCCCCAACCACCGCAATCTGGTCACCGTCCGCGGCACCCTGGCCGACGGCACCGAGGTCGCGGTCTCCGGCACCCTGGCCGGCCCCAAGCACCTCCAGAAGATCGTCGCGATCGGCGACCACGACGTCGACCTCGTCTTCGCCGACCACATGGCCTTCCTCAGCTACACCGACCGCCCCGGCGTCGTCGGCACCCTCGGCCGCATCCTCGGCGAGGTCGGCGTCAACATCGCCGGCATGCAGGTGGCCCGCTCGGCCGCGGGCGGCGACGCACTGGTCGCCCTCACCGTCGACTCCACCATCCCCGCGGGTGTCCTCGCCGACATCGCCAGCGAGATCGGCGCGACCTCCGCCCGCGCGGTGAACCTCACCGACTGACGGTCCCGGTCCTCGTCAACATCAGCGCCGCCCTTCACTCTTTCGAGGGGCGGCGCTGACGTTTCCCGGCGCTAGTCTGATCAGTGCGGACAAAATCCCGTCCATGGGAGGAATCATGACTGCCGAACCGCTGCCGGGCTGGGCTTTCCCGCCGCCGGCTGGTTTTACCGCGGACGACCTCGACCGCATCCCCGATCTCCCGCCGCACACCGAGCTGATCGACGGGAGCCTCGTTTTCGTGAGTCCGCAGAAGAGTTTCCACACGCTGGCCATGGACCTGCTGGTGTACGCCCTGCGGGCTCAGGTACCCGAGGATCTGAGGGTGCGCCGCGAGATGACCATCGTGCTGAACAAACACAACCGTCCCGAGCCGGACATCTCGATCGTGCGGGCCGAAGCCGTGCCGGGCACCGAGCACGACGAGACCAGCTATCGCGCCTCGGACGTCGTGCTCGCGGTCGAAGTCGTCTCGCCGGAATCGGAGGCGCGCGACCGTGAGCGTAAGCCGTCGCTCTACGCGGATGCCGGCATCCCGTACTTCTGGCGGGTGGAGCGGGGCGCGGGAGGCCGCCCCGTCGTCTACGCCTATCAGTTCGATGTGGTGACGAGGTCTTATGTGTCCGTGGGGATCTTCCACGACCAGCTCAAGCTCCCCGCTCCCTTCACCATCGAGATCGACCTCACCGAGATCGACCGCCTGTAGCCGCTGCTCTACAGCCGCGCCGCCTTCAGCGCCATGTGGAGCAGCAGCCGGGCGGAGCCGTCCGCGAGGTCGAGACCGGTGAGCTGCTCGATACGTGACAGGCGGTAATAGAGGGTCTGCCGGTGGATGGCGAGGGCGGCGGCGGTGCGGCCGGCCTGGCCGGCGTGGTCGAGGAAGACCTCGGCGGTGTGGGCGAGTTCGCGGTGAGGCGGGGTGAGCAGCGGGGCCACCGCCGGGTCCGGCGGGGCGGCGGCGGGAAGCGCGGTCAGCAGCCGGTAGGCGCCCAGCTCGCCCCAGCGCGCGACCGGTCCCAGCGCCGGCTCGGCGCTCGCGGCCCGCGCCGCGTCGCCCGCTTCCTGCCAGGCCGCCGCCAACTCCCCGAGTGTGCGCCGGGCCTCACCGATCCCCGCGACGGCGTCCGGCACCCCGACCGCCTCCAGCAGCCGGGCCGCCGCGGTCCGGGCCGGGGGCAGCAGGTCCGGGGACCGGAGCCGTACGAGCAGGGCGATCAGCTCGCCCGGCAGCCGGGTCAGCGCGGCGGCCGCGGGGATGGAGCGCGGCCCCGGCAGTTCGTCGGGGGCGCGGCCCGGGCCGGGCAGCCGGACGCAGACCAGCGTGTGCGGCTCGTCCGCGTCCGGGCCGAGTGCCGATCGCAGCGCTTCCTCCGCCTCGTCGCGGGCCGCGCGGGAGCCGGCCGTCAGCAGGGCGCGCAGCGCGTTGCCCGCCTCGGCCCCCGCGTGGGAGGCCGCGGCCAGCCGGTCGCCGATCCTGGCCGCCACCGACATGGCGGCGGCGAGCTGGGCGGGGGAGTGCTCGGCTTCGTCGAGCAGCCAGACATAGCCGTGCACGACACCGGCGTGGCGGACCGGCAGGCACAGCCGCCCGCGGACGACCCCGGCCGCCGGCGCCGAGGGAATGCGCACCGGGCCGGTGGCGCGGGCGATACCGAAGCGCTCGAACCAGTCGCGGACCTCGGCGGTGGACCGGCGGGTCAGGATCGAGCGGGTACGGACCGGGTCGGTCGCCGCGTCGTCCTCGCTGTCGTGCGCCCCGAAGGCGATCAGCCGGAAATCGCGGTCCTCCAGGGTGGCCGGCGCCCCGAGCAGCGCCGAGACCTCGTCCACCAGCTCCTGCACCCCGCCGCCGTATCCGCTCCAGTCCGTCCGCACCCCGCCATTGTCCCCCCTCCCTCATACATCTGTATGAGGGACCGCACCCGGATGCGTGACACGTGTCCGTGGTTCTCGGGGTAGCCGATCCCTAGATTCACGGTGGCGGACCGTGTCCGCCGAAGATTCTGTGCCGTTGAGTGCCGCTCAGTTGGAGGACCCGTGCTCGGTCCCGTGTTGCTCGCCGCCGCCCGCAGTGACCGTATGCGCCGGGTCATCGCCGCCGCTCCGCTCACCCGCCCGGTGGTGAACCGCTTCGTCGCGGGCGACGCCCTGCGCCCCGCGCTGTCCACCGTCCGCTCGCTGGCCGACGCCGGCCTCGATGTGACCCTCGACCACCTCGGCGAGGACGTCACCGACAAGGCCACCGCCCACGCCACCCGCGACGCCTATCTGCGGCTGCTGGAAAGCCTGCGGGACGAGCGGCTCGGCGACCGCGCCGAGGTCTCGGTCAAGCTGTCCGCCTTCGGCCAGGCCCTGCCCGGCGGCCACGACATCGCGCTGGAGGGCGTCCGGCAGGTCGCCGAACTCGCCACCGCGATCGGCACCACCGTCACCCTCGACATGGAGGACCACACCACCGTCGACTCCACGCTGGCCATCGTGCGCGAGCTGCGCGCGCACCACCCGCGGACCGGCGCGGTCCTCCAGTCGTACCTCTTCCGCACCGAGGAGGACGCCCGCGCGCTGGCCACCGCCGGCTCCCGGGTGCGGTTGGTGAAGGGCGCCTACAAGGAGCCCGCGTCGGTCGCCCACCAGGACAAGAAGGACGTGGACCTGGCGTATGTACGGGTGCTGCGCATCCTGTTCGCGGGCGAGGGCTATCCGATGGTCGGATCGCACGACCCCCGGATGATCGCCATCGCCCAGGAGCTCGCCGTCCGGGGCCACCGGGCACCGGACAGCTACGAGTTCCAGATGCTCTACGGCATCCGCACCGCCGAGCAGCGCCGCCTCGCGGCGGAGGGCGCGCGGATGCGCGTCTATGTGCCGTACGGCGCCGACTGGTACGGCTACTTCATGCGGCGGCTGGCGGAGCGCCCGGCCAACCTGGCCTTCTTCCTGCGCTCGTTCAGCCCCACCCGCTGAGTACCCGCCCCGCCCCGTCCCGTCCCCCCGATCCCCCCAGAACCAGAAGGAGACACGCTTCATGGACGCCGTGACCCAGGTCCCCGCGCCGGTCAACGAGCCGGTGCACTCATACGCGCCGGGCAGCCCGGAGCGTGCCCGCCTCGAAGCGAAACTGAAGGAGCTGGCCGGCAACCCCGTCGACCTGCCGCTGTTCATCGGCGGCGAGCAGCGCATGGGCGGCGGCGAGCGCTTCGACGTCGTGCAGCCGCACAACCACGGCGCCCGCCTCGGCACCTACGCCAACGCCACCGGCCAGGACGCCCAGGACGCGATCGACGCGGCCCTCGCGGCGGCCCCCGCCTGGCGGTCGACCGCCTTCGACGACCGCGCCGCGATCATCCTGCGCGCGGCCGAGCTGCTGGCCGGGCCGTGGCGGGAGACGCTGGCCGCCTCCACCATGCTCGGGCAGTCCAAGACCGCGCAGCAGGCGGAGATCGACAGCGCCTGCGAGCTGATCGACTTCTGGCGGTTCAACGTCCACTTCGCCCGGCAGATCCTCGCCGAGCAGCCGGTCGCCAACGCGCCCGGCGTGTGGAACCGGCTCGACCACCGCCCGCTGGAGGGCTTCGTCTACGCCATCACCCCGTTCAACTTCACCGCCATCGCGGGCAATCTGCCCACCGCCCCGGCCCTGATGGGCAATGTCGTGGTGTGGAAGCCGTCCCCGACCCAGACCCACTCGGCGGTGCTGCTGATGAAGCTGCTGCGCGAGGCCGGGCTGCCGGACGGCGTGATCAATCTGGTGACCGGCGACGGCGTGGCCGTCTCCGAGGTCGCGCTGGCCCACCCGGAACTGGCCGGCATCCACTTCACCGGCTCCACCAGGACCTTCCAGTACCTGTGGCGCACGATCGGCGAGAACATCGAGCGCTACCGCTCCTACCCCCGGATCGTCGGCGAGACCGGCGGCAAGGACTTCGTGGTCGCCCACCCGTCGGCCGACCCGGCGGTGCTGAAGACCGCGCTGACCCGCGGTTCCTTCGAGTACCAGGGCCAGAAGTGCTCGGCCTCCTCGCGCGCCTACATCCCCCGCTCGCTGTGGGAGAGCGGCTTCAAGGAGGAGTTCGCCGCCGAGGTGGACGGCATCACCATGGGCGATGTCACCGACCTCAGCAACTTCGTCGGCGCCCTGATCGACGAGCGCGCCTTCGCCAAGAACAAGGCCGCCATCGACCGCGCCAAGGCCGACCCGACGGTCGAGGTGGTGGCCGGCGGTACGTACGACGACTCGGTGGGCTACTTCGTGCGTCCCACCGTCCTGGTGTCCACCGACCCGGACAACGAGATCTTCCGCGAGGAGTACTTCGGCCCCGTCCTCGGCGTGTACGTCTACGAGGACGCCGACTTCGACGCGATGCTCGACCAGATGGAATCGGTCTCGGACTACGCGCTGACCGGCTCCGTCATCGCCCGGAACCGCGCCGCCGCCGCCCGGGTGATGGCCCGGCTGCGCTTCGCGGCCGGCAACTTCTACATCAACGACAAGTCCACCGGCGCGGTGGTCGGCCAGCAGCCCTTCGGCGGCGCCCGCTCGTCCGGCACCAACGACAAGGCCGGCGCGGCGCAGAACCTGATGCGCTGGACGTCCACCCGGTCGATCAAGGAATCCCTCGTCCCCCCGACCGACTACCGCTACCCCCACCAGGGCTGACCGCTCCGCGCACCAGGGCTGACCGCTCCGCGTACCAGGGCTGACCGCTCCGTCCGGCCGGGCTCCGTCCGGCCGGGCGGGTGATCGCCGTCTCAGATAGTAGGAAGTCCGAGTAACTGTGCGGACAGGACGGCCGGGTTGCCCTACGTTTGTATGAGCCGAACGTCTCGTCCGATCGGACGAGCGGCGGATACGAGCATCGCGCCCTTGTCCGGGTCACCCCCGTGGCGTCGCTCTCCGCCCCGTTCCGCGGCGACCGACCCGCCATCTCTCCTGATTCCCCACGGAGTTGATCACCATGGACGAGACCGCCCGCCAGAATGCCCTGCGCGCACTGCAGCGCTCCATGGACCGCCGTGACAACGGCGGTCAGACCGGCCATGAATCCCAGCAGGCCCACTGACGCCCGCCGGGTGGGACCGAGGCCCGTTCGCCGCCCCGTGCAGCGTCCCGCCATGCGGACAGCGCATGTCACGGGGTGGGACGCGGAGTAAGGTGCCGACATGTCTCGCAGCATCAGCCTCGCAGTGATCCCCGGTGACGGTATCGGCCAGGAAGTCGTGACCGAGGGCCTCAAAGTCCTCGCCGCGGTCCTCCCGCAGGACGTCAAGCTGGAGACCAAGGAATACGACTTCGGTGCGAAGCGGTATCACGCCACCGGGCAGACACTGACCGACGACGACCTGACGCAGCTGAAGGCGCACGACGCCATCCTGCTCGGCGCGATCGGCGACCCGTCGGTGCCCTCCGGCGTCCTGGAGCGCGGCTTCCTGCTCAAGCTCCGGTTCGCCTTCGACCACCATGTGAACCTGCGGCCCAGCAAGCTGTTCCCCGGGGTGAGTTCGCCGCTGGCCGGCAGCCCCGAGATCGACTTCGTGGTGGTCCGCGAGGGCACCGAGGGCCCGTACACCGGCAACGGCGGCACCATCAGGACCGGCACCGAGCACGAGGTCGCCACCGAGGTCAGCCTGAACACCGCGTTCGGCATCGAGCGCGTGGTCCGGGACGCCTACGCCCGCGCCCAGGCCCGGCCGCGCAAGAAGCTCACCCTGGTCCACAAGAACAACGTGCTGGTGCACGCGGGCCACCTGTGGACCCGGATCTTCCACGCCGTCGGCGAGGAGTTCCCCCAGGTCAGCACCGACTATCTGCACGTGGACGCGGCGACGATCTTCATGGTCACGCAGCCCGAGCGGTTCGACGTGATCGTCACCGACAACCTCTTCGGCGACATCATCACCGACCTCGCCGCCGCCGTCTCCGGCGGCATCGGTGTCGCCGCCAGCGGCAACATCAACCCGAGCCGCGACTTCCCCTCGATGTTCGAGCCGGTGCACGGCTCGGCCCCGGACATCGCCGGTCAGTCCAAGGCCGACCCGACCGCGACCGTGCTCTCCGTAGGCCTGCTGCTGCGGCACCTCGGCTTCGAGGCCGAGGCCGACCGGATCGACACCGCGGTCCACGCCGACCTGGCCGGACGGGCCGGCCGGCCGGCGCGCTCCACCGTCGAGATCGGCGACGCGCTGGCCGCGAGCGTGTGAACCGCGCGCACCACGCGGGTATGACCCGGGCCGACCGGTAGTCGCAGGTCGTCCCGCTCCTCGATAGGCCCACGGCCCCGCCACTGCGATAATCAGACGGCGGGGCCGTATCACGGCGGGAAACTTGGACGTCCTAGCATCGGGACGGCAGCGAACACGGTGAAGGACACAGACATGACGACGCCCACGATCGAGCTCAAGCCCTCCTCGCACCCGCTCGCCGACGCCGAGCGGGACGCGATCCTGGCCAGCCCCGGCTTCGGCCGTCACTTCACCGATCACATGGTCACCATCCGGTGGACCGAGGGGCGCGGCTGGCACGACGCCCAACTCGTCCCGTACGCGCCGCTGTCCCTCGACCCCGCCAATATGACGCTGCACTACGCCCAGACGATCTTCGAGGGACTCAAGGCGTATCTCCAGCCCGACGGCTCGGTGGCCACCTTCCGCCCCGAGGCCAACGCCGAGCGCTTCCGCACCTCCGCGCGCCGGCTGGCGATGCCGGAGCTGCCGGTCGAGACCTTCATCGCGGCCTGCGACACGCTGGTCAAGCAGGACAGGGCATGGGTGCCCAGCGAGGGCGAGGCCTCGCTCTACCTGCGGCCCTTCATGTTCGCCACCGAGGTCGGCCTCGGTGTGCGGCCCGCCAACGAATACCTCTTCCTGGTGATCGCCTCCCCGGCCGGCGCCTACTTCTCCGGCGGCGTCAAGCCGGTCTCGGTCTGGCTGTCCGAGGAGTACGTGCGGGCCGCGCCCGGCGGCACCGGCGCGGCCAAGACCGGCGGCAACTACGCGGCCTCCCTCGTCGCCCAGGCCCAGGCGATCGAGCACGGCTGCGACCAGGTGGTCTGGCTGGACGCGATCGAGCGGCGCTGGATCGAGGAGATGGGCGGGATGAATCTCTACTTCGTGTACGGGAACCGCATCGTCACCCCCGAGTTGTCCGGCTCGCTGCTGCCCGGCATCACCCGCGACTCGCTGCTGTCCATCGCCACCGACCTGGGCTACGAGGTCGCCGAGGGCCGGATCAGCGTGGACGACTGGAAGCGGGGCAACGAGGACGGGTCGCTCACCGAGGTCTTCGCCTGCGGCACCGCGGCCGTCATCACCCCGGTCGGCTCGGTGAAGTCCACCCGCGCCGACTGGACGGTGGCCGACGGCGAGCCCGGCGAGGTCACCATGCGGCTGCGCACCGCGCTGCTGGACATCCAGACCGGCCGGGCCGCCGACCCGCACGGCTGGATGCATCCCCTCGGCGCCTGAGCGCCGGCCGCGGACGGCGAACGCCAGCCCCTGGGGCACCCCTGAGTGGACGCACAGCCCGAATCGTGAGACCCGACCACCCGCCGGGCGCGACGTGTGCGACACTGCTGGGGTGTCCTCGAACGCCATGATGATTATTGGCAGCAGGCACGCCGGTCCGCAGTGACCGTTCCGCTGACCCCAGTGGAGCGGCACCGTGCCCCAGACCCGCGTGCAGACCTCTCGCATCCGCGAGAGGTTTTTTCGTTTCCCGGCCCACACCGCCGGAGGCGCGAGGCACACGGGATGATGGGGGCAAGTGGAGTCGGAACCTCCGGACGGCCCGCCCGCCCGGAGGCAACCCACTCACCCGACAGGAGTTAGCAACGCCATGACCGCCGAACCGGACGACAGCTTCCACGTCTTCGACACCACGCTGCGCGACGGCGCCCAGCGTGAGGGGATCAACCTCACCGTCGCCGACAAGCTGACGATCGCCCGGCACCTGGACGACTTCGGGGTGGGATTCATCGAGGGCGGCTGGCCGGGTGCCAACCCCCGCGACACCGAGTTCTTCGCCCGGGCCGCCAAGGAGCTGGAGTTCCAGCACGCCACCCTCGTCGCCTTCGGGGCCACCCGCCGGCCCAACTCCAAGGCCGCGGACGACCCGCAGGTCAAGGCGCTGCTCGACTCGGGCGCCCCCGTCATCACCATCGTCGCCAAGTCGCACGACCGCCATGTCGAGCTGGCCCTGCGCACCACCCTCGAAGAGAACCTGGAGATGGTCCGCGACACCGTCTCCCACCTGGTGGCGCAGGACCGGCGGGTCTTCGTGGACTGCGAGCACTTCTTCGACGGCTACCGGGCCAACGCCGAGTACGCCACCGCGGTGGTGCGCGCCGCCCACGAGGCCGGCGCCTCCGTCGTGGTGCTGTGCGACACCAACGGCGGCATGCTGCCCGCGCAGGTGCAGGCCGTCACCGGCCTGGTGCTGGCCGACACCGGCGCCCGGCTCGGTATCCACGCCCAGGACGACACCGGCTGCGCGGTCGCCAACACGCTGGCCGCGGTGGACGCCGGCGCCACCCATGTGCAGTGCACCGCCAACGGCTACGGCGAGCGGGTGGGCAACTCCAACCTCTTCCCGGTGGTCGCCGCGCTGGAGCTGAAGCACGGCCGCCGGGTGCTGCCCGAGGGCGCGCTCGGCGAGATGACCCGTATCTCGCACGCCATCGCCGAGGTGGTGAACCTGCCGTCCGCCACCCACCAGCCCTACGTCGGCGTCTCCGCCTTCGCGCACAAGGCCGGGCTGCACGCCTCGGCGATCAAGGTGGACCCCGACCTCTACCAGCACATCGACCCCGAACTCGTCGGCAACACCATGCGGATGCTGGTCTCCGACATGGCCGGCCGCGCCTCCATCGAGCTCAAGGGCAAGGAACTCGGCATCGATCTGGGCGGCGACCGCGAGCTGGTCGGCCGGGTGGTGGAGCGGGTCAAGGAACGCGAGGCCAAGGGCTATACGTACGAGGCCGCCGACGCTTCCTTCGCGCTGCTGCTGCGCGCCGAGGTGGACCGCCGCACCCGCCGCTTCTTCCGCACCGAGTCCTGGCGGGTCATCACCGAGGACCGCCCCGACGGCACCCATGCCAACGAGGCCACCGTCAAGATGTGGGCCAAGGGCGAGCGCATCGTCGCCACCGCCGAGGGCAACGGCCCGGTCAACGCCCTCGACCGCGCGCTGCTCACCGCGCTGGAGCAGATCTACCCCCAGCTCGCGCACTTCGCGCTGGTCGACTACAAGGTCCGCATCCTCGAAGGCCGCTCCGGCAGCGACTCCACCACCCGGGTGCTGATCACCACCACCGACGGCAGCGCCGAGTGGTCGACGGTCGGGGTCGCCGACAATGTCATCGCCGCCTCCTGGCAGGCCCTGGACGACGCCTACACCTTCGGTCTGCTGCGGGTCGGCCTGGACCCCCAGGAGTAGCCCGGCGGCGGACGAGGGGGCCCTGCGGACGCCCGCAGGGCCCCCTCGTCCGCCGCACCGCCGCGGGTCAGGAACCGCTCATCATCTCACGGACCAGCGGTGCCACCTCGGTGCCGTACAGCTCGATGTTGGTCATCACCGAGGCGTGCGACATGCCCTGCATCCCGTACTTCAGGTCGAAGCGGGTGGCGCCGAGGTCCGTGAGGGTGGCGGTGATCTTGCGGGCCACCGTCTCGGGCGATCCGATGTGCAGCGCGCCGCCGGGACCGATGTCGCGGGCCAGGCTCTCCCGGGTCGGCGGGTGGAAGCCGCGCTCCCGGGACACCCGCCGGATCGCCGCCTCGAAGGAGGGCAGGAACTCCGCCACCGCCTGCTCGTCGGTCGCCGCGACATGGCCGGGCGCGTGCACGCCGACCGGCCGGGCGGGCTGCCCGAACTTCTCCAGCGCCTGCTCGAACAGCCGCGAGAAGGGGGCGAACCGCGCGCTCTCGCCGCCGATGATCGCGAGCATCAGCGAGAACCCGTGCCGCGCGGTCCGCACCACCGACTGGGGGCTGCCGCCGACACCGATCCAGGTGGGTATCGGCCCGGTCTCGGTGTGCGGATAGACGGTCAGGCCGTCGAGCGGCGGGCGGGTGGTGCCGGACCAGGTGACCGGCTTCTCCTTGAGCAGTTCGGCGAACAGCTCGACCTTCTCCTCGAACAGCGTCTCGTAGTCCCCGAGGTCGTAGCCGAACAGCGGGAAGGACTCGGTGCTGGAACCGCGGCCCAGGATCACCTCGGCGCGGCCGCCCGAGACGGCGTCGAGAGTGGCGTAGCGCTGGAAGACGCGTACCGGGTCGTCGGAGCTGATCACCGTCACCGCGGAGCCGAGGCGGACGCGCCCGGTGCGCGCCGCGATCGCCGCGAGGACGACGTCGGCGGCCGAGAGCGGCATCGCGTCGGTGTGGTGCTCGCCGATGCCGAAGTGGTCCAGGCCGGTCTGGTCGGCGAGGACTCCCTCCTCGACCAGGCCGCGGATCGTGCGCGCGTGGCTGAAGGGGGAGCCGTCGGTGTCGTCGGTCACGTCGCCGAAGGTGTCCAGGCCGATCGTGACGGCCGTCGGGTCGGGTGCGGGGTGGTTCATGTCGTTCTCCTCCGGCCGTTCTCGCGGGCCGCCGCCCGGGGCCGCGCGGTGCCCGGCGGGGCGGGTCAGCTCGCGAACCGGTCCAGGACGCTGGTGAGCGCGGCGGGGTCGGCGCCGTCGAGGTGGTTCAGGATGTGCCGGCGGACGCTGGCCAGATGGGCGGGCCAGGCCTGCTGGAGGCGGGTGAACCCGGCCTCGGTCAGCACGGCGTGCAGACCGCGGGCGTCCTCGTCGCACCTGACCCGCTCGACCAGCCCCGCGCCTTCCAGCCGGGCGACGATCCGGGTCATCCCGCTCAGTGAGACGAGCGAGGCGGTGGCGAGTTCGCTCATCCGCATCCGCCGGTCCGGTGCCTCGGACAGATGCATCAAGGTGGTGTACTCGGACAGGGGCAGGTGCGCGTCGCGCAGCATGTCCGCGTCGATGGTGCGGGGGAGGACCATCATGATCCGTCCCAGCGCGCGGACCAGCGCTTCCTCGGCGGCGCTCAGGGGCTGGGGACGGTCGGGCTGCTCCGGTGGGTAGGGTCGTTCGTCGAGAGCGGGCATACCGGCATAGTAATTGCTTGACGAAGCAAGTGCTAGCGTGGATGCTTGAAAGCGCAATCAAAAGTTGCCCGCGCCGCCCGCCGGAGCCGTACACCGCGGGCGCGCGGCAGCGAACACAGCAAAGGGATCAGGGAACACCATGACCAAGATCGGCATCATTCTCGGCAGCACCCGCCCGGGCCGCAACGGAGAGGCCGTCGCCCGCTGGGTCACCGAGATCGCCTCCCAGCGCACCGACGCGGAGTTCGAGCTCGTCGACCTGCTCGACTACAAGCTGCCGCACCTCGACGAGGCCTACCCGCCGTCGATGCGCCAGTACACCCAGCCGCACACCCTGGAGTGGGCGAGCAAGATCGACTCCTTCGACGGCTACATCATGGTGACCCCGGAGTACAACCACTCCACCTCCGGTGTCCTGAAGAACGCCATCGACTTCCTCAACGCCGAGTGGAACAACAAGGCCGTCGGCTTCGTCGGCTACGGCGCCCTCGGCGGTGCCCGCGCGGTCGAGCACCTGCGCCTCATCGCCGGCGAGCTCCAGATGGCCGACGTGCGCGCCCAGGTCGCCCTCTCGCTCTACACCGACTTCGAGAACTTCAGCGTCTTCAAGCCCAGCGACATCCAGCGTGACGCCCTCACCACCACGCTCGACCAGGTCGTCGCCTGGAGCGCCGCCCTCGCGCCGCTGCGCGCCAAGGCCTGACCGCCGGCGTCCGACGGGGGCGGCCCGCGGAAATCCGGTCGAGTCCGCCGCGCCGCCCCCGTAGGGTGCCCCGGTGACCGAACCCCTCGTCCGTACCGCCGCGGCCTCCGACGCCGCCGCCATCGCCCAGGTGCACATCAGGTCCCGCGAGGCGACCATGCCGTATCTGCCGCCCCGCCAGCGCACCGACGCCCAAGTGGAGGCGTGGGCACGGGACATCCTGCTGCCCAGGTCGGCCGTGTGGGTGGCCGAGGCCGGCGGCCGGATCGTCGGCTACGCGGCGGTCGAGCAGGACGTGCTCAACGCCCTCTACCTGCTGGCCGACGCACGGCGGCAGGGCATCGGCACGCTGCTGCTGCGGCAGGCGCAGGCGCACTGCCCCGCGGGGCTCTCGCTGTTCGTCTTCCAGAAGAACACCGACGCGCGGGCCTTCTACGCCCACCACGGGTTCAGGGTGACCGACACGAGCGACGGGTCCGGCAACATGGAGCACGAACCCGATATGACGATGCGGTGGGAGCCGGTGACCAACGGCACACATACTGACGGGTAACCGCCAGGGCCGGCCGGTCATAGGGTGGGGCGGAACGGGTCCGCACGGTCCGTACGGGTCCGCACAGGTCACCTCCCCGCCCGCGACCGACCACCGGGAGATCCGCATGCGCTCGGCGAAGGACTTCTTCCGTCCCCTGGCGGTGGGGGCCCCGGCCCCCCTGCGCGAGGTGCCGTTCCGGCCCTCCCGGATGATCCACTTCTTCGATCCCGGCAACGAGAGGATGGCCGCCAAGGTCCCCGCCCTCGTGCCCCGGGTGGACGTCCTGCTGGGCAACCTGGAGGACGCGGTGCCCGCCGACCGCAAGGAGGCGGCCCGGGCCGGGCTGGTACGGATCGCCCGCGCGACCGACTTCGGCGACACCCAGCTGTGGACCCGGATCAACAGCCTCGACTCGCCCTGGGCGCTGGACGACCTGCTCACCCTGGTCACCGGGATCGGCGACAAGCTCGACGTCGTGATGGTCCCCAAGGTCGAGGGCGCCCAGGACATCCACTACGTGGACCGGCTGCTGGCCCAACTGGAGGCCAGGGCGGTCCGCGACGGGCTTCCGGTGCGGCGGCCCGTCCTGGTGCACGCCATCCTGGAGACCGCGGCCGGCGTGGCCAACGTCGAGGAGATCGCCGCGGCCAGCCCCCGGATGCAGGGCATCTCGCTGGGGCCGGCCGACCTCGCCGCCAGCCGGCGGATGAAGACCACCCGGGTGGGCGGCGGTCACCCCGGCTATCTGGTCCGGGCCGACCCGACGGCCCCCGACGCGCCCCGGGCCACCTTCCAGCAGGATCTGTGGCACTACACCATCGCCAGGATGGTCGACGCCTGCGCGGCGCACGGCATCCTGCCGTACTACGGGCCGTTCGGCGACATCCAGGACGTGACGGCCTGCGAGGACCAGTTCCGCAACGCCTTCCTGCTCGGCTGCGTGGGCGCCTGGACCCTGCACCCGGTCCAGATCGCCATCGCCCAGCGGGTGTTCTCGCCCGCCCCGGCGGAGGTGGCCTGGGCCCGGCGGGTGATCGGCGCGATGGGGGACGGCACCGGCGCGGTGATGATCGACGGCAAGATGCAGGACGACGCCACGTACAAGCAGTGCCTGGTCGTCGCCGGGCTCGCGGACACGCTGGCCGCCCGCGACCCGGAACTGGCCGAGGCGTACGCGACCTACCAGGACACCCCGCACCAGGAGGCCCCATGACGACCGCCCCCCGCCCCCGCCGATCCGTGCTCTACATGCCCGGCTCCAACCAGCGCGCCCTGGACAAGGCCGCGTCCCTGCCCGTGGACGCCCTGATCCTCGACCTGGAGGACTCGGTGGCGCCCGACGCCAAGGCGGACGCCCGCGGGCGGGTCGCGGCCGCCGCGGCGAGCGGCGCGTACGGCTACCGCGAGGTCACCATCCGGGTGAACGCCCCCGGCACCCCCTGGCACGCCGACGACCTCAGAGCCGCCGCGCAGGCGGGACCGGACGCGGTGGTGGTGCCCAAGGTCGACTCGCCGGACACCGTACGGCGGATCGTGGCCGCGCTGGAGGCGGCCGGCGCCCCGGACCGCACCGCGGTGTGGGCGATGATCGAGACACCCGAGGCGATGTTCGAGGCGCGGGCCATCGCGGCCGCCTCGGCGCGGCTCACCGTCCTGGTGATGGGCACCAACGACCTGGCCAAGGAGCTGCGCGCCGAGCATGTCCCGGGCAGGGCGCCGCTGCTCACGGCGCTGTCCCTGGCGCTGCTGGCGGCCCGGGTCACCGGCAAGGTCGTCTTGGACGGTGTCTACAACGACGTGCGGGATCTGCCCGGTTTTGAAGCGGAGACCCTCCAAGCCCGCCAGCTGGGCTTCGACGGCAAGACGCTCATCCACCCGGGCCAGCTCGAAGCCTGCAACCGGATCTTCGCGCCGGACGCGACCGAGGTGGACCGGTCCCGGCGTGTCATCGCCGCGTTCGAAGAGGCCACGTCACAGGGGCGCGGGGTGGCCACGGTGGACGGCAGGATGATCGAGAACCTGCACGTCGAACAGGCGCACCGCGTCCTGGCGCTGTCCGAGGCGATCGCCGGCCGCTGAGCCCGCCTCACCCGGACGGCCCAACCGGATCGGGCAAGACGGAACAAACCGCGAGGCCCCGCCGAACACCGCCCGGACCGCCCCCACAAGCGCTTCTGTCGGGAACCACCATGAAGTGCCGACGGACACTGTACGAAGCAGACGGGTCGAAAATCGGCCCCACGCTCGTACTGTCGGTACATGACCACATCGCAAGAGGTGCCCGTCGCGGCGAACGACAGCCGCGGGCGCGTCGCCGAACTCCACGCGATCCGCGAGGAGGTGCGGCGTGGGCCGAGCGAGAAGGCCACGCAGGCACAGCGGGCGAAGGGCAAGCTGACCGCGCGTGAGCGGATCGACCTGCTGCTGGACGAGGGGTCGTTCCACGAGGTGGAGCCGCTGCGCCGGCACCGGGCGACCGGCTTCGGTCTGGAGGGCAAGCGGCCCTACACCGACGGCGTGATCACCGGCTGGGGCCTGGTGCACGGCCGTACGGTGTTCCTGTACGCCCATGACTTCCGGATCTTCGGCGGAGCGCTGGGCGAGGCCCACGCCACCAAGATCCACAAGATCATGGACATGGCGATCTCAGCGGGCGCCCCGCTGGTCTCGCTCAACGACGGCGCCGGCGCCCGGATCCAGGAAGGCGTCTCGGCGCTGGCCGGCTACGGCGGCATCTTCCAGCGCAACACCCGCGCCTCGGGCGTGATCCCGCAGATCAGCGTGATGCTCGGCCCGTGCGCCGGCGGCGCGGCCTACTCCCCGGCGCTCACCGACTTCGTCTTCATGGTCCGCGAGACCTCCCAGATGTTCATCACCGGCCCGGACGTGGTCCAGGCGGTGACGGGGGAGAAGATCAGCCAGAACGGGCTGGGCGGCGCGGACGTGCACTCCACCGTCTCCGGTGTCTCGCACTTCGCCTACGACGACGAGCAGACCTGCCTGGAGGAGGTCCGCTACCTGCTGTCGCTGCTGCCGCAGAACAACCGCGAGAACCCCCCGGCGGTCGAGTGCCAGGACCCGCCCGGGCGGCGCGGCGACATCCTGCTGGACGTGGTGCCCGCCGACGGCAACCGCTCCTACGACATGCACCAGGTCATCGCCGAGATCGTCGACGAGGGCGAGTACCTGGAGATCCACGAGCGCTGGGCCACCAACATCATCTGCGCGCTGACCCGGCTGGACGGCCAGGTGGTGGGCATCGTCGCCAACCAGCCCGCGTCCCTGGCCGGCGTGCTGGACATCCAGGCCTCCGAGAAGGCGGCCCGCTTCGTCCAGCTGTGCGACGCGTTCAACATCCCGATCGTGACGCTGCTGGACGTGCCCGGCTTCCTGCCCGGTGTCGCCCAGGAGCACGGCGGGATCATCCGGCACGGCGCGAAGCTGCTGTACGCCTACTGCAACGCCACCGTGCCGCGCATCTCGCTGATCCTGCGCAAGGCCTACGGCGGCGCCTACATCGTGATGGACTCGCAGTCCATCGGCGCGGACCTGACGTACGCCTGGCCCACCAACGAGATCGCCGTGATGGGCGCCGAGGGCGCGGCCAACGTCATCTTCCGCAAGCAGATCGCCGAGGCCGACGACCCCGACGCCATGCGCGCCCGCATGGTCAAGGAGTACAAGGCCGAACTCATGCACCCGTACTACGCCGCCGAACGCGGCCTGGTCGACGACGTGATCGACCCGGTCGAAACCCGCGAAGTCCTCATCGGCGCACTGACGATGCTCCGCACCAAGCACGCCGACCTGCCGTCGCGCAAGCACGGCAACCCCCCTCAGTAGCCCTCGATGGAGACCGCCATGAGCACCCCCGCCGATTCACTGGTCCGCGTCGAGAAGGGTCAAGCCGACGCGGAGGAACTCGCCGCGCTCACCGCCATCCTGCTGGCGCGCGCCGCGGCGGGCGAGACCCCGGCCCCGTCCGTCCCGGTCCGCTCCACCGCCGGCTGGCGCCGCCTGGAGCGCACCCCGGGCTTCCGCGCCCCGCACTCCTGGCAGGGCTGACCGCCCGCAACGACCGCGAGCCGCAAGCACATCGGCCCCCCACCGCAGCCGCGGTGGGGGGCCGAAGCCGTCGTGGCGGCCGGTGTCAGCGCAGCCGCGCCATCAGCGCGTGCTCGACCAGGGTGATCAGCGCGCTCTTGGCCTCGCCGCGGTGGCGGGCGTCGGTGGTGATGATGGGTGCCTCGGGTCCGATCTGGAGTGCCTCGCGGACTTCTTCGGGGCGGTAGGGCTGGTGGCCGTCGAAGCCGTTGAGGCCGATGACGAACGGCAGGCCGCTGTTCTCGAAGTAGTCCACCGCCGGGAAGCAGTCGGCGAGCCGGCGGGTGTCCACCAGCACGATCGCGCCGATGGCGCCGCGTACCAGGTCGTCCCACATGAACCAGAAGCGGTCCTGTCCGGGCGTGCCGAACAGGTAGAGGATCAGGTCGTCGTCCAGCGTGATGCGGCCGAAGTCCATCGCCACCGTGGTGGTGGTCTTGTCCTGCACATGGCTCAAGTCGTCGATGCCCGCCGAGGCCGAGGTCATCACGGCCTCGGTCCGCAGCGGGTTGATCTCCGACACGGCACCGACGAACGTGGTCTTGCCCACGCCGAACCCGCCCGCCACCACGATCTTCGCCGATGTGGTGGCGCGGGTTGGACCGCTAGAGCTTCCGAAGTCCACTGAGAACCCTTTCAAGCAATGTCACGTCAGGCTGGCCACCGGCCGCCGCATCACCACCGGGCTGGTGGATCGCGACCAGGCCGGCCTCGGCCAGGTCGGCCACGAGAATGCGCACCACGCCGAGCGGGATGGTGAGCAGCGCGGAGATCTCCGCGATCGACTTGACCTCCCGGCACAGCAGGCAGATCCGCTGGTGCTCGGGCAGTTGCCCGCGCAGTCGCTCGGGGTCGGCCGCGGTGCTGACCAGGGCCTCGATGGCCAGCTGGTAGCGCGGCCGGGTACGGCCGCCGGTCATCGCGTACGGGCGCACCAGACCTGAGGGCGTGGGCCGCCGGCCGCCGCCCGCACCGCCGCCACGGGGCCCCTGCGGGGCCTGGGGCGGCGGAGCCTGCGGAGGCGCGTACGGCTGGATCCGTGGCTGCCGGTACTGCGGACCCGGCTCCGGCGTGGGCGCCGAAGGGAACTGGTACGGGTTCACGGGCGGCTGTTGCTGACTGCCGTACGGGTCTCCACCGGGGGACGTGCTCACGAGTCCTCCTCCTGATGCGGCCTGCCGGCCGGTGTCCGGGCCCCTGGGCGGGGTCCGGACCAGCCGCACGCCGTGCTGCGTTAGTTGAGCAGGCTGCCCTGCAGTTCGGCCCGAAGGTCGGGAGTGAGTACGGTGCCCGCTCGGTCGACGAGCAGGGCCATTTCATAGCCGACGAGGCCGATGTCGCACTCGGGGTGAGCGAGTACGGCCAGCGAGGAACCGTCGGAGACGGACATGATGAAGAGGAAGCCGCGCTCCATCTCGACCACGGTCTGGTTGACGCTGCCACCCTCGAAGATGCGGGAGGCACCGGCGGTCAGCGAGGTCAGGCCGGAGGCGACGGCGGCCAACTGGTCGGCGCGGTCGCGGGGGAATCCGTCGGACATCGCGAGCAGCAGGCCGTCGGCGGAGACCACCACGGTGTGGGACACCCCGGGGGTGTTGTCCACGAAGTTGGTGATCAACCAGTTCAGGTTCTGTGCCGCCTGGCTCATCGGACTCAACTAGCGCTCCTGGTTCTGGGGGCCGCCGAATCGGCTGTCGGTGGCCTGTCCGTTCGTGTCAGTTCCAGCAGTGCGCCCTTGCTGGACGCCACGCCGCAGGTTACTCAACCTGCCGCGTACGTCTTCCGGTGCGCGGGAGACCTGTGGGCCTCCCTGCGGGGTCTGCGTCGCGGCACCCGGGACCAGGTTGGCCTTGGGCACCCGCCGTGGCAGGCCGGAGGGGGTGACTCCGCCTGCCTTTGGCTCACGGACCTGCTCGGCCCGCTGCCAATGCTCGTCGTTCGTGGACCGCCAGTCGGATTCGTCCGGGTCCGGCGGATCGTTGGGTTCGAGGTTCTCGTGGTCCTCCTGAGTAGCCTGATCCTCAGGTGAACCGCCCTGCTGCTGGTCGCGGCGCGGCAAGCCGGCGTCCGTCAGCGAAGGCGAGACTACGCTCTCCGACGGTGCTTGCGGGAGCGGCGGAGCGGATTCCGCCACCCCGGGTTCAGCTCCGGTCCAGTTGTCCTGCGCCGGGCTGTAACCGGGGAACTCCGCCGGGTGACCCTCGCCGCTGAAAGCGGGGTCGTAGCCGGCCTGCTCGCCCTGGCCGTACTCGGGGTTGTAGGGCGCCTCGTAGGCGCCGCCGTAGTTCCCGTTGTAGGACTGGCCGGACTCGCCGAAGAAACCGTTGCGCTGGGGAGGCTGCGGGGACCGCGGCGGCTGGTAGTCCGCCTGGAAGCCCTGTTCGTACGCCTGCTGCTGGTACGCCGGGTCGTAGCTCTGGTCGTAGCCCTGGGCCGGCGGGTAGCCGTCCGCGGGGGCCTGGTAGCCGTCGCCGGTCGCGGCGGCCGGGACGGCCGTCTCGTAGCCGAAGCCGCCGTCGTAGGCGGGCTGCTGCTCCTGGTACGGCTGCTCCGGGTAGGGCTGCTCCTGATACGGCTGCTCCTCGTAGGAGGCCGCGGCCGGCGCCGGCGTCTCCTCCGGCGGCTGCTGCGGCTCCGCGTCCTCCTGGCGGTCCGCCGCGGCCGCCTCCAACTGGGCACGCCGCCCCTCGCGCTGCAGCGAGCGGCCCACCGGGTTCAGACCGGCCTGGGGCTCGTAGCGGGAGTCGTCGAAGCCCAGTTCCGCCGCGGTGCGCTGACCGGGTACCGGCGCGACCACCTCGGGGCGGAAGACCGGCGCCTGCGCCGCCTCGTGCTCGGGCACGATCCGGGAGACGGTGAAGTCGCTGTCCTCGTCGCCGAGGAACTCCTCGCCGCCGCCGCCGTGGGTGATCGGCTCCGGCAGCATCACCAGCGAGGTGGTGCCGGCCTGCTCGCCCGAGGGCCGCAGCTGGACCCGGATGCCGTGCCGGTCGGCCAGCCGGCCGACCACGAACAGGCCCATCCGCTTGGCGATCTCGACGTCGACGGTGGGCGGTTCGGCGAGCTTGTGGTTGATGTCGGCGAAGTCCTCGGCGGTCAGGCCGATGCCGCGGTCGTGGATCTCGACCATCACCCGGCCGTCCGGCAGCCGGGTCGCGGTGACCCGCACCTTGGTCTGCGGGGAGGAGAACGACGAGGCGTTCTCCAGCAGTTCGGCCAGCAGGTGCACCAGGTCGGTGACCGCGCTGCCGTGGATGTCGGTCTCCGGGATGCCGACGAGCTCGATCCGCTCGTACGCCTCCACCTCGGAGGCCGCCGCGCGCAGCACGTCGACCAGCGGCACCGGCTGGTTCCACTGCCGGCCCGCCTCCTCGCCGGCCAGCACCAGCAGGTTCTCGCCGTTGCGCCGCATACGGGTGGCGAGGTGGTCCATCTTGAAGAGGTTCTCCAGCTGGTCCGGGTCCGCCTCGTTGTTCTCCAGCTCGGTGATCAAGGTGAGCTGGCGCTGGATGAGGCCCTGGTTGCGCTGGGAGAGGTTGGTGAAGATCGCGTTGACGTTGCCGCGCAGCAGTGCCTGTTCCGCGGCCAGCCGGACCGCCTCGCGGTGCACCTGGTCGAAGGCCCGGGCGACCTCGCCGATCTCGTCCTGGGTGTTGATCGGGATCGGCGCCACCCGGGTGTCCACCCGGCCGGGGTCGGTCCGCGAGAGCTGGTCGACCAGGCCCGGCAGCCGGTTCTCGGCGATGTCGAAGGCCGCGCCGCGCAGCCGGCGCATGCTGCGGCTCATCGCGCGGGCCATCAGACCGGCCACGATGAAGGCGATGATCAGCGCGATCACCACGATCGCGGAGTTGATGAGGGCGTCACGCCGGGCGTCGGAGGCCACCTTCGCGGCGTCGGTCGACGCCTGGTCGGCCAGCCGCACCTCGACCGAGCGGTAGGCGTTGAAGGACAGCCCGGCCGCCTGCATGTAGGAGGCGGGGGTGATGCCCATCGCGTTGAGCTGGCCGGCGCCGCGGCCGGGGGTGGCGATGTCGGTGATCATCGTGGTCAGGTCGGGCGGCACCACGAACGCCGTGTGGTCGGACTCCGCCTTGCGCTGCGCGTCGGTGATCTCCAGCTGGCCCTTGGCCTGCGCGGCCTTCTGCGCGGCCAGCAGATTCTGCTCGTCCTGCGCGGTGCCGCCGCCCTGGAACTCCTCCAGCGCGATGCCCTCCAGATACTGGTACGAGCCCAGCGAGGTCTTCTGCAGCGCGAGTTCCTTGGCCGACACCGGCCGCTCGACCAGGATGTGGGTACCGATCGACCGGGTCAGCGACTGGGCGGACTTGGCCAGCGAGATGGCGTAAAGGGTGCGGCCATAGGCGGCGGCGTTGGTGGTGCCGAAACCGAGTTCGTTGTCCAGCTCCATCAGCGGGTGCTGGATCTTGACGTAGTACTCCTCGGTCTGCACCCCGGACAGCTGCCGGGTGTAGGCGATCTTGCGCAGATCGGAGAGCTGGGGTTCGACCGCGCGGAAGTTGGCGATCCGGCGCCTGAGTTCGGCGGTGTCGGGTACATGGGTCGCGGCGGCGTTGAAGGCGCGGGCGGCGGCGTCGGTCGCGGCGTAGGCGGCGGTGACGGCGGGCGCGTTCTTCCGGCCGGCCAGCAGCGGGACCGCGGTGTTGTCCCGTTCCAGTTCCAGGGCGTTGCTGTAGTCGGACGCGGCCTTGATCAGGCTGGCGGTACGCACCGCCGCGTCGGCCTGGTGCCAGGTGTCGACCGAGCTCTTCACCCGGAAACCGCCGAAGATCAGGGCCACGAGCACCGGGATCAGGAGGATCGCGTTCAGCCGGGTGGCCACGCGCCAGTTGCGCATGTTGAAACGGCTGCCCGGATCGGGCAGCGCGGCGGACTCCACCGCGGCCGGCTCCGCGAACGTGGCCCCCGTGCGCTCGGGCGGCGTGAAGTTCCCCCGCGGACCCTGTGGGGCGCCCGCCTCTGCTCGCCTGGTGTTCCTCACTGAACCAACAACCTCTCGGCGACGGCGCAACGACGGCCGTTCCTACGCTCGGGTTCTGCGAATTCCAGCACGTCATGGGCTCGCTGGCCAAACCTCTGGAATGGGGGAACCGGCGTCCGCGCCGTGAATGTAAAACGGGCATAAGCCTAAAATGCTGTCAGACCCTAGGAGAGTCGTACGCGCTACGGCACCGGCTGAGCGCGAGGTGTGTTCACCAGCCTCCGAAACTCTGTCGAAATGTTATGAACACAAGGACCCGCCGTGTCCAACGACACAACGGGTCCCCGTAGTTCCCTGAGTGAGTGAATCGGCAGCGGCGGAGGCTACTTGAGACGTGCCAGCAGCGCGTGCTCGACCAGGGTGATCAGCGCGCTCTTCGCCTCGCCGCGGTGGCGCGCGTCAGTGGTGATGATGGGTGCCTCGGGTCCGATCTGCAGTGCCTCGCGGACCTCTTCGGGGCGGTAGGGCTGGTGGCCGTCGAAGCCGTTCAGCGCGATCACGAACGGCAGGCCGCTGTTCTCGAAGTAGTCCACCGCCGGGAAGCAGTCGGCCAGCCGGCGGGTGTCCACCAGTACCACCGCGCCGATGGCGCCGCGCACCAGGTCGTCCCACATGAACCAGAAACGGTCCTGTCCGGGCGTGCCGAACAGATACAGGATCAGGTCGTCGTCCAGCGTGATACGGCCGAAGTCCATCGCCACCGTGGTGGTGGTCTTGTCCTGCACATGGCTCAAGTCGTCGATGCCCGCCGACGCCGAGGTCATCACGGCCTCGGTCCGCAGCGGGTTGATCTCCGACACCGCACCCACGAACGTGGTCTTGCCCACGCCGAAGCCGCCCGCCACCACGATCTTCGCGGAGGTCGTGGACCGCATCGGCGGCGCACCGTACGCCGTCTGCGGCTGTGGCCTAGAGCTTCCGAAGTCCACTGAGCACCCTCTCAAGCAGTGTCACATCTGGCTGGCCGCCCGCTTCGCCGCTGCCCGGCTGGTGGATGGCGACCATACCCGCCTCGGCGAGGTCGGCCACGAGTATCCGGGCCACGCCGAGCGGGATGGCGAGCAGTGCGGAGATCTCGGCCACCGACTTGATCTCACGCGTGAGGTGGCAGATCCTCTGGTGCTCCGGCAGCAGCCCGGAGTACTGCGACGGGTCCGCGGTCGTGCTGACCAGCGCCTCGATGGCCAGCTGGTAGCGCGGCCGGGTACGGCCACCGGTCATGGCGTACGGCCGCACCAGCGGCTGGTCGCCTTCCACCCCGTACGGAGCATGGTGCGAAGCTCCGTACGGGCCCGGCGAGGCGGGTGGCGGGGTCATGAGGGTCCTCCGTGTCCGGGCAGTGCTACGGCTGGTGCGGAATTACGGATGATGCTTCGCCTTTTGAGTTCATCGGCAACGTCTTCGGCAACGTCTTCGGATGGATCGTCGGATGGATCGCTGTCACGGCTGTCACGGGAACGGTCAGTGCATGAGGCTGCCCTGGAGCTCGGCCCGGAGGTCCGGCGTCAGCACCGCGCCCGCCCGGTCGACGAGCAGGGCCATTTCATAGCCGACGAGGCCGATGTCGCACTCGGGGTGAGCGAGCACGGCCAGCGAGGAACCGTCGGAGACCGACATCAGGAACAGGAAACCGCGCTCCATCTCGACCACGGTCTGATTGACGCTGCCACCCTCGAAGATGCGGGAGGCACCGGCTGTCAGCGAGGTCAGGCCGGAGGCGACCGCCGCCAGCTGATCCGCCCGGTCACGGGGGAATCCGTCGGACATCGCCAGCAGCAGGCCGTCGGCGGAGACCACCACCGTGTGGGACACCCCGGGGGTGTTGTCCACGAAGTTGGTGATCAACCAGTTCAGATTCTGTGCCGCCTGGCTCATCGCACTCAACTAGCGCTCCTGGGAGTTCGTACCGAAACCACGGCCGTCGGTTTGACCGCCGGCCTGGCGGCCTTGCTGGATACCCCTGCGGAGGTTGGTCAGACGTCCGCGCACATCGTCGGGAGCCCGCGAAACCTGCGGACCGCCCTGCGGCGCCTGCTGCGGCGCCGCTCCCCCCGCGACCAGGTTGGCCCGGGGCACGCGCCGCGGCAGACCGGAGGGGGTGACCCCGCCGGCCGAAGGCTCACGGACCTGTTCGGCCCGCTGCCGTAGTGCGTCGTTGGGCGAGCTGCGCCAGTTCGGCGTCTCTCGCGGCAGCGGCTGGGCGACCGGAGCCGACGGGTTGCCCGGGGCCAGCTGGGAGGCCTGGGCGGTCGGCTGCGGAACACCGTTCTGGCGCTGCGCTGAACTCTGCGGCGCGCCCGGCGCCGGCCGCTGCTCGCCGCGCGGACGCTGCGGCGGAGCGGTCCGGCCCACCGGCCGGGGCGCCTGGGTCTGGGCCTGCTGGGAGCGGGCGGCCTGGGCGGCGGCCTGCGCCGACGCCTGCGCGCTGGCCTGCGCCGCCTGCTCGACGTGGATCTGCTGCATGCGCTCGGCCTGGCCGGTGCGGAACCAGTCGGACTCGATCGCGGAGAAGATCGGCGTCGGCTCGTCACCCCGGGTCGGGGCCGGCGGCAGCGCCATCGGCTCCTGCGGCTCCGGGCGGTACTGCGCGGGGCGCCGGTCGCCGGGCTGCTGGCCCGGGTAGCCCGGGCCCTCGGCGGGCTGCGGCTGCCGCGGCTGGTTGGGAGCCACCGGGTACTGGCCCGGGTTCGCCCCGCCGAAGGCCGGGGGAGTCTCGCCGCCGGGTCCGGGGCGGTTGGGCAGCCGGTGGTTGCCGGTGCTCCCGCCGCCGCCCGCGCCGCCGAAGGACGAGGCGCTGTCGAACGGGTCCTGGCCGGGCGCCCAGCCCGGGCTGCCCTGCGGCCCGCGCGGGCCGCGCTGCGGCAGCCCGCCGCCGCCGGCCGGACGACCGCCGCCGGGCGCCGGGAACTGGCCGGTGTGCTGGCCCTGCTGCGGCGCGGCCGGGAACTGCCCGGTGCGGCTGTTGCGCTCGTCCTGGCCGGTGGGGGCGAAGCCGTCCTCGCGGACGACCGGGAACTGCGTGGTCTCGCCCGGGTCGCCGGGCTGCGGCGCCATCGGGAACTGGCCGGTGTCACCCGGACCGCCCTGGCCGGGCACCGGGAACTGGCCGGTGCCGCCGGGGTTGTACGGCTCCTGCGGACCGCGGGCGTAACCCGGCCCGCCGGGACCCTGGCCCTGGTGCGGAACCTGGCCGGCCGGCGGCTGCTGGCCCGGGCCGCCGCGGTGCGGAAGACCGCCGCCCTGGCCCGGCAGCGGGAACTGGCCGGTCTGGCCGGACTGGTTGGGCTGGCCGGTCTGCTGCGGGCCCTGGAACTGGCCCGGGGCGCCGCCGTTGAACCCGCCGGGAGCGTTCTGGCCGCCGGGGCCCTGCTGGCCGGTGGGTGCGAAGCCGTCCTCGCGGACGACCGGGAACTGCGCCGTCTCGTCCGGGCCGGGACCGCCGCTGTGCCGCGGGGTCGGTCCCGGGCGTCCGCCGAAGACATCGGAGCGGAAGCCGCCCGGACCGGTGTTCTGCGGCTGCGGGGGCGGGAAACCGCCGACCGGGCGGCCCTGAGCGGGCTGCTGTCCCGGCTGTCCCGGCTGGCCGGGCTGACCCTGGGTGGGCCGGCCGCCGCTGGGCTGCCTGCCCTGCTGGCCGCCGAACGGATCGCCGGGGCCCTGCTGGAAGCCGCCCCCGGCGGGCGCGGGGCCGTCGAAGGCGTCGAAGCCCGGGCCCTCCACGTCCTCGTGGCCGCGCGGCGTCTCCACCCCGCGGTCGTCAGGGAAGCCCTGCGGGCCGTCCTGGGCCGCCCAGCGCGGCGCGCCGGGCTGCTGCGGCGCGCCACCGGGGCCACCGGCCCCGCCGCGCCCGCCGCCGGCACCGGCGCCGATCGCCGGCCGGGGCTGCCCGGCGGGCACCTGGCCGCGCGGCGGCGCGGCGGCGACCCGCGGCGCGTTGCCGAAGGCGCCGGCGATGCCGGTGCCGCTCGGCGCCGCCGGAGCGGCGCCCGGGCGCCCGGCGGCACCCATGTTCTTGGGGGCGGCGCCGCCCTGGGTGACGTCCACCGGCAGCATGACCAGCGCGGTCGTACCACCGGAGTCGGACGGGCGGAGCTGGATGCGGATGCCGTGCCGCAGGGACAGCCGGCCGACCACGAACAGGCCCATCCGGCGGGAGACGGAGACGTCCACCGTGGGCGGGTTGGCCAGCCGCTCGTTGATGTCGGCCAGGTCCTCGGGGGACAGGCCGATACCGGTGTCGTGGATCTCGATCAGCACCCGGCCGTCGGGCAGCGAGTGACCGGTGACCCGCACCTTGGTCTGCGGCGAGGAGAACGAGGTGGCGTTCTCCAGCAGCTCGGCGAGCAGGTGGACGAGGTCGTTGACGATCCGGCCGGTGACCTCGGCGGTGGGTACCGCCGTCAGCTCGATCCGCTCGTACTGCTCCACCTCGGAGGCCGCGGCGCGCAGCACGTCGACCAGCGGCACCGGGCGGGTCCACCGGCGGCCCGGCTCCTCACCGGCGAGGACCAGCAGGTTCTCACCGTTGCGGCGCATACGGGTGGCGAGGTGGTCCAGTTTGAACAGCGAGGACAGCTGGTCCGGGTCGGCCTCGCGGGACTCCAGCTCGGAGATCAGCGACAGCTGGCGCTGGATGAGGCCCTGGCTGCGGCGGGAGAGGTTGGTGAACATCGCGTTGACGTTGCCCCGCAGCAGCGCCTGCTCGGCCGCGAGCCGGACCGCCTCGCTGTGGACCTCGTCGAAGGCGCGGGCCACCTGGCCGATCTCGTCACGGCTGTTGATGCCGATCGACTCGACCGAGGTGTCCACGTCCTGGGGGTCGGTCTCGGACAGCTGCCGGACCAGCTCGGGCAGCCGCTTCTGGGCGACGTCCTGGGCGGTCTGCTGCAGCCGGCGCAGCGAGCGGATCATGGAGCGGGCCACGATGAAGGCGCCGACCACCGCGACACCGAGGACCAGCAGGATGATCGCGCCGGATATGAGCGCTTCCTGCTTGGCCTCGCTCTGCAGCTTGAGCGCCTTCTGCTGCATGTCGTTCAGCAGCGTGCGCTCGATCTGGTTCATCGCCTGGATCTTGGTCTTGGCGGCGTCGTCCCAGTCGAGGTAGGAGCTCTGGATCTTGGTGATCGCGTTCTGCGAGGCGGCGATGCGCTGCCGCATCGTGTCGTGCTCGGTGATGTTGTTGTTGTCGTGGATCGGCTGCAGCAGTTCCTGGCTGGCCGTTCCGTAGATGCTCTGGAACCGCTTGAGCGCGGTGTCCTCGTCCTGGCTGCCCCAGTAGACGGTCTGGTAGTCGTTGGCGTCGAGCTTCCCGCCGGTGGCGAACGCGGCGCTGATGACCGCGCGCTGCATCGACTCGTACTCC
Organism: Streptomyces polygonati; assembly: GCF_042650325.1. Classification (NCBI taxonomy): domain Bacteria; kingdom Bacillati; phylum Actinomycetota; class Actinomycetes; order Kitasatosporales; family Streptomycetaceae; genus Streptomyces; species Streptomyces polygonati. Next base: position 144,143 of record NZ_JBHSBB010000005.1, on the reverse strand, counting down.
TTGGCGGAGGAGAACGCCGCCAGGGCGCGGGTGGCCTGGATCATCTCGTGGTTGTTGGTCGCCTGCGCCATGTCCTGCGACAGCGACAGCAACGACTGGATCAGACCGTCGTACTGCGAGACGGTCTGCCCGATGCCGGACTGGGAGGTGTACGCCGTGTTCCGGATGTCGGAGAGGCTGTTGAGCTGCTGGCCGATGGACAGCAGGGTGGCGCGCACACCGCTGTAGATCGGGTCGTCGGCGGAGACGTCGTCGGTGGCGCTCTCGTACAGCTTCAACTCGCGGTCGGTGTCGCTGCGCGAGGACGCGACCTGGTCGTCGCCCTTCTGCTTCGACGCCAGCGGGCCGGCCGAGCTGTCGCGCTCCTCCTGGAGCGAGGCGGCCAGGTCGGTCGCGTGCTCGGTGATGTCGGTCAGCGTCTTCATGTGCTCGAGCTGGTTGATGTTGTCCAGCGAGCTGCTGATCCGCAGGCCACCGAGCGCGGAGGCGGTGACCACGGGGAGCGCGAGCAGGGAGACAAGTCTGGTGCTGATGCGCCAGTTGCGCATGGCGATGCGCGGGCCGGGCTTGCCGTCCAGGCCGGTGATCTTGCCCGCCTCGATACCGCTGGGCGTGCTCGTCCGACCGGTGGCCGCGGTGGTCCCCGGCGTGGCGGCCCCGGTGTCGCCGGCCGCTTGCGCCGGACCGCTGCCGGTCCCGCCTGGCTGCTCCGGGTCACCCGCAGCGCCGCTGTCCCTCTTGAAACGTCCCTGCACTAGCGTCGCAACCTCTGGACCAGGCGTCCCCCGCAATGAAGCGGACAGGACGGTGTCGAGTCATGGGGGCTCAGGCCGCCCCGGGTCACGAGGAGGCAGATGTGCCCATCACCGCCGCTCGGTACTCGTCCGCGCCCCCTGCGCGCCGGTTCGATGTGATGCGGCGGTCCGGGGAATTCCAGCACAGTGCCGGATCTGACAACAAGGCCCGTGGCTGACCTGTTGGAATGCGTCACTCGCCGCGTCGATCCAAGTACACAGCGTCGAGTGCGGGATCAGGCAAAGCGGGCAAACCGGGTCGTGCGGTCCGCTGCGTGCAGGGGCCACCGGTCGACTCGCCCGGGGTGCTCAGGTGTGAAGCGTCACGTTATGGGTTGAACATCCGTTTTGCGGGTAGTGAGAGATTGTCCGCTACGGGCGATCTGCGACTCAGTTCGTGAGCAAAATCACAACGCGACGAATGTTGGCGCGCCAGCCATCGGGGAAGGGGCCGCACTAGCTTGGTGCTTTACAGAAAGCGACAGACTGTCCACCGCCGCGCCCCTCGCGGGCGCCCCGAAACCCGAAGGCCCTGACGGCTGATGAAGACCACCATGATGTTCCGTCCGATCGCCAACCCGCGGCGCACCACGCTCGCCCACCTCAGCGAGGCGACCGCGGCGACCGGGGCGAGCGGGCCGGCGGGAGTGGACGAGAGCGCCGGGACCGCCGAGGACCGCGCCGGGGACGGCCGGGAAGCCCCGACCGGGAGCCGGCCGCTGCCGCAGCGCACCGCCAACCCCCGCCGTACGGTACTCACCGAGCTGCCCAAGGCGCCTGTCACCCCCTGACACCCCGCTGACCTGGCCTTATGTGCGCGCGTCCGGTGGCTGTCCGGCCCGCTGCCGACCACTAGGCTGAGTCCATGCGCATCGCCAGGTTCTCCATCGACGGCAATGTCGCCTTCGGCGCGGTCGAAGGCGACTCGACAGGCCCCGGCCTCGACGGTCTCGTCATCGACATCATCAAGGGCGTCCCCTTCGCGGACTTCGAGCTGTCGGGTACGAAGGTGCCGCTCGACAAGGTGCGGCTGCTGTCGCCGGTCCTGCCCAACAAGATCGTCGCGATCGGCCGCAACTACGCCGCCCACGCCGCCGAGTTGGGCAACGAGGTGCCGACCGCGCCGTGGGCCTTCTTCAAGCCCTCGACCTCGGTGATCGGCCCCGGCGACTCGATCGTCTACCCGTCGTTCTCCCGTGAGGTCCACCACGAGGCCGAACTGGCCGTGGTCATCAAAAGGCTGTGCCGCGAGGTCCCCAGGGAACGCGTCAAGGACGTCATCCTCGGCTACACCTGCGCCAACGATGTCACCGCCCGCGACACCCAGCAGACCGAGAAGCAGTGGGCCCGCGCCAAGGGCTTCGACTCCTCGTGCCCGCTCGGCCCCTGGATCGAGACCGACCTCGACCCCTCCGACCTGGCCGTCACCGCGACCGTCAACGGCGAACTCCGGCAGGCCGGCCGCACCGCCCAGATGATCAACTCGATCGAGGACCTGATCGTCAACATCACCGAGGCCATGACCCTGCTCCCCGGCGATGTGCTGCTCACCGGCACCCCGGCCGGGGTCGGCCCGCTCCACCCCGGCGACGAGGTCGCCGTCACCATCGAAGGCATCGGCACTCTCACCAACAAGGTGATCTCGCGTGGCTAGCGCCCCCTCCACTCCCGGCGACGCGGCCGTCCGCGTCCGCTTCTGCCCCTCGCCGACCGGCAACCCGCACGTGGGTCTGGTCCGCACCGCCCTGTTCAACTGGGCCTTCGCCCGGCACCACCAGGGCACCCTGGTCTTCCGCATCGAGGACACCGACGCGGCCCGCGACTCCGAGGAGTCCTACCAGCAGCTGCTCGACTCGATGCGCTGGCTCGGCCTGGACTGGGACGAGGGCCCCGAGGTCGGCGGCCCGTACGCGCCCTACCGCCAGTCGCAGCGGATGGAGATCTACGCCGACGTGGCCCGGCGGCTCAAGGAGACCGGGCACGCGTACGACTGCTACTGCACCCCCGAGGAGCTGGAGACCCGCCGCGCGCAGGCCCGGGCGGCCGGCAAGCCCTCCGGCTACGACGGCCACTGCCGCCACCTCAGCGAGGAGCAGGTGGCCGCCTACCTGGCCGAGGGGCGCCCGGCGATCGTCCGCTTCCGGATGCCGGACGAGACGATCACCTTCACCGACCTGGTCCGCGGCGAGCTGACCTTCGCCCCGGAGAACGTGCCGGACTTCGGCATCGTCCGGGCCAACGGCGCGCCGCTCTACACCCTGGTCAACCCGGTGGACGACGCGCTGATGGACATCACCCATGTGCTGCGCGGCGAGGACCTGCTGTCCTCCACCCCGCGCCAGATCGGGCTCTACCGGGCGCTGATCGAGCTGGGCGTCGCCACCCGCGTGCCGGAGTTCGGCCATCTGCCCTATGTCATGGGCGAGGGCAACAAGAAGCTGTCCAAGCGCGACCCGGAGGCGTCCCTCAACCTCTACCGCGAGCGCGGCTTCCTCCCCGAGGGACTGCTCAACTACCTCTCCCTGCTGGGCTGGTCCTACTCGGCAGACCAGGACGTCTTCTCCACGGCCGAGATGATCGCCCGCTTCGACATCGCGGACGTCAACGCCAACCCGGCCCGCTTCGACCTCAAGAAGGCCGAGGCGATCAACGCCGACCACATCCGCCGCCTGGAGCCCAAGGACTTCGCCGAGGCCTGCCGCCCCTGGCTGCGGGCCCCCTACGCGCCCTGGCCGCCCGAGTCCTTCGACGAGGCGGCATGGCAGGCCATCGCGCCCTTCGCGCAGACCCGTGTCACGGTGCTGTCCGACATCACCGCCAACGTCGACTTCCTCTTCCTGGACCGTCCGGTCGAGGACGAGGCCTCGTGGGCCAAGGCGATGAAGGACGGCGCGGCGGGGCTGCTCCGCACCGCCCGCGACAATCTGGCCGCGGCGGACTGGTCGTCCGCGGAGTCCCTCAAGGGGGCGGTGCTGGCGGCCGGCGAGACGCACGGCCTCAAGCTCGGCAAGGCGCAGGCCCCGGTCCGTGTCGCCGTCACCGGCCGCACGGTCGGCCTGCCCCTCTTCGAGTCCCTGCAGATCCTCGGCCGTGACCGCACCCTGGCCCGGATCGACGCGGCGCTGGCCGAACTGGGCGGCTGACCACCGGTGCCGGAGAACACCTCCGCGCCGTAAGCACGTTGGGCCCGCGGACCACTGAGGTCCGCGGGCCCGACCCGCCTGCGGGGCCAGGACCGGTCCAGGGCGCCGCGCGCTGATACTCGTTTTGGAGCGCTGTCCCACATCGGGTAATGTTCTTCCTGCGCCGCCGGAGAGGGCTGAGAAGCCCAGCCGGTGAACGCAAGCCGAACAAGGCCCCGTGGGGTTGCGTTTTGGTGGGGTATGGTGTAATTGGCAACACGGCTGATTCTGGTTCAGTTGTTCTAGGTTCGAGTCCTGGTACCCCAGCGCGCATGCAGTGCGAGCCCCCGTTGTGTAGTGGCCTAGCACGCCGCCCTCTCAAGGCGGTAGCGCCGGTTCGAATCCGGTCGGGGGTACAGATCCTTTCATTCCAGCCCCGTCGGGTCGCACCCGGCCGGGATGACGCGAGGATCGCCAGGGCCCCCGTTGTGTAGTGGCCTAGCACGCCGCCCTCTCAAGGCGGTAGCGCCGGTTCGAATCCGGTCGGGGGTACGCATTCCAGCAGAAGCCCGTCGCCTTCGCGACGGGCTTCCGGCGTATCCGGGCGCCCCGCGCGGCCGGCCGGGTCGCTCAGCCGGTGCGGCGCAGCGCCTCCGAGAGCCGGCCGGCCGCGTCCACCACGGCCTGCGCGTGCATCCGGCCCGGGTGCCGGGTCAGCCGCTCGATCGGGCCGGACACCGAGACCGCGGCGACCACCCGGTTGGAAGGGCCGCGGACCGGGGCGGACACCGAGGCCACCCCCGGCTCCCGCTCGCCGATCGACTGCGACCAGCCGCGCCGCCGCACCCCGGACAGCGCGGTCGCGGTGAAGCGGGCGCCCTGCAAACCGCGGTGCAGCCGCTCCGGCTCCTCCCAGGCCATCAGCACCTGGGCCGCGGAACCGGCCTTCATCGGCAGGGTGGAGCCGACCGGCACGGTGTCCCGCAGTCCGGACAGCCGCTCGGCCGCCGCCACGCAGATCCGCATGTCGCCCTGGCGCCGGTAGAGCTGCGCGCTCTCCCCGGTGACGTCCCGCAGATGGGTCAGGACCGGCCCCGCCGTCGCCAGCAGCCGGTCCTCGCCGGCCGCCGCCGCCAGCTCCGACAGCCGCGGCCCCAGGATGAAGCGGCCCTGCATGTCGCGGGCCACCATCCGGTGGTGTTCGAGGGCGACCGCCAGCCGGTGCGCGGTGGGGCGGGCCAGGCCGGTGGCGCCGACGAGTCCGGCCAAGGTGGCCGGACCGGATTCCAGCGCGCTGAGCACCAGAGCCGCCTTGTCGAGAACGCCGACGCCGCTAGAATTGTCCATGCAACGATACTCGCGTCTCACACTATGAAACGCAAGCTCAATTTTCCCCATGAGGCGGCAGTCTGGGGAGACAGCACCGTACACACGCGTAACACACACCGAGCGGGCTCGGCGAAGCGGCCGGAGCCGGAGGGACAGCGATGGGCAGGACACTCGCGGAGAAAGTCTGGGACGACCATGTCGTCCGCCGCGCCGAAGGCGAACCCGATCTGCTTTTCATCGATCTCCACCTGCTGCACGAGGTGACCAGCCCCCAGGCGTTCGACGGGCTGCGGATGAACGGCCGGCCGGTGCGCCGTACCGACCTCACCATCGCCACCGAGGATCACAACACCCCGACCCTCGACATCGACAAGCCGATCGCCGACCCGGTCTCGCGCACCCAACTGGAGACGCTGCGCAAGAACTGCGCCGAGTTCGGCGTCCGGCTGCACCCGCTGGGCGACATCGAGCAGGGCGTCGTGCACGTGGTCGGCCCGCAGCTCGGTCTGACCCAGCCGGGCACCACGGTGGTCTGCGGCGACTCGCACACCTCCACCCACGGCGCTTTCGGCGCGCTGGCGTTCGGCATCGGCACCTCGCAGGTCGAGCATGTGCTGGCCACCCAGACGCTGCCGCTCGACCCGTTCAGGACGATGGCGGTCACCGTCGACGGCGAACTGCCCGACGGCGTCACCGCCAAGGACCTGATCCTGTCGGTCATCACCCAGATCGGCACCGGCGGCGGCCAGGGCTACGTCATCGAATACCGCGGCTCGGCCATCGAGAAGCTGTCGATGGAAGCCCGGATGACCGTCTGCAACATGTCGATCGAGGCGGGCGCCCGGGCCGGCATGATCGCGCCGGACCAGATCACCTTCGACTACCTGGAAGGCCGCGCGCACGCGCCCTCCGGCGCGGACTGGGACGCGGCGGTCGCCTACTGGAAGACGCTGCGGACCGACGACGACGCCGTCTTCGACCACGAGGTGCGGATCGACGCCAGCACCCTCGCCCCCTTCGTCACCTGGGGCACCAACCCCGGCCAGGGCGCGCCGCTGAGCGCGGCGGTGCCGGACCCGGCGTCCTTCGCCGACCCCGGCGACCGCTTCGCCGCCGAGAAGGCGCTGGAGTACATGGGCCTGTCCGCCGGCCAGCCGCTGCGCGAGGTCAGGGTCGACACCGTCTTCGTCGGCTCCTGCACCAACGGCCGGATCGAGGACCTGCGGGCCGCCGCTTCCGTGGTCGAGGGCCGCCAGGTCGCCGACGGCGTCCGGATGCTGGTCGTCCCCGGCTCGGTACGGGTCGCGCTGCAGGCCGTGGAAGAGGGCCTGGACAAGGTGTTCACCGCGGCCGGCGCCGAATGGCGGCACGCGGGTTGCTCGATGTGCCTGGGTATGAACCCCGACCAACTGGCCCCCGGCGAGCGCTCCGCGTCCACCTCCAACCGCAACTTCGAAGGACGGCAGGGCAAGGGCGGCCGTACGCACCTGGTCTCCCCGCAGGTGGCCGCCGCCACCGCGGTGCTCGGCCACCTCGCCTCGCCCGCCGACCTGTCCGACGCCCCTGCCCTCGCGGAGGTCTGAGCACCATGGAAGCCTTCACCACCCACACCGGCCGGGCCGTACCGCTGCGCCGCAGCAACGTCGACACCGACCAGATCATCCCCGCGCACTGGCTGAAGAAGGTCACCCGCAACGGATTCGAGGACGGCCTGTTCGAGGCCTGGCGCAAGGACGAGGGCTTCGTCCTCAACGCGCCCGAGCGGCGGGGCGCCACCGTGCTGGTGGCCGGCTCCGACTTCGGCACCGGTTCCTCCCGTGAGCACGCCGTCTGGGCGCTGCAGAACTACGGCTTCAAGACCGTGCTCTCCCCCCGGTTCGCCGACATCTTCCGCGGCAACTCGCTGAAGAACGGCCTGCTCACCGTGGTGCTCCCGCAGGAGACCATCGAGCGGCTGTGGCAGCTGACCGAGGCCGATCCGAACGCCGAGATCACCGTGGACCTGGTGGCCCGCGAGGTGCGCGCCGAGGGCGTCACCGCCTCCTTCGAACTCGACGGCAACGCCCGCTGGCGGCTGCTCGAAGGGCTCGACGACATCAGCCTGACGCTGGCCAACGAGGCCGACATCGTCACCTACGAGGCCGGCCGGCCCTCTTTCAAGCCCAGCACGGTCGTTCCCGCCTGAGTCCTGCCCGAATCCGGCCTTGATCCGGTCCGAATCCGGTCCGATCCGGGCCGGACCGAGCCCGAATCCGGGCTGTGCCCCGATTCGCGGCCCGATTCATGTCACCGTCCGTGCCCGGTCCGCAGCCGCCGGCCGGTTCGGCCGGCCGCACCGCGAAGCGCCCCTCGCCCGTCCGCGAGGGGCGCTTCCGCGTGTCCGGGCCGCGGGTTCGACAGCCGCCATGGGCCCGGTGAAACCGCCCGGGAACACCCGGTTGGCCCTGTCGCTCCCGACAACTCGCCGCAGATGGCACAATCGACGCATGGAACGCGACAGCCAACTCGAGCTCTACGGGGTGCTGGCCGCGCGTTTGAAGCAGGCGCACACACGCGTCGCGAGTCCCGAAGTCCCTGGTGGGACACGGCGGGAGTTGAGCCGGCGGCTGCTGGCGGTGACCGCCGTGGCGAAGCACGATCTCGGCGACGCGGTACGGCGTCTGGACGTGTTAACGGCTGAGTTGGACGACCTCGGAATCCCCGATCACTGATCGCCGGAAGCACCGAGTTCGTTGCGGCACAAGGGTGATTCGCCCGTTTCGTATTTGATTTGCGGTATATATCCGCCTAGCGTGCGAAATCAGCCCGTACTCATTCGCCGGGCAAGTTTCCGATAGGGGAAGACGTGAACAAGGCGCAGCTCGTAGAAGCGATTGCCGACAAGGTAGGCGGCCGACAGGCCGCCGCGGACGCGGTTGACGCGGTTCTCGACGCGTTGGTCCGCGCGGTGGTGGCCGGTGAGCGGGTCTCGGTCACCGGTTTCGGATCATTCGAGAAGGTCGAGCGTCCGGCCCGCTACGCCCGTAACCCCCAGACCGGGGAGCGGGTGCGGGTGAAGAAGACCTCCGTGCCGCGGTTCCGCGCCGGACAGGGCTTCAAGGACCTGGTCAGCGGTACGAAGAAGCTTCCGCGCGGCGGCGAGGTCTCCGTCAAGAAGGCCCCCAAGGGCAGCCTGAGCGGCGGCCCGTCCACCACGGCCCGCACCACCACGAAGAAGGCCGCCGCCAAGAAGGCCACCACCGCGCGGACCGCCGCGGCCAAGAAGACGACCGCCTCGAAGACCGCGGCGAAGAAGACCACCTCCACCGCGAAGAAGACCACCGCCAAGAAGAGCTCGGCCAAGAAGACCACCGCCAAGAAGTCCTCCCCGGCCCGAAAGACCGCCGCGAAGAAGGCCCCGGGCAAGCGGACGTCTCCACGCAAGACCACCGCGAAGCGCACCGCCGCCGCAAGGTGATACCGGATCGCACCACTGCGACGGGCCGGGTCCCCCCTCGGGGGAACCCGGCCCGTGCGCGTTTCTCCGCCGCCTGCCCGCTCGCAGCAGCGGCCCCGCAGCGGCCCGCGGGTCCTACGCGCCCGGGTCGGGGAAGGTCTGCAAGGTCACGAAGACCACCCGGCGGTCGTCGTCGGCGCCCTCGGTGCGGATACGGACCCGCTGCCCCGGCCGCAGCAGCCGCAGCCGGCCCGCGTCGAAGGCGGCGGCGTCGAAGTCCAGCGGTGTCCCGTCGTCCAGCAGCACGCTGCCGGCGCGGGTCTCGGGGTCGAAAGTGAACGCGGTTGCCTGCATACGGTCCAGCCTAGGACCCGGACCGGAGCGGCTTCAGGCGCCCGGAGGCGAGAAGGCGGCGAAAAGGGGCGTGAAAAGCGCCGTGCGCCGGCCGACGCCCAGTGCCAGCGCGGCGCGCAGGTCGTCGGCGGTGTCGACGTCTCGGCGCACGGAGGGGACCCCGGGGAGGGTGATCTCGTGGGCGCCGGAGGCCAGGTGGCGGGCGCGGGAGGGGCCGCCGAAGGCGGGGGAGAGCGGCAGGCGGGGCGGCGCGGTGAGCAAGGTTGTCCCCACGCCGGCCGCATCGGCCAGGAACGCGCGTTTCCCGGCGCGTACGGCCTCCCGCAGGACCATGGACAGCTCGGCCGGCCGCAAGGCCGGGAGATCGCCGTTCAGCGCCGCGACCGCCGCCGCGGGCTCGCGGTCCCTGACCCGGGCGGCGCCGTGCCGCAGCGCCGCGTTCAGCCCCGCGGCCGGCTCGTCGGCCACCACGAAAGCCCCCAGCCCGGCCAGTTCCGCGCCCGCCACCGTGTCATCGGTGACCACCGTGACGTCCGCCACCTCGGCGCAGGCCAGCGCCGCGGTCACCGTGTCCAGCGCGAACGCCAGCGCCAGCGCGGGCCGGACCTCGCCCACCGCCGCCGCCAGCCTGCTCTTGGCCAGTGCCAGCGGCTTCAACGGCACCACCAGCGACCACCTGTACCCCGCGTCGTCCACCTCCCCATTGTGGGAGGGGCCCCGCGCGGCGGACCGCCCGGGGTGCGCGGCCGGCGGGACGGGAAGCGCCGGGGACGCGGCGGAGAAACGGCGGAGAATCGGCGGAGAATCGGCGAAGGGGCAGCGAAGGCCCATGGAGGCGGGAGGGCGGCAAAGAGGGGGGCGTACCCTCCTCCGTAGCCGCGACGCCTGCGCGGTTCCCCAGCGAACGAAGAGGAGTCCGGGTGTCCCGCCGCAGAATCGGTTTCTGGTACCGCCTGGCGGCCGCCATCGCGAAGCCGCCGCTCATTGTGCTGTTCAAGCGTGATTGGCGCGGAATGGAGAACATTCCCGCCGAAGGCGGATTCCTCACGGCGGTGAACCACAACTCCTACCTCGACCCGCTGCTGTATGCGCATTTCCAGTACAACACCGGCCGCGTCCCGCGCTTCCTCGCCAAGGCCTCGCTGTTCAAGCCCTTCTTCGTCGGCGCCATCATGCGCGGCACCGGCCAGATCCCGGTCATCCGGGCCACCACCGACGCGGCGGCCGCCTACCGCGCCGCGATCGAGGCGGTCGAGAAGGGCGAGTGCGTCGCCTTCTACCCCGAGGGCACCCTCACCCGGGACCCCGACCTGTGGCCCATGGTCGGCAAGACCGGTGTCGCCCGGGTCGCGCTGCTCACCCAGGCCCCCGTCATCCCGATCGCCCAGTGGGGAGGCAACGAGTTCCTGCCGCCCTACGCGAAGAAGCCCAGCTTCCTGCCGCGCAAGACGCACCGCGTACTGGCCGGCCCCCCGGTCGACCTGGCCGCCTGGTACGGCAAGGAGCCCACCGCCGAGGTGCTGCGCGAGATCACCGCGACCATCATGGGCGCTGTGAAGGAACTCCTCGCCGAACTGCGCGGCGAGCCCGCGCCCCCCGGCCTCTACGATCCGCGCCAGGCCGCCAGGCAGGCACGGGAGGGCGCGTGACGCCCCGCTGCGCGGTCTACGGCACCGGCTCGTGGGGCACCGCCTTCGCCATGGTGCTGGCCGACGCCGGCTGCCAGGTCTCCCTGTGGGGCCGCCGTCCGGAACTCGTCGACACCATCAACCGCACCCGCACCAACCCGGAGTACTTCCCGGGCCTCGAACTGCCCGCCGCGGTCACCGCCACCGCCGACCCGGCCGAGGCGGCCGCGGACGCCGAATTCGTCATACTGGCGGTCCCCTCGCAGTCGCTGCGCGCCAACCTCGCCGACTGGGCGCCGCTGCTGCGCCAGGACGCGGTGCTGGTCAGCCTGATGAAGGGCGTCGAACTCGGCACCGCCAAGCGGATGAGCGAGGTCATCGAGGACGTCACCAAGGCCGGACCGGACCGGATCGCCGTGCTGTCGGGGCCCAATCTCGCCCCCGAGATCGCCGCCCGGCAGCCCGCCGCGTCCGTGGTCGCCTGCCGGGACGAGTCGGTGGCCCGCCGGATCCAGGCCGCCTGCCACACCGCGTACTTCCGCCCGTACACCAACACCGACGTGGTGGGCTGCGAACTCGGCGGCGCGGTGAAGAACGTGATCGCGCTGGCGGTCGGCATCGCGGGCGGCATGGGCCTGGGCGACAACACCAAGGCGTCGCTGATCACCCGCGGCCTGGCCGAGACCACCCGGCTGGGCCTGGCGATGGGCGCCGATCCGTACACCTTCGCGGGACTGGCCGGCATGGGCGACCTGGTGGCCACCTGCTCCTCGCCGCTGTCCCGCAACAACACCTTCGGCCACAACCTCGGGCGCGGCATGAGCCTGGCGGAGACCATCGCCGTCACCAGCCGGACCGCCGAGGGCGTCAAGTCCTGCGAGTCGGTGGCCGATCTCGCCCGCAGGCACGGCGTCGACATGCCGATCACCGAGACGGTGGTCGACATCGTGCACAACGGGAAACCACCGCTGGTGGCCGTCAAGGAGTTGATGTCACGCTCCGCGAAGCCGGAACGGTAAGGTCACGGCGATATGAGCAACGTGCAGAAGTTCGACCGCAAACCGCGGGTCGCCGTCGTCTTCGGCGGACGCAGCTCCGAACACGGAGTGTCCGTGGTGACCGCCGCCAGCGTGCTGCGCGCCATCGACCGCGACAAGTACGACGTCCTGCCCATCGGCATCACCACCGAGGGACGCTGGGCGCTCACCGCCGACGAACCCGAGCGGATGGCCATCGCCGAACGCCGGATGCCCACCGTCGAGCAGGTCGCCGACCACGAGGGCGCCGTGGCGCTGCCGGTGGACCCGGCCAGCCGCGAAGTCGTCTACACCGAGGCCGGCGCCGTCCCCAAGGTGCTCGGCGAGGTCGACGTGGTCTTCCCGATGCTGCACGGCCCCTACGGCGAGGACGGCACCCTGCAGGGTCTGCTGGAACTGTCCGGCGTCCCTTACGTCGGTTCGGGTGTCCTCGCGTCGGCCGTCGGTATGGACAAGGAGTACATGAAGCGGATCTTCACCTCCTTCGGGCTGGCCGTCGGCCCGTATCTGGTGATCCGGCCGCGCGAGTGGGAGCGCAGCGAGGAATCCGTACGGCGCAAGGTCGCCGACTTCGCCGGCGCGCACGGCTGGCCGCTGTTCGTCAAACCCGCCAGGGCCGGCTCCTCGCTCGGTATCAGCAAGGTCGAGGGGCCCGACGACCTGGACGCGGCCGTCATCGAGGCCCGGCGGCACGACCCCAAGATCATCATCGAGGCGCTGCTGAGCGGTCGCGAGATCGAGTGCGGTGTGCTGGAGTTCGAGGACGGCCCGCGCGCCTCGGTCCCCGCCGAGATCCCGCCGGCCACCGCGTCGGACTTCTACGACTTCGACGCGAAGTACATCGACGCCGCCGAGGGCATCGTGCCCGCGCCGCTCACCGAGCGGCAGACCGCCGAGGTACGGCGCCTCGCCGTCGCCGCGTTCGAGGCGGCGTCCTGCGAGGGCCTGGTCCGGGCCGACTTCTTCCTGCTGGACAGCGGCGAGTTCGTGATCAACGAGATCAACACCATGCCCGGCTTCACGCCGATCTCGATGTACCCGCGGATGTGGCAGGAGAGCGGCGTCGGCTACCCGGAACTCATCGACCGGCTGCTGCAGGCCGCGCTGAACCGCGCCACCGGGCTGCGCTGAAGCCCCGCTCGGGCACACCGTCCCGGAGGGGCGACTCAGATCCCCTCGGGGATGGTGTGTTTGACCGGAGCCGCCAGGTCCAGCAGCGGACTCGCGTCGTGCGCGTACTTCGGCGGCAGCGTCAATTCCACGTACGCCTTGCGCAGCGTGGTGGTCAACCGGACGCTGCCGTCGGCGTTCTGCTCGAACGACCAGGTCACGCCGTTCACCTCGGTGGCGTCCGTGTCCGCGTCGGCATCGGCGGCCGGCCGCGGCACTCCGCAGCGCAGCACCACCGACGGATGACCCCACCCGGCGACCAGATCGGAATCCGGCTTGAGATCATGCCGGGACAGACCGTTGAGCTTCTTCGGCAGTTGCGCGTGCAGCGCGGCGCAGTAACCGGCGACCTGGGCGTCGGGCACCGGGACGGCGACCTGCTCATCGGTACCGGAGGTGAACGCGTAGACCGCCGCCGCGGACACACATGCGACGGCGGACACGGCGATCAGTAGGGCCCGGCGGTGGAAACTCACCGGCTGAGCATATGTAGGGCACCCGAAAAGGGGCTCGGTGGGGGGCTAGAAATGCACGACCGGACAGGTCAGAGTTCGGGTGATGCCGTCCACCTGCTGGACCTTGGCGACCACCATGCGGCCGAGTTCGTCGACCGTGTCGGCCCGGGCCCGGACGATGACGTCATAGGGACCTGTGACGTCCTCGGCCTGGATGACTCCGTCGATCTTGGAGATCACCTCCGCTACTGCCGAGGCCTTGCCGACCTCGGTCTGGATCAGGATGTACGCCTGTACCACGGAACCTCCAGGGCGGCTTCGAGGATCATGTGGGAAGGGGGACGCCACGTTATCGCGTCGTCGCGCACAGCGGGGAGACCCGCGCGGTACCTGACCCCCGTATTGACGGGAAACACGCGCCGGAACCGGCCGGCGCCGCGGCGGGCGCCGACACTGACGCCGGGACAGTCGAGACAGTCACGACAGAAGGGGACGAAGTGATGAAGGGGACTGTGGGCGAGCTGGGGGAGTTCGGGCTCATCAGGGAGCTGACCTCTCGCCTCACGTCGACCCCCGCGGTCAAACTCGGCCCCGGCGACGACGCGGCCGTGATCGCCGCCCCCGACCGCCGGGTGGTGGCCACCACCGATGTACTCCTCGAAGGCCGCCACTTCCGCCGCGACTGGTCCACCGCCTACGACGTGGGCCGCAAGGCCGCCGCGCAGAACCTCGCCGACATCGCCGCGATGGGCGCGGTGCCCACCGCAGTCCTGCTCGGCCTGGTCGTCCCGGCCGAACTCCCCGCCACCTGGCCGGTCGAGCTGATGGACGGCATCCGCGACGAATGCCAGGTGGCCGGCGCCGCGGTGGTCGGCGGCGACGTCGTACGCGGTGACACCATCACCGTCGCCATCACCGCGCTGGGCGATCTGCGCGGACGGGCACCGGTCACCCGGTCGGGAGCCCGGCCCGGCGATCTCGTCGCCGTCACCGGCTGGCTCGGCTGGTCGGCCGCCGGACTCGCCGTGCTCTCCCGGGGCTTCCGCTCCCCGCGCGCCTTCGTCGAGGCCCACCGCCGCCCCGAACCGCCCTACGACGCCGGGCCGGCCGCGTCCGAACTCGGCGCCACCGCGATGACCGACGTCAGCGACGGCCTGGTCGCCGACCTCGGCCACATCGCCGCCGCCAGCGGCGTGGACATCGACCTGCGCTCCGCCGACATCGACGTACCCGCCCAGATGTCCGACATCGGCCAGGCCGTCGGTGTCGACCCGCTGCACTGGGTGCTCACCGGCGGCGAGGACCACGCCATCGTCGCGGCCTTCCCCCGGGACGTGAAACTGCCCGCCCGCTGGCGGATCATCGGCGGGGCCTCGGCGCCGGCCGGCCGCGTCCCGCAGGTCACCGTGGACGGCGCCCCCTGGGAGAAGGCCGGCGGCTGGGACCACTTCGGCGAGCAGCCGTGACCGCCGCCGAGGCCGCGGCGGACCGGCGGCCGCCCGCCCGGGTGCTGACCGTGGCCGGCTCCGACTCCGGCGGCGGCGCCGGCATCCAGGCCGACCTCAAGACGATGCTCGCCCTCGGCGCGCACGGCATGAGCGTCGTCACCGCCGTCACCGCCCAGAACTCCCTGGGCGTGCACGGCGCCTGGGAACTGCCCGTGGAGGCGATCCGCGCCCAGTTCCAGGCCGTCGTCGACGACATCGGGGTCCAGGCCGTCAAAACCGGCATGCTCTCCTCGGCCGCGGTCACCGCCGCGGTCGCCGAACTCCTCACCGGATCGGCCGCCGTACGGAACGTGCCGGTCGTGGTCGACCCGGTCGCGGTCTCCAAGCACGGCGACCCGCTGCTCGACCCCGGGGCACTGGAGGTCGTACGGTCCCGGCTGCTGCCCGCCGCCACCGTGGTCACCCCCAATCTGGACGAGGTGACCCAGCTCACCGGGATCGTCGTCACCGGGGAGGCCGACCTGCGCACCGCCGCCCGGGCCGTGCTGGCGTACGGGCCGCGCTGGGCGCTGATCAAAGGCGGCCACCTGCCGGACACGGCGGAGGCGGTCGATCTGCTGTCGGACGGCGAGCACGAGCACTGGTACCGCGCCCCGCGCCACGGCAACCGGCACACCCACGGCACCGGCTGCACCCTGGCCAGCGCGCTGGCCTCGTATCTCGCGCTCGGCCACGACATGCCGGCCGCGGTGGGACTGGCCAAGGACTATGTGACCGGCGCCGTCGCGGCCGGCTTCGCGCTCGGCGCCGGCATCGGGCCGGTGGACCACGGCTGGCGGCAGCGCTGACCCCCGCGTCCCGGCGGGCACTACCTTCCGGCCCGGCGGGACACGCATGCCGAAAAGCCGACCCACCCAGAGGTGGATCGGCTTTCAGTAGCCGTAAGGCTGCGCTGCTACGACGACCGCGCCGTATAGATCAGCGCGTGACCTTGCCGGCCTTGATGCACGAGGTGCAGACATTGAGCCGCTTCGGCGTCTTCCCGACGACCGCACGCACGCGCTGGATGTTGGGGTTCCAACGACGCGGGGTACGGCGGTGCGAGTGGGAGATGCTGTTGCCGAAGCCCGGCCCCTTGCCGCAGACGTCGCAGTTGGCAGCCACGGGACACTCCAAAGACTTCAGATGCATTTACGATGAAAAGCCCGAGAGAGCCCCGGGCAACCGGAGCAGCATACAACGACCGCTCCCGGACAACGAAACTACCACGGTCCCGGCCCGCTCCCGACCGGTCCGCCCACGGCCGGGACCCGCCGCGCGGATGGATACCCTCACCAGCAGCAGCCCCCACGATCCGGTGTCCCAGGAGGACCTGTTGCCGCCCTCGCTCGACGCTTCCGCGGTGCGCGCCTGGTGCCGACTCTCGGTCAAGGCGCTGGGGCGGGCCCGCGAGGAGATCGACGCGATCAACGTCTATCCCGTCGCGGACGGCGACACCGGCACCAACCTCTATCTGACGGTGGAATCCGCCGCCCAGGCGGTGGAGGCGGTCTTCGACGGCCACGGAACCACCACCGGCGGCCCGTTGCCCACCCTCCCCGAGGCCTTCCGCGCCATGTCCCACGGCGCCCTGATCGGCGCCCGCGGCAACTCCGGGACGATCCTGGCGCAGTTGCTGCGCGGTATGAACGAGGAACTGGCCGGCCCGGTGGACGCCGGCGGCGGCCTGCCCGCCCCCGCCCTGCGCCGCGCGCTGCTCGCCGCCGCCCGGTCGGCGTACGAGGCCGTCGCCCGGCCGGTCGAGGGCACCATGCTCAGCGTCGCCAGCGGCGCGGCCCGGGCCGCCCAGGACGCCGACGGCGATCTCGCCGAGGTGGTCGGTGCCGCCCACTCCGGGGCGCTGGCCGCCCTGGCCGGCACCCCGGGCCAGCTCGGCGTGCTGCGCCGGGCCGGCGTGGTGGACGCCGGCGGCCTCGGGCTGGTGGCCGTGCTCGGCGCGCTGTGCGAAGCGGTGACCGGGCAGGCGCCGCTGGGCCCGGTGCCGGGCGCGGCCGGCGGCGCCGGCACGTCCTTCCGCCACGAGCACGCCCTCGCCCCGGAGCGGGACACCGAGCACGGGGACGAGCACGGGGACGAGCGCAGGGACGGGCACGAGGGCGGGCACCAGGACGGGACCGCGCCCGCCTGCACGGAGGAACGGCACTTCGCCGCGGGCGGTCCCGCCTTCGAGGTGATCTTCCTGCTGGAATCGGCCGACGACAGCGCGGTCCGCAGGCTCCGGGACCGGCTGGACGCCCTCGGCGACTCACTGGTGGTGGTCGGCGGCGACGGGCTGTGGAACGTGCACGTCCACGTGGACGACGTCGGCGCCGCCGTCGAGGCGGGCATCGAGGCCGGGCGGCCCTACCGGATCAGGGTCTCCCACTTCGGCGAGCAGACCCGCCCCCGGGGCGCCGAGCGGGCCCGCCGGGCCGTGGTCGCCGTCGTCCACGGCGAGGGCCTGGCCGGACTCTGCGCCGAGGCCGGCGCGACCGTCGTCGCCGTACGCCCCGGTGAGCAGCCCGCCAGCGGCGAGATCGCCGCCGCCGTCCGGCGCGCCCACGCCCGCGAGGTGATCCTGCTGCCCAACGACGCCGAGCTGCGCCACGCGGCCGGCGCCGCCGCCGAGCAGGCCCGCGCCGACGGCGTCCGGGTCGCCCTCATCCCCACCCGCTCCGCCGTCCAGGGCCTGGCCGCCCTCGCCGTCCACGACGCCTCCCGCCACTTCGACGAGGACGTCGTCGCCATGACCTCCGCCGCCGGCGCCACCCGCTACGCCGAACTCGCCGTCGCCGAGCACCGCTCCTGGACCATGGCCGGCGTCTGCCAGGCCGGCGACGTCCTCGGCCTCATCGACGGCGACGTGGCCGTCATCGGCTCCGACCTCGCGGCCACCGCGGTCACCGTGCTCGACCGCATGCTGGCCGCCGGCGGCGAACTCGTCACCCTCATCCCGGGCGCCACCGCCCCCGCCGACCTGGCCCCGCGCATCGAGTCCCACGTCCGCGAGGTCCACCTGGCGGTGGACACGGTCACCTACGAGGGCGGCAGGCAGTCGGTACCGCTGCTGATGGGGGTGGAGTAGCGGACCTGCGCCGGATTGTCGGCGCCGTGCGCGAGGATGGGCGGGATGAGCGGCAACCCCTTGGACGAAGCACTGAGAAAGCTCGTCGGCGATCGCACCGCGAAGGTGCTGGACGAGCACCTGGGCCTGCGCACCGTCGGAGACCTGCTGCATCACTACCCGCGGCGGTACGCCGAGCGCGGGGAGCTGACGCGGCTGGCCGACCTGCCGGTGGACGAGTACGTGACCGTGGTCGCGCAGATCGCGAAAGCGGACAAGCGGACGTACGGCCGGGGTTCGGGCGTACGCCTGGAAGTGGTGGTGACCGACGGCAGCGGCTCGCTCACCCTGGTGTTCTTCAGCAAGGCCGCGCACGCGCACGCCCACCGGCTGATCCCCGGCCGGCGCGGGATGTTCTCCGGCAAGGTGTCCGTCTTCAACCGCACCCGGCAGCTCGCGCACCCCGACTACCAGCTGCTGGACGCCGACGAGGGCGAGGAGGCGGTGGACGCCTTCGCCAACCGGCTGATCCCGCTGTATCCGGCGGTCAAGCAGATCACCTCCTGGCAGATCGCGCAGGCCGTGGAGACCGCGCTGGACTCGCTGGGCGGCCTGGCGTGGGCCGGGGTGGGGGAGCCGCTGCCGGACGCGCTGCGCGCCAGCCGCGATCTGGCGCCGCTGCCCGAAGCGCTGGAGAAGATCCACCGGCCCGGTACGAAGGCCGACATCGAGACCGCCAGGAAGCGGCTGAAGTGGGACGAGGCGTTCGTCCTCCAGGTGGCGCTGGCCCGCAGGAGGGCCGACGAGTCGGCGCTGCCGGCCGTACCGCGCCGGCCGGCGGGAGACGGGCTGCTGGCCGCGTTCGACGCGAAACTGCCCTTCACCCTGACCGACGGCCAGCGCGCGGTCACCGCGGAGATCTTCGCCGACCTGGCCACCGATCACCCGATGCACCGGCTGCTGCAGGGCGAGGTGGGTTCCGGCAAGACGCTGGTGGCGCTGCGCGCGATGCTCGGCGTGGTGGACACCGGCGGCCAGGCCGCCATGCTCGCGCCGACCGAGGTGCTGGCCCAGCAGCACCACCGATCGGTCACCGAGATGATGGGCGAGCTGGCCCAGGGCGGCATGCTCGGCGGCTCCGACCTCGGCACCAAAGTCGTCCTGCTGACCGGTTCGATGGGCACCGCGGCCCGCCGCCGGGCGCTGCTGGACCTGGTGACCGGTGAGGCCGGCATCGTGATCGGCACCCACGCGCTGATCGAGGACAAGGTGAAGTTCCACGATCTGGGCCTGGTGGTGGTGGACGAGCAGCACCGCTTCGGCGTGGAGCAGCGGGACGCGCTGCGGGCCAAGGCCGACCAGCCGCCGCACCTGCTGGTCATGACGGCCACCCCGATCCCCCGGACGGTCGCGATGACCGTCTTCGGCGACCTGGAGACCTCCGTCCTGGACCAGCTGCCCGCCGGGCGCTCGCCGATCGCCACCCATGTCGTACCGGCCGCCGAGAAGCCGCACTTCCTGGCCCGGGCCTGGGAGCGGGTACGCGAGGAGGTCGAGGGCGGTCATCAGGCCTATGTGGTGTGCCCGCGGATCGGCGACGACGAGGACGTGAAGGACACCAAAGACGCCAAGGACCCCAGGGACGCCGAAGGCACGAAGAACGCGAAGAGCGCCGGGAAGAAGCAGCCGGCCGACGACGGTGAGCGCCGGCCCCCGCTGGCCGTGCTGGAGACCGCCGAGCAGCTCGCGGCCGGCCCGCTGGCCGGGCTCCGGGTCGAGGTGCTGCACGGCAGGATGGCGCCGGACGCCAAGGACGACGTGATGCGCCGGTTCACGGAGGGCGAGGTGGACGTCCTGGTGGCCACCACCGTCATCGAGGTCGGCGTGAACGTGCCGAACGCCACCGCGATGGTGATCATGGACGCCGACCGGTTCGGCGTATCGCAACTGCACCAGCTGCGCGGCCGGGTCGGCCGGGGCAGCGCGCCGGGGCTGTGCCTGCTGGTGTCCGAGGTGCCCGAGGCCGGCCCGGCCCGCGCCCGGCTGGACGCGGTGGCCGCCACCCTCGACGGCTTCGAGCTGTCCAGGATCGACCTCGAACAGCGCCGTGAGGGCGATGTGCTGGGCCAGGCGCAGTCCGGCAGCCGGTCCTCGCTGCGGGTGCTGACCGTCATGAACGACGAGGACGTCATCACCGCCGCCCGCGACGAGGCCACCGCGGTCGTCGCCGCCGACCCGGAGCTGGCCGCCCACCCCGATCTGCGCAGCGCCCTGGACAGCCTGCTGGACGCGGACCGCGAGGAGTTCCTGGACAAGGGGTAGCGGGGGCGGACCCCTGACCCCCGGATCAGGGGGCGAGCGGATCGGGGCCGGGCCCGGCCGGGAGGTAGTCTCGTGCCCGTGAGCCCCTCATGACCCGTGTGATCGCCGGCGCCGCCGGCGGGCGTCGCCTGGCCGTGCCGCCGGGCACCGGAACCCGCCCCACCTCGGACCGGGCCAAGGAGGGGATGTTCTCCGCCTGGGAGTCGCTGCGCGGCTCCCTGGACGGCTCGCGCGTCCTCGATCTGTACGCCGGCTCCGGCGCGGTCGGGCTGGAGGCGCTGTCCCGCGGCGCCGAGCACGTCCTGCTGGTGGAGTCCGACCCGCGCGCCGCCCGGGTGGTGCGGGAGAACGTGACCGCGCTGCGGCTGCCCGGCGCCGAGGTCCGCACCGGCCGGGCCGAGAAGACGGTGGCAGGACCCGCCCCCGGGCCGCGCTACGACGTGGTGTTCCTGGACCCGCCCTACGACGTCCCCGACGACGATCTCCGCGAGATCCTGCTCACACTCCGGTCGAATGACTGGCTGACCGCCCGGGCGCTGGTCACCGTTGAGCGCAGGACCCGGGGCGGTGCCTTCGACTGGCCGCCCGGGTTCGAGGGCTCGCGCTCCCGGCGCTACGGCGAAGCGACTCTTTGGTACGGTCGCGCCGCCGAAGTCACCGCCGGGTCATGAGCCCGCCCGAGTCGACACGAGCCGCCATGAGTTCCAGCAGCCTCAGTCCCAGCACCCGTCCGGAGAGCGAGGAGCCACTCTTGCGCCGCGCAGTCTGTCCGGGGTCCTTCGACCCCATCACCAACGGACACCTCGACATCATCGCCCGCGCCGCCCGGCTGTACGACACCGTGCACGTCGCCGTGATGATCAACAAGGCGAAGGACGGCATGTTCACCATCGACGAGCGGATCTCGCTCATCGAGGAGGTCACCGGCGAACTCGGCAATGTGAAGGTCGAGTCCTTCCACGGCCTGCTGGTGGACTTCTGCAAGCAGCGCGACATCCCGGCCATCGTCAAGGGCCTGCGAGCGGTCAGCGACTTCGACTACGAGCTCCAGATGGCGCAGATGAACATCGGCCTGTCGGGCGTGGAGACCCTCTTCGTCCCCACCAATCCCGCCTACAGCTTCCTGTCCTCCAGCCTCGTCAAGGAAGTCGCCCAATGGGGCGGCGACATCTCGCACTTGGTGCCGGTGCCCGTCCTGGACGCGCTCACCGCCAAGCTCCGGCAGCAGTAGAGTCTTCGTCGTGGACGTCCAGAAGAAGCTCGATGAGATCGCGGCAGCCGTCGCCGGCGCCCGGTCGATGCCGATGTCGGCCTCCTGCGTGGTGAACCGGGCCGAGCTGCTGGCCATGCTCGACGAGGTCTCCGCGGCGCTGCCGACCTCGCTGTCCCAGGCCGAGGAACTGCTCGGGGGCCGCGAGCAGATGGTCCAGGAGGCACGCGCCGAAGCCCAGCGGATCATCGAGTCGGCGCACGCCGAACGCGGTTCGATGGTCTCCGACACCCAGATCGCCCGCCAGTCGCAGGACGAGGCGGAGCGCATCGTCGCCGAGGCACGCCGCGAGGCGGACGAGATCCGCGCCGAGGCCGACGACTACGTGGACAGCAAACTGGCCAACTTCGAGGTGGTGCTCACCAAGACCATCGGCTCGGTCGACCGCGGCCGGGAGAAGCTGCTGGGCCGCGACCCCTACGCCGAGGACCAGTACGGCCAGGAGTACGCCGAGGACGACCCGGACGCCCCCGAGCGCAGCACCGACCCCGAGACGCTGCGCCGCCGCGCCGACGAGTACGTGGACACCAAGCTCGGCGCCTTCGAGGCGGTGCTCAGCAAGACGCTGGAGGCGGTCGGCCGCGGCCGGCTCAAGCTCACCGGCCACAACCCGATCGACGACCTGGCCGCGCAGATGGCCGCCGCGGACGCCGCCGAGGGCATCGGCGAGCAGACCGGCACCCACCGGCAGAGCGACGCCGACTACATGGCGGGACTCGCCGCCCCGGTGGCGCGGGAGCAGGCCGAGCTCAGCCAGTACGGCTACGAGCCGCCCGCCGTCCCGGCCCAGCAGACCGACCCCGCCTACGGCTACCCGCAGGACCCGGCGGCCGCCTACGGCTATGTGCCGGAGCAGGCGGGCTACGAGCAGCAGCAGCAGCCCGAGCAGGGCTACGACCAGCAGCAGGAGTACGTACCGCAGGCCGGATACCCGGCCGATCCGTACGCACAGCAGCAGGCCTACCCGCAGGACCCCTCGTACGGCTACCCGCAGCAGGGCTACGACCAGCAGGGCTACCCCCCGCAGCCGCCGCAGCTCCCGTACCAGCAGCAGGACGGGTACGTCCCGCAGCCCGCCGCGCTGGACGAGACCAGCTTCTTCGACACCGGCATGATCGACCTCAACCGGCTGCGGGAGCTGGAACAGGGGCGCTGAGCGCGCCGCGCGCCGGCCCCGGCCCGGTTCTGTTTGGGCGGGGGCTGCGCGTCCAGTATCCTGTCACTTCCAGCCGTGTGAATCGCCGGCGCTTTGGCCTGCCCACCCGCGAAGGGCGCGGACAGGTCGTACCGATGAAAGCAGGAAGCCCTGAACACCCGCCTCGACCACCATGCCCCGCTCGTGTTCGACACACGCGAGCTGGGTCGTCGTCCTGGCGCGATGAAGAAGGTCTCCCGCTCGGTGCCCGCCCCCAAGGACCTCGGCATCATCGATGTCATCGGGGTACCGGAAGGCGCCACCGTCGAGCTGGCGCTCCGCCTGGAGTCGGTCGTGGAGGGTGTGCTGGTCACCGGCACCGTCCGCGCGCCGGTGGCGGGGGAGTGCGTAAGGTGTCTGGAGCCGGTCCGGCGCGAGCTGGACGCGGACTTCCAGGAGATGTTCTCCTACCCCGACGCCGACACCAGGACCGCCCGCAAGGACGAAGCCGGTGACGACGCCGAGGACGAGGACGTGCTTGAACTCGAGGACGATCTTTTCGACCTCGAACCCGTGCTGCGGGACGCGGTGGTGCTCGCACTGCCGCTGCAGCCGGTGTGCCGGGAAGACTGCCCGGGCCTGTGCTCCGAATGCGGGGCCCTGCTCGCGGACGACCCGGACCACCACCATGAGGTCACCGACATCCGTTGGGCGGCCTTGCAGGATCTGAAGCAGGATCTCACCAACCCGCTGAACGGTGCCGGAGACGACGCCGACAAGAACCAGGAGAAGTAGCCGTGGCTGTTCCGAAGCGGAAGATGTCGCGCAGTAACACGCGCCACCGCCGTTCGCAGTGGAAGGCTGCGCCCGTGAGCCTGGTGGCGTGCGAGCGCTGCCACGAGCCGAAGCTCCAGCACATCGCGTGCCCGAGCTGCGGCACCTACAACCGCCGTCAGGTCCTCGAGGTCTGATCGGCAGGTGACAGGCTCAGTGTCCTCCACGTCAGACGCATCGGTGTCGCCGAAGGCCGCGGACAAAGCCTCGTCCCACACGCTTCTGGAAGGGCGGCTCGGGTATCACCTCGAACCCGCCCTTCTGGTGCGTTCGCTGACCCACCGTTCGTACGCCTACGAGAACGGCGGGCTGCCCACCAACGAGCGACTGGAGTTCCTCGGGGACTCCGTGCTCGGCCTGGTGGTCACCGACACCCTCTATCGCACCCACCCCGACCTGCCCGAGGGCCAACTGGCCAAGCTGCGGGCCGCGGTGGTCAACTCGCGGGCCCTGGCAGGGGTCAGCCGCGGGCTCGACCTGGGCGCGTTCATCCGGCTCGGCCGGGGCGAAGAGGGAACCGGCGGCCGGGACAAGGCATCGATCCTCGCGGACACCCTGGAGGCGGTGATCGGGGCGGTCTATCTCGACCAGGGTCTCGACGCGGCCTCCGAACTCGTCCACCGTCTCTTCGACCCCCTGATCGAGGAATCCTCCAATCTCGGCGCCGGCCTGGACTGGAAGACCTCCCTGCAGGAACTCACCGCCTCCGAAGGTCTCGGCGTCCCCGAATACGGTGTCACCGAATCCGGCCCCGACCACGAGAAGACCTTCACGGCTGCCGCCCGCGTCGGTGGTGTCGAGTACGGCACCGGCACCGGCCGCAGCAAGAAGGAAGCGGAGCAGCAAGCCGCTGAGGCGGCTTGGCGCAGCATCCGGAAGACGGCCACCCCGGCCGCCGGCTGACCCCCGCGCCCCTTCGGGTAGTGCTCCTCCGGGTTGCGCTCCGCAGGGGCGCGGGGCTGTTGTCCAGGTGCGGCTGGCGCCGCGTGGCGCCCCGTGAGGGGCGCGGGGAACCGCGCGGGCAACCGGCCACCGGCCGGTGGCCCGGATCCGACCGCGACTGCCCCCTCGGGGCGGTGCCGTCCCGCGGGTCGGCGCACCGCTGCGGGGCGCACCCGCTTCTGCCGGGGCAACGCCAGGACAACGCCAGGAGAAGGAGAGCCGCCGTGCCCGAACTGCCGGAAGTCGAAGTCGTCCGGCGCGGCCTGGCCCGCTGGGCAAGCGGCCGGCCCGTCGACGACGTCACCGTGCTGCACCCCCGCGCCGTACGCCGCCACGCGGCCGGCCCGGAGGACTTCGCGAAGACGCTGCGCGGCACCGTACTCGGCGAGGCCCACCGCAGGGGCAAGTACCTCTGGCTGCCGGTCAGCGACGACCTCTCACTGGTCGCCCACCTCGGCATGAGCGGGCAGTTCCTGATCCGCCCGGTGGACGCGCCCGCCGAGACCCATCTGCGGGTCCGCTTCACCTTCGCCGACGACGAAGGCAACGACCTGCGGTTCGTGGACCAGCGGACCTTCGGCGGCCTCTCGCTGCACGACACGGTGCCGGGCGACCCGGAGCAGCTGCCGCAGCCGCTGGCCCACATCGCCCGCGACCCGATCGACCCGGCCTTCGACGACGACGCCTTCCACGCGGCGCTGCGCCGCAAGCGCACCACCATCAAGCGCGCGCTGCTCGACCAGTCGCTGATCAGCGGCGTCGGCAACATCTACGCCGACGAGGCGCTGTGGCGCAGCAAGCTGCACTACGACCGCCCGACCGCGTCACTGAACCGCCCGCGGACCGCCGAACTGCTCACGCACGTCCGCGAGGTGATGGGCGCCGCGCTGGCGGCCGGCGGCACCAGCTTCGACAGCATGTACGTCAACGTGAACGGCGAGTCGGGCTACTTCGACCGCTCGCTGGACGCGTACGGCCGGGAGGACGAACCCTGCCGGCGCTGCGGCACCCCGATCCGCCGCCGCTCCTGGATGAACCGCTCCAGCTACTTCTGCCCGCACTGTCAGCCGGTGCCGCGCGCCCTGTCGTAGCAGCCCCGGGCCGCGAGCACATCCGGCATCCGGCCCTCCACCAGGTCGATCAGCGCACGCAGCCGCCGCGCGGTGTCCTCGCCGAGCGGGCTGAGCCGGTACTCGACGTGCGGGGGATGGGCCTGCCGCGCCTCCCGGACCACCAGGCCGTCGCGCTCCAGCGCCTGGAGCGTACGGGAGAGCATCTTCTCGCTGATCCCGTCCACCCGGCGGCGCAGTTCGTTGAAGCGCAGCGTGCCGCCGGCCAGCGCGCACAGCGTCAGACCGCCCCAGCGCCCGGTGACATGCTCCAGGGCGCCGCGCGAGGGGCAGTTCCGCGCGAACACGTCGAACGGCTCCGACGGCGCCGCGCCGTCCTGCCCGCCCGCTGTGGCGTCCCCGGTCGGCTCGCTCATGCAGCCAGGGTAATCCCCGGCTCAGAAGCCGAAGTCCTGCGTCCACCAAGGGCCGCCGGTGCCGAAGTGGATGCCCACGCCGAGGGTGGTGTAGTCGCAGTTGAGGATGTTGGCGCGGTGGCCGGGGCTGTTCATCCAGGCGTCCATGACCGCCTGGGCGTCGGCCTGGCCGCGGGCGATGTTCTCGCCGCCGAGGTTGGTGATGCCGAGCGCCTTGGCGCGGTCCCAGGGGGTGTGGCCGTCGGGATCGGTGTGGTCGAAGAAGCCGCGGGCCGCCATGTCGTCGCTGAAGTTCTGCGCGAGCTGGTCCAGGTCCGCACTGGCGGTCAGCGGTTTGCAGCCGGCCGTGGCGCGCTGGTCGTTGACCAGCGAGAGGATCTGGGCGCGGGCGGCGGTCACCGCGTCGGAGGACACCGGTGTCTCGGCGGGCGCGGTCCTGGCCGGGGCGAGCGTCACCACCGGGGTGGTCGGCGCCGCGGTGGTGCGGGTGGGCGTCGGGGCCGGGGGCTTGGTCGGCGCCGCGGGGGCGGTGGTGCCGCGCGGCGAGGCGCTGGGGCGCGGGGTGGCGGCCTTGCCGCCGGGAGTGGCCGCGGGCGAGGCGCCGGGCGCGGTGGTGGGGCCGCCGGCCGGGGTGGTGCTCCCGCCGAGCGGCGAGGGTATGTCGCTGCCGGGCGCCGCGGGGGCGGGGCCGGGGCCGTCCGCCTGGCCCGCCTGAAGACGGCCGCCCTCACCGTCCCGGTGGGGCAGCTGGCCGGTCACACCGGACAGCAGCCCGGACGAGGCCGCGACCGCGCCCACCGCCATCGCCGCGGACGACGCCAACAACCCCGTACGCACCGGGTGGTGCTTGCGCCGCCCCCGGTGGCCGCGGGGGCCGGGCTGCGGTGCTGCCGGCTGCGCATGACGGCTGTGTCGCCCCATGTACCGCGCTCCTCACTGCTTCCGGTACTGCCCGGGCCGTAGCCCGAACGAGTGAAATCCCGTCGGTGGGCGACTGTAGCGAATCGCGCCCGCCGGCGATGTGATCCATCCGGAACCGGGGGGATAGCGTGCGTACATGAACGAAAATGTCCGGCTCACCGCCTGGGTGCGCGGCCGGGTGCAGGGTGTCGGGTTCCGCTGGTGGACCCGGGAGACGGCGCTGCGGATCGGCGGTATGTCGGGCTACACGGGCAATCTGGAGGACGGCCGGGTGCAGGTGGTGGCCGAGGGTCCGCGTGATCGGTGCGAACTCCTGCTCGACTGGCTGCGGGAGGGCGACACGCCCGGCCGGGTCGACGGAGTGACCGAAATCTGGGGGGTGCCCCGAGGCGGTTATCAGCGATTCGAGATTCGCTGAACACAACCTGTTGCCATCCGGCGGATGCCGTGTCAGGCTGCCCCCATCGAGGATGATCTCGAAGCCCGACGAGTAGCCCACGGCGCGGTCGGCGCCGTGTTTTCTGAGGCGGACCCGACGGCTGAGCTGTGATCGTGTTGACCGTCCCCTGAAATGGTGAGACGCTAAAAGCCCCGCGCATCGCGGCCCCGAGGAATGACAAGCGGCGGCCGTGGAGTATTCACAACACCCTGTGCGGGAGCGAACACACCCTCACCCACGACCATACCGCTTTCGGTCGGTCACTCAGCGTGGAGGACCATCCATCATGGCAAAGGCGCTTCTCGGTTACGTCGGCGGTCCCGACCCGCGACTCCTCGCCGAGATGCGAAGGCTGCAGCAGCGCGTTCAGGACCTGGAATCCGAGCTCAACCGGATGCAGGCTGAGAACGACGCGCTGTCTGTCGCGTCGCATGAAGAGTCGCTGCTCAGCAGCCTCGACGTAGTTCGCGCGGAGCCCGTACCCGCCTGATCCGGTCCGTTCGGCCGGACGGGTGTCGCGGACACCGCGTGAGACAGTGGTGCAAGGGACGCCTCGGCGTCCCTTCGTCTTTCCCACCGCTGTGTCGTCCCCTGTTGTTCGTCTGTGCCACGCCTCCCGTACCACCGTGCTTACCCTGAACGGCCCTGCTCTACGTCTGGTGTGCCCTGCACATTCAGCGGTGAAACCGAGCAGCCCTAGTAGAGTCGACCGGCGTGCATCTCAAGAGCCTCACGCTGCGCGGTTTCAAGTCGTTCGCCTCGGCGACGACGCTGCGCTTCGAACCCGGAATCACCTGCGTCGTCGGCCCCAACGGGTCCGGCAAGTCCAATGTGGTGGACGCGCTGTCCTGGGTGATGGGCGAGCAGGGTGCCAAGTCGCTGCGCGGCGGCAAGATGGAGGACGTCATCTTCGCCGGCACCACCGGCCGCCCCCCGCTGGGCCGCGCCGAGGTGTCCTTGACCATCGACAACTCCGACGGCGTACTGCCGATCGAGTACACCGAGGTCACCATCACGCGGATCATGTTCCGCAACGGCGGCAGCGAATACCAGATCAACGGCGACACCTGCCGGCTGCTCGACATCCAGGAACTCCTGTCCGACTCCGGCATCGGCCGGGAGATGCACGTCATCGTCGGCCAGGGCCAGCTGGACTCGGTGCTGCACGCCGACCCGATGGGCCGCCGCGCGTTCATCGAGGAGGCGGCCGGCGTCCTCAAGCACCGCAAGCGCAAGGAGAAGGCGCTGCGGAAGCTGGATGCCATGCAGGCCAATCTGGCCAGGGTCAGCGACCTCACCGGCGAACTGCGCCGCCAGCTCAAACCGCTCGGCCGTCAGGCCCAGGTCGCCCGCCGCGCCGCCGTCATCCAGGCCGATCTGCGCGACGCCCGGCTGCGGCTGCTCGCCGACGACCTGGTGACCCTGCGGGAGGCGCTGCGCGCCGAGGTCGCCGACGAGGCCGCGCTCAAGCAGCGCCGGGACACGGTGGAGGCCGAACTCGCCGACGCGCTGCGCCGCGAGGCACGGTTGGAGGAGCAGGTCCGCGCCCTCACCCCGCGGGTCAACGACGCCCAGGCCACCTGGTACGCGCTGTCCCAGCTGTCCGAACGGGTCCGCGGCACCATCGGCCTGGCCGAACAGCGTCACCGGCACGCCACCGGCCAGCCCGCCGAGGAACGCAGGGGCCGCGACCCGGAGGACATGGAACGCGAGGCCGAGCGCATCCGCGAGCAGGAGGCGGAACTCACCGAGGCCCTCGACGCCGCCCAGCGTGCCCTGGACGACACCGTCGACCACCGCGCCGAACTCGAACACCGCCTCGCCGAGGAGGAGACCCGGCTCAAGGCCGCCGCCCGCGCCATCGCCGACCGCCGCGAGGGACTGGCCCGGCTCAACGGCCAGGTCAACGCCGCCCGCTCCAAGGCCGCCGCCGCCGAGGCCGAGATCGGCCGGCTCACCGCCGCCCGCGACGAGGCCCGCGACCGCGCCGAGTCCGCGCAGGCCGATTACGAGGAACTGCGCGCCCAGGTCGAGGGCCTCGACGCCGACGACTCCGAGCTGGAAGCCCGCTACGAGGCCGCCCGCGCCGAGCAGGCCGCCGCCGAGGAGGAGTTCAGCGCGGCCCGCGAAGCGGCCACCGGCGCCGAACGCCGGCGCGCCGCCGTCGCCGCCCGCCGCGACGCCCTCGCCCCCGCGCTGCGCCGCAAGGACGGCACCGGAGCGCTGCTCGGCGACGACGGCGAGCGCCCCGCCGGGGTGCTCGGCTCGGCCGCCGCCCTGCTCAGGGTCACCCCCGGCTACGAGATCCCGGTCGCTGCCGCTCTCGGCGCGGCCGCCGACGCGGTGGCCGTCACCGGCCCCTCCGCCGCGGCCGAGGCGCTGCGGCTGCTCCGCAAGGACGACGCCGGGCGCGCCGCCCTGCTGCTGGCCGGCGCCCCCCACGTCGAGCCGGCCCACTCCGGGCCGGCCGGTGAGCCGCCGCGCCTGCCGGCCGGCGCGCGCTGGGCGGCCGACCTGGTCGCCGCACCCGAGGAACTGAGCGGCTCCGTACGGCGGCTGCTGGCCGGCACCGCGGTGGTCGACTCGCTGGCCGACGCCGAGGCGCTGGTGATACGGCATCCCGCGCTGACCGCGGTCACCGCCGAGGGCGATGTGCTGGCCGCCCACCTCGCCCAGGGCGGTTCGGCCAAGGCGCCCAGTCTGCTGGAGGTGCAGGCCCAGGTCGACGAGGCCACCGCCGA
Organism: Streptomyces polygonati; assembly: GCF_042650325.1. Taxonomy (NCBI): domain Bacteria; kingdom Bacillati; phylum Actinomycetota; class Actinomycetes; order Kitasatosporales; family Streptomycetaceae; genus Streptomyces; species Streptomyces polygonati. Next base: position 114,177 of record NZ_JBHSBB010000005.1, on the reverse strand, counting down.
GCATGTCCGGCTGGAGGAGCTGTGCGGCCGGCTGGCCGAGCAGCAGCAGGCGGCCAAGGAGCGGCGGGCCGCCGCCGCCCGGACGGTGGAGGAGCTGGGGCAGCGGCGGCGGGCCGCGGAGAAGGAGAAGTCGTCGGTCGCCCAGCAGCTCGGCCGGTTCGGCGGGCAGGCGCGTGCCGCGGCCGGCGAGGCCGACCGGGCGGCGGCGGCCGTCGTACGGTCCGAGGAGGCGCGGGCCGCCGCGCGGGAGGAACTCGAAGAGCTGTCCTACCGGCTGAGCGAGGCCCAGGAGGAGCCCGGCGACGAGGAACCGGACACGTTCGTCCGCGACCGCCTCGCCGCCGACGGCGCCAACGCCCGGCAGACCGAGATGGAGGCCCGCCTCCAGGTGCGTACCCACGAGGAAAGGGTCAAGGGCCTGGCCGGACGCGCCGACGGACTCGACCGGGCCGCCCGCGCCGAACGCGAGACCAGGGCCAGGGCCGAGCAGCGCAGGGCCCGGCTGGCGTACGAGGCCTCGGTGGCCGCCGCCGTGGTGGCCGGCGCCCGCGGCCTGCTGGAATGCGTACAGGTCTCGCTGGGCCGCGCCGAGGCCGAGCGCGCCGCGGCGGAAGAGGCCAGGACCCAGCGGGAGGCGGCGCTCGGCACCGAGCGCCGCCGCGGCCGTGAGCTGAAGAGCGAACTCGACCGGCTCACCGGCGACGTCCACAAGGGCGAGGTGCTGGGCGCCGAGAAGCGGATGCGCATCGAGCAGCTGGAGGCCAAGGCGCTGGAGGAGCACGGCATGGAGCCCGCCGGGCTGGTCGCCGAATACGGCCCGGACCAGCAGGTGCCGCCGTCCCCGCCGGCCGAGGGCGAGATCCTGCCCGACGACCCGGGGGCCGCCCGCAACCAGCCCGTTCCCTATGTACGCGCCGACCAGGAGAAGCGGCTGCGGGCCGCGGAGAAGGCATACGCGCAGCTCGGCAAGGTCAACCCGCTGGCGCTGGAGGAGTTCGCGGCGCTGGAGGAGCGGCACAAGTTCCTCACCGAGCAGCTGGAGGACCTGCGCAAGACCCGCGCCGACCTGCTCCAGGTGATCAAGGACGTGGACGAGCGGGTCGAGCAGGTGTTCAGCGCGGCCTTCCACGACACCGCCCGGGAGTTCGAGGGAGTGTTCTCCCGGCTGTTCCCCGGCGGCGAGGGCCGGCTGCTGCTCACCGACCCCGACAACATGCTCACCACGGGGGTGGACGTCGAGGCCCGGCCGCCCGGCAAGAAGGTCAAGCGGCTGTCGCTGCTGTCCGGCGGCGAGCGGTCGCTGACGGCGGTGGCGATGCTGGTGTCGATCTTCAAGGCGCGGCCGAGCCCGTTCTATGTGATGGACGAGGTCGAGGCGGCGCTGGACGACACCAATCTGCAGCGGCTGATCCGGATCATGGAGGAGCTCCAGGAGAGCTCCCAGCTGATCGTCATCACGCACCAGAAGCGCACCATGGAGGTCGCCGACGCCCTGTACGGCGTCTCGATGCAGGGCGACGGGGTGTCCAAGGTGATCAGCCAGCGGCTGAGGCACGGCAAGCGGCAGCCCGTCTGAGGGAACAGCGGGATCCGTCGGCATAGTCTGCGCGACTCTGCCGAGACGTTCGAGTGGTGGCCGGGAAGAGCTCGGCCAACACTTGAAGATCCAGACCCTCATGTGAGGGCTCAACGCCGAGCCCGAGGAGGACCCCCTTGACGACCATCAGGACAACAGCGGCCACCGGTCCGAAACCGTCGCCGCCCGAGCACCTCGGCCGCGTCATCTTCATCGCCGCCGCCGCCGCCATGGGAGGCTTCCTCTTCGGCTACGACAGCTCGGTGATCAACGGCGCCGTCGAAGCCATCCGGAGCAAGTACGGCATCGGCTCCGCGCCGCTGGCGCAGGTCGTCGCCATCGCGCTGATCGGCTCGGCCATCGGCGCCGCGGTGGCCGGCCGGATCGCCGACCGCATCGGCCGCATCCGCTGCATGAAGATCTCCGCCACGCTGTTCGTGATCAGCGCGGTGGGCTCGGCGCTGCCCTTCGCCCTGTGGGAGCTCTCCTTCTGGCGGATCATCGGCGGCTTCGCGATCGGCATGGCCTCCGTCATCGGCCCCGCCTACATCGCCGAGGTCTCCCCGCCCGCCTACCGCGGCCGGCTGGCCTCCTTCCAGCAGGCCGCCATCGTGCTCGGCATCGCCGTCTCCCAGCTGGTGAACTACGCCATACTGCGCGGAGCCGGCGGCGACCAGCGGGGCCACATCCTCGGCCTGGAAGCCTGGCAGCTGATGCTCGGCGTGATGGTCGTCCCCGCGGTGATCTACGGGTTGCTGTCCTTCGCCATCCCCGAATCCCCGCGCTATCTGCTCACCGTCGGCCGCGAGCACGAGGCCCGCTCGGTGCTCGCCGACGTCGAGGGCGGGCATGTCGACCTCGACGCCCGCGTCGCCGAGATCAACACCGCGATGAGGCGTGACGACAAGGCGAGCTTCCGCGATCTGCTGGGCGGCCGGTTCGGCTTCCTGCCGATCGTCTGGATCGGCATCGGCCTGTCCGCCTTCCAGCAGCTCGTCGGCATCAATGTGGCCTTCTACTACTCCTCGACCCTGTGGCAGTCGGTCGGCATCGACCCCAGCAGCTCGTTCCTGTACTCCTTCACCACCTCGATCGTGAACATCATCGGTACGGTGATCGCGATCCTCTTCGTCGACCGTATCGGCCGGCGGCCGCTGGCCCTGATCGGCTCGGTCGGCATGGCGGTCTCCCTGGCCCTGGAGGCGTGGGCCTTCTCCTACAAGCACGGCGCGACCCTGCCCAATCTGCAGGGCACGGTCGCACTGGTCGCCGCCCATGTCTTCGTGCTCTTCTTCGCCCTGTCCTGGGGCGTGGTGGTCTGGGTGTTCCTCGGCGAGATGTTCCCGAACAAGATCCGCGCGGCCGCGCTGGGAGTGGCCGCCTCCGCCCAGTGGATCGCCAACTGGGCGATCACCGCGAGCTTCCCGAGCCTGGCGAGCTGGGATCTCTCGGGCACCTATGTCATCTACACGGGCTTCGCGGTCGCCTCCATCCCCTTTGTGCTGCGCTTCGTCAAGGAGACCAAGGGGAAGAGCCTGGAGGAGATGGGCTAAGGTCTGCCCGGCCTGTCGTACGTCCACACCGGGTCTCAGCGGCCGGAGGCGAGGCCGCGGCAATAAAAGGCAGATACTGGGGTGGTTATGGAAATTGTGATCCTTGTCGTCGTCATCGCCGTGGTCGTGCTTCTCGGGGCCGGCGGGCTGGTGGTCGGCAGCCGCCGCAAGAAGCAGCAGCTGCCGCCCCCGCCGCCGAGCGCCCCGACGATCACCAAGCCTCCAGCCGAACCGCAGGTCGGGGACGAGGCCGAAACCCCGCGGGAAGAACCCCGCCGGACCATCGAAGAAGTCCCGCTGCCCGGCGGGACCGCCGCCCCGGAGGCGCCCGAGGAGGCACGGGCGCCGATCGCGATCGAGCTGCCCGAACCGGCGGCCGGCCGCCTGATCCGGCTGCGGTCCCGGCTCTCGCGCTCGCAGAACTCGCTGGGCAAGGGCCTGCTGGCCCTGCTGTCCAGGGAGCGGCTGGACGAGGAGACCTGGGAGGAGATCGAGGACATCCTCATCACCGCCGATGTCGGCGTCACCCCCACCCAGGAACTGGTCGGCCGGCTGCGCACCCGGGTGAAGGTGCTCGGCACCAGGACCCCGGAGGAGCTGCGCACCCTGCTGCGGGAAGAACTCATCACCCTCGTCGACCCCAGCTTCGACCGCACCCTGCGCACCGAGAGCCACGAGGAGACCCCGGCCGTCGTGCTGGTCGTCGGGGTCAACGGCACCGGCAAGACCACCACCACCGGCAAGCTCGCCCGGGTGCTGGTCGCCGACGGCCGCAGCGTCGTGCTCGGCGCCGCCGACACCTTCCGCGCCGCCGCCGCCGACCAGCTCCAGACCTGGGGCGAGCGGGTGGGCGCGCGTACGGTCCGCGGCCCCGAGGGCGGCGACCCCGCGTCGGTGGCCTTCGACGCGGTGAAGGAAGGCATCGCGGCGGGCGCCGACACCGTGCTCATCGACACCGCCGGCCGGCTGCACACCAAGACCGGCCTGATGGACGAGCTGGGCAAGGTCAAGCGGGTGGTGGAGAAGCAGGGCCCGGTCGACGAGGTGCTGCTGGTCCTCGACGCCACCACCGGCCAGAACGGCCTGGTCCAGGCCCGGGTCTTCGCCGAGGTGGTCGCCATCACCGGCATCGTGCTCACCAAGCTCGACGGGACCGCCAAGGGCGGCATCGTCGTCGCCGTCCAGCGCGAGCTGGGCGTGCCGGTCAAGCTGGTGGGCCTCGGCGAGGGAGCGGACGACCTGGCCCCGTTCGAACCCGAGGCGTTCGTGGACGCGCTGATCGGGGAGTAGCCGGACCCGTCCCACCCCCGGTCCTGGTACGGGTGAGGGGCCCCGCCATCAGGCGGGGCCCCTCACCCGTACCAGGACCCCCGGCCCGGAGTCCCTGCCCCCGCGCCCTACGCGGAGACACCTTCCCGGTGGCTGGCATACGCCAGCGTGCCCAGGAGCAGCCGGGCCTCCGGGAGCTGGGGCCTGGCGTCGAGGCGGGGTTCGCGGAGCCAGCGGACCGGGCCGAGGCCGCCCAGGTCGGAGGGGGGAGCGGTGACATGGTCACCGGGGCCCAGACAGCGCAGGTCGAGCCGGGCGTCGTCCCAGCCCGTCCGGTAGAGCAGGTGGGGCAGCTCGGCGGCGGCGCCGGGGGCCACCAGGAACTGCGCGCGCCCGGTCGGGGTGAGCAGCACCGGGCCGAGACCCAGCCCCATCCGCTCCAGCCGGACCAGAGCGCGGCGGCCGGGCGCCTCGGCCACCTCGATGACGTCGAACGAGCGGCCCACCGGCAGCAGCACCGCCGCCCCCGGCACCCGCGCCCACGCCTCGGCGGCCTCCTCCAGGGCGGCCCCGGCCGGGATCTCACCGGCAAAGGCGAGCGGATGCGCGCCCGGCGCCGTACAGCCGTCGTCCCCGCACGAGCAGGCGCCACCGCCCCGAACAGCCCGCGCGCCGGGCACCACGGCCCAGCCGCAGAGCCCGGCGTACTCCGCTACGTTGAGGCACATCGCGGCGTGCGATCTGCGTCGCGCGCCGGTGCGTGCGCCGATGAGCGCCCCCATCCGCGCGGCGTTTCGCACGCCGGTCCGCTGCTGCCGGATCTCCCGGATCTCCCGCATGCCGCCGATCGTGAACACCATGACACCTCCAACGGATCGCCGCTGCCGATGGTTACGCACCCGCCTGACCTCATCCGATCCGCGTGTGTCAAGTGAATCGTCTGCAACGGGAGTCGGGTTCATTCGAAGGGGTGGCGAATGGTGGCGTTTCCCCAAGAGCGGTCGCTGGATGGGTAACCGTAGGACTACGTTCAGTTGATGAGTCCCGAGCGCACTCCTGATGCACTCCGGGATATGCCGCGGGCATCCGCGTACCGCACGATCGGCCGGGAGCCGATCCCGGGATACAGGCGACAGGACTCAACAGACCCTGGTATCCAGGGGTCTGACGGAAGCGGGATGGGGGCTTTGGCCGTGGGCGCCACAGTGGAGAAAGAGCCCAACGCGCAACTGAACTCATGGTTCGTGCGCAGTGGCTGGTCCAAGGGCGAGTTGGCGCGCCAAGTCAACCGCCGGGCACGCCTGATGGGTGCCCATCACGTCAGCACCGACACCTCCCGGGTGCGCCGCTGGCTCGACGGCGAGCAGCCGCGCGAGCCGATCCCGCGCATCTTGTCCGAGCTGTTCTCCGAGCGCTTCGGCTGTGTCGTCGCGGTCGAGGACCTCGGACTGCGCTCCGCCCACCAGCCCCCGGCCGGCGGCGACGTGGACCTGCCGTGGGCCGGGCCGCAGACCGTCCAGCTGATCAACGAGTTCTCCCGCAGCGACCTGATGCTGGGCCGCCGCGGCTTCCTCGGCGCCTCATTGGCGCTGTCCGCGGGCCCCGCCCTGCTGGAGCCGATGCAGCGCTGGCTGGTGCCCAGCTCGCCCTCGGGCCCGCCCGCCCCGCTGATCTCCGCGGCCCGCGAGGCCGGCGGCCGCCCCTCCCGGCTGTCCGAGCAGGAGCTCCAGCTGCTCGAAGCCACCGCGGTGATGTTCCGCGAGTGGGACAACCAGTGCGGTGGCGGCCTGCGCCGCAAAGCCGTCGTCGGCCAGCTGCACGAGGTCACCGACCTGCTCCAGGAGCAGCACCCGGAGGGCGTCACCCGCCGCCTGTACCGGCTCACCGCCGATCTGGCCGCGCTGGCCGGCTGGATGAGCTACGACGTGGGGCTGCAGCCCACCGCGCAGAAATACCTGGTGCTGGCGCTGCACGCGGCCCGCGAGGCCGGCGACCGGCCGCTGGGCGCCTTCATCCTGTCCTCGATGAGCCGCCAGATGATCCATCTGGACCGGCCCGACGATGCCCTGGAACTCCTGCACCTGGCCCAGTACGGCAGCCGTGACTCCGCCAGCGCCACCACCCAGGCCATGCTGCACGCGCTGGAGGCCCGCGCGTACGCCAACATGGGCCAGGTCAACAAGTGCCACCGCGCGGTCCGGATGGCCGAGGACACCTTCGCCGACAGCCGCCCCGCCGAGGACCCGGCCTGGATCAGCTTCTTCAACGAGGCGGAACTGCACGCGGAGAACGCCCACTCCTACCGCGACCTCGCCTATGTGGCCGGCCGCAGCCCCACCTACGCCACCCTGGCCCACCCGGAGATGGCGCTGGCCGTGGAGGGCTTCCGTGAGGACCAGGTGCATCAGCGGGCCTATGCTCTCAACCTGGTGGGCATGGGCTCCGTCCATCTGCTGATGCGGGAGCCCGAAGCCGCCGCCGACTTCACCGAACAGGCCATAACCATCGCCAAGCGCGTCCGCTCCGAGCGCGTCAACACCCGCATCCGCACGACCACCCACACCGCGGTCCGCGACTTCGGCGACGTACCCGCCGTGGTGCACCTCGCCGACCGGCTCTCCGAGGAACTCCCGGAAGTCGCCGAGTCCGCCTAGCCCGCGCGCCCCGGTCCGAACCACCGGGGCCAGCCCCATCCGTAACTCGTATACATCCTTCACCACACCACGAGACGGTTCATCTTCGCGTAACATGCGCGACTTCTTCGTCACGACGGCGTTACACCGTACGGCATCGACGGAAACCCGGCTCAGCCAATCTCATGGCGAAAACCGGCCCACCCTTTGCACCGCCCGCACGGGCCGTTCGGATGACGAGGAGACGCCGATGGCACCAGCCATCATGACGCTGGCCGCTGATGCGCCCAAGCTCGATACCGGAAGTACGGCGTTCATGCTGATCAGCGCCGCCCTGGTGATGGTGATGACCCCGGGTCTCGCCTTCTTCTACGGCGGGATGGTGCGGGTCAAGAGCGCCCTGAACATGCTGATGATGAGCTTCATCAGCCTTGGCATCATCACCATTCTGTGGACGCTGTACGGATTCAGCTTCGCCTTCGACACCGGTAACGGATTCATGGGCGGTACCGACTGGCTGGGCATGCGCCACATAGGGATCTCCGAGCTCTGGCCCGGATACGGTATTCCGATCTACGTATTCGCCGTCTTCCAGCTGATGTTCGCGATCATCACCCCGGCGCTGATCAGCGGCGCCCTGGCCGACCGGGTGAAATTCACCGCCTGGTCGCTGTTCATCACCCTGTGGGCCACCGTCGTCTACTTCCCGGTCGCGCACTGGGTGTGGGCCTCGGACGGCTGGCTGTTCAAGAAGGGCGTCATCGACTTCGCCGGTGGTACCGCGGTGCACATCAACGCCGGTGCCGCGGCCCTCGGTGTGATCCTGGTCATCGGCAAGCGCAAGGGCTTCAAGCGCGACCCCATGCGCCCGCACAACCTGCCGCTGGTCATGCTCGGCTGCGGTCTGCTGTGGTTCGGCTGGTTCGGCTTCAACGCCGGATCCTGGCTGGGCTCCGACGGCGTCGCCGCCGTCGCCTTCACCAACACCCAGGTCGCCACCGCCTCCGCCATGCTCGGCTGGCTCATCTACGAGCGGCTGCGCCACGGCTCCTTCACCACCCTGGGCGCCGCGTCCGGCGCGGTCTCCGGCCTGGTCGCCATCACCCCCGCCTGCGGCTCGGTCTCGCCGCTCGGCGCGATCGCCGTCGGCGTCATCGCCGGTGTGCTCTGCGCCGCCGCGGTCGGCCTGAAGTACCGCTTCAACTACGACGACTCGCTCGACGTGGTCGGCGTCCACATGGTCGGCGGCATCATCGGCTCGCTGCTCATCGGCTTCTTCGCCACCGGCGGTGTCGGCCAGACCGCCAAGGGCGTGTTCTACGGCGGCGGCTTCACCCAGCTGTGGAAGCAGTTCATCGGTGTCGGCGCGGTCCTCGGCTACTCCCTGGTGTGCGCCGTCATCCTCGCCAAGCTCATCGACATCACGATGGGCTTCCGGGTCACCGAGGACGAGGAGGTCACCGGCGTCGACCAGATCCTGCACGCCGAGACCGCCTACGACTTCGCGGGCGTCGGCTCCCGCAGCGTCGGAACCGGTCTGGACAGCGCCGGCAGTGAGGCGGACGCCTCCCCCAGCAAGAAGGTGGACGCGTGAAGCTCATCATCGCCGTCGTCAAGCCGCACCGGCTCGACGAGATCAAGGAAGCCCTGCAGGCCTTCGGAGTCCACGGCCTCACCGTCACCGAGGCCAGCGGCTACGGCCGCCAGCGCGGTCACACCGAGGTCTACCGTGGTGCGGAGTACACCGTCGACCTGGTACCGAAGATCCGGATCGAGGTCCTCACCGAGGACGCCGACGCCGATCAGCTCATCGAAGTGATCGTCAAGGCCGCCCGAACCGGCAAGATCGGTGACGGCAAGGTGTGGAGCCTCCCGGTCGACACGGCCGTCCGGGTCCGTACCGGCGAGCGCGGGCCCGACGCGCTCTGACAATTCACCACCCCAGCGCTGGAGCACGAGTGACCGAAAGCGTCGAAGCGCAGGACGGCAGTTACGCGGCGGCCCGGCTGCGCCTCCTCACCCAGGAGGCGCAGTCCGGGCCGCCGCGCCGCGCCGCCCTGTCCGCCCTCACCGACCAGTGGCTGGCCTCCCTCGCCACCGAAGCCGCCGAGGCCACCGGCACCGGCGGCTACGCCCTCCTCGCCGTCGGCGGCTACGGCCGCGGCGAACTCTCCCCCCGCAGCGACCTCGACCTGGTCCTGCTCCACGACCCCGACCGCGGCGGCGCCAAGTCCGTCGCCGCGCTCGCCGACCGCGTCTGGTACCCGGTCTGGGACCTCGGCGTCGCCCTCGACCACTCGGTCCGCACCCCCGCCGAGGCCCGCAAGACCGCCGCCGAGGACCTCAAGGTCCAGCTCGGGCTGCTCGACGCCCGGCACATCGCCGGCGACCCCGCCCTCACCTCCAACCTGCGCAGCGCCGTGCTGGCCGACTGGCGCAACCAGGCCCCCAAACGCCTCCCCGCCCTGCACGAGATGTGCCAGGAGCGCGCCGAACGCCAGGGCGAGCTGTCGTACCTGCTCGAACCCGACCTCAAGGAGGCCAGAGGCGGCCTGCGCGACGCCACCGCCCTGCGCGCGGTCGCCGCCTCCTGGCTGGCCGACGCCCCCCGCGAAGGCCTCGAAGAGGCCCGCACCCGCCTGCTGGACGCCCGCGACGCCCTCCACCTGGTCACCGGCCGCGCCACCGACCGGCTCGCCCTCCAGGAGCAGGACCAGGTCGCCGACGCCCTCGGCCTGCTCGACGCGGACGCGCTGCTGCGCCAGGTCTACGAAGCCGCCCGCCGTATCTCCTACGCCTCCGACGTCACCTGGCGCGAGGTCGGCCGGGTGCTGCGCGCCCGCGACGCCCGCCCCCGCCGCCGCGGCCTGCTCGGCCGCGGCCGCAACCTCCCCGAGGCCACCCCCGAGCGCGTACCGCTCGCCGAAGGCGTGGTGGAACTCGAGGGCGAGGCCGTGCTGGCGCTGTCCGCCAAGCCCGAGCGCGACCCGGTGCTGCCGCTGCGCGCCGCCGCGGCCGCCGCCCAGGCCGGACTGCCGCTGTCCATCCACGCGGTGCGCCGCCTGGCCGCCGCCACCAAGCCGCTGCCCGTACCGTGGCCCGCCGAGGCCCGCGAACAGCTGGTCACCCTGCTCGGGGCCGGCGAGTCCACCGTCGCGGTGTGGGAGGCGCTGGAGGCCGAAGGCCTGGTCACCCGGCTCATCCCGGACTGGGAACGGGTGCGGTGCCGCCCGCAGCGCAACGCCGTGCACCTGTTCACCGTCGACCGCCACCTGGTCGAGACCGCCGTCCGCGCGGCCGGACTCACCCGCCGCGTCGGCCGTCCCGACCTGCTGCTGACCGCCGCGCTCCTGCACGACATCGGCAAGGGCTGGCCCGGCGACCACAGCGAGGCCGGCGAGGTCATCGCCCGCGACGTCGCCACCCGGATCGGCTTCAGCGCCGCCGACGTCGACACCCTCACCCTGCTGGTCCGCCAGCACCTGCTGCTCATCGACACCGCCACCCGGCGCGACCTGGACGATCCCGAGACCGTCCGCGCCGTCGCCGAGACCGTCCGCGACACCTCCACGCTGGAACTGCTGGCCGCGCTCACCGAGGCCGACGCGCTCGCCACCGGACCGGCGGCCTGGAGCACCTGGCGCGCCTCGCTGCTGGCCGACCTGGTGAGCCGGGTGGCCGGCGCCCTCGACACCGGCGCCCTGCCCGACAGCGGCGAGCGCGCACCCACCGCGGAGGAGGAGCGCCTGGCCATCGAGGCGGCCCGCACCGGCGGACCCGTGCTGGCCCTGCACGCCGAGACCGAACCCGAGGGCGAGGGCGAGGCCCGCGACGAGGCGCTCGGCGTGGAACTGCTGCTGGCCGCCCCCGACCGGCCCGGGCTGATCGCCGAGGCCGCCGGAGTCCTCGCGCTGCACCGGCTCACCGTCCGCGCCGCCGACCTGCGGTCCTTCGACCCCATCGGCGAGGGCCACGTCGCCCTGCTGAGCTGGCGGGTCTCCGCCGAATACGGCGCCCTGCCCGAGACGTCCCGGCTGCGTACCGACCTGGCCCGCGCCTTCGACGGCACCCTCGACATCGAGTCCCGGCTGGCCGAACGCGAAGCCGCCTACCCGCGCCGCCGAGGCGTCACCCCGCCCCCGCCCCGGGTCACCGTCGCCCCGGGCGCCACCTCGCAGACCGCCACCGTCCTGGAGGTCCGCGCCCATGACGCCCCCGGCCTGCTGCACCGCATCGGCCTGGCCCTGACCTCCGCCGCCGTCACCGTCCGCTCGGCCCGCATCTCCACGCTGGGCGCGAACGCGGTCGACGCCTTCTACGTCGTCGGCAAGGACGGGAATCCGCTGCCGGAGGCCAGGGCGCTGGACGTGGCCCGGCAGGTCGAGGCCGCGCTGCGCTGAGCGGGCGCCGCGGCCGGCGCCCGCCTTCCGCGCCCGCTTTCCGCGCCCGCCTTCCGTCCCGGCCGGACACCCCTTCGCCCACCGAATCCGTCGGGCGAGGGGGGTCCGAGCCCCGGGCCGGATACCCTGGAAGGCGATGGTGCCCGCCCCCCGACCCGAGGATCTGCAAACACCGTGTTCGATACCCTCTCCGATCGCCTTGCAGCCAGTTTCAAGAACCTCCGGGGTAAAGGCCGTCTGTCCGAGGCGGACATCGACGCCACCGCACGCGAGATCCGCATCGCCCTGCTCGAAGCCGACGTCGCCCTCCCGGTGGTCCGGGCCTTCGTGGCGAACGTCAAGCAGCGGGCGCTGGGCGCCGAGGTCTCGCGGGCACTGAATCCGGGGCAGCAGTTCGTCAAGATCGTCAACGACGAGCTGGTCGGCATCCTCGGCGGCGAGGCCCGCCGCCTGCGCTTCGCCAAGCAGCCGCCCACCGTGATCATGCTGGCCGGCCTCCAGGGCGCCGGTAAGACCACGCTGGCCGGCAAGCTGGGCCAGTGGCTGCAGAAGCAGGGCCACACCCCGCTGCTGGTCGCCTGCGACCTCCAGCGCCCCAACGCCGTGACCCAGCTGTCCGTGGTCGCCGAGCGGGCCGGAGTCGCGGTCTTCGCCCCCGAGCCGGGCAACGGCGTGGGCGACCCGGTGAAGGTCGCCAAGGACTCCATCGGCTTCGCCACCACACAGCAATACGACGTCGTGATCGTGGACACCGCCGGCCGCCTGGGCGTCGACCAGGAGATGATGCGGCAGGCCGCCGACATCCGCGACGCCGTGCGCCCCGACGAGATCCTCTTCGTGGTCGACGCGATGATCGGCCAGGACGCGGTGAACACCGCCGAGGCCTTCCGCGACGGCGTGGGCTTCGACGGCGTGGTGCTGTCCAAGCTCGACGGCGACGCCCGCGGCGGCGCCGCGCTGTCCATCGCGCACGTCACCGGCAAGCAGATCATGTTCGCGTCCAACGGCGAGAAGCTGGACGACTTCGACGCCTTCCACCCGGACCGGATGGCGTCCCGCATCCTCGGTATGGGCGACGTGCTGTCGCTGATCGAGAAGGCCGAGCAGACCTTCAGCCAGGCCGAGGCCGAGAAGATGGCGGCCAAGCTGGCGAAGGGCCCCAAGGAGTTCACCCTCGACGACTTCCTGGAGCAGATGGAGCAGGTCCGCAAGATGGGCTCGATCTCCAAGCTGCTCGGGATGCTGCCCGGCATGGGCCAGCTCAAGGACCAGATCAACAACCTGGACGAGAAGGACGTCGACCGCACCGCGGCGATCATCAAGTCGATGACCCCGGGGGAGCGCGCCGACCCGCACATCATCAACGGCTCGCGCCGGGCCCGTATCGCCCGCGGCTCCGGCGTCGAGGTGAGCGCGGTCAAGGGCCTGGTCGAGCGGTTCTTCGACGCCCGCAAGATGATGTCCCGGATGGCCCAGGGCGGCGGCATGCCGGGTATGCCGGGCGTCCCCGGCATGGGCGGCGGCCCGGGCCGGCAGAAGAAGCAGCAGAAGCAGGCCAAGGGCAAGCGGCAGAGCGGCAACCCGATGAAGCGCCGCGAGGAGGCCGCCGCCGCGGCGGCCCGCCGCGACCAGCAGAGCCGGGAGCCGGCCCAGGAGCAGGGCGGCGGACCGTTCGGCCTGCCCGGTGGTGGCGGCGGCAAGGACTTCGAACTGCCCGAGGACTTCAAGAAGTTCATGGGCTGATGCGGGTCTCGATCCGCGTTCCCCGCCCCGATGACGCCAAGGCCCACCGGGAGGCCGTGCTGCGGTCGGTGGAGCACCTCAGCCCGTGGAACCCGGTGGACCCGGACGGGTTCCACGAGCTGCTGCGACGGCAGGGCCCAGGGCTGCGCACGTATCTGATCGTCAACGACGAGGACGGCGGCATCGTCGGCAAGTGCAATGTCGCCAACATCGTCCGCGCCCGCTTCCGCAACGCCACGCTGGGCTACGACAGCTATCTGCCGTACAACGGCACCGGCCGGATGAGCGAGGGCATGCGGCTGGTCGTGGACCGCTGCTTCACCAGCTATCCCGAAGGGCTCGGGCTGCACCGGCTGGAGATCAACGTCCAGCCGGACAACCGGCGTTCCACGGCGATGGCCCAGCGGCTGGGTTTCCGGCACGAAGGCTTCTCGCCGCGGATGCTGTACATCAACGACGCCTGGCGCGACCACGAGCGTTTCGCGCTGACCGCCGAGGAGTGGCCGGGCCTCGGCGGCTGAGCCGACGCGACCCGGGGTGCCCGGACCCGGGCTTCCGGGTCAGACCCGGGCGATGAGGTAGCGGAAGACGTTGTCCATCCGGATGGTGCCGTCGCGACGGCGGTAGGGGTGCAGCGCCTCGGTGATCTCCTTGTCGACCTGCTCGCGGTCGGTGGCCTCGACGGCCGCGTCGAACACTCCGGTGGACAGCAGACCGCGCACCGCGCTGGGCAGGTCGGGGTAGCCGAACGGGCAGGAGACACGGCCGGAGCCGTCCGGCCGCAGACCGGCCCCCCGCGCCAGGTCCTCCAGGTCGTCCCGGCCGCTGAGCCGGACATCGCGCAGCCCGGGTCCGCGCGGTTCGGCCATCCGCGCCGCCATCCGCAGCACCCGCGAGGTGGCGCAGCGCTCCGGCGGGCCCCAGCCGGCCAGCACCACGGTCGCGCCGGGGGACGCGGCGGCGGCCACCGCGGCCAGCGCGGGCCGCAGTTCGGTGGATGGAGTCGCCGGGTCGAAGGCGGTGATCACGTCGAACTCGTCGCCCAGCGCGTTGTCCCGCGGACCGCCGGACAGCAGCCGGGCAGGACGGGCCACCCGTCCGGTGCCGGTGTCCCCGCAGGCGTTCCCGCGGGTGTCCGCGCCGCGGTCCCCGCCGGTACCGCGGCCGGCCGGCCGGCCGGTGGCGCGGGCGCCCCAGGCCGGATCGGGCAGCAGCCGGTCGCGGGCCACCGCCAGTCTGCTCTCGTCGGTGTCGCAGCCGGTGACCGCCGCCCCGCGGCGGGCCCCCAGCAGCAGGGCCAGACCGGTGCCGCAGCCCAGCCCCAGGATCCGGGTGTACGCGCCGACTTCGAGCCGGTCGTACACGATCTCGTACAGCGGAACGAGCATCCGTTCCTGGATCTCCGCCCAGTCCCGCGCCCTGCCCTCCGCACCGGGCCTGGTTCCGCGATAGAGCGTAGGTGCCATGGAAGCCCCAATCAGCAGCGTCGTACGCGTCGCCCCCCGCGGTCCTTGCGTGCTTGCCCGGTCCCCCAACCAGCCAACTGCTGAATCCAGCCGCCGTCCAGGCCCCAGAAGTACCGTTCTTGGTAATTTTGGCGTACGTCCCCCTAGCGGAAACCGATTCACGTTCGGCGCGCGCAGGGCCGTACCATCGCCTGCATGGCAAAGGCTCCCGTTCTCACGCCCCAGGCGGACGACTTCCCGCGCTGGTACCAGGACCTGATCAACAAGGCCGAACTGGCCGACAACGGCCCGGTGCGCGGCACCATGGTCATCCGGCCGTACGGCTACGGCCTGTGGGAGCGGATGCAGCAGGACATGGACGCGCGGATCAAGTCCGCCGGCGCGCAGAACGCCTACTTCCCGCTGTTCATCCCGCAGTCCTACCTGACCCGGGAAGCCGAGCACGTGGAGGGCTTCGCCCCCGAGCTCGCGGTGGTCACCCACGGTGGCGGCAAGGAGCTGGACGAGCCGATCGTCGTCCGGCCGACCTCCGAGACGATCATCAACGAGTACTTCTCCAAGTGGATCCAGAGCTACCGGGACCTGCCGCTGCTGATCAACCAGTGGGCGAACGTGGTCCGCTGGGAGCTGCGGCCGCGGCTGTTCCTGCGCACCACCGAATTCCTCTGGCAGGAGGGGCACACCGCGCACGCCACCTTCGAGGACGCGCGGGCGTACGCCGCCCGGATCCACCGCGAGGTCTACGCCGACTTCATGGAGAACGTGCTGGCGATCGACGTGGTGCTCGGCCGCAAGACGGCCAAGGAGCGGTTCGCCGGCGCCATCAACACCCTCACCCTGGAAGGGATGATGGGCGACGGCAAGGCGCTCCAGATGGGCACCAGCCACGAGCTCGGGCAGAACTTCGCCAAGGCCTTCAACACCCAGTACCTGTCCAAGGACAGCACGCAGGAACTCGTCTGGCAGACCTCCTGGGGCAGCAGCACCCGGATGCTCGGCGGCCTGGTGATGGTGCACGGCGACGACAACGGGCTGCGGGTGCCCCCGCGGCTGGCCCACGTCCAGGTCGTCGTGCTGGCGATCAAGGACGACGAGGCGGTCGTCGCCAAGGTGCGGGAGATCGGCGACACGCTGCGCGCGGCCGGTCTGAAGGTCGTGGTGGACGACCGCACCGACACCCCCTTCGGCCGCCGCGCGGTCGACTGGGAGCTCAAGGGCGTGCCGGTACGGGTCGAGATCGGACCGCGCGACCTGGAGGCCGGCACCGCGATGCTGGCCCGGCGCATCCCGGGCGGCAAGGCGCCGGTCGCCATCGACAGCCTGGTGTCCCTGCTGCCCACCGTGCTGGAGGAGGACCAGGCGCAGCTGCTGCGGGAGTCCCGCGAGCGCCGTACGTCCCGGACCGTGGACGTGGCCACCATCGACGAGGCGGCCGAGGCCGCGGCCACCGGCTGGGCCCGTATCCCGTGGGCGGACCTGGGCCCGGAAGGCGAGGCCAAGCTCGCCGAGCAGGGCGTCTCGGTGCGCTGCCTGGTCGCCGAGGACGGCTCCGTACCGCTGGCGGACGACGCTCCCGGCACCATCGCCGTGGTCGCCCGGGCCTACTGAGGCCCCCCCGCGGCCGGCCGCCGGGTCCGCCCGGGTACCGGCCGGCCGCGGTCGCGTCCGCTGACCGAAAAGCGGCGTACGGAATACGTGGAACGTCCTGGCGTGGGGCGGGTGCGCGGGTTCTCCCCTGTTCTCCGGGGACCTCCGCACCCGCCCCTGCTCATGCGCATCATCCGTAACTGACCGATCAGTGCAAATTAATTGGGCTAGCCCCAAATCGGAACACCGGGAGCGCCCGGCTCGTTGTCACGGCGTGAGCACGACACCACCTGTTCTGGCCGCCGAGCTGGCAGTGGCATGGGCCGATATTCAACGGCACCATCCCGAACTGCCCGATCTGGCCGCGCCCGAGTCCCTCATCGGTGAGTCCTCGTCCGCCTGTGGCAACGAGCTCTCCTTCGAAAGGCTGCTGCACGAGGCCGTACACGGCGTCGCCGCCTCGCGCGGCATCCGTGACACCTCGCGTGCCGGCCGCTACCACAACCGCCGATTCCTCGCCATCGCCGACGAGCTGGGCCTCGACCACGCCGACGAGCCCCACCCCAGCAGCGGCTTCTCCCTGGTGGTGATGCGCCCGGACACCCGCAAGCGGTATCGGGCCACCATCGACCGGCTCCAGCGCGCTCTGAAGGCGCACACCGTGGCCACCACCGCGGACACCGCACGCTCCTTCCGCGGACCGGCCGCACGGCACGGCTCCTCGGGCGGCGGCGTCCGGGTCAAGGCGGTGTGCGACTGCGGGCGCAATGTGCGCGTGGTGCCGTCCGTCCTGGCGCAGGCACCGATCATGTGCGGCGCGTGCGGGCAGCCGTTCCGCATCCCGGAGGTCGTCGGGGTCGGCTGAGGCGGCGGACCGGGGCCGACGGGGGAGCGGCCTGGTTCGTCGTGTTCGCGGAGTGTGGCAGAATGTTCAGCTGAGTACTCGACAGCCGTGCAGGATCCCTCTCTCCTTCGGCTGACGCGTCCATCGGGCGCATGACTCCCACAACCCCACGTGGCTGTCCGCTGTACCCAAACACGTCAATTCCAGGAGAACCCGCTCCCGTGGCAGTCAAGATCAAGCTGAAGCGTCTGGGCAAGATCCGTTCGCCTCACTACCGCATCGTCGTCGCCGACTCCCGTACCCGCCGTGACGGCCGGGCCATCGAGGAGATCGGTCTGTACCACCCGGTGCAGAACCCCTCGCGCATCGAGGTCGACTCGGACCGCGCGCAGTACTGGCTCTCCGTCGGCGCCCAGCCGACCGAGCCGGTGCTGGCCATCCTCAAGCTGACCGGTGACTGGCAGAAGTACCGCAACGAGCCGGCTCCGCCCCCGCTGCTGGTCGCCGAGCCGAAGGCCGACAAGCGCGTCGTGTTCGAGGCCGCGGCCAAGGACACCGCGGACGAGTCGAAGGGTGAGGCGATCACCCCCAGGGCGAAGAAGTCCGACAAGAAGGCCGATGACGCCGAGGCCGCGGCCCCGGCCGAGTCCACCGAGGCCTGAGGATGCTCGAGGAGGCCCTTGAGCACCTCGTGAAGGGCATCGTCGACAACCCCGAGGATGTGCAGGTCGACCTGCGCACCCGGGGCCGCGGCAGCGTGCTGGAGGTCCGGGTCCACCCCGAGGACCTCGGCAAGGTGATCGGCCGCAACGGCCGAACTGCCCGTGCGCTGCGTACCGTGGTAGGAGCGCTCGGCGGACGCGGTGTCCGCGTCGACCTGGTCGACGTGGACCAGGTGCGCTGAGGCGGTCAGGTCCTGTGAACACCCGGCGCGGGCCGGGAGCGGTCTTCCACCGCTCCCGGCCCGCGCCGTCTCGTGCGGTCCCCATCACCCGTCCCGTCATCACCCATCCCTTCACCACCCGTCCCGTCCCACGTGTCCCCGAAAGGTGAACGCGCTCCATGCAGCTGGTAGTCGGCAGGATCGGCCGCGCCCACGGCATCAAGGGCGAGGTCAGCGTCGAAGTCCGCACCGACGAGCCGGAGTCACGGCTCGCACCCGGCGCCGTACTCGCCACCGACCCCCCCTCGACCGGCCCGCTCACCATCGCCACCGGCCGGGTGCACAGCGGCAGGCTGATGCTGCGCTTCGAGGGCGTCAGCGACCGCACCGGCGCCGAGGCGCTGCGCAACACGCTGCTGATCGCCGAGGTCGACCCGGAGGAGATGCCGGAGGACCCCGAGGAGTTCTACGACCATCAGCTGATCGATCTGGACGTGGTCACCGTCGACGGCCGCGAGGTCGGGCGGATCACCGAGATCACCCATCTGCCGTACCAGGATCTGCTGGTCGTGGCGCGCCCCGAGGGCGGCGAGGTGCTGATCCCGTTCGTCAGCGAGATCGTGCCGGAGATCGACCTGGAGGAGCAGCGGGCGGTGATCGACCCGCCGCCGGGGCTGCTGGAGGACATCGCCGAGGCGCCCGCCGCCGGTGGTCAGGCCGGCCGTGGCGCGTCCGACGGCGACGCTTCGCCGCGGGACGGCGGCTGAGATGCGGATCGACGTCGTCACGATCTTCCCCGAGTACCTCGAACCGCTGAACGTCTCGCTGGTCGGCAAGGCCCGCGCGGCCGGCCGCCTCGACGTCCGGGTGCACGACCTGCGCGGCTGGGCCCACGACCGGCACAACACCGTCGACGACACCCCGTACGGCGGCGGCCCCGGCATGGTCATGATGACCGGACCCTGGGGCGAGGCGCTCGACCAGACCCTCGCCGACGGCTACGAAGCCGGCGCCCGTCAGCCGGTGCTGGTCGTCCCCACCCCCGGCGGCCGCCCCTTCACCCAGGCACTGGCCGCCGAACTGTCCGCCCGCCCCTGGCTGGTCTTCGCCCCGGCCCGCTACGAAGGCATCGACACCCGTGTCACCGCCGAGTACGCCACCCGGCTGCCGGTCGTCGAAGTCTCCATCGGCGACTACGTCCTGGCCGGCGGGGAAGCCGCCGTGCTGGTGATCACCGAAGCGGTGGCCCGGCTGCTGCCCGGCGTCCTCGGCAACGCCCAGTCGCACGCCGACGACTCCTTCGCGCCCGGCCCGATGGCGAGCCTGCTGGAAGGCCCGGTCTACACCAAGCCGCCCGTCTGGCGCGGTCGCGACATCCCCGACGTGCTGCTCAGCGGCCACCACGGGAAGATCGCCCGCTGGCGCCGCGACGAGGCCTTCCGCCGTACCGCCGCCAACCGGCCCGATCTGATCGAGCGGGCCGACCCCGCGGCCTTCGACAAGAAGGACCGCGAGATGCTCAGCATCCTCGGCTGGATGGCCGGCCCGGACGGCCGATTTGGGCGCAACCCCGAAGCCGTGGAAGAATGAGCGGCTGCTGCCCGTCCGACGCGCGCCCCTGCCACAGGGGGAACGACGCCGCGGGGGCCGGCGGCCACCCAGACATCCTGACGACGTTCCGCCGATGACCTGTGGCATCGGCGAGGAAGCAGAAACCCACATCATGACCAACCTCATCGAGGGCCTCAACAGCGCGTCCCTGCGCGACGACGTCCCGGCGTTCCGCCCCGGCGACACCGTCAACGTGCACGTACGCGTCATCGAGGGCAATCGCTCCCGTGTGCAGCAGTTCAAGGGCGTCGTCATCCGCCGCCAGGGCGCGGGCATCAGCGAGACCTTCACCGTCCGCAAGGTCAGCTTCTCCGTCGGCGTCGAGCGCACCTTCCCGGTGCACACCCCGATCGTGGAGCGGATCGAGATCGTCACCCGCGGTGACGTCCGCCGCGCCAAGCTGTACTACCTCCGTGAGCTGCGCGGCAAGGCCGCGAAGATCAAGGAGAAGCGCGACTAGGAACACGACGGGCGATCACCCGCGCGCTTTCCCTGAGCGGCCGGATAAGCTCTGGCCTCGATGGACAGCGAAGCAGTCGTTCCGGAACGCGACCGTTCCCCCGGTTCCGCCTCATCGGCGGCGGGGGAACGGTCGCGTTCCGTCGTCTCCGGGGACGTGTCGACGGCCGTGTCCCCCGCTGAGTCCCCTGCTGAGTCCGGGGCCGGGGCCGGGGCCGGGACGGACGCGTTGTCCGGTGCCGGCCCGGCCGGCTCGGCGGCGGCCCGCTGGTGGGCGGAATGGCGGCGGACGCTGCTGCTGGCCGCGGGCTGCGTCGCCGTCCTGTTGCTCGTCGGCCACTTCGTGGTGGAGCCTTTCCAGGTGCCGAGCACCTCGATGGAGGGAACGCTGCGGGTCGGCGACCGGGTGCTGGTCGACAAGCTGGCGTACCGCTTCGGCGGCTCACCGCGGCGGGGGGACGTGATCGTGTTCGACGGCAACGGATCGTTCCAGCAGACCGGCGGGACCGACTACGTGAAGCGGGTGATCGGGGTCGGTGGCGACCGCGTCACCTGCTGCGACGACCTGGGACGTATCACCGTCAACGGCGTGGCGCTGGACGAGACGTATCTGCACCCCGGGGACGTTCCCTCCCAGGTGCCGTTCGACATCGAGGTGCCGGAGGGCAGGCTGTGGGTCATGGGTGACCATCGTGACGACTCCGCCGACTCCCGCGACCACCTCGGCGATCCGGGGGGCGGCACCGTACCGGTGGACCGGGTGATCGGCCGGGCCGAGTGGATCGCCTGGCCGGTCGGGCACTGGACCAGGCTCGGCCGCCCGGCCACCTTCGCCGCGGTGCCCGCGCCCCCGGCCGGCCGGCATGGGTAACCGCGGCAAGCCGCGCTCCTCCGGACCCGCGGCCGCCGCCCCCGAGGCGCCGCCGCTGACCGGCACCACCCGGATCGAGCGCCGCAAGCTGGCCCGCAAGGTCAAGCGCAAGCGGCGCCGTTCGCTGCTCACCGAGGTGCCGCTGCTGGTCGTGGTGGCACTGGTGATCGCACTGGTGCTCAAGACCTTCCTGCTCCAGGCGTTCGTGATCCCCTCCGGATCGATGCAGCAGACCATCCAGATCGGCGACCGCGTCCTGGTCGACAAGCTCACCCCGTGGTTCGGCACCAAGCCGCAGCGCGGGGACGTGGTGGTCTTCCAGGATCCCGGCGGCTGGCTGGCCGGCGAACCGCAGGCCAAGCCGTCCCCGGTGGTCGTCAAGCAGGTCAAGCAGTTCTTCACCTTCATCGGGCTGCTTCCCGCATCCGGCGAGCAGGACCTGATCAAGCGGGTGATCGGGGTCGGCGGCGACACCGTCCAGTGCTGCGACAAGGACGGCCGGCTGCTGGTCAACGGCAAACCGCTGGACGAGCCCTACGTCTATCCCGGCAATCCACCCTCAATGATGAAATTCACCGTCCATGTACCCGCCGGGCGGCTGTGGGTCATGGGCGATCACCGCTCCGATTCGGCCGACTCCCGCTACCACACGGACAAGCCCGGCGGCGGCACGATTCCGGAGAACCTGGTGGTCGGCAGGGCTTTCGTCATCGCCTGGCCGGTCGGTCACTGGACGCGGCTGCGGGAGCCCGGCACGTTCTCGTCGGTCCCGGACCCTCCCGCGGCGAGCGCTTCGGCCACAGGTATGCCCACTAGGGTGGGCAGCGCCAACAACGGTCACAGGACGAACCAGCTACCGACTCCTGCGGAACTCCCGTTCGTTCTGGGAGTGGCGGGCTTGCGCCGGAGACGGGGCAGGCGGCGGTCTGGAGTGAGGAGTGGATGTGGGGGATCTCGTGGTGGGCGCACGGTCAGGATCAGGCGAGCCCGAAAAGGGGAAGGCCGAGGTGCCTCCGGTGCCGCAGACCCCCCCGGTGCCGCCGGCGTTCTCCCAGGCGTCCCCGACTTCTCCGGCTTCTCCGGCCTCGCCCGACTTCCAGCCGGCGGCCTCATCCGACTTCCAGGCGTCCTCGGACTCCGCGCCGTCCTCGGCGTTCTCCGCCTCCCCGGTGGACGGCGCCCCGGCCGACGGGACGGGTCCCGTCCACCACGACTACGCCGGCGCCCCCCAGTACGGAGGCCCGTCGGACCTCGGGGGTCCGAACGGCCCCGGTGACGGCGGAGGGGGCGGCGGTGACGAGCCGGACCCGGAGCGGGGCGCCAAGCCGCGTTCGTTCTGGAAGGAACTCCCGCTGCTGGTCGTCATCGCCCTGGTGCTGGCGCTGATCATCAAGACCTTCCTCGTGCAGGCGTTCTCCATCCCCTCCGACTCGATGCAGAACACGCTGCAGCGCGGTGACCGGGTGCTGGTCGACAAGCTCACCCCGTGGTTCGGCTCCGAGCCGAGCCGCGGCGAGGTCGTCGTCTTCCACGACCCCGGCGGCTGGCTGCCGGAGAATCCGCCGGCCAGCAGCAATCCGCTGGTCAGGGGGCTGCAAAAGGGCCTCAGCTTTATCGGCCTGATGCCCTCCGCCGACGAGAAGGACCTGATCAAGCGGGTCATCGGCGTCGGCGGCGACACGGTCCAGTGCGAGGGCAGCGGCCCGGTCAAGGTCAATGGCAAGGCGCTCAACGAGCCGTACGTCTTCGCCGGCAACACCGCGTGCACCCCGGACACCCCGTTCAAGGTCACGGTGCCCAAGGGCCGGATCTGGGTGATGGGCGACCACCGCCAGGACTCGCTGGACTCCCGCTACCACACGCAGCTGCCCGGTGGCGGCACCGTCGCCGACAGTGACGTGGTGGGCCGCGCCGTCGTGGTGGCCTGGCCGATCAACCGCTGGGACGCGCTGTCCATCCCGTCGACGTTCTCCCAGCCCGGTATCAGCGCGGCGGGTGCCGCGGTCCCCGCGGCGGCCGGTCTGGCCGGTGCGGCGCCGCTGGTGCTGCTGCGCAGGCGGCGGCTGCTGCGGAAGGACGAGGCCAGGAGCGCCCCGGGTGCGGGTCCGGCGGGCGGCGACGTCTGAGGGTGCGGCCGGGCCCGGCGGCCGGTGGCGCCGGGTGAGGCTCGGCCGGAGGGCTGACCCGGAGCGTACCGACGGGTAGGGTGCCGGTCCATGAGCAGCTCGACAAGCACCGTGGGCGGTGCGATACGCAGGGATGACGGCGCGGGCGGCGGTCGGCTGGGACGCAGGATGTCCGGGCTGGCCGTCGCTCTCGGCTGTGTGCTGTTCGTCGGCGGTTTCGCCTGGGCGGCGGTGGTCTACCGCCCCTACACCGTGCCGACCGACTCGATGAAGCCCACGGTGAGCCCCGGGGACAAGGTGCTGGCCCAGCACGCGACCGGGGCGGAGGTGCGCCGCGGTGACGTGGTGGTCTTCCGGGACAAGCTGTGGGGCGACGAGCCGATGGTCAAGCGGGTCGTCGGCGTCGGCGGGGATGTGGTGGCCTGCTGCGACAAGCAGGGCCGGCTCACGGTGAACGGCTCGCCGGTGGATGAGGACTATCTGGCCGGCGGCCTGTCCGCCTCGCTGGAGCATTTCCGGTCCGATGTGCCCGGCGGCGAGCTGTTCCTGCTGGGCGACAACCGGAATGTCTCGCTGGACTCCCGGGTCCATCTCGAAGACGCCCAGCAGGGCGCGGTCCCGGCGAGCGATGTCGAGGCCAGGGTGGTGGCGACCGTGTGGCCGCTGGGGCGGACCGGGATGCTGCCGCGGACCTCGGCGTTCGGGGCGGTCCCGGCTTCCGGTGGCGCCGGCGGCAGCGGGGGTGGCGGTGGCTCGGGCGGCGGACTGCCGTCGCAGGGGCCACTGGAGTGGCTGGTGGTCGCGGTGATCGCCGGGGCGGCGCTGATCCTGGGCGGGGCGGCGTACGGGCCGCTGGCCGGGCTGGCGCGGCGGCGCCGATGAGCGGACGCTGGGTGATGTGCGCACGGTGAGCGGACGGTGAGCGGACGGCGAGCGGGGGCGGACGGTGAGCGAGGAGCGCGCGGGGCGGCGCAGGGTCGCCCGGGTGGTGCTGCTGGACCCGGCGGATCGCGTTTTGCTGATGCATGGCTTCGACCCGGCCGAACCGTCGCGGACCTGGTGGTTCACCCCGGGCGGCGGGGTCGAGGGCGAGGAGGGGCTGGAAGCGGCGGCCCTGCGCGAGGTCGCGGAGGAGACCGGGATCACCCGGCTGCGGCTGGGCCCGCGGCTGTGGCGGCGCGACTGCTCGTTCCGGTTCGACGGCCGCCGCTGGGAGCAGGACGAAACGTACTTCCTGGGGCGTACGCAGACCCTCGACGTGGACATCAGCGGGCACACCGACCTCGAACGCCGTAGCGTGAACGGGCTGCGGTGGTGGACGTGCGAGGAACTTCTCCGCACTCGTGAGACGGTGTATCCGATCAGGCTCGCCGGGCTGCTGCGTACGCTGCTCGACGAAGGCCCCCCGCTATCCCCGATCCCGCTGGGAACGGAGCGCGACTGACGCACAATGGGGGGCACGTACGGCTGAAGGGGAACATGCCATGAGCGCCGAGGACCTCGAAAAATACGAGACCGAGATGGAGCTGAAGCTCTACCGGGAGTACCGCGACGTCGTCGGCCTGTTCAAGTATGTGATCGAGACGGAGCGCAGGTTCTATCTCACCAATGACTACGAGATGCAGGTGCACTCGGTCCAAGGTGAGGTGTTCTTCGAGGTCTCGATGGCTGACGCGTGGGTCTGGGACATGTACCGGCCGGCTCGCTTCGTGAAGCAGGTGCGGGTGCTGACGTTCAAGGACGTGAACATCGAGGAGCTCAACAAGGCGGATCTCGATCTGCCGCAGGACGACGCCGGATTCAACGGCTGAGCCGATCCGCGGCTCCGAGTTATCCACAGGTTCGACTTCACGATCATCCCGAGCCGCACCAGCTCTGTCACAGTGAGTGACGGAGGTGGTACGCATGAACGCACGAGGTGCGCTGGGGCGGTACGGCGAGGATGTGGCGGCCCGCACGCTGAAGGACGCCGGACTGACCGTGCTCGGTCGGAACTGGCGGTGGGGACGGCGGGGCGAGATCGACATCCTGGCGTCCGAGGGGGACGCCCTGGTGGTGTGCGAGGTGAAGACCCGCAGGGAAGGCGCCTTCCAGCACCCCATGGCGGCTCTCACCCCCGGTAAAGTCGCCCGGCTGCGCTCACTGGCGGAGCGCTGGACCGCCGAACACGGCGGCGCACCGCCCGGCGGCGTCCGGATCGACCTGATCGGCGTCATCCTGCCCACCCGGGGCGCCGCCCGCGTCGAGCATGTCCGGGGGGTGGCGTGATGGGCTTCGCCCGTACGTGCTCCGTCGCGCTCATCGGCGTCGAAGGAGTGGTCGTCGAGGTCCAGGCCGACCTGGAACCCGGAGTGGCCGCCTTCACCCTCGTCGGCCTGCCCGACAAAAGCCTCACCGAGAGCCGCGACCGGGTGCGCGCCGCGATCGTCAACAGCGGCGAGACCTGGCCGCAGAAGAAGCTCACCGTCGGCCTCAGCCCGGCCTCCGTGCCCAAGGGCGGTTCCGGCTTCGACCTCGCCGTCGCCTGCGCGGTGCTCGCCGCCAACGACCGCATCGCGCCCAAATCCATCGCCGACCTGATGATGATCGGGGAACTGGGCCTGGACGGCCGGGTCCGCCCGGTGCGCGGCGTCCTGCCCGCCGTGCTCGCCGCCGCCGACGCCGGCTACCGGCACGTCGTGGTCCCCGAGCGCACCACCGCGGAGGCCGCCCTCGTACCCGGCATCGCCGTCCTCGGCGTCCGCAGCCTGCGCCAACTGGTCGCGGTGCTCAACGACGAACCGGTGCCCGAGGAGGACGAGGACGGCGCCGACTCCGACGGGCGGCCCGACCCGATGCTGGCCGGGCTGACCATGCCGGGCGGGGGAGCGGCCAGCGGGCTCGGCAACGCCTTCGCCGGCGCCCCACCGGGCAGCGCGGGCTCCGGCGGCTACGGTCGCCAGGACACCCCTGACCTCGCCGACGTGGCCGGACAGCGGGTGGCCCGGCTCGCCCTGGAGGTCGCCGCGGCCGGCGGGCACCACCTGTATCTCAAAGGGCCGCCCGGCGCCGGCAAGACCATGCTCGCCGAACGGCTCCCCGGCATCCTGCCCCCGCTCACCCGGCAGGAGTCCCTGGAGGTCACCGCCGTCCACTCGGTGGCCGGCATCCTCCCGCCCGGCCGGCCCCTGGTCGACACACCGCCCTACTGCGCCCCCCACCACTCGGCCACCATGCCGTCCCTGGTCGGCGGCGGAAGCGGCCTCCCCCGGCCGGGAGCGGTCTCCCTGGCACACAGAGGTGTGCTCTTTCTGGACGAAGCCCCCGAATTCAGCGGACGGGCACTCGACGCCCTGCGGCAGCCCCTGGAAGCCGGACACGTCGTCGTCGCCCGCGCCGCCGGAGTGATGCGGCTGCCCGCCCGCTTCATGCTGGTGCTCGCCGCCAACCCGTGCCCCTGCGGGCGGCACTCGATGCTCGGCGGCGGATGCGACTGCTCACCGGCGGCCGTGCGCCGCTACCAGTCCCGGCTCTCCGGGCCATTGCTGGACCGCCTCGACCTGCGGGTGGAAGTCGAAGCGGTCACCCGCGGCGAACTCATCGGCAACGACCGGGGTGAATCCTCCGCGGTGGTGGCCGCCCGGGTCCGCGAGGCCCGCGCCCGCGCCGCCGCCCGCTACGCGGAAAGCCCGTGGCGGACCAACAGCGACATCCCGGGCCATCACCTGCGCACCCGCTGGCATCTCGCCCCCGGCGCCCTGCACGCCGCCGAACGCGACATGGAACGCGGCCTGCTCACCGCCCGCGGCCTGGACCGGGTGCTCCGCGTCGCCTGGACCCTCGCCGACCTGGCCGGCCATCCGCGCCCCGACTCCACCGACGTCCACCAGGCCCTGCAACTGCGCACCGGCGTCAACCGCGGCGCCGTACTCACCGGGAGCACCTGATGGCGCCCCCGGACGAAAGGCGCGGACCCCCCGCGCCGGGCGGGAAGCCGACGACGACCGAAGCCGTCGAAGCCGAGCTGCGGCGCCTGTACGCGGTACGGCGCCCCCAGGACGTCCACGGACCCGGACCTCGACCCGGGCCGGCGGATCGCGGACCGGTGGACGAACTGGGATACGCCGTGCCATGGCCCGAGCGGCTGGCCCGGGTGGCACTGACCCGGATCGCCGACCCGGGTGACGAGGTGATGGGCCGGGCGCTGCGCGACCGAGGGGTGGACGCCGCGCTGCGGGCCGCCCGGGCGGGGGAGCGCCTGCCCGGGGCCAGCCCTCGCAAGACCGAGAGCTACGCCATCAGAGCCGTGCGGGCCGCCCCGGTGGCCGACCTGGCCGCCGCGGGGAAGGCGGGCGCCCGCTTCCTCTGCCCCGGCGACGGCGACTGGCCCGCCCAACTGGACGACCTCGGCCCGCAGCGGCCCTACGGGCTGTGGGTCCGCGGCCGGCCCTCACTGCGGCTCTGGGCGCTGCGGTCCGTCGCCGTGGTCGGCGCCCGCGCCTGCACCGACTACGGCGCCCACATGGCGGCCCGGCTCGGCGCCGGACTGGCCGCCGCGGGCTGGGCGGTCGTCTCCGGCGCCGCCTACGGCATCGACGCCGTCGTGCACCGCAGCGCCCTCGGAGCCGGCGGCGCCACCATCGGCGTCGTGGCCAGCGGTGTCGACGTGCCCTACCCGCCCGGCAACGCCCGGCTGATCGGAGAGATCGCCGAACACGGCCTGCTCATCGGCGAGCTGCCACCGGGCGACCACCCGACCCGAGCCAGATTCGTGCTGCGGAACCGGGTGATCGCCGCCCTCACCCGCGGCACCGTCGTGGTCGAAGCCCGCTACCGCAGCGGCTCGCTGATCACCGCCCGCCGG
This sequence comes from Streptomyces polygonati, assembly GCF_042650325.1. Lineage (NCBI taxonomy): Bacteria > Bacillati > Actinomycetota > Actinomycetes > Kitasatosporales > Streptomycetaceae > Streptomyces > Streptomyces polygonati. The sequence goes on along the minus strand of NZ_JBHSBB010000005.1, from coordinate 86,313 downwards.
GCCGCGGCCCTGGGCCGGGTCACCATGGGCATCCCCGGCCCCTGCACCAGCGGGCTGTCCGAAGGAGTCCACGAACTGCTGCGCGCCGACGCCCTCGTGGTCACCGACGCGGCCGAAGTCGCCGAGCTGGTCGGCGAGATCGGCGCCGACCTCGCCCCCGCCCGGCACGGCCCGATCCTGCCCCGCGACCGGCTCGCCGCAGCCACCGCCCGGGTGCTGGAAGCTCTGCCCGCGCGCGGCGACGCCGACACCGAGGCCATCGCGACCGCCGCCGGCGCCGCCCCCGGGGACACGCTCGGCCGCCTCTACGAATTGCAGGCACTCGGCTTCGTCGAACGCGCGGACGGCCGCTGGAAGTTGGTCCGTACCGTCCCGGGCGGCCCGCCACACCGGCGAGGTTGACGCCATCAACACACCATCAGGTGACAGCCGAAGGCTCTGACCTGGCACGATCCCAGGACCGGCCGCTGGCAGCCCGGCAGCCCCGCATGATGGCGCCACGGTGGGCAGCCTTGCCCCCGCGCCGGGCCGCGTACCCGGCCCGGCGCTCCCGCAGCCGTAGAGGAACGTATCTGCGCATGTCCCACACGGATGCCGTAGCAATCAGCGACACTATGGTCACGCTACGCTCGCGGAGGCTCGATTTCCCGATCAATCCGATGACAACGCCACGGCAGAACGGCTCACAACGACGCATGCCCCAGCACACCCCCGGGTCGCAGCGGGCGACGGCCGCCACCGCCGCCCCCACGGCCACCCGGCCCGCCGCCCCCACCTCGCTCGACGCGCTGTGGCGGACCTACAAGTCCACGGGGGACGCTCGGCTGCGGGAACAACTGATCCTGCACTACTCGCCACTGGTGAAATACGTGGCAGGACGGGTCAGCGTGGGACTTCCGGCCAATGTCGAACAAGCCGACTTCGTGTCGTCCGGAGTATTCGGACTCATCGACGCCATCGAGAAGTTCGACCCCGAGCGGGCCATCAAATTCGAGACATACGCGATCACCCGCATCCGCGGCGCCATGATCGACGAACTGCGCGCCCTGGACTGGATCCCCCGCTCCGTCCGGCAGAAAGCCCGGGCCGTCGAACGCGCCTACGCCACCCTGGAAGCGAAACTGCGCCGCACCCCCAGCGAACAGGAGGTCGCCGCCGAAATGGGCGTCGGGCTGGAGGAACTGCACGGCGTCTTCAGCGCGCTGTCACTCGCCAACGTCGTCGCACTCGAAGAACTCCTGCACGCCGGCGGCGAGGGCGGCGACCGCCTCAGCCTGGTCGACACCCTGGAGGACACCGGCGCCGACAACCCCGTCGAAGTCGCCGAGGACCGCGAACTGCGCCGCCTGCTCGCCCGCGCCGTCAACACCCTCCCCGAACGGGAGAAAACGGTCGTCACCCTCTACTACTACGAGGGCCTGACCCTGGCCGAGATCGGGCAGGTCCTCGGGGTCACCGAAAGCCGGGTCAGCCAGATCCACACCAAGTCGGTACTCCAACTACGGGCAAAGCTGGCCGACGTAGGACGCTGAGCCCCGGGCGGACTGTCTACAGTGGAGCAATGCCCAGGATTCGAGCGGCCTCGGTGGCCGAACACCGGACGATGCAGCGTCGCGCCCTGCTGGACGCCGCTCGCGCCCTGCTCTCGGAGGGCGGCACCGAAGCCCTCACCTTCCCGGCCCTGGCCGAGCGCACCGGCCTGGCCCGCTCCTCGGTCTACGAGTACTTCCGCTCCCGGGCCGCCGTCGTCGAAGAACTGTGCGCGGTCGACTTCCCCGTCTGGGCCGCCGAGGTCGAAGCCGCGATGGCCGCGGCGGACACCCCCGAGGCCCAGATCGAGGCATACGTCCGCACCCAGCTCGGCCTGGTCGGCGACCGCAGGCACCGCGCCGTCGTCGCCATCTCGGCCGGCGAACTGGAAGCCGGCGCCCGGGAGAAGATCCGCGCCGCCCACGGCGGCCTGGTCGCCATGGTCGGCGCCGCCCTGACCGCCCTCGGCCACGACGAGCCCCGGCTGATCGCCATGCTGCTCCAGGGCACCGTCGACGCCGCCGTCCGCCGCATCGAACTCGGCGCCGCCGAACACCCCGACCGCATCATCGAAGCCGCGGTCACCATGGCCCTCCACGGCGTCTCCCGCTGATCTTTCGCTTCCCGGGGGCCTCCCCCCTCCCCCCCTCCCCCCCTCCCCCCGCCCCCGCCCCTCCCCTTCCCCTACTCCCGGGCCGGCAGCGGCAGCAGCCTCGACGGCTCCGAGCGGCGCAACGACGGCGGCAGCAGCGTCAGCGGGTCAAGGTAGACATCGCCGTTCAGCAGGCCCCAGTGCAGGCACGGCCCGGGGCAGTGCGGCAGTCCGCCGGACAGCGTGCCCAGCCGGTCGCCGGCCCGCACCGCGGCGCCCACCGGCAGGGTGCCGCGCACTGGTTCGTAGGTGGTGCGCAAGCCGTCGGGCAGCGCGACGACCACCACCGGGACGCCGCCGACCTCCCCGCTGAAGTAGACCCGGCCCGGAGCCGCGGCGCGCACCACCGCGCCGGGGCCGGCCCGTAAGTCCACCCCGCGGTGCCCCGCCGCCCACGGTGCCGGGGGCGGGTCGAAGGCGCGCAGGACCAGCGGCCGCCCCCGCGCCCCCGGTCCCGCCACCGGCCAGCAGCGCGTCCCCGCGCACCCGGGAGCGGTGCCCGGACCCGTCGCCGCCGCCGCAACCGCCGCTGCGGCTGTCGCCGAACCCGCCCCGCCCCGCGCCGCCGTGGCCCCGGGCGCCGGCCCCGCGCCGCCGGCGGTCGGCGCGGCGGCCAGCAGCGTGGCGGCCAGGACCGTGAACCACATCGTTGTGAACGTCATGAGGTGATGATCGCGTGGCGGGGCGCGGTCGGGATGATCTTGGTCGGCAGCCTGTGGATAACTCGGGTGTCGCCTGGTACTCCGCCCGTCCCGTACACTTCCTATGGCGATTCGGGTCACCGGGTCGACTTCGCACGCCCCGCCACTCACCCCCGTTCAGGGGCGGTGGCCGCGCCCCTCGGTCCCTCGTGGCACGGCGCGTCGGGGCGTCAGGCGTGACCGCCGTCCGGTGGTCACGGTAACCGAGCACATCAAGGAGTACGGCCATGGCCGTCGTCACGATGCGGGAGCTGCTCGAGAGCGGCGTCCACTTCGGGCACCAGACCCGTCGCTGGAACCCGAAGATGAAGCGCTTCATCTTCACCGAGCGCAATGGCATCTACATCATCGACCTGCTCCAGTCGCTGTCGTACATCGACCGCGCCTACGAGTTCGTCAAGGAGACCGTCGCGCACGGTGGCTCCATCATGTTCGTGGGCACCAAGAAGCAGGCGCAGGAGGCCATCGCCGAGCAGGCGTCCCGCGTCGGGATGCCGTATGTCAACCAGCGCTGGCTGGGCGGCATGCTCACCAACTTCTCGACCGTCTACAAGCGCCTGCAGCGCCTGAAGGAGCTCGAGGAGATCGACTTCACGGACGTGGCCGCCTCCGGCCTGACCAAGAAGGAACTGCTGGTCCTGTCCCGCGAGAAGGACAAGCTGGAGAAGACCCTCGGCGGTATCCGCGAGATGCAGAAGGTGCCGAGCGCCGTCTGGATCGTGGACACCAAGAAGGAGCACATCGCCGTCGGTGAGGCGCGCAAGCTCCGTATCCCGGTGGTCGCGATCCTGGACACCAACTGCGACCCCGACGAGGTCGACTACAAGATCCCGGGCAACGACGACGCGATCCGTTCCGTCACGCTGCTCACCCGCGTGATCGCCGACGCCGTGGCCGAGGGCCTCATCTCCCGGTCCGGTGCCGCGCTGAACGACAAGAAGGCCGAAGGCGCCGCCGAGCCGCTCGCCGAGTGGGAGCGGGACCTTCTCGAGGGCGAGAAGAAGGCCGACTCCGAGGGCGAGACCCCGGCCGGTGAGGCCCCCGCGGCCGAAGCCGCCGCTGTCGAGACCGAGGCGCCGGCCGAGACCGAGGCTCCGGCGGAAGCCGCCGCCGAGGCCGCGGCGGAGCCGGTCGCCGAGCCCGCCGCCGAGACCCCGGCGAGCGAGGGCGACACCGAGCAGGCCTGAGCCTGACGGCACTCGTCCGGGCAGCCGGCCACCGCAGCCGGTCGTACAGCACGACGAGAACCACGCGTGACGACGGCGGGGGCCCACGCCCCCGCCGTTGACCCGTAGATCCACCGACCATTCGGGAAGAGACCTAAACCCATGGCGAACTTCACCGCCGCCGACGTCAAGAAACTCCGTGAGCTCACCGCCGCGGGCATGATGGACTGCAAGAACGCCCTCACCGAGGCCGAAGGCGACCTGGACAAGGCCGTCGACATCCTCCGCGTCAAGGGCCAGAAGGGTGTCACCAAGCGCGAGGGCCGCTCGGCCTCCAACGGCGCCGTGGTGTCCCTGATCGCCGCGGACAACTCCGAGGGCGTCCTGGTCGAGCTGAAGTGCGAGACCGACTTCGTCGCCAAGGGTGACAAGTTCGTCGCCGTCGCCGAGGCCATCGCCTCGCACGTCGCCGCCACCAAGCCCGCCGGTATCGAGGCGCTGCTCGCCTCCGAGATCAAGGACGGCCAGTCCGTCCAGGCCTTCGTGGACGAGGCCAACGCCACGCTCGGCGAGAAGATCGTGCTCGACCGCTTCGCCCAGTTCACCGACGGCTACGTCGCCTCCTACCTGCACCGCACCAGCCCGGACCTGCCCCCGCAGGTCGGCGTGCTGGTCGAGCTGGACAAGGCCGACGCCCAGACCGCCAAGGACGTCGCCCAGCACATCGCGGCGTTCGCCCCCAAGTTCCTGAGCCGCGACGAGATCGACGCCGAGACGGTGGAGAACGAGCGCCGGCTCGCCGAGGCGACCGCCCGTGAAGAGGGCAAGCCCGAGGCGGCCCTGCCCAGGATCGTCGAGGGCCGGGTGAACGGCTTCTTCAAGGAGAACGTCGTCGTGGAGCAGGCGTTCGCCAAGGACGCCAAGAAGACGGTTCAGAAGGTGCTGGACGAGGCCGGTGTGAAGCTCAAGGCCTTCGCCCGCTTCCGCGTCGGCGTCTGACCACCGCGGCGGCAGACCCTCGGCCCGCCGAGGCGTCTGGCCGACGAATGTCCGACGGCCCCGCTAGGGTCGTACGCGGTCGGCCGCCCGCCGGCCGACCGCAGATGTGACGAGGAGGCCATTGCCGTCCTGGGAACCCCTGAGGACCCACGGCAATGGCCTCCTTTGTACGTGCACGAGGAGACCCCGATGGACGATGGCGCCGACAAGCCCCGAGCCGACCAGCCCCACGACACGGACACCGGCATCCGCAGCGGTGCCGTGCACCGCCGCTACCTGCTGAAGCTGTCCGGCGAGGCGTTCGCCGGAGGAGGTGGCCTGGGTGTCGATCCCGACGTCGTGCACGCCATCGCCCGGGAGATCGCCGCGGTGGTCAGAGAGGGCTACGAGATCGCGCTCGTCGTCGGCGGCGGCAATTTCTTCCGCGGCGCCGAACTCCAGCAGCGCGGCATGGACCGGGCCCGCTCCGACTACATGGGCATGCTCGGCACGGTGATGAACTGCCTGGCCCTCCAGGACTTCCTGGAGAAGGAGGGCATCGAGACCCGGGTGCAGACCGCCATCACCATGGGTCAGGTCGCCGAGCCCTACATCCCGCTGCGCGCCGTCCGGCACCTCGAGAAGGGCCGTGTGGTGATCTTCGGCGCCGGAATGGGCATGCCGTACTTCTCCACCGACACCACCGCCGCCCAGCGGGCCCTGGAGATCGAGGCCACCGCCATGCTGATGGGCAAGAACGGCGTGGACGGCGTCTACGACTCCGATCCCAAGCTCAACCCGGACGCGGTGAAGTTCGACGCGCTGGAGTACGGCGAGGTGATCGCCCGCGATCTGCGGGTCGCCGACCTCACCGCGATCACCCTGTGCCAGGACAACAAGCTGCCGATCCTGGTCTTCGAACTGCTCGCCGAGGGCAACATCGCACGGGCCGTCAAGGGTGAGAAGATCGGCACGCTGGTCAACGATCAGGGCACCCGGGCGTGACGGCGGCCCGGACGCCCGACACCGGACCCGCGGCCGGCTTGCCCGGTGCGGGGATGGACAACACGCTGCCGGTCGGACACCGTGCAGGAAAGACGCGCGCAGGGGCCAGGCTCTGCCTTCTGAATACCAGGAGCACATGGTGATTGAAGAGACCCTCCTCGAAGCCGAGGAGAAGATGGAGAAGGCCGTCGTCGTGGCCAAGGACGACTTCGCGGCGATCCGGACGGGCCGTGCGCACCCGGCGATGTTCAACAAGATCGTTGCCGAGTACTACGGCACCATCACCCCGATCAACCAGCTCGCCTCCTTCGCGGTGCCCGAACCGCGGATGGCCGTGATCACCCCCTTCGACAGCAGCAGCCTGCGCAACATCGAAGAGGCGATCCGCAACTCCGACCTCGGTGTCAATCCGAGCAACGACGGCCGCATCATCCGGGTGGTCTTCCCGCAGCTCACCGAGGAGCGCCGCCGGGACTACATCAAGGTCGCCAAGACCAAGGCCGAGGACGCCAAGATCTCCATCCGCGCCGTCCGCCGCAAGGCCAAGGAGACCCTCGACAAGCTGGTCAAGGACGGCGAGTCGGGTGAGGACGAGGTGCGTCGCGCGGAGAAGGAGCTGGACGACACCACCAACAAGTACGCGGCGCAGGTGGACGACCTGCTCAAGCACAAGGAGACCGAACTGCTGGAGGTCTGACCCTCCGGCCGGTCCCGCGGCGGCGTCCGACCACCGATCCACGACCGTCCTACGACCCACCTACGAGCGATCCACGACCGACCCACGACCGACAACGACGACGCGAGGCGAAGCTCCGTGAACGACTCTTCCTGGGGCGCTTCGCCACGCGCCGGCCACGTGGTGGAACCCCCGTATACGGCGGGTTCCGTGGCGGGGACCGGGGCCAGGAGGAAGACTCCTTCCATGCCGCCACCCCCGCCGTCGCCCGAGCAGCCCCAGCCGGCTCCCGCCAAGAAGTCCGCCGGGCGCGATCTGCGGGCGGCGATCGGGGTCGGTGTCGGGCTCGGCGCCGTGATCATCGCCTCACTGTTCGTCGTCAAGGCGGTCTTCGTCGGCGTGGTGGTAGCCGCGGTCGTGGTCGGCGTATGGGAGCTGACCTCCCGGCTCGCCGAACGCAAGGGCATCCACGTCCCCTTGGTCCCGCTCGCGGTGGGCGGGGCGGCGATGGTGGTGGCCGGATACGTCTGGGGCACGACCGGCGCGTGGACGGCGACGGCGCTCACCGCCCTGGCCGTCCTGGTCTGGCGGATGACCCGGCCCGCCGAGGACTACCTCCGGGACGTCACCGCCGGCGTCTTCACCACCTTCTACGTGCCCTTCCTGGCCACCTTCGTGGTCATGATGCTGGCCGCGGACGACGGCCCCCGCCGCGTCCTGGTCTTCCTGCTGCTCACCGTGATCTCCGACACGGGCGCCTACGCCGTCGGCTGGCGCTTCGGCAGCCACAAGCTGGCGCCGCGGATCAGCCCCGGCAAGACCCGCGAGGGCCTGGCCGGCGCGATGGGCTTCGCGATGGTGGCCGGCGCCCTGCTGATGCAGTTCCTGATCGACGACGGCCGCTGGTGGCAGGGCATCCTCCTCGGCCTGGCCGCCGCGGGCAGCGCCACCCTCGGTGACCTCGGTGAATCCATGATCAAACGCGACCTCGGCATCAAGGACATGGGCACCCTCCTGCCGGGCCACGGCGGCATCATGGACCGCCTGGACTCCCTCCTCCCCACCGCCCCGGTGGTCTGGCTCCTCCTGGTCCTCTTCGTCGGCCAGGGCTGAGGCAGACCCCCAGCCACCCCGCCCCCCTCGATACGGCGGCCGGGACAGGCGCGCGGGTCTGAGACACTGGGAGGCATCATGCCTGTGCCCGGAGAACTTGCAGTCTCATGAGTCGTGTGAGGCCCTCATCAGCGACTTTCGGGCTAATAGAGGACTGGGTGCTCGAACCTGGGCCATGCGTGGGCCGTGGGATCGAGCAGATCTGCGGAGTTGCCCAGGTGCTGAGGAACGCCTCAGAGCCCGCGCTCCTATGAGGGCAGGCTCTGTCGGCGAAGCGGCTGAGGCTGTTGCTAGCGACGCCGGGCCAGCCAGGAGCAGGCGAGCGGCAGGACCGCAGCCATCGCAAGGCATGCGACCCGGATCGGCCAAGGCATCCCGGAATCGATCATCTCCAGAGACTTGGCCATAGCAAACAGCCCAATCACGATACCGCTAATAGAGGAGACCAGGGTTACCGTCTCCAACATCCGACCGGTTTCTCCCTCGGGCACGGATGCCGTGAAGGTAACACCGTAGGGTGTAGTGGTGATCTTGACGAACGATGCTCCGGACGGTTGGGGGTCATCTCCGGAGGATTCGTCGCCAAATGAAATGTTGTTCGTCGTCTCGCTAGTCATTCGGACCTCGCATGCGCCGGCCCTAGGCATTTACCTAGGTGTCCACCGGCAGCAGCCTCAGTTGCGGTCTCGACATGGATTTCACCTCCTCACTGACTGGTTACTTCTTGCGGTCCGCAGCCGCTACTCGTGTTGGCGCTGGGGGTTATTGCGTCGTAATTCCAAGGCTTTGTCCTCTCGCGTGTCGGTGACGGACGCCCCGGGGAGGGCGGTTGCTGGCCGCCAGCTCCGGGAACGCTCGAACGCTAGCATCTTTGGTGCGTTGATGCACCTAGGGTCTGGAGGATGGGTGCGTAAGGTGCCATACTTGGTGCGTCAGTAGCCCATGACCAGGCGCGATGTGTATGGGTAAGATCAAGATGACTCAGAAAGCGAGAAGGGGAGGCCCATGCAGCAGTCGGCTCGTCACCCGCAGCCGCCCGCTAGCGAGCGGTACTCGGTGACCCTTGTGCCGCCGGCAGTCCAAGCCATCAGTCAGTTGACTGAGGTAACTGGATTGAGCAAGACGGATGTAATTAATAGGGCCGTGCAGATCTACGCCTTCTTGGAAGCGCATAGGAGGAACGGGAGCGATGTACTGCTCCGGAGCGCCGACGGCGAAACCGAGCGCGTGCATATCGTGTGAAGGGAAGCCATGAAAGCGCTTAACTTTTTAAAAGGAAATGGGCGGCTCTCGTGGAGAGCCGCCCATTTCCTTCCTGTGTTGTCGCCGAGATCCCCGTAGAGTGTCTATCAGCAGTCAAATATATGGTCTATAGCTCGCCTGGCGCGTTCCTGGCTGCTGGGCATGAGATGGGCGTACACCCGAAGCGTCAGCGCTGGATCGGCATGGCCGAGGCACTCGCTTACCGCCTTGATGCTCTCCCCAGCGTCCAGCAGCACCGGCGCGTAAAAGTGCCTCCGCGCGTGCATGCCGTGCTCGCGTGCGGAGTCGTACGGCCTGCCCGGCTCAGGGGCCGGGATGAGGCCCGCGGCGGCAAGCGCGGGCTCCCACTCCTGGATGTTGAAGTTGCTGCGCCAGACGATCCTGCTGGCCTGGTTGGAGAAGTACAGCCGCTTGGTAACGAGCGGGCCGCCCGGCTTCTTCCACGGCAGGGTGACCGAGACCGGTTTGCAGCCATCCACGTGCGCGTGGATCGCGGCGGCGACTGACCCGGGCAAAGGTACGTCCCGCTCCTTGTTGCACTTCGGCGGGGCGAACACGGCCTTGCCGCGGATGAGCTTCACCTCCCGCACCACGTGCACGATCCCCGCCTCGAAGTCGATCCCGTCGTCTTCGGCGAGGCCGATGATTTCGCCCTGCCGCAGTCCGCATCCGACGGCTACGTCCGCTATCGCCCGGTACCGCTGAGGGAGTGCTGCACGGACCGCGAGCACCTGTTCAGGAAGCCAGGGCACCACACGGGCCGCGCTGATAGCAGGTGGCCGGACGGACTTCGCCTTGCATGGGTTCCGGTTCAACAGCCCATCGTCCACTGCGGCGGAAAGGGCCGCGCGGACGTTGCCGTAGATGATCCGCGCGTACCCGCCGGACATCGGGTCGTCTTCCAGCGCCTTGACGAGCGCCTGAATGTGGGACGGCCGGAAGGAGTCAAGCGGACGGGAGTTGATCCGGGGCAGGCCGTGCAGTTTGACACGAGTCTCTACGGCTATCTGTGTCGTCGGGTCAGCGGTCTGCGAGTCCAACCAGCGCAAGGCGAACTGACGGAACGTCGTGCGGCCCGCCTTGGGATCGACGTAGGTACCACGCATCATGTTCGCGTTGGTCTGCGCGAGCCATTCCTCGGCGAGGTGCCGCTGTCAGTTAGGGAAGGACTCGCTCAGCTCCGACCCGTCCGGACCGATGTAGCGGGCGCGGTAGCGCATTACGGTGCCGTAGCAGTCGGTCTTGATGCGGGCGATTTTGCCGTCGGGGGTAGGTTCCTCTCGGGCTAGCCTTTGACGACACCCGTTTTCTCTCTCTAGGAGTTAAGTAATTTTTCGTATTCTTTTATTCGTGATGGCCTGCGAGCTGGCAGTCGCCCATCGTGTTATTTTGCGCAGGGGTGAGTGGTTACTTCGTGTTATCGCTCGAAGTTTGCTCCCCCTTGCGTCTCTGTAGCTCCTCCATTTTTTTGAGAATACCGAACGCTTTGTCGAGTGCTTCTATTGCCTCTGCGTTAGTCAGGGGTTCCTTGGGTCTGTGTACGACTCGATTTCGCACTCTCAGTATGTCGAGAAGCTCTGACGAGAACTCTTTCGGGAGATTATTTTTAGTAGTATAAGAATTGATCAACTCCCTGATATTGAAATTTTCTATTGTATTCTGAGGTGTTCCCTGCTGAAGCATCATCTCTAGATCGCTCCAAGCTGAGGCGATTTCGTAAGCTATTGCCGTTGTGGCACCGCGCGATAGGTCCGTTGCTACCTCGGCTGCTTCCCGAGTTTTCCTTGCAGTGATAGAGCTAGTAGCAGCAGCGATGGCAGCGCCCAGGGCGGCGCTCACAGTTGCCACGGTAGCGTTCGCTGCGGGTAGGTGGAGTCCGGCACTCGCATGGATAACCACTGTGAAACCGACCGTCACCAAGATTATCGGGATGATCACAATTAGTGATCTCACTACTGTCAGTTGGGCAAGAATTCTTCTCTTTTGGCCTTCGTGGCGCGAAGCGAGATAAATGTCTCCTCGCTCCACCATCCTAGAACCACGACCGTCAGCGATGAGACGAGCGCGAAGGATTAGGTCGTCAGAAATCTGACGTGAGACTTCTTCGACATCACGCTTGGCATCGGGGGAGATCTGCGTCTCATGAGAGTCGTCCGCGAACTCGCTCATCGATTCCGTCCTACGAGATAGGTGGAGATTCCGACGAGCAGTGAAACGGCGAATCCGATGGAGCCGACAGGGCTGGCTAGGTTGCTCGCAAAAACCCCCGCGACGGCCGCTGCGGTATAAGAGGCGATATCCAGCAGGTGCTTTACTGGGGGCACGGGTCTTTGTATGTGACCTCGGCGGCCAAGCTGATATGCTTCGCGGACATAGCTGGAGGTGATGATAGCTGGCCCGTTCCCGACATGATAGCTGACCTCAAGTCTGTTTGCCTCAGTGGAGATATCTATTCCGAACTCTTTGAGGCATATCTCTAGTTCCATCCGCGCGTCTGGTGGAAGCGCTCCGCTTCCTGGTACTTCGATGATCCGATCGTCAGATGCCACATGGCCATGCTAGCGATCCATTCTCTGCGGGTGTGGGAATCGTTGACAGTTGGGCCGGTTCCTCGGACGGAGGACGAAAGATCCGGCTGTCCGATCACAGAGATCTCTCACACGGCAAGCCGGGCCGTCTCTGGGCCGTCAAGCGACGGCCCAGAGACGGCCACGGACGACCGGAGACGACCGTCACCCTGCTGTCCGGACTGGCCATGGCGCCGGGTCTGAGACACTGGGAGGCATCATGCCTGTGCCCGGAGAACTCACTTTCGCTGTGCCGCGCGGAGCCAAGAAGCCGCCGCGGCACCTTGCCGACCTTTCGCCCGCGGAGCGGAAGGAGGCGGTGGCCGAGCTCGGGGAGAAGCCGTTCCGGGCCAAGCAGCTGTCGCAGCACTACTTCGCGCGGTACGCCGACGACCCGGCGGCGTGGACGGACATACCGGCCGCGTCGCGGGGGAAGCTCGCCGAGGGGCTGCTGCCGGAGCTGATGACCGTGGTCCGGCACGCGTCGTGCGACGACGGCGACACCCGCAAGACGCTGTGGCGGCTGTTCGACGGGACGCTCGTCGAGTCGGTGCTGATGCGCTATCCGGACCGGGTGACGATGTGCATCTCCTCGCAGGCCGGCTGCGGAATGAACTGCCCGTTCTGCGCCACCGGCCAGGCGGGCTTGGACCGCAATCTGTCCACCGCGGAGATCGTGCACCAGATCGTGGCCGGCATGCGCTCGCTGCGGGACGGCGAGGTGCCCGGAGGCGCGGCCCGGCTGTCGAACATCGTCTTCATGGGGATGGGCGAACCGCTGGCCAACTACAACCGCGTGGTCGGCGCCATCCGCCGGCTCACCGACCCCGAGCCCGACGGCCTCGGTCTGTCGCAGCGCGGCATCACCGTGTCCACCGTCGGACTGGTCCCCGCCATGAACCGGTTCGCCGACGAAGGCTTCAAGTGCCGCCTGGCGGTGTCGCTGCACGCCCCCGACGACGAACTGCGCGACACCCTCGTCCCGGTCAACACCCGCTGGAAGGTCCGCGAGGTGCTGGACGCCGCCTGGCGCTACGCCGATCTGTCCGGCCGCCGTATCTCCATCGAGTACGCGCTGATCCGCGACATCAACGACCAGGCGTGGCGGGCCGACCGGCTCGGCCGGCTGCTCAAGAACCACCGGGTGCACGTCAATCTGATCCCGCTCAACCCCACCCCCGGCTCCCGGTGGACGGCCTCCCGGCCGCAGGACGAGCGGGCGTTCGTCGCCGCCCTCGAAGCGCACGGCGTGCCCGTGACCGTACGGGACACCCGCGGCCAGGAGATCGACGGCGCTTGCGGCCAGCTCGCGGCATCCGAACGCTGACCTGCTGCTACCGTGCATTCATACAAATGAACATTCCGACAGGGGAGCGCCTGAGACGGCGCTGAGAGTGCGGCCCCCGAGGCCGCAGACCCTCGTTACCTGATCCGGGTCATACCGGCGTAGGGAGTCACCACATGAAGACCGTCCGTCGGCGTGCCGTCAGCGCGCTCGTCCTCGCCACCGCGGGAGTCACCGCCCTGGCCGCGTGCGGCAGCGGTTCCGGGTCCGGCGCCGCGAGCGACAGCGCGAAAGCCGGGCCTGCCTCCAAGACTGTCACCCTGGTCAGCCACGACTCCTTCGCCGCGTCCAAGCCGGTGCTGGCCGAGTTCACCAAGGAGACCGGCTACACCGTCAAGGTGCTGCGCGGCGGTGACGCGGGCGCGGCCGTCAACCAGGCGATCCTCACCAAGGACCACCCGCGCGGTGACGTCTTCTTCGGTGTCGACAACACGCTGCTCTCCCGGGCGCTCGACAACGGCCTGTTCGACCCGTACACCGCCAAGGACCTCGGGCAGATCCCCTCCGACGTCCAACTCGACGCGGCCCGGCACCGCGTCACCCCCATCGACTCCGGCGATGTCTGCGTCAACTACGACCGCGCCTACTTCACCGCGCACAAGCTCAGCCCGCCGCGGACCTTCGCCGACCTGGTCAAGCCGCAGTACAAGAACCTGCTGGTCACCGAGAACGTCAGCACCTCCTCGCCCGGCCTGGCGTTCATGCTGGGCAGCGCCGCCACCTACGGCGACGACGGCTGGCAGGCGTACTGGAAGCAGCTCAAGAACAACGGCGTCCAGGTGGTCGACAGCTGGGAGCAGGCGTACGACCAGAGCTTCTCCGGCTCGGGCGCCGGCAAGAAGGCCAAGGGTGACCGGCCGCTGGTCGTCTCCTACGCCTCCAGCCCGCCCGCCGAAGTGGTCGGCGTCAGCCCCGAGCCCGCGCAGTCCCCGGTCGGCGTGTCCACCGGCACCTGCTTCCGGCAGATCGAGTTCGCCGGGCTGCTGCACGGCGCGAAGAACACCGCGGGCGGCAAGGCGCTGATCGACTTCATGATCGGCAAGACCTTCCAGGAGGACATGCCGCTCCAGATGTACGTGGACCCGGTGCGCGAGGGGGCCACCGAACCCGCGGTGTTCGTCAAGTACGGCGCCCGGATCGACCACCCGACCACGCTGGCCCCCGACAAGATCGCGGCCAAGCGGGACGACTGGGTCAAGGCATGGACCTCGATCGTCCTGTGACCGCACCGGCGGCGGGGGAGTCCCTGCCCGGAAAGCCCCCGGCCGCCGATCCCGGTCCCGCCGCCGACCCCGTCACCGACCCCGCCGGGGCGCCCCACGCCGGTCGCGGCACCGCGATCCGGCTCGCCCTGATGACCCCGCCGCTCGCCTTCTTCGCGGTCTTCTTCGCCTACCCCGTCGCCTCCATCGTGGGCCGCGGCCTGCACCAGGGGGGCCGCTGGCGGCTCGGCCCGATCGGGGACGTGCTCGGCGACGCCTCCGTCCGGCACGTGCTGTGGTTCACCTGTTGGCAGGCGGCCGCCTCCACCGCGCTGACGCTGGCCCTCGCGCTGCCCGGCGCGTACGTCTTCGCCCGGCTGGAATTCCCCGGCAAGCGGCTGCTGCGGGCGGTCGTCACCGTGCCCTTCGTGCTGCCGACGGTGGTGGCCGGCACCGCCTTCCTGGCGCTGCTGGGCCGGGGCGGCTTCACCGACGATCTGCTCGGCTTCCGGCTGGACACCAGTGTGTGGGCGATCCTCGTCGCGCATGTCTTCTTCAACTACGCGGTGGTCGTGCGCACCGTCGGCGGGCTGTGGGCGCAACTCGACCCCCGGCAGGAGGAAGCCGCCCGGATGCTCGGCGCCGGGCGGTTCGCGGCCTGGCGGCGGGTGACGCTGCCCGCGCTCGGACCGTCGGTGGCCGCCGCCGCGCTGATGGTGTTCCTGTTCACCTTCACCTCCTTCGGCGTGATCCAGATCCTCGGCGGACCCACGTACTCCACCCTCGAAGTCGAGATCTACCGGCAGACCGCGGAACTCCTCGACCTGCCCACCGCCGCCGTGCTGACCCTGCTCCAACTCGCCGCCGTCGCCGGCATCCTGGCCGTGCACGCCTGGACGGTACGGCGCCGCGAGGCGACCTTGCGGCTGGTCGACGCGGCCCGCACCGCGCACCGGCCGCGCGGCGGTGAACGGGTCCTGCTGGCCACTGTGCTCGGCGTCGTCGCGCTGCTGATCCTGCTGCCGCTCGGCGTACTCGTCGCCCGCTCGCTGGACGGCCCCGGCGGCTACGGCTTCACCTACTACCGGGCCCTGGCCTCCTCCGACGCCAGCGGCGGCACCTTCCTGGTCGCCCCGCTGGAGACGGTGTGGAACTCGCTGCGGTACGCGGCCGTCGCCACCGTCGTGGCGCTGCTGATCGGCGGGCTGGCCGCGGCGGCGCTGGTCCGTGGCGCCGGGCGGCTGGTCCGCGGCTTCGACGCGCTGCTGATGCTGCCGCTGGGCACCTCCGCCGTCACCGTGGGCTTCGGCTTCCTGATCACCCTGGACAAGCCGCCGCTGGACCTGCGGGACTCCTGGCTGCTGGTGCCGCTCGCGCAGGCACTGGTCGGGGTGCCGTTCGTGATCCGGGTCATGCTGCCGGTGCTGCGAGCCGTCGACCACCGGCTGCGGGAGGCCGCGGCGGTGCTGGGCGCGTCGCCGGCCCGGGTCTGGCGCGAGGTCGAACTGCCCTTCGTCGGGCGGGCGCTGGGCATCGCCGCCGGGTTCGCCTTCGCGGTCTCGCTCGGCGAGTTCGGCGCGACGGTCTTCATCGCCCGCCCCGACAGCCCCACCCTCCCGGTCGCCGTCGCCCGCCTGCTCGGCCGGGCCGGCGCCGCCAACTACGGGCAGGCGATGGCCCTGAGCACCATCTTGATGCTGGTGTGCGCCGCCTCGCTGCTGATCCTGGAGAACCTCAGGACCGGCGCCGACTCCTCCGGGGAGTTCTAGATGACAGCCCAGCCGGCCCAGCCGGAAAAGCCCCGGCTCCAGCCCCCGCCCGGTCCGCGGCCTCAAGCCGCCACCGCGCCCCATACCGGGCCGCTGCTGCGCCTGGAGGCGGCGACCGTACGATTCGGCGCGCGCGCCGCCCTCGACGCGCTGGACCTGGAGGTCGCCGCGCACGAGATCGTCTGCGTGCTCGGCCCCAGCGGCAGCGGCAAGTCCACCCTGCTGCGGGCCGTGGCCGGCCTCCAGCGGCTCGACGCCGGGCGGGTGCTGCTCGACGGCGCCGACCAGCGGACGGTGCCCGCGCACAAACGCGGGGTGGGCCTGATGTTCCAGGACCACCAGCTCTTCCCGCAGCGCGACGTCGGCGGCAATGTCGCCTTCGGACCGCGCATGCACAAGGTGGCGCGCGGGCCGCGCGACCGCCGGGTGGCCGAACTCCTCGACCTGGTGGGCCTGCCCGGCGCCGCCCGGCGCGCCGTCGCCACCCTGTCCGGCGGCGAGCAGCAGCGCGTCGCGCTGGCCAGGGCGCTGGCCCCCGAGCCCCGGCTGCTGATGCTCGACGAACCGCTCGGCCAGCTCGACCGCTCGCTGCGCGAACGGCTCGTGGTCGAACTGCGGCAGCTCTTCGGCCGGTTGGGCACCACCGTGCTGGCCGTCACCCACGACCAGGGGGAGGCGTTCGCGCTCGCCGACCGCGTCGTGGTGATGCGGGACGGCCGGATCGCCCAGTCCGGCACGCCGCTGGAGGTCTGGCTGCGCCCGGCCTCGGAGTTCGTCGCCCGCTTCCTCGGCTTCGACAACATCACCGCGGCCACCGTCGACGGCGGGACCGCCACCACCACGTGGGGTGAACTGCCCGTCCCCGACGGCACCCCGCGAGGTCCCGGCCTGCTGCTGGTACGGCCCACCGGAGTACGGCTGGGGCCGCCGGACAGCGGTCTGGCCTGCGAGGTGCTCGCCCGCACCTTCCGCGGCGGGCATGTCGCGGTGACGCTGCGGCCCGAGCGCGGGCCGGCGCTGGAGGCCGAGTGCGGACTGCGGGACGCCCCGGCACCGGGGGACCGGGTCGGCGCGGTCTTCGCCGCCGAGGACATCGTCGTACTGGACGGGACCGCCGCCGGCCGATGAGGCACCGGGGATCGGTTCGACCGGCGCCGGCCGGTGGCCCGTCAGCGGGTCAGGCCGCGTCCAGCCGGTCCAGCGCGGCCGGTACGTCGGCCACGCTGTCGACCAGCGCGATCCGGCGGGCCATCGGCCGGCCGTCGGCCAGCGCCTCCAGCAGCGGCCACACCGGCAGGTGGGTGGTCCAGTGGTCCCGGTCGACCAGCACCATCGGGGCCGGCCTGCCCCGCGACTCGTAGTAGTTCGGCGTCGCCGCGTCGAAGACCTCCTGCACCGTGCCGGCCGCCCCCGGCAGGAAGACGACACCCCCGGTGCAGCGGGACAGCAGGCCGTCCTCCCGGGTGGCGTTCGCGAAGAACTTCGCGATGCGGCCGGCGAAGGGGTTCGGCGGCTCGTGGCCGTAGAACCAGGTCGGCAGGCCGTACGAGACGCCGCCGTCCGGCCAGCGCTCCCGTACGGCGAAGGCGGCCGACGCCCAGTCGGTCACGGACGGGCGGAAGGAGGGCTCGCCGGCCAGCACGGTCAGGGCCTTGCCCAGCATCAGATCGTCGAACGGCGCCGCGTACGCGCCGAAGTTGGCGGCCTCCATGGCGCCGGGGCCGCCGCCGGTCGCCACGGTCAGCCCCTTGCGGGTCAGGGCGCGGCCGAGGCGGGCGGTCCCCGCGTAGGACTCGGTGCCGCGTTCCATGGCGTGGCCGCCCATCACGCCCACGACGCGCCGGCCGAGCAGCTCCTCGTCGAGGGCGTCGCCCACCGCGTCGTCATGGATGGAGCGCAGCATCGAGGCGAGTATGTCGCCGTCGGCGGCGGTCCGCTGGAACCAACCGTAGGTCCGGGCGTCCGCGGTGGCCGGGTAACCGCCGTCGTCCAGACCGCCGTAGAGCTCCTCGGGCGTGTAGAGCGTGGCCCGGTACGGGTCGAAGGGCTGCTCGGGCACGGGCGGGAAGACCAGGGCTCCGTTGGCCCGCACATGGGCGAGGGCCTGCGGCTCCATCGGGCAGCCCAGGAACACCGCCTGCGAGGTCTCGGCCACCAGCAGCGCGAAGGTGCGGTCCCTCAGGTCCACCGCCTGCACGCGGTAACCCGCGAACGTCCCGGTGACGGCGACATGGTCGAACTCCGTCAGCGTCTCGATCTCCCGCACGGTGCCTTGCGCGGGCCGTCTGACCCCGGGGCCGGTCCCGGCCGGCGGTTCCTGCGCCGGTGCGGGCGGCGGGGGTTCGCTGCCGTGCTTGTCGCCCGGCGGGGGCGTCGGCGGTACGTCGGGGGAAGGCGTCTCTGCGGGCACGTCCAGCACGATAGCCGTCCGGGCGGTGCGGGTGGGGTCCGCGGTGCCGTCGCCACGCGTTCGGGTGTGCGGCAGTCCGGCGCGGCGGGGTGTCAGGACGGTGTGGGGATGGAGGAGAGGAAGGCGACCAGGAGGGTGAGGGGGAGCAGGGCGCTCAGGACGAGGGTGGTGCGCAAGGCCAGGGCGGCGCGCACGAGGGTCGGGGAGGCGGCCACGTCGCGCAGGGCGGTGGCGGCGTCGGCGCGGGTGCTTTTGGCCCGGCGCAGGGCGAGGGAGGAGGTGGCCAGGAGGCAGAAGGCGATCAGGCCGGTGGCGAAGAGGGTGACGGGGCCGATGGGGTGGCCGGCGGTGTGCTGGAAGACCTGGACGGCCAGGGCGGCGGCCCCCGTCGCGGAGAGCAGGCCCAGCGGGCGGCCGATCGCCCGGGACTCGTGCTGCAGGGCGCGCCCCGCGAGCAGCCGCAGCGCCCCCGGCCGGAAGGAGGCGAGCAGCCGGCCGCAGGCATGGACCAGGCCGGGACCGGCCAGCATCAGGCCTGCGGTGGCGAGCACCCAGCCGCCGACCGCGCCGGGCGGGATCGCGCCGAGGCCGCTGGGCAGCGGGAGCGCGTTCCCCTTGGGCGCGGTGACCTCGACGGCCAGCCCGATCGCGGTGAGCGCCACCCCCCAGGGCAGGCCCCGGGGCGAGTTCTGCGCGGGAGCGGATTCGGGCCGCAGCCGGGCCGCGGTGGCCGCCGCGGCGGTGGCCGGGACCAGCGCGAGCAGGGTGACCGCCCCGGCCAGCGGCAGCGTCTTGCCCGCGGCCAGCAGCCCCGGGCCGACGCCGTCGAACGGCACACCGGTCACGTCCCCGCGCAGCTGGAGGAACGCCAGCAGCGCGACGACGCTGCCGACCGCGCAGACCAGCGCGGCAGTCGCGGCGGCCAGCAGCACGACGCCGATCCGGCCGAGCCCGGCCGCCGCCAGCTCAGCACCGGGCCAGTCGGCGGGCTGCGACCGCCCCACCGCCACCGCGAGCTGCGCGGTCACCGCCACCGGCAGCGCGCACCAGCCGAGTCGTACGACCGCGTCGTACGCGCCGTGCTCGGGGTTCGCCAGCGCCCAGGCGAGCGAGGACAGCAGCAGCAGCCCCGTACCGGCCGAGGCGACCACCACCAGGGCCCAGCGTGCCAGCGCGGCCGGGCGGCTGCCGCGCAGCACCCGCAGGCTCAGCACCCGGGCACCGCGTTTCCCAGGGCGCGGGGCGGGCGCGGCGCCGCCGTGCGGCCGCTCATACCCGGGCCGGTGCGGTGAGTTCGCGGTCGTGCGGGCGCGTCGCGGTGTCCGGGCGCCCGTCCGCGAGGGTGATGGTGCGGTCGGCGTACCGCCCGAGCTCCGGGTCGGTGGTGGCGAGCACCACGGTGATGCCGTGCGAGCGGGCCGCGCTGGTCAGGGTGCGCAGCAGCAGATCGCGGTCCGCGCGGTGCAGCGGGGCGGTCGGCTCGTCGGCGAAGACCACGTCCGGGCCGGTGACCAGCGCCCGGGCCACCGCGATGCGCTGGCGCTGGGAGTGCGGGAGGTCGGCGGGCCGGCGGCGGGCGACGGAGCCGATGTCGAGCCGCTCCAGCCACTCCTGGGCCACCGCCCTGGACTCCCGGTGGCTGTCGCCGCGCATCAGCAGGGGCAGCGCCGCGTTCTCCCACGCGCTCAGTTCGGGCACCAGCTGGTCACCCGGGCCGATCCAGCCGAAGCGGTCGCGCCGCAGCGCTTCGCGCGCCCCCTCCGACAGGGTGTGCACGGGCGCGCTGTTGAACCACACCTCGCCCTCCTCGGGGACCAGCCGCCCGGACAGGCAGTGCAGCAGGGTGGACTTGCCGGAGCCGCGATGCCCCGCCACCGTGAGGATCTCGCCGGCCCGGACGTTGATCGAGACGCCGAGCAGGGCCGGCTCGCCCCGGTAGGAGTGCCGCAGGGCGCGGGCCCAGAGCACGTCGTTGTCGGGCGGGGTCCCCATGCCGTTCCTCCGCGGGTCGTTCCCTCGGCCGTCCGACAGGGGCGCCGAACGCCACTGCGTCAAACGAGCCGCGGGATGGGCGGTCACTCCCGGCACCGTATTCACGCCGCCGGAGCGGCGGGCGGCAGGCGCGGCGGCCGGGTCCTCCGGATGGAGGGCACCCCGTCCGGCCGCGGCCGGCCCGCCTCGCCGGTGCCCGGCCGTTGTCCACAGGCAAACTTCTCGCCGACCCCCATCGTGCTTAAGCTGGATGGTGTCTCAGTAATTGGACAACCATCAGGGAGCGAGCGCCGTGACCGAACTCCGTACTCTGCGCAACTACATCGACGGAGAATTCCGCGACGCCGCCGACGGAGGGACCACCGAGGTGGTCAACCCGGTGACCGGGGAGCCGTACGCCCGGGCGCCGCTGTCCCGGCAGGCCGATGTCGACGCGGCGATGAGCGCGGCGGCGGCCGCCTTCCCCGGCTGGCGGGACAGCACGCCCGCCGAGCGGCAGCGGGCGCTGCTGAGGATCGCGGACGCGGTGGAGGCACGGGCCGGCGAGCTGATCGCCGTGGAGAGCGAGAACACCGGCAAGCCGCTCGCGCTGACCGCGAGCGAGGAGATCCCGCCGATGGTGGACCAGATCCGCTTCTTCGCCGGCGCCGCCCGGATGCTGGAGGGGCGCGCGGCCGGCGAGTACATGGAGGGCATGACCTCCATCGTGCGGCGCGAGCCGGTCGGGGTCTGCGCGCAGGTCGCGCCCTGGAACTACCCGATGATGATGGCGGTGTGGAAGTTCGCGCCCGCCCTCGCGGCCGGCAACACGGTGGTGTTCAAGCCGTCCGACACCACCCCGGCCTCCGCCGTGCTGCTCGCCGAGATCCTCGGCGCGGTCCTGCCCAAGGGCGTCTTCAACCTCGTCTGCGGAGACCGTGACACCGGCCGGCTGATGGTGGAGCACCCGGTGCCGGCCATGGCGTCCATCACCGGTTCGGTGCGGGCCGGCATCGAGGTCGCCGGGTCCGCCGCCAAGAACCTCAAGCGGGTGCACCTGGAGCTGGGCGGCAAGGCGCCGGTCGTCGTCTTCGACGACCTGGACAGCGAAGCCATCGCCAAGGCCGCCGAGGACATCGCGCTGGCCGGCTTCTTCAACGCCGGCCAGGACTGCACGGCCGCCACCCGTGTCCTGGTCCAGGAGTCGATCCACGACGAGTTCACCGCCGCGCTGACCAAGGCCGCCGCCGGGACCAGGACCGGCCTGCCCGACGAGGAGGACGTCCTCTACGGCCCGCTCAACAACGCCGCCCAGCTCGCCCAGGTCAGCGGCTTCATCGAGCGGCTGCCCGGGCACGCCAGGATCCAGACCGGCGGCCACCGGGTCGGCGAGCGCGGCTACTTCTACGCGCCCACCGTGGTCTCCGGGCTCCGGCAGGACGACGAGATCATCCAGCGCGAGGTGTTCGGACCGGTCATCACCGTGCAGTCCTTCACCGACGAGGACCAGGCGGTGGAGTGGGCCAATGGAGTCGAGTACGCGCTGGCCTCCTCGGTCTGGACGAAGAACCACGGACGGGCCATGCGGATGTCGAAGCGGCTGGACTTCGGCTGCGTGTGGATCAACACCCACATCCCGCTGGTCGCCGAGATGCCGCACGGCGGCTTCAAGAACTCCGGCTACGGCAAGGACCTGTCCGGGTACAGCTTCGAGGACTACACGCGGATCAAGCACGTGATGACGTCGCTGGACGCGTGACCCACGCCTGATCCACGCGCGACCGGACGCGTGAGCGCGGACGCGGGGACCGTGCCCGGGCGGCCTTACGGCGGGGGGCGCGTGCCGCCGCCCGCCGTACGGGCCGCCGGCCAGCCCGGCCGGCGGCCTTACGGCGGGGGTTTCCCGGGCGCAGCCGCGCGCCTCAGCGCCCGCCGCCGGCCAGCACCCGCTGAAGGGTCTCCAGCCGGTTGGAGGTGATCGCGTCGACGCCGAGGTGGACCAGCCGGCTCATCGCCCGCGGGGTGTCGGGGGTCCAGGCGCCGATCAGCAGGCCGTGGTCGCGCGCCCAGAGCACCAGGGGCGGGTCGATCAGGCCGAAGCGGAGGTTGATCCAGCGGGGCGCGAGATCGGCGACCAGCGATTCCGGCGGGCGCTGCGAGGTCGTCCAGGTCATGGCGATCTCGGCGGCCGGGTCGTGGACGCGCACCGCGACCATGGCCGGCAGGCTGCCGCAGTAGTAGACCTGACCGGCGGCCGGGCCGGCCTCCCGCACCGCGGCGATCGAAGGGCCGGCGTCCTCCGTCTCGGTGAGGTCGAGCAGCAGGCGCGCGGCCGGATGGCCTCCCAGCTCCTCCAGCGCCGCGGCCAGGGTCGGCACCCCGCCACCGGTCAGCCGGGAGACCTCGGCGGCCGTCAGCGATGACACCCGGGCGCGCGAGCCCCAGAGCCGTTCCAGCGTCGCGTCGTGCAGCAGTACCGGCACCCCGTCCCGGGTGATCCGGACATCGACCTCCACCACGTCCGCGCCCTTGACCAGCGCCGACCGCACCGACGCCAGGGTGTTCTCGCGGTAGTGGTACGGATCCCCGCGATGGGCGACCGACTGCGCCGTGACCCGGAAGTCCACCATCGTCAGCCGCCCCACGCCGCGGTGTAGGTGTCGATCTCCCCGGCCAGCGCCCGCTTGCCCGCCGGGTCTAGGAAGGACGCCTCCACCGCGTTCTTCGCCAGCTCCGCCACGCCCGCCGGGTCCAGCTCCAGCAGCCGGGCCGCCACCGCGTACTCGGTGTTGAGGTCGGTGCCGAACATCGGCGGGTCGTCGCTGTTGACGGTGACCAGCACGCCGGCCGCCACCATCCGCCCGATCGGGTGCTCCTCCAGCGAGGCCACCGCGCCGGTGGCGATGTTGGAGGTCGGGCAGACCTCCAGCGCGATCCGCCGCTCGGCCAGGTGCTCCAGCAGCCGCGGGTCGTCGGCGGCCGTGGTGCCGTGGCCGATGCGCTCGGCGCCCAGCTCGTTCAGCGCGTCCCACACCGTCTGCGGCCCGGTGGTCTCCCCGGCGTGCGGCACGCTGTGCAGACCGGCCGCCCGCGCCCGGTCGAAGTACGGCTTGAACTGCGGCCGGGGGAAGCCGATCTCGGGTCCGCCCAGGCCGAACGACACCAGACCCTCGGGTTGCAGGCCCAGGGCCAGCCGGGTGGTCTCCTCGGCCCCCTCCAGCCCCAGCTCGCCCGGAATGTCGAAGCACCAGCGCAGCGTGACGCCCAGCTCCGCGGCCGCCGACTTCCTGGCGTCCTCTATGGCCTCCATGAACGCCCGGTCCGGGATGCCGCGCAGGACGGACGAGAAGGGGGTGACGGTCAGCTCCGCGTAGCGGATGTTCTGCCGGGCCATGTCCCGGGCGACTTCGAAGGTGAGCAGCCGGATGTCCTCGGCGTCCTTGATCAGGTCGACGACCGACAGGTACACCTCGATGAAGTGCGCGAAGTCGCGGAAGGTGAAGTAGTCGGCCAGCGCCGCCGGGTCGGCCGGGACCGCCGAGCCGGGGTGGCGCGCGGCCAGTTCGGCCACGATCCGCGCGGACGCGGAGCCCACGTGGTGGACATGCAGCTCGGCCTTCGGCAGTCCGGCGATGAAGGCGTCGATTCCGCCGCCTCCGCCGAGGCGGGTGCCGGTCGGCTGACCGGTCGCGATGTCGGGCATGCGGGATCCTCATCCTTCCGAGGCCGATGGCTGGGGGTTCATCGTAGAGGCCCGGCCGGAACGGCGGCGTTCCGGGACGTGGCGGGCGGGTGGACCGGGTGCGGTCGCCGGGTCGTTGAGGAGCCGGCCGGGCATCGGCGGCGCCGGATCGTTATCGGTCCAGTGCCGTCGAATTCCGGATATGACTGCCGGCCCCGCTCAACCGCTCCTATTCTGCCGGGGAAAGCGTTCCAGTACCGGAGGCGCAGATGTCCGACCCGAACTCGAACGACCCGGCGGGAGGGACGGACTCGGGGGCCTCCTCCGGGAATCTGTCCGTACTGACGACGGTTGCCGAAGGACTCGCGAGCCACCCCGTTCTTCTCGCCGGATTCGGCGCCGCGGTCCTCGTCGAGGTGGCGGGGGAAATACTCGGCGGCTCGTTCGCTCTGGTGAGCGCGGTCGTCCTGGCCCTTTATGTGCTGTCGGTCCTCGGTCTTGTCGCGGTGCGCCGCTGGGCCCCGGACGAGCCGTCCGGCGGACCGGAGCAGCCCGGAGCCGGGCAGCCCTCCGGGGTGCACGTACGGCTCGACGGCGGGGAGACCGTCCTGGTGGAGCGGTCCGTGCGCTCGGACGCCGGCCCGGTCAGCCTCTCGGTGGGGAAGAGCGGGCAGGTCAGCCTGATCGACTCCGCCACCGCCGGTCCACCCGCGGCGCCGGCCGCCCTGCCGGGTCCCGGGCCGCTCACCGGCGGCGCCCGGCCGAGCGGCCGGGACGCGGGGGCCGAGGCGGCCGAGGCGGTCGCCTACACGACGTCGCTGCGCCGCGCCCGCGACCGGATCCTCGCCGCCGCGCGGAGCCGGGACGGCGTCCGCTTCGATGTGGTGGCGGATTCCGGCTGCGGCAAGACGCTGCTGCTGGACGAGGTCGCCTCGGGGCTCCATCGGGACGGGCGGCTGGTGCTGTTCATCACCGCGAGCGCGCCGCAGTACGGGCGGGGTCACGCCATGGCCGAGGACGAGCGGGCGATGGCCGACTACGCCGCCTGCCGGTATCTCATCGACGCGCTGGCCGCCGACCTCCACCGGGCCTGGGACCCGGGCGAGGGCGAACAGCCCCTGCTGAGCCGGGAGGTGGGCCGGCACTGGGAGTCGGCGGTCCTGACCGTCCGTGACGCCGGTCTGCCGGTCACCAGCGTCACGCAGAATGTCACCGTCACCGTGACCAACACCCGCGGCGATGTCTATCTGGACCGTACCGGCACCGCGGGCGCCGACGGCGTCGGAGCGGCCGCAGGAGCCGGGGGAGCCGGGGAAACCGGCGCCGGTGTCCGACTGGCGGAGATGCAGCGGCAGTTGACCGGTGTGCTGGACATGATCGCGCGCAGTCATCCACTGGCGACCCTGGTGGACGACACCCAGCGGGTGCTGGGCACTCCGGTCGGCGGCTGGCTGATGGCCGTACTGCGCGGCGTCACCACCGGCGCCGTCCTGCACGCCCGCCACCCCCAGCCGGCCGTCGCCGATCTGCCGGCCGGTACGCAGCGGGTGACGCTGGGGCTGCTCGCGCCGGGCGAGACGGCTGATTACGTCACCCGCAGGCTGGTGGACGGCGGTTGGAGCGAGGGCCCGGCGCGTGCCTGCGCGGAGGAGATCGCCTCCGTCACCAAGGGGCACCCGATCGGCATGGTGACCTGCTGCGAGATCCTGCTCGGCTCGGTGCCGGCCGACACCCCGGTCGGCGTGGCCCGTGAGCGGCTGCTGGGCGGGGACGCCGGCTGGGGCAGCCGGGGCGGCTTCGAGGCGGTCCGCACCTTCGTCCAGGACCACGCCGAGCGGGTGCTGGGCCGGCCCGTCCCGCTCTTCGACCTGCTCACCGTCCTGCGCCGCTGCACCCCCGCCATCCTGGAGGCACTGCTGGCCGAACACGGCGTCAGCGCCGAGGAGTCGACCCGCCTGTACGACTGGCTCCACCGCAGCGACCTCACCACCCCCTTCGACGACGACGTCAACGAAGGCTGGCGACTCCACGACTACCTGCGCGAAAACCTCGCCCGCGCCTTCCGCGACGAACGCCCGGAGGAGTACGCCGAGCAGCACGCCGCGGTCGAACGCCACTACCGCGTTCACATGAATTTCGAGAACGAACTCGACGAGCTCTCGCCGCACGCGGCGGGTTCGCGTTATGAGAACCCGGACTGGCAGCGCGACTCGCAGGAATGGCTGCACCACGCGTCCCATATGCCCCGCAGGGAATTCAACGCCGCCAGGCGCGCGATGATCCGGCTGTTCTTCGAGGCCTTCTTCTGGTGGGACGCCGAAGTGCCGTCCAGCTACTGCGGCCAGCTCATCGCGGCCTACCACTCGCTCCCCGCCGACCTGGACCTGCGCTGGGTCGACTGGCTCGACACCTTCCGGCAGAACTACGTCGCGGGCCGCGCCCACCAGCGGCCCGGAGCCGACGGCAAGCGCTGGGACCGGGCGGCCTCGGCCCTGGACGCGGTCGCCCGCTACCTCGGCATCCGGCGCGGCCGGGTCCCCGAAGATCCCGACCTGCGCCGGATCCACATCCTCCTGGGCATCCTGCAGGGCGACTGCGCCTGGTTCGGCAGCGCCGGCACGGAAGCGGACCGGGCCAGGGCCGCGGCCCTCTTCCGGTCCGCCACCGACGCCTGCACCCGGGACGAGGAGCTGTGGATCGCGAACTGGTCGACCTGGCTGGAGGCCGACCTCCACGCCTCGACCGAGCCGCACGTGGCGCGCGGCCTGCTGGCCGGCATCGAGGAGCGGATGACCGAGGAGGAGGAGAACGAACTGCCGGTGTTCGTCGCCCAGACCTTCGGCGACATCGCCTGGGCGGAAGGCGACCTCCGTGCGGCCTTCGACTGCTACGCCCGGAGCGTGCTGCGCGGATACGTCTACCACACCCGGCAGGAGATCTACGACCAGTACCCGTCCCGCTACACCGTCTCGCTCTACGACGGCGCCCGCCGGAAGCTGACAGACCGCGCCGGCCAGGCGGAGCAGGCGGGCCACACGGAGGAGGTGCGCGCCGCACGGGCACGGATCGGCGCGCTCTTCGCCCCCTACTGGTCGCACCGCGGTGTCCGGCCCGGCCAGGACGGCAACACCCAGGACGGCAACGCCCAGGACGACAACGCCTTCGGCCTTCCGGACGGCCCGGCGGAAAGCGACCTCGGCCGGGACCAGACGGAGTTCGCCGCCACGGTCGACTGGGTCATGCTCCACCTGCGCGACGAACTGGAAGCACCCCTGGAACAGCCGCTGGCCGATCCGGCGGCGTGACGCCGGCCCGCGAGAGGGGAGGCCCGCCGCCGGGGGCCGCGTTCCGGGTATCGGCGGGCCCCCGACGTGTCAGGCTGTGCGCACGATCCGGCCAGGACGACAGACCGGTCGTCCCCGCGGTCCGCCCCGTCACGGTGAGGAGAATTTTCATGCAGGTGACCGCCCTCGACCCGGACCACCCCCTGCTGGACGCCGTCTACGACGACCTGCTCGTCACCGCGTTCCCGCCGGACGAGCTGATCACCCGGGACGAGCTGCGCTCGGGGCTGGCCGGCGGCGGCATGCTCGGATCGCTGGTCGTGGCGCACGACCGGCCGGTCGGGGTGGCGCTGGGCGAGTTCTCGGCGGACAGCGGTGTCCTGCTGCTCGCCTACATGTCCGTGCGCGGCGACGCCCGCTCCGGCGGCATCGGCGGCCTGCTGATGGAGTCGGCCGTCCGCGGCAGCTGGCAGGAGCGACTGCACCCGCTGATCACGCTGGCCGAGATAGAGCATCCGGCGGCCCACGCGGCCGACGCCCGGCGCGGGGATCCGTCCGCCCGGCTGCGCTTCTACGCGCGGCAGGGGGCCAGGGCGCTGGACACGCCGTACTTCCAGCCGGCGCTGCGCCCCGGCGCGGCGCGGGTGCCGGGCATGCTGCTCGGAGTGCTGGCCACCGCCCCCTCGCTGGCCGGCGCGACCGCGATCCCCTCCGAGCCGGTCCGGCTCTTCCTGACCGACTACTTCGTCGGCACCGAGGGCAAGGTGCCCGACGACGCCGCCGCCCGGCTGCTGTTCGAAGCCGTCGACCGCCCGGGGGGCATCGCGCTGCTGCCGATGGACGACCCGGCGCTGCTGCCCTGCGCGTACGACGTGTGAGGCGGCCGTTCCCGTCCCCGTCTCCGCCCGCCGGCCGGCCCCGCGCACCCGGCCGGCAATCCACCACCGATCGGTAGCGAAACCCGCGTCATAATCCGCGCCCGGCCCCCTCTCCTCCCGTGACGGCAAGCGTCACGCGGGTCATACGGAGAGAAGGAGGGGCCGGTATGGGCGGCGCCGGATCGAGAAGCGCGATCGAATGGCTGGTGTCGGCGGCGGACGACCCCGACGGGTGCCGCTTCGAATGGGAGCGGAATCCGCTCGGGATCTCGCTGCTGCCCGCCGGGCGGGTGTGGGACGTACTGATCCTGTCCGGGGAGCTGGGCTATCCCACCCTGGACATCCTGACCCGGCTGATGGGCCGGCCGGGCCCGGTGCTCGCCGACTTCGGCGACTCCCGGATGGGCTTCTTCGTCCCGCCCGGAACGGCGGGCCGCTGGCTGGGCACCGGGGTGCGGGCGGTGGGGCGCGGCACCTGGATCGTGGTGCCGTACCCGGGCCGGCCGAGCGGCGCCGTACGGTGGCTGATCCCGCCCGACGGCACCGGGTACCTCACCGACCCGGTGCTGCTGGAACTGGCGATGCACGAGGCGGCGGCGCAGCTGGCCGGGGGCTGAACTCCCGCGGGGGCCGGCGCCGCGGCGCGGGCCCCCGGACGATCCCGCGTCCCCGGGGTGCTTGTTACCGGGCGTCCGCGTGGCGACACTCGGAACCGCACCACGTCGGAACCGCATCGCGACGGAAGGGTCAGCCCGTGACGACCACGCACATCACCCATTGGATCGCCGGACAACCCTGGCGCGGGGCCGCGCAGCGCCGCGGTGACGTGTACGACCCCGCCACCGGGCGGGTCACCGGCCAGGTGGACCTCGCCGACGCCGCCGTGGTGGACGAGGCGGTCGGCGCCGCCCTCGACGCCTTCCAGCAGTGGCGGCACGCCTCGGTGGCACGCCGCACCACGGCGCTGTTCGCCTTCCGCGAGCTGCTCAACGCCCGCCGCGAGCAGCTGGCCGAGGTCATCGTCTCCGAGCACGGCAAGGTGCGCTCCGACGCGCTCGGCGAGATCGCCCGCGGCCTGGAAGTGGTCGAGTACGCCTGCGGCATCCCGCAGCTGATCAAGGGCGGCTTCACCGAACAGGCCTCCACCGGCGTCGACGTCT
Source organism: Streptomyces polygonati (assembly GCF_042650325.1). Lineage (NCBI taxonomy): Bacteria > Bacillati > Actinomycetota > Actinomycetes > Kitasatosporales > Streptomycetaceae > Streptomyces > Streptomyces polygonati. The sequence goes on along the minus strand of NZ_JBHSBB010000005.1, from coordinate 56,961 downwards.
ACTCCATCCGGCAGCCGCTCGGCCCGGTCGCCGTCGTCTCCCCGTTCAACTTCCCGGCCATGGTGCCGATGTGGTTCTTCCCGCTGGCCATCGCGGCCGGCAACACCGTGGTCGTCAAGCCGTCCGAGAAGGACCCGTCCGCCGCGAACTTCCTGGCCGCGCTGTGGAGCGAGGCCGGGCTGCCCGACGGGGTGTTCAACGTCGTGCACGGGGACAAGCCGGCCGTGGACCGGCTGCTGGAGCACCCCGACATCAAGGCGGTGTCCTTCGTCGGCTCCACCCCTGTCGCCCGGCACGTCTACGAGACCGGCACCCGCCACGGCAAGCGCGTCCAGGCACTGGGCGGCGCCAAGAACCACATGCTGGTGCTGCCCGACGCCGACCTGGACCTGGCCGCCGACGCCGCCGTCAACGCCGGCTTCGGCGCGGCCGGCGAACGCTGCATGGCGGTGTCCGTACTGGTCGCCGTCGACCCGGTCGGCGACGAGCTGGTGGAGCGGATCAAGAAGCGCATCGCCGGTCTGACGGTCGGTCCCGGCACCGCCTCCGGCTCCGAGATGGGCCCGCTGGTCACCGGCGCCCACCGCGACAAGGTCACCTCGTACCTGGACTCCGGCGTCACCGACGGCGCCGCCCTGTCGGTCGACGGCCGCGCGCACCCCATCGAGGGCGAGGCGGGGGGCTTCTGGCTCGGCCCGACCCTCTTCGACCATGTCCGCCCCGGCATGTCCGTCTACGACGACGAGATCTTCGGCCCGGTGCTGTCGGTGGTCCGGGTGTCCTCCTACGACGAGGGACTGGCGCTGATCAACGCCAATCCGTACGGCAACGGCACCGCGCTGTTCACCAACGACGGCGGCGCCGCCCGCCGCTTCCAGCACGAGGTCGAGGTCGGCATGGTCGGCATCAATGTGCCCATCCCGGTCCCGGTCGCCTACTACTCCTTCGGCGGCTGGAAGTCCTCGCTGTTCGGCGACTCGCACGCCTACGGCGAGGACGGCGTGAAGTTCTTCACCCGGGGCAAGGCGGTCACCCAGCGCTGGCTCGACCCCTCGCACGGCGGCATCAACCTGGGTTTCCCGACCAATCAGTGACCTCCCCGGCGGCCGGGTCCGCGGCGGCGCGTGCCGCCAGGGCCCGGTCCACCGACGCCCGGGCGGCGGCGACCACCGTCAGCAGGCTCAGCGTCACGCACCAGCTGGCCAGTACGTCCAGCGGCCAGTGGTAGTCGCACCACACCAGGCAGAAGCCCACCGCGAACAGCAGCAGCGGGGTGCCGGCCAGCAGCACCAGCCGCGCCGCCCGGCCGCGTACCCAGGGAAGCAGCAGCAGCGCGGCGGCGCCGTAGGCCACCGCCGAGGTCGCGGTGTGCCCGGACGGGAAGTAGCCGTAGCCGGAGGGATCGGGCAGTGTCCGTCCCGGCGCTGGCCGCGCCACCGCGTCCTTGACCACCGTCACCACGACCGGCAGCACCGCGATGACCGCCAGAGCGGCGGCCGGCGGCAGCCACCAGCGCGGCAGCGCCGCCCGGCGGCCCAGCCAGCCGGTCAGGCAGACCGCGGCCAGCAGGACCGGCACCGCCACCCCGATGTTGCCCAGCTTGCAGAAGTAGTGCGCGGTGGTGGTGAACCAGGAGTTCGCCGCGGCCGTGCGGTCGAACCAGCGCAGCACCGTCCAGTCGCGGGCCACCAGCGGTCCGTCCGAGGAGACCTGCCAGGTGAGGGCCGCGAACAGCAGCACACCGGTGCCGAACAGCCAAATGAGCCGCCCCGGAACAGGGGGGAGAGTTCCGGGGCGGCCAGGGCGACCGCCGTACCGTCCGTCCCGGGGGGTGTGGGACGGACGGCCGACCGATCGGCGAGGACTGCCGGGACCAGAGGACCCGGCGGTGTCGTGCGCGAGGGCACTGCTGTGCCGGTGATGGGGATTCACCGGCGCGTTGTCGCCCGTGGACTTCTGGGGAGTCCGCCACGAGCGGGTTGTTCCTTGGAAACCGTACGTCACAGAAGTCCCCCCAGGGCTGGCGATCACCCCTCCGCCATCAGGCCCCCACACCTTCTTCACGACCTCGCCCGCCCCCCTGCCATCGGTCATCAACCCGTTACGTCCGGTCACTTTCCGCAGGCGGGCGGGCCGCAAACGGACGCAGACCGTCCGCTACCACCCTGCCACACCCGGCCGCCCGGCCGGGTCCGCGCTCCGGCGCACACCCGGCTCGAACCGCGGCTCACAGCCCGGCGAAGGCCTCCTCGACGATGTCGAGACCCTCGTTCAGCAGATCCTCGCCGATGACGAGCGGCGGCAGGAAGCGCAACACGTTTCCGTAGGTGCCGCAGGTGAGCACGATCAGCCCCGCCGCGTGGCACGCCTTGGCGACGGCCGAGGTGACCGCCGGGTTCGGCTCCTTGGTACCCGGCTCGACCAGTTCCACCGCGATCATCGCCCCGCGCCCGCGCACCTCGCCGATCACCGGGAACTTCTCCTGCATCGCCCGCAGCCGCGGCGTCATGATCTCGCCGATCCGCCGCGCCTTCGCCGGCAGGTCCAGCTCCTTCATCGTCTCGATGGCGCCGAGCGCCGCCGCGCACGCCACCGGGTTGCCGCCGTAGGTGCCGCCGAGGCCGCCCGCGTGCGCCGCGTCCATGATCTCCGCGCGGCCGGTCACCGCGGCCAGCGGCAGACCGCCCGCGATGCCCTTGGCGGTGGTGATCAGGTCCGGCACGATCCCCTCGTCCTCGCACGCGAACCACTGCCCGGTCCGGCAGAAACCGGTCTGGATCTCGTCCGCCACGAACACGATCCCGTTGTCCCGGGCGAACCGCGCGATCCGCGGCAGGAAGCCCTTGGCCGGCTCGATGAAGCCGCCCTCGCCCGCGATCGGCTCGATCACAATCGCCGCCACGTGATCGGCGCCGATCTGCTTGGTGATCACATCGATCGCCGCCGCCGCGGCCTCCTCGGCGGCGTGCTCCGGGCCGGTCAGCCAGCGGTAGCCGTACGCCAGCGGCACCCGGTACACCTCGGGCGCGAACGGGCCGAAGCCGTCCTTGTACGGCATGTTCTTCGCGGTCAGCGCCATCGTGAGGTTGGTGCGCCCGTGGTAGCCGTGCTCGAAGACCACGACCGCGGGACGCTTGGTGTAGGCGCGGGCGATCTTCACCGCGTTCTCCACCGCCTCGGCGCCGGAGTTGAAGAGAGCGGACTTCTTCGGGTGATCGCCCGGGGTCAGCTCGGCCAGCCGCTCGGCCACCTCCACGTACTCCTCGTAGGGTGTGATCATCACGCAGGTGTGGGTGAAGTCGGCCAGCTGCTCGGTCGCCCGGCGCACCACGGCCGGCGCGCTGTTGCCGACCGAGGTGACCGCGATGCCCGAACCGAAGTCGATCAACCGGTTGCCGTCCACGTCCTCCACCACACCCCCGCCGGCCCGGGTCACGAACACCGGCAGGGTCACGCTGATGCCGCCGGCCACCGTCGCCCGCATACGGGCCAGCAGCTCCTCGGACTTCGGTCCCGGCACGGCGCTGACGAGCCGGCGCTCCTGGGGCAGTTCGCTCATGGCGGGCACTCTCCTCATACTCCGTACGGCGGCACGTCCTCCCGCAGGCTAGGCCGCGCTACGGCGGGCCCGCATACGCCGATAGGTAACACTGCCCGGTCCGGTTTCGCCGGATCGGACAGTGCGCGCGCCGCCGTCCGGTCCCGGCAAGATCCTTTTACCGGCGTAGCGGCTCGACTACATTGAGCGCATCGTCAGACGACGAGACGAGGGGCGAGGGGCAGCACGCCATGGACGCCATGGATTACGAGGGCACGCACCACCCGGCGGGTCCGTACGACGGCCGGGAGCCCGGCCGGATGCCGCGCAAGCCCGGCGGCGCTCCCGTACCGCGCCCGGCCGCCCCGCCGCCGATGCCCGCCCACGCGCCCCCCGCCTCCGCGCTGGAGATCTGGCTGCGCACCCCGCGCGCGGTGGACGCGCCCGGCATCTACGGCTACGGGCACACCCCCCGCCCCGAGCCCGACCCCGACCGGCTGCCGGCCCGCCACCTCCTGGGGCTCGCGGTGCTCACCGCGCTGGCCGCCGTCTTCCTGTGGTCGCTGTTCCTCAACGGGGGCGACCTGGCCTTCCGGCTGGTGGCCGCGATCATCAGGGTCTTCCTGCCCTACTCCTGGACGCACAGCGCCTTCTTCTACACCGTGTTCGGCTACTCCGGATACGTCGTGGTGCTCTTCCTGCTGGCGCTGCTGCTCGGCCGCAAGGGCCAGTGGCGCGAGGTGTGGCGCCGCTATCTGCGGCCGCCGCTGCAATCCCTGTGGGACAAGCCCGAGCCCGGCGCCGCCCCCGAGGACGGCCGGCCCGACCTCGTGCAGTGGCCGGAACTGCGGGAGGCCGGGCAGTACGCGCTCGCCGACCGCCTGGCCGCCGAAGTCCGCTCCGGGCGGATGAACGACGTGGACCACACCAGGATCCGCCGCGCCTGGGCCGGGGTGCGGGCCGACCCGGCCCGGCTGGGCCCCTTCACGGACGCGGTGCTCAGCCAGGGCGCGGCGGCCTGCGGCCACCCCTCCGGGGCCCGCGACCTGCCGCACCGCGGCGCACCGCACGACCTGCTCGGCCGGCAGGTGCGGATCGGCCTGGGCGCCGACGACGACCGCAATCCTTACCAGCACCGCGGCTCCGGCATCGCGCTCGACCCGACACTGCTCGGCACCGGCCTGCTCGCGGTCGGGCCGCCCGGCTCCGGCAAGACGCGGCAGGTGGTCCGCCCGGTCATCGAGTCGCTGTGCCTGCAGGCGCTGGCCGGACAGGCCGCCGTCGTCGCGGTGGGCCCGGCCGGCGCCGACCTCGGTCCGGCCGCGGCCTTCGACGTGGTGATCTCGCTCGCCGACCCCGGCTCCCGCTACGACCTCGACCTCTACGGCGGCAGCACCGACCCGGACGCCGCCGCCGGCACCCTCGCCGAGGCGCTGCTCGACGACCGCGCCACCGACGACGGCGAACTGCGCCGGGCCGGCACCGCGCTGGGCCAGCTCCTGGGCCCCTTCACCGCCGCCCACCGCCGCTTCCCGTCCGTCACCGAACTGCGCGAACTCCTCGACGGCGCCCCGCTCGCCTACGCGACCCTGCGCGACGCCCTCGGCACGGCCGGCGCCCCCGGCATGGTCAGGGAACTCGACGCCCGCCAGCGCCAGGTCGACCGCCCCGGCGACATCGGCCCCCGGCTCGCCGAACGGCTGGCGCTGCTGGAGCGGCCCGCCTTCGCCGGCTTCTTCGACGTGACCGGACGCTCCCGGCCGTTCTCCATGTACGCGCTGGAACACCCGCTGCGGGTGCGGATCGACCTGCCCGAGCGCGGCCACGCCGAGGCCTCCCGCATCCTGGCCCGGCTGGTGCTCGCCCAGTTCACCGCCGCCGTCACCGCGCGCCGCGACCGCTCGCTGTTCGCCTGCCTGGTGCTGGATGACGCCGCGCACACCGTCACCGCCGACGCCGTGCGCGGTATGGCCCGGCTGCGCTCGGTCAACGCCGGGATACTGCTCACGCTGCGCACCCTCGACGACGTGCCCGAGGCGCTGCGCACCGCGCTGCTCGGCTCGATCGGCTGCCGGATGGCGCTGTCCGGCGTCACCACCTGGGACGGCAAGCGCTTCGCGGAGGCCTGGGGCACCACCTGGGTCGAGACCAAGGACGTCACCCGCACCCCCGACCAGTCCGGCGGGATGCTGCGCCGGACCTTCCGGGCGGTGCGGCTGCTGTTCACCGGGGTGGCCGTCACCACCGAGTCGATCACCGTACGCAAGGTGGAAAGGGAGCGGTGGTCGGCCTCGGACCTGGCGCACAGCCTCCCCGCCGGGCACGCCGTGCTGTCGCTGACCACCGTCGCGGGCGAGCACGCCCCGCCCGTCCTGCTCGACCTGCGGGCGTGAGGGGGTGCCCCGGGGTGCGGCACAATCGAAGAGCCCGGCCGGCACCGGCCGGCCACCATCCAGCGCCCACCAGGACCGTATGCCCCTCACCCTCGCGTCCCTCGCCCACCACTCGGCGCTCAAACTCACCGTCCTCGCCGGTGACGACCGGCTCGACGCCGAGGTCCGCTGGGTGCACACCAGCGAACTGGACGACCCGGCACCGTATCTGGAGGGCGGCGAACTGCTGCTCACCACCGGCCTCAAACTGGACGTCGAGGACAGCGGCTTCCTGCGGGCCTACGTACGGCGGCTCGCCGCGGCCGGCGTGGTCGGTCTCGGCTTCGGGATCGGCGTCGGGCACGACAAGGTGCCGCCCGCCCTGGTGGAGGCCGCGGCCGAGGCCCGGCTGCCGCTGCTGGAGGTGCCCCGCGCCACCCCCTTCATCGCCATCAGCAAGGCGGTGTCGGCGTCCGTCGCCGCCGACCAGTACCAGGCGGTCACCGCGGGCTTCGAGGCCCAGCGCGAGCTGACCCGGGCGGCGCTGGCCCCCGACGGCACCGGCGCGCTGCTGTCCCGGCTGGCCGCGCACCTCGACGGCTGGGCCGCGCTCTACGACGCCTCCGGCGCGGTGCTGGCCGCCGCCCCCGACTGGGCCGGCCGCCGCGCGGCCCGGCTGGCCGGCGAGATCGACCGGCTCCGCGACACCCCCGCCCCGGCCAGCGCCGCCGTGGCCGGACCGGCCGGCACCGAGGACCGGGTGGAACTCCAGTCCCTGGGCACCGGCCGCCGGCCCCGCGGCTTCCTCGCCGTCGGCACCGAGGAGCGCCTGGACACCAACGCCCGCTACGTCGTCAACGCCGCGGTCGCCCTGCTCACCTTGTCCCTGGAGCAGTCCCGCACCCTCCAGGACGCCCAGGACCGGCTGGCCGCCGCGCTGCTGCGGATGCTGCTGGCCGGTGAGCCCGAGCACGCCCGCAGCGTCGCCGGGCGCCTCTACGGCACCCTCCTGGACCGCTCGCTGCGGCTGTTCATCGCGGAATCCGCGACGCCGGGGCCCGCGCCGGGGGCCGCCTCGGCCGCCGAGCCGCGCGGAGTCCCCGTCCCCGTGCCGGACTTCGCCGACCCGCTGGTGCTGCTCGGCGAACGGACCGAGGCCGCCGCCGCCCGCTGCGGCGAACCGCTGATCGCGGTCCGCGACGGCGCCCGGCTGCTCGTCCTGGCCGCCGAGGACGCGACCGCGCTGGCCACCGCCATCGACCTCGCCGAGGCGGCGACCGGCCTGTCCGCCGGCCTGTCCGCCGCCGTCCCCGCCGCCGAGATCCCCGAGGCCCACCGCCAGGCCGAAAGCGCCCTGGCCGTCGCCCACCGCCGGGGCCTCGCCCTCGTCGAACACGGCGAGGTCGGCGCCGGCTCCGTGATGCCGCTGCTCGCCGACGACGCGGTCCGCGCCTTCGCCGAAGGCCTGCTGCGGCCCCTGCGCGAGCACGACTCCACCTCCCGCGGCGACCTGGTCGCCTCGCTGGCCGCCTGGCTCTCCCACCACGGCCAGTGGGACGCGGCGGCCGCCGACCTCGGCGTCCACCGCCACACGCTGCGCTACCGGATGCGGCGCGTCGAGGAGATCCTCGGCCGCTCCCTGGACGAGCCGGACGTACGGATGGAGCTGTGGCTGGCACTGAAGGTGGGAGCGTAGGACTCCGGCCTGCCCGGCGGGAGCCGCGCCGGGGGACCGTCGGGGTTATTCGCCCGGGTCGGGCAGGGGCTGGGTGAGCGGGGCTTCCAGTTCGTCGCGCAGGTGGAGCATCACCCAGTCCACCGTGGCGGCGAACTCCGTCCGGTCCCGGCCGAGATCGCTCTCCGCCGGGCCGTCCGGGAGCCCGAAGGCGTTGTCCGGCTCGATTCCGCAGTGAGCCCAGTAAGGCGCGAACAGCGCACGGACTCGGCCCTGGGCGGCGGCCGTCTCGTTGCCGCGGCCCGCTCGGGAGGCCTCCTCGGCGCGGTGCGGAATCCACCTGCGGGCGGTGTCGTAGAGCGAGACCGTGTAGCGGGAGGGATACTGCCCGTAGACCTCCTGCCGGGTGTGGTAGACGTATCCGCGCAGCACGCTCCGGGCGTAGCAGTCGAAGGCCGCACGGAGGTCGCCTTCCGCCCAGGCGATGTCGCCGAAGGTCCGGGCCACCCGGATCGGCAACTCGTTGTCCTCCTCCTCGGTCATCCGCTCCTCGATGCCGGTCAGCAGGCCGCGCGCCACGTGCGGCTCGGTGGAGGCGTAGAGGTCGGCCTCGAGCCAGCTGGCCCAGTTGCCGATCCATCGTTCCTCGTCCCGGGTACAGGCGTCGGCGGCGGCGCGGTACAGGGCCGCCGCCCGGCCGCGGTCGGTCTCCGTGCCGCCGCCGGCGCACCAGGAGGCGTCGCCCCGGAAGATGTTGAGCAGGATGTAGAGGCGGCGCAGGTCGGGATCTTCGGGTACGCGGCCCCGGCGGATACCCAGATAACCGGTGACGGCCTCCAGGGCCGAGGCTGCCCGGTCCCAGCGCTCGCCGTCCGCTCCGGGCCGCTGGTTGACGCGCCCGGCCACATAGTTCAGGCGGAACGCGTCGAGCCACTCGACCCAGCGCAGGTCCAGGTCGGCGGGGAGCGAGCGGTAATTCGCGACCAGCCGGCCGCAGTAGCTGGACGGCACCTCGGTGTCCCACCAGAAGAAGGCCTCGAAGAACAGCCGGATCATCGCGCGCTTAGAGGTGTCGAATTCCCTGCGGGGCATGTGGGACGCGTGGTGCAGCCATTCGTATGAGTCGCGCTGCCAGTCCGGATCCTCGAACCGGGCGCCGGCCGCGTGCGGCGAGAGCTCGTCGGGTTCGTTCTCGAAATTCATGTGAACGCGGTAGTGGCGTTCGACGGCGGCGTGCTGCTCGGCGTACTCCTCCGGGCGTTCGTCGCGGAAGGCGCGGGCGAGGTTTTCGCGCAGGTAGTCGTGGAGTCGCCAGCCTTCGTTGACGTCGTCGTCGAAGGGGGTGGTGAGGTCGCTGCGGTGGAGCCAGTCGTACAGGCGGGTCGACTCCTCGGCGCTGACGCCGTGTTCGGCCAGCAGTGCCTCCAGGATGGTGGGGGTGCAGCGGCGCAGGACGGTGAGCAGGTCGAAGAGCGGGACGGGCCGGCCCAGCACCCGCTCGGCGTGGTCCTGGACGAAGGTGCGGACCGCCTCGAAGCCGCCCCGGCTGCCCCAGCCGGCGTCTCCGCCCAGCAGCCGCTCACGGGCCACGCCGACCGGGGTGTCGGCCGGCACCGAGCCGAGCAGGATCTCGCAGCAGGTCACCATGCCGATCGGGTGCCCCTTGGTGACGGAGGCGATCTCCTCCGCGCAGGCACGCGCCGGGCCCTCGCTCCAACCGCCGTCCACCAGCCTGCGGGTGACGTAATCAACCGTCTCGCCCCGGGGGAGCAGACCCAGAACGACCCGCCGGGTACCCGCCGGCAAGTCGCCGGGATCGGGCTCGGGCCTCCGGGCGTGGACGACGGCGGCGGTCGGCAGACCACGGAGCACCCTCATCAGCCAGCCACCGACCGGGGTACCGAGGACCTGGTGGGTGTCGTCCACCAGGATCGCCAGCGGACGGCTGCGCGCGATGGCATCCAGCACACCGGCCAACTGCCGCTGCATCTCCCCCAGCCGCAGGCCGGCGGCGAGTCCCCCGGCTCCTCCCCTAACGTTCCCGACGTCGTCGAGATGTACGCCGTCACTGGGATTCGGCACCGTGATGGTGAGGGTGATGTCCGGGGTGCCCGCGTCGCGGGCGGTCAGCACGGCCGACTCCCAGTCCCTGCCCACCTCCTCGCTCACCAGGGGCGGTTCGCCGTCGCCCGGGTCCCAGGCCCGGTGCACATCGGCGGCCAGTGCGTCGATCAGATACCGGCAGGCCGCGTGATCAGCCATCGCCCGCTCCTCGCCGGCCATGTCGTGACCCCGGCCGTACCGCGGGGCGCTCGCGGTGATGAACAGCACCAGCCAGCCCTCCTCCCGCAGCTCCGAGGCCACCTCGTCCAGCAGCAGCGTCTTGCCACAGCCGGAATCCGCCACCACATCGAAGCGGACGCCGTCCCGGCTCCGCGCGGCGGCGAGGATCCGGTCGCGGGCGCGGCGCAGCGACATCGTGTCGCGGGCCGGGGCGCGCACGACTTCCCCGGCTCGTCCGGCGGCCGACTCGGGCCGCCGGACGAGCCGGGGGAGCGGCGCCGTGGCCGGGGCCGGCGCGGGAGCCGCCGCCTCGGCCAGCAGTCGGGCGAGCGTCCGGTGCCGCCCGCCCGCCCCGCCCAGCACGGCGGCGGCGACTTCGGCGAAGTGCAGGCTGGCCGCGGGCAGCCGCCGGCCGGGGAAGCCGCCGAGGCCCGGCGCGGAGCCCTCGACCAGCACGGCGAGCGCCCGGAAGTCCAGGGTGCCGCCGAAGGTCCTGGCGACCCGGCCCGAGACCTTGGCGAGCACGTCCTCCAGGACGTACAGAGACTCGGTGCGGGTCAGCTCCGCGAGCAGTTCGCCGCGTACGCCGGGCGCGAAGTCGTAGATAACATCGTCAGGGTCGGAAGCGGTGCCCGGGTCGGACAGGCGCCGGAGGAGGCCGGAGACGAAGAGCTCCGCCAGGTCGGTCTGGCGGGATTCCGGCATGGTCGCCCGCTGGACCAGCAGCATCACCGGCAGGCTCAGCGGGGCCGCCGCGAGATGGCAGGCGAGGCGGAAGGCGGCCGGTGAGCAGCCGGACCGGAAGCGGGCGACGAGGACCGCGGGGTCGGTCGGCGGCGCCTCACCCTCGTCGGGCCCGACCGGCCGGGGCAGCCCGCGCAAGGGTGCCGCCAGCATCGCCGACCAGCCGGGCACCCGCCCCGCGACCAGGCCGGCCCACGGCGCCAGCCAGCTGCCGTCCACCTCCATGACGGGCAGCCACCGCATGTCGTGCGGCGGTTGGCCGCCGGGCAGCCCGAGCTGCCGCATCGCGTCGGTGCGCACCTCCGCCACCGGCCGGGCCGGATCGGGCACCCGCAGCTCGACCGGGACGCTCCGCAGCGCGGTGCGGTGCCACAGCCGGCGCGGCAGTACCTGGAGAGCGGCGGCGGGGCGCTCGCCGGCCACCCCGGCGAGGAAGTCGGGCAACTCGTCGCCATACCAGGCCGGTCCGACCCCGTCGGTCAGTACGAGCAGGACGGCCCGCCCGGTCGCGTCCTCCAGCGGCCTCGACCAGCGCGGGGTGCCGCCGGGGGCCAGGCCGGCCGGCCGGTGGCGGAAGGGAGTGAGCCGGGGGACGGTGTGGTCGGTGTCCAGGGACCAGCACCGTACGGCGGAGAAGGCACCGTGCCGTTCGAGCACGGTGCACAGCTCGGTGGCCAGGCGGTGCCACACGCCCATGGTGGCGCCGGAGTCCACCACCAGGTCCACGCTGAAGCGGCGTCCGGTGGCGGGGCGCCACACGGGCACCAAGCGCCCGCCCGCGTCGCCGGTGGCGTGGGCGGTCGCCTCCTCGTCCAGCACGGCATCGCCGGCCACCGGCACGGTCTGCCGCAGTGGGCGCAGCGCCCGGGACAGTCTCAGCGCATCCGCGAGAGCGGCCGGTTGGGCGACGCGTACGACATGTCCGCCTGTCCCGCTGGCCGCTGGCTCCTCGCCCGGCGGAAACAGCCGGACCCTGGAGTCGCTGGAACTGCGATCGCGTCGGGCCTTCCCTGCCTCGGCACGCGACCCCTGGGCGCCTCCCGTCCTCGATGCCGACGCGGAGGACTTCGGCCCCGGCTCGGCATCGGACCGCTGGGCGACCGGATCCGGCTCCGTACGGCCGGTCGGCGGGGCCGCGAGCCCTGTCACCCGCACGAGCCAGAGCACGTCGGCGATACCGTCGGCGGACCACTCCCCGTCCCCTGCGGCGCCCAGTAGCCCGGCCAGGGCCTTCCGCAGGGCTCCGTCCGACTCGCGGCCCGGGACGCCGTCCGGATGCGCCACCGGTCAGCCCTCGTTGAGCGGGCGCAGCAGCGACTGCTCGATGACCCGGCGGTCACCGGCCTTCTCCCACAGGCCGCGACCGGCCATCAACAGCGCGTTCAGCAGCTGGTCGTTGGCGAGTTCGGCGCCGTCCTCGCGCTGGCGGTCGAGGAACCGAGCGATCAGGGCCTCGCCCTCGGGCGTGGCGGCGGGATCGCCGCCGAGGTGGGCGGCGACCATCGCGGCCAGCCGGTGCTCGTCCGGCGGCCGGATCTCCAGGCGCACGCAGCGCCGCAGGAACGCTGCCGGGAACTCGCGCTCGGCGTTGCTGGTCAGGACGGTGAAGGGGAATTCGGCGCAGCGCACCGTCCCGCCGTCGACGAGCGCCGTGCCCCGGCCGTCCGCGGTCATGACCCGCTGCTGGCCGTCGCCGAGCCGGACCAGCTCGGGAATGGAGAACTCGCCTTCTTCGAAGATGTTCAGCAGGTCGCTCGGCAGATCGAGGTCGCTCTTGTCGATCTCGTCGATGAGCAGTACCCGGGGCTGCCGCCACGGCAGCAGCGCCGTACCGACCGGCCCGAGCCGCAGATAGCGGCCGATGTCCGGGGGCTTCCCCCGCGTCTGCCGCCGCCCGCGATACCCGTGTCGTGCAGCCGGCCGATCGCGTCGTACGCGTAGAGGCCGTCGCGCAGGGTGGAGCGGCTGGTGATCGGCCAGCGCAGCACCGGGCCGAGCCCCAGTTCGTGGGCGACCGCGTAGGCGAGCGTGGACTTGCCGACGCCGGGTCTGCCGGTGACCAGCAGTGGGCGGCGCAGGTGCAGAGCGAGGTTGACCAGCTGGATCTCGTTCTCGTCGGCCTGATAGGCGGCGGCTTGGCGGTCCCGGCCCAGGCGGCGGGCGGTGGCACCCGCGGTCGTGGCGTGGCACGGCGGCGGCATGGGGTGCCCGTCGCCGCCGAAGGCACGCCAGGGCGGGGCCTCCGGCAGGCGGCGGATGCCGTCGTGCGGGGTGCCCGTGCCGCGGTAGACCCACCAGTGCTCGCCGTCCGCCGTCACCGCTGTGCCTCTCCTGGCGTCGCCGTGCCCGATGCCGCCGATGTCGTCGTCATGCGTGCTTCCGCTCCTGTCGCAGGTCGTGTCTCAGGCCATGCCGCTGAACCGGCGGTCCTGGTCGAAGTCCACGCAGTCGGCGTCGTCCCAGAACAGCGTGATGTGATGGCCGACGTCCTGGTCGCCCGCGTTCCTGCGCTCCCGGCGGCAGCGGTGCACCGCCTCGGGCAGATCACTCAGCCGCAGCGGCTCCATGTCGCTCAGCGCGCTGACGAGTTCGCGATGATCGCCCGGGTCGCGGCGCCACACCATGACCGGCACGCCCTCGTTGAACAGCGCGTCGCGCACCGCCGCCCGCGTCCCGGCGGCGAGCCGGTCGTACGGCATGGACAGACCCAGACAGGCCGACTCCTGGTGCTCGCCGAGCCAGGCGGCGAGGCCCGCCGCGGGCCCGGCCGCCGCCGGCTCTCGCGGCTCGGCCCCCAGGGGCGGCCACTCGATCCGGTCGAGCACCTTCGGGTAGGACGTGTCCCGGCGCAGGTGCCGCCAGCGCCGCTGCCAGGGTCCGTGCACCCAGGTGTCCGTGTAGCGCTCCAACGACCGTACGACGACCGGGTGGTGGAGGCCGAGCGCGGTACCGGTGCTGCCCGCGGACCACAGCTCGGCATCGTGGCCGAGCAGGTCGAGCGGCAGCAGGAATTCGACCCGCACACCGCCGCGCGCCCTGCCCACCTCCCGGGCCAACTCGGCCCAGTCGGGCAGCCGCTTGCTGCCCGGGCGCATCAACTCGCTGCGGCGGAACGGCTTTGACGCGGTGAGCGACCGGTTCAGCGGCACCAACGGGTCACCGTTCTGCGGCTGTACGTAGTATGCGCCGCGCAACTCGTAACGGCCGTCTGGCACATGCTCCGGATCAAGGGCCTCCACCCGGATCTGGATGATCAGTCGTCCCTGCGAGGGCACGGTCGGCTCCGGGTCGGGGGCGACCGGTATCCGCCCCAGCAGCTGCCGCAGAGCGGAGAACCGGTCGTAGGCGGCCGGCGGCCGGTCGGCCGCCAGAGCGGTGAGAAAGCCGATCAGCGGTCCGGGGCCGGAGGCGCCGCGCAGGTCCGAGAGCCACAGCATGATCTCGGGCAGCGTCTCCCGGCCGGTGCGCAGGGCGGCGCCGGCCACATCCGGGATGTGCCGGGCGATCTCGGCGGGCGTGGGCGGATCGGACAGCATGTGCAGTGCGGCGACCAGCTCCACGCAGATGGCCGCGGGCAGCGGGGCGTCTCCGGTCAGGCCGAGCACGGTCAGTTCGAGCCAGGCCAGGGTCCCTACGGCCGGACCGGCTCCCCGCAGTGCCGTCCGCGCCGCCGTCCGCAGCGTGAACAGTCCGGCGTCGGGGCCGCCGGGATGCTCCCGGACCTCCCGCACCAGTCGCTCGGCGAGGGGAGCGGCGCCGCTCCGCGACCGGCCCAGGCCGCCGAGCAGTGCGGCCAGCAGCTCGTCCGCGCCCTGCGGCCACGCGGATCCGGGTTTCGGTGCCGCCGCCCGTGTGGTGGCGCCGACGAGTTCGTGGAAGCGGGTGATCAGGTCGGCCAGGGACTCGTCGAGACGCCTCTCGCGGGCGGCCCGGGGCTCGGGGCGAACGCCATCCGGGTCGGGGCGGTCGCTGTCCGGAGCCGGCCGGGAGTCCGGCGGCTCCGGCGCTGCGCGGCCTACCAGCTCCCGCAGCCGCCCCAACGCCGTCTCGTACGGCGCGAGGTCCTCCAGCGCCGCGACCAACGCGTCCATCGCGGCCAGCCCGTTGACCGCCGCGCCGCCGTATATGTCGTGGCCGGCGTCGAAGCGGCGGCAGCTCGCCACGATGCGGAAGAGGTGCTCGCGGGGCGCCGAGCGTTCGTCGGCCTCGAAGGCGTGCGGGAGGGCCAGATGGGCGCCCATCCGGGTGAGCAGGTCATGGCGGCCGTCCGCGCGGATCAGCGAGGGGAAGGCCAGCAGGATGCCCACGAGTTCCGCGTCGGACGGTGCCGGGTGCGGCACGGATGCCGCGGGCGACGGGGGAGGGGCGGCCGGGCGGCCGAGCACCTCGCGCAGCGCCGACACCGGCGTGAACCAGCCGCCCTGGCTCTCGCTGTAGGAGGAGCTGCCCTTGAGGATGCCCACCACCAGACCGGCCGGGTCCAGCAGCATGGAGCCGCTGTGGCCCTCCCGTACGCGGTCGCCGAGGACGCGCAGGTAGCGGTCGGACGGGCCGGCGACCCGCAGCATCAGGCTGTCCCACCGGACGCCGAGCGTCGGGGTGACCGTCGAGTAGCCGAAGGCGGCGACCTCCGTCCCCGGCGCGGGGTCCGACGCGGCGAGCGCCGCCACCGCGTGCCCCGGCAAGCCGTCGACAGCCAGCACCGCCAGGTCCGGATAGGGATGGAAGCGGCCGCCGTCCGGCGACTCGGGCACCATCCGGACCACCGTCACGGACGGCTGCTCGCCCGCCGCGGTGACGACGACCGGCTCCCGGCCGGCCCGGGCCGCCACATGGGCGCAGGTCACCGCGACTCCCGGGCCGACCAGGAACCCGCTGCCGAGGAACTTCCCGCAGGTCCGGGTGCCCGGCACTGCGGCGTGCACCGCGAGCACGGCGGGATGCGGTCGGTCGGCGGTCCACACGGCGGGCGGCGGAGCGCCCCCGGACGGCCCCCGGCTCATGTCTCGGCCGGCCCGTCGGCGCCCGGCGCGGGCGCCGCTGCCGCCCGGCGCGCCGCCAGGTCCCACGACAGCTTCACCGTCAGGCCCGCCTCCGCGCCGGCCTCGGCGATGATGCCCAGCAACTGGCCGGACTTCACCGCCAGTTTGAGGCCGAACTCGACCTCGAAGGAATCGGGTGCCCCAGCGGCGCCGCCCTCCGTGACGGTCTGCGCGGCCCAGCGGCCGATGCCGCGTACGGTCTCGCGGACCTCGTCCAGGGTGAGGGCCACCGCGGAGCCCAGCGCGGCGGCCCGGGCGCCGGCGCCCACGTCGCCGTAGCCACCGGAGTCGTCCGGGCGGGTGAAGGGCACCTCGCCGATGACCTCGGCCCGCACCGACGAACCGTCGCCCAGCGCGATCGTCACGATTTCCGTCATCCGCGTTCGCCTCCCCCGGCCTTCAGCGGCGACTGCAGGATATGCGGGGCAGACCGGTCCGTGCGGCGGGTCTGGCCAATCCGTAGCGCCCGCGTGAGCCGGTGCTACGCCGTGGACAACGGCCGCGGCCGGAAGGCGCCCCTACGGTGGCAGCAGCGAATCCATCAGGTGCAGGAATCAGGTGCAGGAAAGGGCGGAACTCCGTGACCACCACAGCCGCAGCCCCGTACACGTTCTGGCTGGCCGGCCGCCCGGCCGCCGGCGCCGAGAGCTTCGAGGTGACCAATCCCTGGGACGGCTCGCTCGTCGCCCGGGTCGGTGTGCCCTCGCGGGCGCAGGTCGAGGAGGCGGTGGCCGCCGCGGCGGCGGTCCAGCGGGAGTTCGCGGCGACACCCGCCCATGTCAGGGCGTCGGCGCTCGACCATGTCGCGAAGCGGCTGGCGGAGCGGGCCGAGGAGATAGCCCGGCTGATCACCGCGGAGAACGGCAAGCCGGTGAAGTGGTCGCGCGCCGAGGTCGGCCGCGCGGTGTCGGTCTTCCGCTGGGCCGCCGAGGAGGCCCGCCGGTTCAACGGCGGGCAGGCGCAGCGGCTGGACACCGACCCGGGCGGCGTGGGGCGGCTCGCGCTGACCCGGCGGTTCGGCCGCGGCCCGGTGCTGGGGATCGCGCCGTTCAACTTCCCGCTCAATCTGGTGGCGCACAAGGTCGCCCCGGCGATCGCGGTCGGCGCGCCGATCATCCTGAAGCCGGCCCCGGCCACCCCGCTGTCCGCGCTGGTGCTGGGCGAGATCCTGGCCGAGGCCGGCGGGCTGCCGGCCGGCGCCTGGAGCGTGCTGCCGGTGCCGAACGACGAGATGCCCGCGCTGGTCCAGGACCCGCGGCTGCCGGTGATCTCCTTCACCGGCTCCGACACCGTCGGCCACGCGATCAGGGACTCGGTGCCCCGCAAGCACGTCACCCTGGAACTGGGCGGCAACGCGGCGGCCGTGGTGCTCGCCGACTGGTCGTCGGAGCGGGACCTGGAGTGGGCGTCGACCCGGATCGCCACCTTCGCCAACTACCAGGGCGGCCAGTCCTGCATCTCGGTGCAGCGGGTGATCGCCGACGCCTCGGTGTACGACGCGCTGGTGGAGAAGGTGGTGGCGAAAGTGCGCGCGCAGGTCACCGGCGACCCGGCCGACGACGCCACCGACGTGGGCCCGCTGGTGAACGAGGCCGCCGCCGAGCGTGTCGCGCACTGGGTGGACGACGCGGTGGCCAAGGGCGCCAAGCTGCTGACCGGCGGGGAGCGGGACGGCGCCGGCTACGCGCCGACCGTGCTGGCCGACCTGCCGGACGACGCGATCCTGGCCCGCGCCGAGGCCTTCGGCCCGGTGCTGTCACTGCATCGGGTCAACGGCGCCGACGAGGCTTTCGCGGCCGTCAACGACTCCCGCTACGGACTGCAGACCGGCGTCTTCACCCACGACATCCAGCTCGCTTTCCGGGCGCACCGGGAGCTGGAGGTCGGTGGAGTGATCATCGGCGACGCGCCCTCCTACCGCGCCGACCAGATGCCGTACGGCGGGGTGAAGGACTCCGGCACCGGGCGTGAGGGTGTGAAGTACGCGATGGAGGACTACACCTATGAGCGGGTACTGGTGCTCACCGGACTCGACCTCTAGGCACGACCGGGCGGAACGCCGATGACGGCGGCTGACGACCGGTCAGCCGCCGTCTGCCGTCGCCGCGGCCGTGGCTGCGTCGCCGGAATTCGGGTAGTACGGAGTAGTAGCACCGGTCGGTAACCGGCTACCCGGAGGTGACGCAACCGTGTCCGCACCCGCCGCAGTACGCAACGTTTCGGAGCGTGAAGCCCGGCAGGTGGCGGAGGCCGCCAGGGAACAGGGCTGGCAGAAGCCCAGTTTCGCCAAGGAGCTCTTCCTGGGCCGCTTCCGCCTCGACCTCATCCACCCGTATCCGCAGCCCGAGCCCGAAGCCGTCGCGAAGGGCGAGGCCTTCCTGGCCCGGCTCCGCGACTTCTGCGCGACCCGGATCGACGGGCCCGGGATCGAGCGCGAGGCCCGAATCCCGGACGAGACCATCCGCGGGCTGAAGGAAATCGGCGCCTTCGGCATGAAGATCGACGAGGAGTACGGCGGCCTCGGCCTCACCCAGGTGTACTACAACCGGGCGCTGGCCCTGGTCGGCACCGCCAGCGCCGCGGTCGGGGCGCTGCTGTCGGCCCACCAGTCGATCGGCGTTCCGCAGCCGCTGAAGATGTTCGGCACCGAGGAGCAGAAGAAGGCCTTCCTGCCGCGCTGCGCCCGTACCGACATCAGCGCCTTCCTGCTCACCGAACCGGATGTCGGCTCCGACCCGGCCCGGCTGGCCACCAGCGCGGTGCCCGACGGCGAGGACTACGTCCTGGACGGCGTCAAGCTGTGGACCACCAACGGGGTGATCGCCGACCTGCTGGTGGTGATGGCCCGGGTGCCGAAGTCCGAGGGCCACCAGGGCGGCATCACCGCCTTCGTGGTGGAGGCCGCGTCCGAGGGCATCACGGTGGAGAACCGCAACGCCTTCATGGGCCTGCGCGGCCTGGAGAACGGCGTCACCCGCTTCCACCAGGTGCGGGTCCCCGCCGGGAACCGGATCGGCGCCGAGGGCGCCGGTCTGAAGATCGCGCTGACCACGCTCAACACCGGCCGGCTGTCGCTGCCCGCGGCCTGTGTCGGCGCCGGCAAGTGGTGCCTGAAGGTCGCCAGGCAGTGGTCCGCGGCCCGCGAGCAGTGGGGCCGGCCGGTGGCCGAGCACGAGGCCGTCGGCTCGAAGATCGCCTTCATCGCCGCCACCACCTTCGCGCTGGAAGCCGTGGTGGACCTGTCCTCGCAGATGGCCGACGAGGACCGCAACGACATCCGGATCGAGGCCGCGCTGGCCAAACTCTTCGGTTCCGAGGCCTCCTGGCTGATGGCCGACGAGCTGGTCCAGATCCGCGGCGGCCGGGGCTTCGAGACCGCCGAGTCGCTGGCCGCCCGCGGCGAGCGGGCGGTGCCGGCCGAGCAGCTGCTGCGGGACATGCGGATCAACCGGATCTTCGAGGGGTCCACCGAGATCATGCACCTGCTGATCGCCCGGGAGGCCGTCGACGCCCATCTGTCGGTGGCCGGCGACCTGATCGACCCGGACACCACGCTCGGCGACAAGGCCAGGGCGGGCGCCCGGGCCGGCGGCTTCTACGCCCGCTGGCTGCCCAAGCTGGTCGCCGGGCCGGGACAGCTGCCGCGTTCCTACGCCGAGTTCGGCCCGCTGGCCGGGCACCTGCGGTACGTGGAGCGCGGCGCCCGCAAACTGGCCCGCAGCACCTTCTACGCCATGTCCCGCTGGCAGGGCCGGATGGAGACCAAGCAGAACTTTCTGGCCAGGATCGTGGACATCGGCGCCGAGCTGTTCGCGATGAGCGCCGCCTGCGTACGGGCCGAGCACCTGGCGGCGACCGGGGACCACGGCCAGGAGGCGCGGCAGCTCGCCGACGCCTTCTGCCGGCAGTCCCGGGTCCGTACCGACGAGCTCTTCGCCCGGCTGTGGACCAACACCGACGGCTCGGACCACCGGCTCACCAAGGCCGTGATGGCCGGCTCCCTGACCTGGATGGAGGCCGGCATCGTGGACACCGCGCCGGACGGGCCGTGGATCGCCGACGCCACCCCCGGGCCGTCCCGCCGGGAGAACGTGCACCGGCCGGTGCGCTGAGACGGCGGCGGGTACGGCGGCGGGTACAGCGGACGCGGCGGCGGGCGATGCGGCGCCGGGACCGGGTCGGGCGGCGGGTGGCGGACCGGCCGCCCCGCCGCGGGTTCCGGCCGTCCGCGGACGCGACCGGCGCGCGGGACTCGCACGTGAGAGCAATACGTGCCCCCCACGCGCCGGTGCCGTGCTCCGGACCGGTGCGCCGGACAGCGCACCGGCACGACACAATGACCCCATGACGGACGCTCTCGCAGACCCCCACTACCGCCCGTACGTCACGCCGGAGGCCGGCGGCGGGCCCCGGGACATCGTGATCCTCGGCTCGACCGGCTCGATCGGCACCCAGGCGATCGACGTGGTGCTCCGCAATCCCGACCGCTTCCGGGTGGTCGCGATCTCCGCGGCCGGCGGGCGGGTCGAGCTGCTCGCCGAGCAGGCCCGCACCCTGGGCGTGCACACCGTCGCGGTCGCCGACCCCGCCGCCGTGGCCCCCCTGCGGGACGCGCTCGGCCGGCGCTACGGCGCCGACCGGCCGCCGCGGATCCTGGCCGGACCCGACGCCGCCACCCAGGCCGCGACCCTGGAGTGCCACTCGGTGCTCAACGGGATCACCGGCTCCATCGGCCTGCGGCCCACGCTGGCCGCCCTGGAGGCCGACCGGGTGCTGATCCTCGCCAACAAGGAGTCGCTGATCGTCGGCGGCCCGCTGGTGAAGGCCCTGGCCAAGCCCGGCCAGATCGTCCCCGTCGACTCCGAGCACTCCGCCCTCTTCCAGGCGATGCTCGGCGGCAGCCGCGGCGAGGTCCGCAAGCTGATCGTCACCGCCTCGGGCGGCCCCTTCCGCGGCCGGACCCGCGCCGAACTGGCCGGCGTCACCCTGGAGCAGGCGCTGGCCCACCCCACCTGGGACATGGGCCCGGTCATCACCATCAACTCGGCGAACCTGGTCAACAAGGGCCTGGAGGTCATCGAGGCCCACCTGCTCTACGACATCCCCTTCGACCGCATCGAGGTCGTGGTCCACCCGCAGTCCTATGTGCACTCGATGGTGGAGTTCGCCGACGGGTCCACGCTGGCCCAGGCCAGCCCGCCGGACATGCGGATGCCGATCGCGCTGGGCCTGGGCTGGCCGGAGCGGGTGCCGGACGCCGCCCCCGCCTTCGACTGGTCGAAGGCCTCCACATGGGAGTTCTTCCCGCTGGACGATGACGCGTTCCCGTCCGTCGCACTGGCCCGTCATGTGGGTAGCCTCGGAGGCACCGCGCCCGCGGTGTTCAACGCCGCCAACGAGGAATGCGTCGAAGCCTTCCGCACCGGCCGGCTGTCGTTCACCGGGATCGTGGACACGGTGGCCCGGGTGGTCGAGGAGCACGACACACCCGCGCCGGGAACTCGACTGACCGTCGCGGACGTCCTCGAAGCGGAGGTCTGGGCCCGGGCCCGGGCGGCGGAACTGGCACAGGCATCGGAGGCAGCGGGAGTATGACGGGTCTTATGACGATCCTCGGCGTAGTCGTCTTCGCCGTCGGCCTGATGGTCTCCATCGCCTGGCACGAGCTGGGCCACCTCTCCACCGCCAAGCTCTTCAAGATCCGCGTGCCGCAGTACATGGTCGGCTTCGGCCCCACCATCTGGTCCCGGCGCAAGGGAGAGACCGAGTACGGCTTCAAGGCCGTCCCGCTCGGCGGCTACATCCGGATGATCGGGATGTTCCCGCCCGGCGAGGACGGCCGGATCACCGCCCGCTCCACCTCGCCGTGGCGCGGCATGATCGAGGACGCCCGCTCGGCCGCCTTCGAGGAACTCCAGCCCGGCGACGAGAACCGGCTGTTCTACACGCGCAAGCCCTGGAAGCGCGTCATCGTGATGTTCGCCGGTCCGTTCATGAACCTGATCCTGGCCTTCGCGCTGGCCCTCACCGTCTTCATGGGCATCGGGATCAGCACCCAGACCACGGTGGTCGGCCAGGTCAGCGACTGCGTGATCTCGCAGGCCGACACCGCCAAGCGGGACGCCGCCAACCCCTGCCTGCCCACCGACGTGGTCTCGCCCGCCAAGACGGCCGGCTTCAAGGCCGGCGACAAGTTCCTGGAGTTCAACGGGCAGCCGGTGAAGAACTGGTCCGCACTGTCCAAGGACATCCGCAAGAGCGCCGGCGCCGCCGTCATCGTCGTGGAGCGCGACGGCAAGCGCGTCACCCTGCACCCCACGATCACCACCAATGTCGTGGCCAAGACCGACAGCGAGGGCAACCCGGTGGCCGGCACCGTGACGGCCGGCTTCCTCGGCTTCAGCCCGGCCAGCCACATCGAGCCGCTCGCCTTCGACGACTCCGTCGGGCACATGGGCGACATGGCCCGGCAGGGCGTCTCGTCGCTGATAAGGCTGCCCCAGCGGATCCCCGACCTGTGGAACGCCGCTTTCAACGGAGCCCCCCGCAAGGCCGACTCCCCGATGGGCGTGGTCGGCGCGGCGCGCGTCGGCGGCGAGGTGTTCTCGCTGAAGGAGCCCGCGATCGACCGGATCGCCACCATGGTGATGCTGGTGGCGGGCTTCAACTTGTCGTTGTTCCTGTTCAACATGCTGCCGCTGCTGCCGCTGGACGGCGGTCACATCGCCGGCGCCCTGTGGGAAGCGGTCCGCAGGCACACCGCCCGGGTCTTCCGCAAACCGGACCCCGGACCCTTCGACGTGGCCAAGCTGATGCCGGTCGCTTATGTCGTGGCCGGAATCTTTGTGTCGTTCACGCTGCTGGTCCTGATCGCCGATGTGGTGAACCCGGTCAAATTGAGCACGTAATGCTTTGGGTCGGGTGAGAGTCGTGGGCGTGGTGCCGTAACCTCGAAGCACGTACCCGCCCACGACGGGACCTCGTTCCAAACCTTGGGGATGCCACGCAGATGACCGCGATTTCGCTCGGTATGCCGGATGTTCCGATCAAGCTCGCCGACCGCCGCAAAACCCGCCAGATCCAGGTCGGAAGTGTCGCTGTGGGCGGCGACGCACCGGTCTCCGTCCAGTCGATGACCACCACGCGGACCTCCGACATCGGTGCGACCCTCCAGCAGATCGCGGAGCTGACCGCTTCCGGCTGCCAGATCGTCCGGGTCGCCTGCCCGACCCAGGACGACGCGGACGCGCTCGCCACGATCGCCCGGAAGTCGCAGATCCCGGTGATCGCCGACATCCATTTCCAGCCGAAGTACGTCTTCGCCGCGATCGACGCCGGCTGCGCCGCGGTCCGGGTCAACCCGGGCAACATCAAGCAGTTCGACGACAAGGTCAAGGAGATCGCCAAGGCGGCCTCCGCGGCCGGTGTCCCCATCCGCATCGGTGTCAACGCGGGCTCGCTGGACCGCCGCCTGATGGAGAAGTACGGCAAGGCCACCCCCGAGGCGCTGGCCGAGTCCGCGCTGTGGGAGGCGTCGCTCTTCGAGGAGCACGACTTCCGGGACATCAAGATCTCGGTGAAGCACAACGACCCGGTGATCATGGTCAACGCCTACCGGCTGCTGGCCCAGCAGTGCGACTACCCGCTGCACCTCGGCGTCACCGAGGCCGGCCCCGCCTTCCAGGGCACCATCAAGTCCGCGGTCGCCTTCGGCGCGCTGCTCGCCGAGGGCATCGGCGACACCATCCGCGTCTCGCTGTCCGCGCCTCCGGTGGAGGAGGTCAAGGTCGGCATCCAGATCCTGGAGTCGCTGAACCTGCGCCAGCGCCGGCTGGAGATCGTCTCCTGCCCGTCCTGCGGCCGCGCCCAGGTGGACGTCTACAAGCTCGCCGACCAGGTGTCCGCCGGCCTGGAGGGCATGGAGGTGCCGCTGCGCGTCGCCGTCATGGGCTGCGTCGTCAACGGCCCCGGCGAGGCCCGCGAGGCCGACCTCGGCGTGGCCTCCGGCAACGGCAAGGGCCAGATCTTCGTCAAGGGCGAGGTCATCAAGACCGTTCCCGAGTCGATGATCGTCGAGACGCTGATCGACGAGGCGATGAAGCTCGCCGAGCAGATGGAAGCGGCCGGTGCCCTCTCCGGTGAACCGCAGGTGAGCGTCTCCTGACCGCCCGGTTTCGGCCGTGTGCCGCCCCCCGGCGACCGGGGGCGGCACACGGCGGGCGGCCGCGAGGTAAAGTGCCGGAGTCCTTCCACGCTGTCGTGCGCGGCCCGTACGGTGAGGCGCTGCCATGTTGACCCACCCGTCTGCCCGAGTACTCGACCCCGGCGACCTCGACGCGGCCCTGGCCGTGCTCGCCCGCGACCCGGTGGCCAACGCGTTCGTCACCTCGCGCGTCAATGTGGCCGGGCTCGATCCGTGGCGGCTCGGCGGCGAGATGTGGGGCTGGTACAGCGGCGGGAAACTCACCTCGATGTGCTACGCGGGCGCCAATCTCGTCCCCATCTGCGCCACCCCGGAGGCGATCGCCGCCTTCGGCGAGCGCGCCCGGCGGTCCGGCCGCCGCTGCTCGTCCATCGTCGGCCCGGCCGCGCCCACCGCCGACCTGTGGGCGCGGCTCGAACCCCACTGGGGACCGGCCCGCGAAGTCCGCACCCACCAGCCGCTGATGACCACCCGCGCGCTGCCCGCGACGGTGGCCCCCGACCCGCTGGTGCGCCGGGTGCGCCGCGACGAGATGGACCTGCTGCTGCCGGCCTGCGTGGCGATGTTCACCGAGGAGGTCGGCGTCTCCCCGCTGGCCGGCGACGGCGGGCTGCTCTACCAGGCCCGGGTCGCCGAACTCGTCTCCACCGGGCGGGCGTTCGCCCGGATAGAGAACGGCGAGGTGGTCTTCAAGGCGGAGATCGGCGCCGTCACCCGGCACACCTGCCAGATCCAGGGCGTCTGGGTGGCCCCCGGCCGGCGCGGCCGGGGCCTGTCCGAGATCGGCATGGCCGCCGTCCTGCACTACGCCCTGCGGGACGTCGCCCCCGTCGCCAGCCTCTACGTCAACGACTTCAACGCCCCGGCGCGGGCCGCCTACCGCCGGGTGGGCTTCACCGAAGTGGGCGCCTTCATGAGTGTGTTGTTCTGACGGACCGATAGGGTCGCGGCTCATGGAGAACGTGGTGGTCGGCCCCTGCGACCTGGCCGCGCGGGTGGACGAGGCGCTGGCCGTACAGGCGGTGGCCTTCGGGCTGGGACCGGACGAGGTGAGCATCCGGCGGCCCATCGTCCTGCGGCACCTGGGATGCCGGGGAGCGAGGGCGCTCGGCGCGTTCGGCCGGGACGGGCGGCTGGTCGGCTTCGTCTACGGCCTGCCCAACGACCGCGCGCACTGGTGGTCCAGCGTCGTCCAGCCCTATCTGCGCGAACAGGGCAACGACGGCTGGCTGGACGACTCCTTCGTCATCACCGAACTCCATGTGCTGCCCGGCTTCCAGAACCGGGGCATCGGCCGCCGCCTGATCACCGCCATCACCGACACCGCCACCGAACCCCGCAGCATCCTGTCCGCGATCGACGGCGACAGCCCGGCCCGCCACCTCTACCGTTCCCTCGGCTACCAGGACCTGGCCCGCCCGGTCCACTTCCCCAGCGCCGGCCGCCCGTACGCGGTCATGGGCGCCCCCTTGCCACTGCGCCGCCCGGCCGACGGCCGCGGGGCCTCGTCTTGACGAGCACCGCCCGTCCTACAACCAGCCGGCGAACTCCAGCAGGAGCTCGCCCTGATCCCGCTCGCCCTTCGCCAGCGACCAGACGCCCGCCTCGACCGCCCGGAACAGGGACCAGCCGCGCAGCCGCGCGGGGTCGACCTCCAGGGCCGAGGAGAGCTCGGCCAGGCGGCGGCGGGCGGCGGCGCGGGAGCCGGGCTGAGCGGCGAGGGTGTCGAGCCGGTCGCGCGCCAGCCAGGCGAGGTCGAAGGCGCGCTCACCGACCAGCGGCTTGGGATCGATCGCCAGCCAGGGGAGCCGCCGGCCCGCCAGGACGTTGCCGTGGTGGTAGTCGCCGTGCAGGAGCACCTGCTGCGAGCCGTCCGCCAGCAGCGCGTCCCGCAACTCCAGCGCCTCGTCGACGAGTGGCAGCACATCGGCCGCCCAGGGCTGCTCGCGGCGCTCGCGCAGCACCCCTACCAGGTGCTCCGTGTAGCCGGCGACCGTGCTGAAAGGGTGACCGGCGGCCGGCGGCACCCACAGCCTGCGCAGCACCTCCGCCGCCTCCAGCATCGCCTGCGGTTCGGCCAGGGACCGCAGGGAGACATCGGCCCGGAGCCGTTCCAGCAGCATCGCGCCCTGCCCGGGGTCGGCCCGCAGCAGCCGTACGGCGCCGCGCCCGTCCCAGTGCGCCAGCGCCGCGTGCTCCTGGGCGCTCTCCCGGGTCACCATGCCGACCTTGAGCACCGCCGGGTCGCCGTCCGCGGTCCTGACCAGCACGACCATGCTGATCTGGCCGCCCGCCGCGTACACCCGCTCCGCGGTCAGCCGCCACCGCGACAGGCAGCCGGCCACCAGCGCGGGCAGCTCGGCGAGCCATTCCCGGCCGGCCTCGCCCTCCCAGGCCGTGACGGTACGGGCCAGCCGCTCGGGCGGTCGCAACGAGACCCCGTCCGGCCCGCTCTCGTGCGGCGCTGCCCCCATGGTCGTCCGCTCTCCTCTGGCCTCGGTGCTCGCGCCGTCCACGGCGGAAGCTGTCCACGGCGGAACGGGGCGCGCGGCGCGCCGGCGGCACACCGGCGCGGCGCTCAGCCGCGTTCCGCCAACCCGGGGAAGGCTACGCTCCCGCCACTCCAGCGCACCGCGCGCACCGCCGCCGCACGCAAGGCGGCCGCCGCGTCCTGCCGCAGGGCGCCGGCCGCGGCCCGCACCAGATCGCCGTACGCACCCGCCACCCGGTCCTCCAGGAAGGCGGCGAGCCGCACCGCGTCCGCCGAGCCGGCGACGGCGAACGGCAGTTCGTACCCCGCCGCGGCGGCCACCGGCCGGCCGCCCAGATCGGTGACGGAACGGCTGAGCGCGTCCCGCCCGGCCCGGTGCGCGGCGTACGCCTGTTGGGCCTCCGCCTGTCGCGAAGCGGCGATCCTGCCGCCCACCACGCCGTAGCCGTACACCGCCGCGTGCTCGGCGGCGAGCGCGGCCTGCGCCGCGACCAGGACCGTACCCGTGGTGTCGGTCATGTCGTCCGCCCCGCCGCGCCCGACGCGGTGTCCTGCCGGCCCAGCAGTACGACATGGCCGGCCCCGGCCGCGGCGACCGACGCGAGCAGCCGGGCCAGCTCCCCGGGCACCGTCAGCAGCGTCTTGGCCCGCCGGTCGGCCAACTCCCGCTCGGCGGTGGCGAGCGCGGTCAGCGTGGCGGCCGCGCCGATCCTTGGCGGGGGACTCGCGGCCGGTGTCCCCGGTGTCCCCGGTGTTCCCGTCGCTGGCGGCGCCGCCCTGCCGCCGAACGCCCGCACATGCCGGGCCACTTCGGCTCGCAGCGGGGCCAGCCGGCCGGCCAGTTCGGGATGCGCGGCCAGCGCGCCGTCGTACCGCGCCAGCAGTCCCGCGCTGTCCCGCGCCGCCCGCGCCTTCTCGACCACCCCCGGTGCCGGCGCCTCGGCCGCCGGCCGGGCCGCCCCCTCACCCCCGGAGCACCCACCGACCACCCCGACGGCCGCCACCGCCACCACACCCCGCCGGCTCACCCGAGCCGCTGCGCCGATCATGGAGGGGAGTTTACGGCCCACCCGGCGCCGTACGGTTCGCCGGTAGCCGGCGAGCCGAAGGGCGCGCCGGTGTCGAAAGGGAGAACGCGCGGAGGTCCCGAGGAACGAGGGATCGAGCACGATCGACCGTCGACACCGGGTCTAAGCGCCCGGAGGCGAGAGGGCGGCAAAAAAGGGGAAAGGGCGGTAACCAGGCGCTGGACGGCGCCCACGAACGGCGCCCTCGCGCTGCACGGCACCCACCCGACGGCACCCGCCCAAGGCCACCCCGCCGCGTGGGAAAAGAGGACCGTCGACTCCGGTAACCTGGGGAACCTACACGCGACCTTCTATGACAACAGCAGACGCGGCCGAGGAGTCACCCGGATGAGCACCACCCAGAGCGAGAGGCTGCGCGCGCTGCTCCAGCCCCTGGCCGAGAAGGCGGGCCTGGAGCTGGAAGAGGTCACGGTGACGGCCGCAGGCAAGCGGCGGCAGCTGATGGTCGTGGTGGACGCCGAGGACGGCGTGCAGCTCGACGCGGTCGCCGAGCTGAGCCGGGAGGTCTCGCAGGCGCTCGACGCGTCGGACGCGATGGGTGAGACGGAGTACGTGCTGGAGGTGACCTCACCCGGCACCGACCGCCCGCTGACCGAGCCGCGCCACTTCCGGCGTAACGCGGGGCGCTTGGTGAAACTCCAGCTCAAGGAGCGCGGCGAGCTGATCGCGCGGATCATGACGGTGGACGACACAGGTCTTGGTCTGGAGGTCCCCGGCGTCAAGGGCCGCAAGCCCAAGCCCGCCCGGGCGGACTTCGCGGAGATCGCCAGGGCCCGGGTCGAGGTCGAATTCAACCGCAAGGCCGACGGCGAGGACGAAGAAGCCGCGGCCGACAGCGACGAGAGTGCTGAGGAGGCGTAGCCGTGGACATCGACATGAAGGCCCTGCGGGGTTTGGTGCAGGAGAGGCAGATCTCGTTCGACCTGCTGGTCGAGGCCATCGAGTCGGCCCTCCTCATCGCCTACCACCGGGAGCCGGGCAGTCACCGCCGGGCCCGGGTGGGGCTGGACCGGCAGAGCGGCCATGTGACCGTGTGGGCCACCGAGGAGCCGGAGGAGGCGGGCGAGGGCGCCGAACCGCGCGAGTTCGACGACACGCCGAGCGGCTTCGGCCGGATCGCCGCCTCCACCGCCAAACAGGTGATTCTGCAGCGCCTGCGGGACGCCGAGGACGACCTCACCTTCGGGGAGTACGCCGGCCGCGAGGGCGACATCGTCACCGGTGTCGTCCAGCAGGGCAAGGACCCCAAGAACGTACTGGTCGACATCGGCAAGCTGGAGGCCATCCTGCCGGTGCAGGAGCAGGTGCCCGGCGAGGACTACGCGCACGGCACCCGGCTGCGCAGCTATGTCGTCCGGGTCGCCAAGGGCGTGCGCGGCCCCTCCGTCACCCTGTCGCGCACCCACCCCAACCTGGTGCGCAAGCTGTTCGCCCTGGAGGTGCCGGAGATCGCCGACGGTTCGGTGGTGATCGAGGCGATCGCCCGCGAGGCCGGCCACCGCAGCAAGATCGCGGTCCGCTCGGCGCGCTCCGGGCTGAACCCCAAGGGCGCCTGTATCGGGCCGATGGGCGCCCGGGTGCGGGCCGTGATGGCCGAGCTGAACGGCGAGAAGATCGACATCGTGGACTGGTCGGACGACCCGGCCGAGATGGTGGCGAACGCGCTGTCCCCGGCCCGGGTCTCCCGGGTCGAGGTGGTGGACGCCGGCGCCCGCAGTGCCCGGGTCACCGTGCCGGACTACCAGCTCTCGCTCGCGATCGGCAAGGAAGGCCAGAACGCCCGGCTGGCGGCCCGGCTGACCGGCTGGCGGATCGACATCCGCCCCGACACCGAGCAGCCACAGGACTGATGTGACGCGAACAACCGGACGTCGGCTTACTCGCAGGAGTGAGCCCGGCGCGGGGAGGTAGACTAAAGAGTGTCTGGTCGGACGCTGCATCCCGCATGCCCGGAGCGAACCTGCATCGGCTGTCGTGAGCGAGCGGCCAAGAGCGATCTGCTGCGTGTGGCGGTGAGCGGGGGTGAATGCGTCCCCGATCTTCGCGGTACGCTGCCCGGTCGGGGTGCGTATCTGCACCCCGCCCTTGTCTGTCTTGACCTGGCGGTCCGCCGCCGGGCGTTCGCCCGGTCCTTCCGGGGACCGGTGACGCCCGATACCGCGGAGCTGCGCCGGTATGTCGAGCGGGCAGCACCGTAAGAAGCGCAAGAGCCGTAAGAACGTAGGAACCGTAAGAAGTAGTACGGCACGGGTCACCGTGCGGTCAGGTACCTCGCGAGATGGAAGTAGGTCGAGATTGCGATGAGCACTCGATGAGTACGCGATGAGTACGCCCATGAAGTAGCGACGGTCCGGCGGACGATCACCCCGGACCTAAAAGGAGCGAAGTGGCTAAGGTCCGGGTATACGAACTCGCCAAGGAGATGGGAGTCGAGAGCAAGGTCGTCATGGCCAAGCTCCAAGAACTCGGTGAATTCGTCCGTTCGGCGTCCTCGACGATCGAGGCGCCAGTTGTCCGCAAGTTGACCGACGCTTTCCAGGGACCCGGTGGCAACGCCGGCAAGTCCGCTGCGAAGCCCTCGGCGCCGCGCAAGGCGACGCCTTCCCCCGCTGCCCCCCGTCCGGGTGGCGGCTCCGCGTCGGCCCCCGCACCGGGTGCGCCGACCCGTCCGGCCGCCCCGGGCAAGCCCGGCGGTCCGGTGACGCCCGCGGGTCCGCCCGCGAACGGCTCCGGTCCCGCCTCCGGTCCGCGTCCCGGCCCCCGGCCGGCACCCGCTCCGGCCCCGGCCCCCGCGCCCGCTCCGGCCAAGCCCGCTCCGGCGGCTCCGGTGCCCGCGGCCGAGTTCCAGGCGCCGCCGTCCGCGCCCCCGGCAGCGGCCGGTCCGCGCTCCGGCGCCACCCCCGGCCCGCGCCCGGCCCGTCCGGCCGGTCCCGGCCAGCGTGACGGCGGTCCCCGTGACGGTCAGCGTGACGGCGGCGCCCAGCGTGACGGTGCCCAGCGCGACAGCGGTCCCCGTGACGGCCAGCGTGACGGCGGCGCCCAGCGTCCCGGCTCCCGGCCCGCGGGCCAGGGCCAGGGCGGTCCCCGTCCCGGCGGTTCGCGTCCCGCGGGCCCGCGCCCGGGCAACAACCCCTTCACGTCCGGCTCCACCGGTATGCCGCGCCCCGGTGGCGCGGGTCGTCCCGGTGGCGGTCAGGGCGGTGCCCCGCGTCCGGCGGGTCCCGGCGGCGGCGCTCCGCGCCCCGGTGGTGCCCCGCGTCCGGGCGCTCCCACCGGTCAGGGCGGTCCCGGCGGACAGCGTCCGTCGCCCGGCGGCATGCCCCGTCCGCAGTCCTCGGGCCCGCGCCCGAACCCCGGCATGATGCCGCAGCGGCCCGCTCCGTCCACGGGCGGTCGCCCCGGCGGCGGCGGTCCCGGCGGGCGTCCCGGCGGCGGCCCCGGTGGCCGTCCCGGTGGCGGCGGCGGTCCCGGTGCCCGTCCCGGCGGTGGCGGCGGCTTCGCCGGCCGTCCGGCCGGTCCCGGCGGCGGCGGTCGTCCCGGCGGTGGCGGTGGCGGCTTCGGCGGCCCCCGTCCCGGTGGCGGCGGTGGCGCTCCCGGCGGTGGCGGCGGCTTCGGTCCCCGTCCCGGCGGTTTCGGCGGGCGTCCCGGTGGTCCGGGTGGCCGTGGCGGCACGCAGGGCGCGTTCGGTCGCGGCCCCGGCGGCCGTCCGGCGCGCGGCCGTAAGAGCAAGCGTCAGCGGCGCCAGGAGTACGAGGCCATGCAGGCCCCGTCCGTGGGCGGCGTGCTGCTGCCCCGCGGCAACGGCCAGGTCGTACGCCTGTCCCGCGGTGCCTCGCTCACCGACTTCGCCGAGAAGATCAACGCCAACCCGGCGTCGCTCGTCCAGGTGATGCTCAACCTCGGTGAGATGGTCACCGCCACCCAGTCGGTGTCCGACTCCACCCTGGAGCTGCTCGCCGGCGAGATGAACTACGTGCTGGAGATCGTCAGCCCGGAGGAGGAGGACCGCGAGCTGCTCGAGTCGTTCTCCATCGAGTTCGGTGAGGACGAGGGCGGCGAGGAGTCGCTGGTCTCCCGTCCGCCGGTCGTGACCGTCATGGGTCACGTCGACCACGGAAAGACCCGGCTGCTCGACGCGATCCGCAAGACCAACGTGGTCGCGGGCGAGGCCGGCGGCATCACCCAGCACATCGGTGCCTACCAGGTCGCCACCGAGGTCAACGGCGAAGAGCGCGCGATCACCTTCATCGACACCCCGGGCCACGAGGCGTTCACCGCCATGCGTGCCCGCGGTGCCAAGTCCACCGACATCGCGATCCTGGTGGTCGCGGCCAACGACGGTGTGATGCCGCAGACGATCGAGGCGCTCAACCACGCCAAGGCGGCCGACGTGCCGATCGTGGTCGCGGTCAACAAGATCGACGTCGAGGGCGCCGACCCGACCAAGGTGCGCGGCCAGCTCACCGAATTCGGGCTGGTGGCCGAGGAGTACGGCGGCGACACCATGTTCGTCGACATCTCCGCCAAGCAGGGTCTCAACATCGACTCCCTGCTGGAAGCGGTCATCCTGACCGCCGACGCCTCGCTCGACCTGCGGGCCAACCCGGAGCAGGACGCACAGGGCATCGCGATCGAAGCGCACCTGGACAAGGGCCGCGGCGCCACCGCGACCGTCCTGGTGCAGCGCGGCACCCTGCGGGTCGGCGACACCATGGTCGTGGGCGACGCCTACGGCCGGGTCCGGGCCATGCTCGACGACCAGGGCAACACGCTCGACGCGGCGGGTCCGTCCACTCCGGTCCAGGTCCTGGGTCTGACCAACGTCCCGGGCGCCGGCGACAACTTCATCGTCGTCGACGAGGACCGCACCGCCCGCCAGATCGCCGAGAAGCGTGCCGCGCGAGAGCGCAACGTCCGCTTCGCCCGCAAGGGCGTCCGGTTCTCCCTGGAGAACCTGGACGAGGCGCTCAAGGCCGGTCTGGTGCAGGAACTCAACCTCATCATCAAGGGCGACGCGTCCGGTTCGGTGGAGGCTCTCGAGTCCTCGCTGCTCCAGCTCGACGTCGGCGAAGAGGTCGACATCCGGGTGCTGCACCGCGGTGTGGGTGCGGTCACCGAGTCGGACATCGACCTGGCGACGGGTTCCGACGCCATCGTCATCGGCTTCAACGTCCGTGCGGCCGGTCGCGCCGCCCAGATGGCGGAGCGCGAGGGCGTCGACGTCCGGTACTACTCGGTGATCTACCAGGCCATCGAGGAGATCGAAGCCGCGCTCAAGGGCATGCTCAAGCCCGAGTACGAGGAGGTGGAGCTCGGCACCGCCGAGATCCGCGAGGTGTTCCGCTCCTCCAAGCTCGGCAACATCGCCGGTGTGCTGGTCCGCTCCGGCGAGGTGCGCCGCAACACCAAGGCGCGGCTGCTGCGCGACGGCAAGGTCATCGCGGAGAACCTCAACATCGAGGGTCTGCGCCGCTTCAAGGACGACGTCACCGACATTCGTGAGGGTTACGAGGGCGGTATCAACCTCGGCAACTACAACGACATCAGGATCGACGACGTCATCGCCACCTACGAGATGCGGGAGAAGCCGCGCGGCTGATCCGGCGCCTCCACTGAGGTGACACCGGTCCGGGGCCGGTCGACGGGAGAAAATCCGTCGATCGGCCCCGGCCTTCGCCTGTACCGTCCCTTATATGTATGTAGGCACTCTGTGCTTCGACCTGCTGCTCGGTGACGTACGGTCGCTGAAGGAGAAGAGGTCCGTCATCCGCCCGATCGTCGCCGAGCTGCACCGAAAATTCGGGGTCAGCGTGGCGGAGACGGGGGAGCTGGACCTCTATCGCAGGGCCGAAATCGGAATCGCGGTGGTCTCCGGGGACCTGGGTCATATCAAGGACGTGCTCGACCGGTGCGAACGCTGGATGGCCGCCCGGCCCGAGGTGGAGCTGCTGTCGGTACGGCAGCGCATCCACGGCGGGGACGACTGACCCCGACGGTCCGGCGGACCGGACCCCGAAGCCAGAGAACCAGAGCAGACACAGAGAGAAGAAGACGATGACCGACACCGCGCGGGCGCGAAAGCTGGCGGACCGCATCCGGGTCGTGGTCGCGGAGACCCTCCAGCGGCGGATCAAGGACCCGCGGCTGGGGTACGTGACGATCACCGACACCCGGGTCACCGGTGACCTGCGGGAGGCGACGGTCTTCTACACGGTCTACGGCGACGACGAGGAGCGCGCCGCCTCGGCCGCCGCGCTGGAGAGCGCCAAGGGCGTGCTCCGCTCCGAGGTCGGCCGGCAGACCGGGGTGCGCTTCACCCCGAGTCTGGCCTTCGTCGCCGACGCCCTCCCGGACAACGCCCGCGCCATCGAGGACCTGCTGTCCAGGGCCCGCGCCGCGGACGAGGAGGTCCGCAAGACCGCCACCGACGCCCAGTACGCGGGAGACGCGGACCCGTACCGCAAGCCGGCCGACGACGAAGACGCCGACGACGCCGAAGACAGCGCCGAGCCCGGGGCCGCCCGCCACGACGAGGACGGTTCGTCGCCCACATGACACGTCAGCAAGAGGGTCCCTCGGGTCTGGTCATCGTGGACAAGCCCGGGGGACTCACCTCGCACGGGGTGGTGTCACGGATGCGGCGGCTCGCCGGGACCCGGCGGGTCGGGCACGCGGGCACCCTGGACCCGATGGCGACCGGTGTACTCGTCATCGGCGTGGAGAAGGCCACCCGGCTGCTCGGGCACCTCGCGCTCACCGAGAAGGAATACGCCGCCACCATCCGGCTCGGGCAGAGCACCGTGACGGACGACGCCGAGGGCGAGGTCACCGGATCGGCGCCGGCCGGCGGCATCACCCGGGAAGCGGTCGACGCCGGGGTCGCCGCCCTCACCGGGCCGATCCAGCAGGTCCCCTCCAAGGTCAGCGCGATCAAGGTGAACGGCGTCAGGTCCTACACCCGGGTCAGGGAGGGCGAGGACTTCGAACTGCCCGCGCGTCCGGTGACGGTCTCCTCCTTCGCCGTCCACGACCTTCGCGTGCCCGTGGACGCCCCGGACGCACTCGACCTGGACGTGACGGTGGTGTGCTCCTCCGGCACCTACATCCGGGCGCTCGCCCGGGATCTCGGCGCCGGTCTCGGAGTCGGCGGCCATCTGACCGCGCTGCGCCGCACCCGGGTCGGACCGTACGGCCTGGCCGGCGCCCGCACCCTGGAGCAGTTGGCGGAGAGCTTCGCCGTCCTGCCGATCGAGCAGGCGGCGGCCGCCGCCTTCCCCCGCTGGGACGTGGACGCCGACCAGGCCCGGCTGCTGGGCAACGGCGTGCGCATCGAGGTACCCGCGCTCACGGCCGGGCCGAACGCGGTCTTCGGGCCCGACGGCCGGTTCCTCGCGCTGGTGGAGGAAAGCAAGGGGCAGGCGAAGATCGTCGCGGGCTTCGCCCAGTAGCCGACTCCCGGCCGACTCCCGGCCGGCCGCCGGCCCCCCGCCTCCGCCGGTCCCCACCGCGGCGACGGGGGGCCGGTGGGAGAGCCCGCCACCGCCGCTCGGACGTCCGGGCCGCGCGGCGCGGCGGCGGACCGCCGTGCACCCGTGCAGCGGAGCCGCCTGTCCCCTGAACGACCCCGCTCCACGGTCCCCTCCACCCCCCTGGCAGTCCCTATCCAGCCGGAACACGGAAATCACCCCAATGGCCAGGCGCTCGGAGTGAAGCGAGGGGGCGCAAGGGGGCGCTTTCGCCTGGTGATCTTGGCGGAGAATCACCGGGCACCTACCGTCGAAGCGGGACGAAACGGGCCACCGCGGTGGTGGCCGCGGCGGTGGGGAGGTGCCCGATGCCGGCACGTGCGAGTGAACGGGACGGCGCCCTGATCAGGGTCTGCGACCTGGCGGGACGACCGCGCGGCACCGGCTTCCTCGCCGACGCCGACGGCACGATGATCACCAGCCACGAGGCGGTCGACGGCCTCGCCCGGCTCGTCCTGCACGCCCCCGGCGACCAGGTGTGCCTGGTCGAGGCCGGCGCGATCACCCCGCTGCCCGAGTACGGCCTCGCGCTGGTCGCCACCGAAGGGCTCAGCCTGCCGGCCCTGCCCGTCGCCACCGGCGGCCCGGCCCACCCGGACCGGCGGATACGGCTCCGGCTGCCGCACCGCGCCGAGGGCACCGTGCTCGGCACCACGGCTGTCACCTACGTCGCCACCGACCGCTTCCACCTCCTCGACGAGGTGTACGAACTCGACCTGGACGGCGCCGATCTGAACCGGGCGGCGGCCCACGCCTCCGGGGCGCCGCTGATCGACGCCGCCACCGGAGCGGTGCTGGCCGTCGTGGTGACCGCCCTGCACGCCGGCCACCGGGCGAGCGGCTTCGCCGCACCGCTGCGCGCCGGAGGCGGCTCGGCGCCGCTGTCCGCACTGCTGGCGCGCAACGCGGCGACCGTGCCCGCCTACGGCCCGCACCTCAATCTGGCCGGCGCGCTCCGTCTGACCGACACGACGCCGGGGCCGGCCGCCGGGCCCAGCGACGTACCCGTCGCCCGGCCCGAACTCGCCCACGCCCTGGCGGAGTTCCCGGCGGCCCCGGGGGAGTCGGCGCCGCTCGTGCTCGGCCTGGTCGGCGACCCGGGCACCGGCCGCAGCACCGAACTCGCCCGGCTAGCGGCCCGCCGCGCCCGCGGCGAGCGGCCCGCGCCCACCGTATGGCTGCGGGGGGCCGAACTGCGCCCCGGCGACGGCGGCATCGAGGACGCGGTGGACCGCTCACTGCGCGCCGCGGCCCGCACCGTCCGCGCCGCGTCCGGCGCCGCGTCCGGCGGCGCGGCCGCCGAGCCGCCGCACACCTCCCCGCACGCCCTGGCCGAGGTGACGCGGAGCGCCGGCCGGCCGCTGCTCGTCATCCTCGACGGGCCCGAGGAGATGCCGCCCGTGCTGGCCCACGGGCTGGGCGACTGGACCGCCGCCACGGCCGACTGGCTGCGCACCTGCGGCGCCCGGCTGATCGTCGCCTGCCGGCCCGAGTTCTGGGAGCAGGTCGAGGTCCGGCTGCCGGACGAGGCGGCGCGGCGGCTGCCGATCGGCGAGTTGACCGGCGAGCAGGCGTTACGGGCCCGGGCACGCTTCGGGCTGCCCGACGATTCGCTGACGGCCGCCGACGCGGCGCACCCCTTGGCGCTCCGGCTGCTGGCCGACGTGCGGGCGGCGCTGCCGGACGGCGCGGACCCGGGAGCGGCACCCTCGCGGGCGGAGATCTTCGCCGCGCACCTGGACCTGATCTGCCTGCGGGTCGCCGAGCGGCTGGCGGCGCTGTCGCAGCCGCAGATCCGGGGGACGGGGCTGCGCCGACTGGCGGCCCGGGTGGCCGGGCAGGCGCACGAAGCGGCCCGGCGATGCCTGGGACCGGGACAGGGGCAGCTGGACCGCGACGCCTTCGAGGAACTGTTCCCGTGGCGTACGGGGTGGGCGGCCGCGGTGCTCGCCGAAGGGCTGCTGGTGCCGGCCGGGGCGGGCTACCGCTTCGCGCACGAGGAGTTCGCCGACTGGCTCCAGTCGCTGCACCTCGACCTGGACATGGCGCTGCACGCCCTGGTCCACCGCTGGTTCACGCCCTCGGGCGCGCTGCCGGAAGCGCCGGTACGGCTGCCCTCGCGGGCCGCCACCCGCCCGTCATGCGCCGCCACCCGCGCCGGACAGCCGCCCCCCGTACCCGCCGCGCCTCCGATCGCCCCGGCCGCCTACCCGCGCGGCCTTCCCGTCCCCCGCCACCGGGCGGGCCCGGTCCGCCAGGCCTTGCTGGCCGCCCCACCGGCCGCCCGCACCGCCCGCCTGCTCGCCCTCCTCCACACCCTCGACCACCACACCCCGCCCCCGACCCGGCTGCTCCCCCCGACACCTTCCCCGGAAGCAACCGACCCGGAGGCCGACACCCTCCCCATCCCGCACCCGGCCCGTAGCGGGAGGCGCGGCGGCGGGCGGACGGCCGGGGCGGGGGTGGCCGAGTCGCCCGGTCCGGCCGAGCAACGGGCGGATGTCGTTCCCGTCCCGCAGCCGGCCCGCATGTGGCGGCGCGGTGCCGGGCGGACGGAGACCGCGAGGGTGGCCGAAGCGCGGATGCCGGTCGAGTCGACCAGCTTGCCCGAAGGGCGGGCCGATGCGGTCCCTACCGCGTACCCGGCCCGCGGCGGGGGACGCGGCGGCCGGTGGTCGGCGGGGGCGGTCGAGTCGCGGCAGCCGGTCGAGTCGCCCGGCCTGGCCGAGCGGCGGGCGGACGCCGTCTGGTGGGCCACGCACCTCGTCGTGCGGACCCTCAGCGCCGCCCCCGACACGGACGTGCTCAGGGAGCTCGCCGGGCGGATCGTCGTCCGGGCGGTGGAGCGCGGCGGCTTCACCCCCACCGCGATGGGAGCCCTCGGACACTTCGGGCCGGCCTTCTGGTGCTCGCTCCCGCTGCCCGTCACCGAGCGGCTGGAACTCCTCCGCCTCCTCGTTCCCGCGGACGGCCCACCGGCCGCCGTACCCGCCGCGGACCGCTTCCTGATCGCCGCGGCCGGTCTGCTGCGTGCCCGCCCCGCCGAGGCGGTCCCGGCGCTGTGCGGCTGGTTCGGCGACGACCGTCCGCTGCGGACCGGCGCGGCGACCGAAGCCCCCGGAAGGCGCCCCGCCGAGCAGGAGCCGGCCCGGCCCGGCGCCGCGACCGCCCCCTTGACCGCCGCCGCCCCGCCGCTCACCGTCGCCTGCGCGGCGCAGGCGCTGCTGCACACCCACCGGCGGCTGGCCGTGGACGACCTCACCGAAGCGCTGGTGGCCGTCGGGCATCCGGCGGCCGACGAACTGCTGGCCGCGCTCGCCGAGGACGAAGCACCGGCCGTGTGCCGGGCCGCGGACCGCTGGGCGGGCGACGAGCGCCCCGACCGCCGGGTGGCGGCGGCGACCTACGGGCTGCGCGCCGCGCCGCACGTACGGTCCGCGGCCGACCGGGAGCTGCTGCGCCGCGCGGCACTGGCGATCCTCGC
The DNA here is from genome assembly GCF_042650325.1 of Streptomyces polygonati. Taxonomy (NCBI): domain Bacteria; kingdom Bacillati; phylum Actinomycetota; class Actinomycetes; order Kitasatosporales; family Streptomycetaceae; genus Streptomyces; species Streptomyces polygonati. The sequence continues at coordinate 18,515 of NZ_JBHSBB010000005.1, read as the reverse complement.
CCGGCCGGCGGACAGCGCGCTGCACGGAGCCGCGCTCGGGATGCTGGTGCTGGACCCGTCGGCCCGGGAGGGTCATCTGCCCGCCGCGCTGCGGCGGTTCACCGGAGGCGACGCCCACCTGACCCCCAGCGTGGTCGGGGCCGCGCTCGGCACCCACCCCGAAGCCGTCCTGACGGCCTTCGGGACCCGGCTGCGGGACGCGGCCCACAGCCCGCCGGAGGCCGCCGCCGGCATCACGGCCGGCATCCTGCACGCACTGTCGGCGGTCGCCAGCCCGGCGCTGGCCCGCCGCGCCGCGACCCTGGTGGAGGAAGACCTGCGGCACCGCCCGGCCGCCGCTCCCGAGGTGGCCCGCTTCCTCGACGCGCGGCTGGAGCAGGGCCCGGGCGCCCGCGCCGTACTGCTGCCCCTGGTCACCGCGCTGCTGCGCGACCACTCCGCCGAGGTCCGCAGCGCGCTGGTACCGGTGTTCGCCGCGGCCGGCACGCCGCTGTCCCGCCCGCTGCGCCAGGAACTGCTGGACCATGCCCTCGACGCCGAACGCGACCCGGTCGTGCTGGACGCCCTGCTCACCGCGGCCGCCGACGGCTGCCGGGAGCGGCGCCCCCAGCAGACCCGCGAACTGGTGCACCGCCTCGGCCTGCTGCTGGGCCGTACGCCCGAGGGAGCCGCCCACTTCGACCGCCGGGTGGTGGAACTCGCCGCCACCGAGCCCGACTTCGCCCGGCTGCTGCGCCAGTGGCTGACCGACGGCGGCAGCTGGGACGCGGTGGTCGGCCCGTGCGCGCGGCGCCGTATCGACACCGTGGCCTGAGCCGCCCAGGGCACCCGTGCCGCCTCGCCTGCCCCTCGCCTGCCGCGTCGCCCGGACCGCGGCGCCCGCGCGGGCCGCGCGACGTGCGCCGGACGCGCCCCGGCGGCCCGCATCCCGTGCCGATGGGCGGCAGGGCACCCCGGCATGGCAGGCTTGACCCTGCAGGACGGCGTCATGGATTTCGGCAGATACGGCAGTAGAGAAGAAGCGGAGCGTCAAGGTGCAGCGCTGGCGGGGCTTGGAGGACGTTCCCGGTGACTGGGGGCGCAGCGTCGTCACCATCGGGTCGTACGACGGTGTGCACCGCGGCCATCAGCTGATCATGGGCCGGACGGTGCGGCGGGCCCATGAACTGGGCCTGCGGTCGGTCGTCGTCACCTTCGATCCGCACCCCAGCGAGGTGGTGCGGCCCGGGACCCATCCGCCGATGCTCGCCGCCCACCACCGGCGCGCCGAACTCATCGAGGACCTCGGCGTCGACGCGCTGCTCATCCTGCCCTTCACCCGCGAGTTCTCCACCCTCTCGCCGAGCGACTTCGTCCGTACGGTGCTGGTGGACGGGCTGCACGCCAAGCTGGTGGTCGAGGGCCCCAACTTCCGGTTCGGCCACAAGGCCGCGGGCGATGTGGACTTCCTCGCCTCCCTCGGGCCGAAGTACGACTACGACCTGGAGGTCGTCGACCTCTTCGTCCGCGGCGAGGCCGGCGGCGGCGAACCCTTCTCGTCCACCCTGACCCGGCGGCTCGTCGCCGAGGGCGACATCGAGGGCGCCGCCGAGATCCTGGGGCGCCCGCACCGCGTCGAGGGCGTGGTGGTCCGCGGCGCCCAGCGAGGCCGCGAGCTCGGTTACCCGACGGCCAACGTCGAGACGCTGCCCCACACCGCGATCCCGGCCGACGGGGTGTACGCGGGCTGGCTCCAGGTCTCCGGCGAGGCGATGCCTGCGGCGATCTCGGTCGGCAGCAATCCGACCTTCGACGGCACCGAGCGCACGGTGGAGGCCTATGCCATCGACCGGGTGGACCTCGATCTGTACGGGCTGCACGTGGGCGTGGACTTCCTCGCGTATCTGCGGGGGATGGAGAAGTTCGACACCATCGACGCGCTGCTGGTGCGGATGGCCGACGATGTGAAGCGGGCCCGCGAGCTGGTGGACGCGGCGGATCAGCGGTAGGCCCGGCCCCGCTGGCCCCACCCGGCGCCGCCCGGCCCTGCCCCGGGGCGCCGCCGCCCTGCTGCCGCGTCCCGGGGCGTTGTCAGTGGTGGCTGCGAGACTCGGGACATGAACGCACCGACGCATGTCCCGTCCGAGGCGTCCGGCCGGCCGGGGCCGGACACCCAGCTCTCGCCGAGGTGGGCCGGCGACGACCGGGCCGTGCTGCCCAGGACCGGTGGCGAGCGGGAGATCCTCACCGCCTTCCTCGACTGGCACCGTCACACCTTCGAGCTGAAGTGCCGGGGCGTGGCCGCCGAGCGGCTCTCCGACCGGGCGATCCCGCCGTCGGGCCTGAGCCTGCACGGCCTGGTCCGCCATCTGGCCGGGGTCGAGCGCTGGTGGATACGGATCCACTTCGCCGGCGAGGACGTCCCGATGCTGAACTACTCGGACGACGACCCCGACCAGGACTTCGACCGGCTCGACGGCGACGTCGAGGAGGACTTCGCGGTGTGGCGCGCCGAATGCGACCGGGCCAGGACCATCGTCGCCGAGGCACCCTCGCTGGACGCCACCTGCCGCTCCCTGGTCACCGGCGAGGAGTTGTCGCTGCGCTATCTGCTGGTCGATCTCATCGCGGAGTACGCCCGGCACAACGGCCACGCCGATCTGCTGCGGGAGCGGATCGACGGGGCGACGGGGCTGTGACGGGACCGCATCGGACGCGTGCCGTCCGACGTGCGGGCGGGTCCGGTCAGGCGGGGCGGACGAGACGGTTCTCGTAGGCGAAGACCACCGCCTGCACCCGGTCCCGCAGTTCGAGCTTGACCAGGACGCGGCCCAGGTGCGTCTTCACCGTCGCCTCGGCCAGGTGCAGCCCGGCGGCGATCTCCGCGTTGGACAGCCCCCGGCCCACCGCCACCAGCACCTCCCGCTCACGGGCCGTCAGCCGGGCCAGCCGCGCGTCGCCGCCCGGCGGCCCGCCGCCGCCGGGCGAGGGCAGCTGATGCGCGAAGTGCTCCAGCAGCCGGCGGGTGATCCGCGGCGCCACCACCGCGTCCCCCGCCGCGACCGCCCGGATCGCGCCGAGCAGCTCCTCCGGCAGCGCGTTCTTCAGCAGGAATCCCGAGGCACCCGCCTTCAGCCCGGCGAAGGCGTACTCGTCCAGATCGAAGGTGGTCAGGATCAGCACCCTCGACTCCGGAACGCTCCCGATGATCCGGGCGGTCGCCTCGATGCCGTCGGTGCCCGGCATCCGCACATCCATCAGCACCACGTCCGGCCGCAGCTCGCGGGCCATCCGCACCGCCTCGGCGCCGTCCCCGGCCTCACCCACCGGCTCGATGTCGGACTGCGCGTCCAGCACCATCGTGAACGCCATCCGCAGCAGCGGCTCGTCGTCCACCAGCAGGACACGGATGGGCCGCACCGCGTGTTCGACGAGGCCGGGCGGCGAAGGGGTCACGGCGGTCACGGGGTCTCCGGGGTGGTGAGGTCGAGCAGCGCGGCCACCTGCCAGCCGCCGCCGGGAAGCGGGCCCGCGCTCAGCCGGCCGGCGTAGGCCGCGGCCCGCTCCCGCATGCCGGGCAGCCCGTGCCCGGTGGCGGACCCGGGGTCCGGCGGCACGGTGCCCGCTCCGTCGTCGGTGACCGTGATCCGTACGGCGTCGCCGCCGCAGGCGATGCTGACCTGCGCCCGGGTACCGGCCGGGGCGTGCTTGAGGGTGTTCGTCAGCGCCTCCTGCACCAGCCGGTAGACGGTGAGCTGCGCCGCGGCCGACGCGGTGGCCGGCTCGCCCGCGATCTCCAGCCGGGTCGGCAGCCCGGCCGCCCGGACCTGCTCGGCGAGCCCTTCGAGCTGGGCTATCCCCGGCATCGGATGCCGCAGCGCGTCCGGCTCGTCCGCCCGGAGCACCCCCAGGAAGCGCCGCATGTCCGTGATCGCCTGCCGTCCGGTGGCCGACACCTGCCGCATCGCGACCGTCGCCCGCTCCGGGCTGCGCTCCTGCGCGAAGGCCGCGCCGTCCGCGAGGGCGACCATCACCGACAGGTTGTGCGTCACTATGTCGTGCATCTCCCGGGCGATCCTGGTCCGTTCCCCCGCGACGGCGAGCTGCGCCTGCTGGTCCCGCTCCCGCTCAAGACGCACCGCCCGGTCCTCCAGGAAGGCCATCTGCTCCCGCCGGGCCCGCATGCTGGTGCCGATCACCGCGGCGGCGACCGCCATCCCGGACAGCGAGACGAAGGTCGCCGCGCCGCGCTCGTGCAACGACCATCGCAGGGTGGCCAGCGCGATGCCCACCTCCAGCACCAGGAAGGCGGCCACCGTCAGCCGCCGGCCGCGGTAGGCCGCCACCGTGTACAACGCCACCAGCAGCGCCGCGTCGGCCGGGGTGCGCACCCCGGCCAGCCACTGCGCGAACGCCACCGCCGCCACCCCGGCGAAGGCCGCGCCCGGCTGCCGCCGCCGCGCCGCCAGCGGCAGCACCAGCGCCCCCTGGATCAGCAGCATCTTCCCCGGCTCGGCCCGCACCGGCGCCCAGGCCGCGGCCCAGAACACCGCGAACAGCCCGGCGGCCAGGCCCGCGTCCACCACCCAGGGCGGGAAGGCCCGCCGCGCCGACCGCCCGGCCCTGCCCACCCCGGCGCCGGTCATGAGCCCGGCGCTACGCATCATGCCGCCGCGGCGCGGCCGTGCGCCCAGCCGTACTCATGCCGCCCCGCCTTCCGATCCCCGCCAGGCGCCGGATGCGCCGACCCGGTCCGATTCGACCCGGCCCCGCGCCGACAGCCGCCAGGCCACCATCGTCGTTTCCGCCGCCCCCCACGGACAGCGCCCACAGGGGGATTTCCCCCGGCGGTCCGGTGCTCCCGCAGGGGTACGGCGGGTACGACCGGGGACGTACACTCGCGGCTCTGCCCGACCGGGGAGGTCCGCCGCCTACCGCTGCGGGGGAGGAGGCGGCGGGTAGCCGTACCCCTGCTCCTCCTGAGGAGGCGCAGGCGGCTGCTGGGGCCACCCCTGCTGCGGCTGCGGGGCCTGCGGCTGGGGCGACTGGGGCTGGAAGGTCTGCGGCGGATACGACTGCGCACCCTGCGGGGGCACGCCGTACTGCCCGGGCGGGACCTGCCCCGCCTGGTCCGGCTGCCCGGGCGGGCCGTACGGACCCGGCCTGACGGGGTATCCCTGCTGACCGGGGTAGCCCTGCGGCCCGGGAGGAGCCTGCGGGGGAGGGCCGGCGGGCGCGCCCCCGTACGGCGGCTGAGCGGGCGTCATGCCCGGCAGCGGCGGGGCCTGCACCGGCGGCGGGTTCACCCCGTCGGCCATCCACAGGCCCTGGGCCCGCTGGGCCCGGATGAAGTCCTCGGCGACCATCGCGGACAAGTTGAAGTACGCCTCCCGCGTCTTCGGCCGCATCATGTCGAGGTCCACTTCGGCGCCGGCCGCCAGATGCTCGTCGAACGGCACCACCTGCACCCCGCGGCACCGCGTCCGGAAGTGCGACACGATGTCCTCGACCTTGATCATCTTGCCGGTCTCGCGGACCCCGGAGATCACGGTGATGCTGCGCGAGACCAGCTCCGCGTAGCCGTGCGCGGACAGCCAGTCCAAGGTGGTGCTGGCGCTGGAGGCGCCGTCCACCGAGGGCGTCGAAACGATGATCAGCTGGTCGGCCAGGTCCAGCACCCCGCGCATCGCGCTGTAGAGCAGACCGGTACCCGAGTCGGTGAGGATCACCGGGTACTGGCGGCCCAGCACCTCTATCGCCCGCCGGTAGTCCTCGTCGTTGAACGCGGTCGACACCGCCGGGTCCACGTCGTTGGCGATGATCTCCAGACCGGACGGCGCCTGCGAGGTGAAGCGGCGGATGTCCATGTAGCTGTGCAGATACGGGATCGCCTGCACCAGGTCCCGGATGGTCGCCCCGGTCTCCCGGCGCACCCGGCGGCCCAGCGTGCCCGCGTCCGGATTGGCGTCGATGGCCAGGATCTTGTCCTGCCGCTCGCTGGCCAGGGTCGCGCCCAGCGCGGTGGTCGTGGTCGTTTTGCCGACCCCGCCCTTGAGGCTGATCACCGCGATCCGGTAGCAGGCCAGCACCGGGGTACGGATCAGCTGCAATTTGCGCTGCCGCTCCGCCTCCTCCTTCTTGCCACCGAGCTTGAAGCGTGACGGCTGGCTGTTGCCGCCTCCCCGCTTCGGCTTCGGCCGGTTGCGCAGCAGACGGTCCGAGGACAGCTCGACGGCCGCGGTGTAGCCGAGCGGCGCCCCGCCCTGCGCGGCGGGCCGCCGATGGTCCGGCGCGACCGGCTGCCAGCCGCCCGCCTGCGGGTCCACCGGCGCGGGGGCCTGCGCCGGGTGGGCCTCCTGAGGCACCGCGGCGTGCGGATCACCGTACTGACCGGGCTCCGCGGGCAGGTCCGACGGGGGGAATCCGTAGCCGCCCTGCGCGGGCAGCGGCGGCAGCGGCCCGGTCTCCGCGTGCCCCGGAGTGCCGCCCTGGCCGGGCGGCGGGAATCCGTAGCCGCCGGCGTCCGGTCCCAGCGGGCTGTGCTGGCTGTGCGGTCCTTGCGGCTGGCCGGGGATGAAGGCCGGACTCTGGCCGTACGGCGGTGCGTACGGGAGCGGCGGCGCCTCGGGCGGCGGCTGCGCGGCGGGCGGCGGGACGGGCACGGGCGGCTCGTATCCGGCCGGCGGTCGCGGGGTCTCGGGCGCGGGTGTGGGCATCGGCACCGGTGGTTGTACGGCTGCTGGTCGTACGGCCGGTGGTTGTACGGCCGGGGGTTCGGGCGCGGCTTCGAGCTGGGGCCGACCGGGCGCCGCCTCGATGGGAGCGTCGGCGTCCGGCCCGGGCCCCTGCCGCGGGTCGCCGAAGCCGGGGGAGGGCTCGGGAGCGGGCGCGGCCGGGGTCCCGGCGGGCCGCGCCGGCGGACCGGCCCGGTCGGGGGAGCCGTGACCCCCGGGCGCCACCGGCCGTCCGACCGGCGGCGGGAAGTCCACCCCGCGCTCGGGCGCGGGCGGGTTGGGGCCGCCGGGGTGCAGCGGGACGAGCGGCCGGCCGGTCGGCGGCGGGAAGTCGAGGCCCCGCCGCGGCGCGGGCGGGTTGGGGCCGCCGGGGTGCAGCGGGGGCTGCGGGGCCTGCGGCGGAAGCGGGGGAAGGAAGGGACGGCCGCCGGAAGGAGGCGCGGCCGGCGGCGGGTCGTACGGCGTCGCGATGTCCGGGGCGTCGGGGTCCGGGTGCGGCGCCTCCGCCCGCTCGAACTGGGGCGGCAACGGCGGCACCGGGCCCTGCGGCGCACCGGGGCCCCACGGCTTGGTGTCGGGCGGCGCGGGCAGCGGTGTCCACACGAGCTCCCGCTCGACCGGTTCGGGCTCGGGCCCGGACCCGGCTTCCCGCTCCGGCGCGGGAAGCGGCTCCGGCTCCGGCTGGACCTCTTCCGCCGCATCCGTACCGGCCGGCACCTCCGGCTCCTTCAGGTCGGCTGTGACGCCGGCCTCCACGGCGTCCGCCTCCGGCTCCGCTCTCTCCGGCTCCGCACCCTCCGGACCCGATTCGGCGGCCGGCCGCGACCCGGAACCGGAGTCCTCTTCCCCGGCGGCCCCGGCCCCCGCACCACCCGCGGCGGCACCGTTTCCCGCGGCGTCCTGCATGTACCAGGCGGGGAGCCTCGGCCCGAGGCTGAACTCACCAGTGGCGTCAAGCGGGTTGTCGGCCCGCGACGGCTCCTCGACAGGGCCGGCCCCGCCCGCGCGGTTCTCGTCCCGATCGCTGCTCACAATGCCTCCTGGTCTGCGGTTCTCAATCGTCCCGCGGCGCTTTCGCCCACGCACCCCATGGCCGACTCCCCCTGCCCGTCCAGGGCAAGACTAATCGTCAGAACCCGCTCGGTGTCAGGGTCGCCCCGCACCGGCCGCCGCACCCGGCACGCGCACCGAACGTATCCCCGTATCCCCACCGGTCCGGTCCAGATGACCCGCGGGTAAGCACGTCGGTCCAGGCTGGTACTCTGGGTGACGGTCACACGTGTGTTAACGCCGTGCGACCGCGCCTCGCGAGTCACCTGAGACACCCCGCGATGAAGACCGGGGGCGCTCGGAGGCCACTGACACCCAAGGAGTCCGTATGTCGCTCGACGTCGAGACGAAGAAGCAGATCATCGCCGAGTTCGGCACCAAGGAGGGCGACACCGGCTCCCCCGAGGTCCAGGTCGCGCTGCTGTCGCGCCGGATCTCGGACCTGACCGAGCACCTCAAGACCCACAAGCACGACCACCACTCGCGTCGTGGTCTGCTGATCCTGGTCGGTCAGCGCCGCCGTCTGCTGCAGTACCTGGCCAAGAAGGACATCACGCGCTTCCGTGAGCTCCGCGAGCGCCTCGGCATCCGTGCCGGCGCGGCGGGTGTTCGCTAAGACGCCGATGAGGGGAGCGGTTCCCGTCGGACGGGGCCGCTCCCTTCGCCGTATCAGCACGCCTACGGCACGCCCCACAGCACGCCGTACGAGTACGACGTACGGCACCGCACCACCGCAGGAAACGTAACGGCCCCGTGTGCCCCCGGCCACGGAACGCGCACATGACGTGCACGATCCGGGCCTCGTCTGGTGCAATGGTGCCGTTGACAACGAATGAGGAGGAGCGTCCTCCTATCCGCCGCACACGCCGGTCCTCGGTAGTGGCCGCCGGGTGGTTCCACCCCCGGAGGCTTCGATCGAAGACCGGCCCTCGGCAGGACGCCCCTCCACCGATGGCCCGCGAGGACACGCCCCGCGGGCGAGGACGAGGAGAATCCCCATAGTGGAGAACGAGACCCACTACGCCGAAGCCGTGATCGACAACGGCGTCTTCGGCACCCGCACCATCCGTTTCGAGACGGGCCGCCTGGCCCGTCAGGCCGCCGGCTCCGCCGTGGCCTACCTGGACGACGACACCATGGTGCTGTCGGCCACCAGCGCCTCGAAGCAGCCCAAGGAGCACTTCGACTTCTTCCCCCTCACGGTGGACGTCGAGGAGCGCATGTACGCGGCCGGCCGGATCCCCGGCTCCTTCTTCCGCCGCGAGGGCCGTCCGTCCGAGGACGCCATCCTGACCTGCCGGCTGATCGACCGCCCGCTGCGCCCGTCCTTCGTCAAGGGCCTGCGCAACGAGATCCAGGTCGTCTGCACGATCATGGCGCTCAACCCCGACCACCTCTACGACGTGGTCGCCATCAACGCCGCCTCCTGCTCCACGCAGCTGGCCGGCCTGCCCTTCTCCGGCCCCATCGGCGGCGTCCGCGTCGCCCTGGTCAAGGGCCAGTGGGTCGCCTTCCCGACCCACACCGAGCTGGAGGACGCGGTCTTCGACATGGTCGTCGCCGGCCGGGTGCTCGACGACGGCGATGTCGCGATCATGATGGTCGAGGCCGAGGCCACGACCAAGACCATCGCGCTGGTCGAGGGCGGCGCCGAGGCGCCGACCGAAGAGGTCGTGGCCTACGGCCTGGAGGCCGCCAAGCCGTTCATCAAGGTGCTCTGCAAGGCCCAGTCCGAGCTGGCCGTCAAGGCCGCCAAGCCCACCGCCGACTTCCCGATCTTCCTGGACTACCAGGAGGACGTGTTCCAGGCGCTGGAGTCCGCGGTCACCGACGAGCTGGCGCAGGCGCTGACCATCGCCGGCAAGCAGGCCCGCGAGGCCGAGCTGGACCGGGTGAAGGGTCTGGCCGCCGAGAAGCTGCTGCCGCAGTTCGAGGGCCGTGAGAAGGAGATCTCCGCGGCCTACCGCTCGCTGACCAAGAAGCTGGTCCGCCAGCGCGTCATCCGCGACAAGGTCCGGATCGACGGCCGCGGTGTCACCGACATCCGTACGCTGGCCGCCGAGGTCGAGGCGATCCCGCGGGTGCACGGCTCGGCGCTGTTCGAGCGCGGCGAGACCCAGATCCTGGGTGTCACCACCCTCAACATGCTCCGTATGGAGCAGCAGCTGGACACGCTGGCGCCCGAGACGCGCAAGCGCTACATGCACAACTACAACTTCCCGCCGTACTCCGTCGGCGAGACCGGCCGCGTCGGCTCCCCCAAGCGCCGCGAGATCGGGCACGGCGCCCTCGCCGAGCGCGCCCTGCTGCCGGTGCTGCCGAGCCGCGAGGAGTTCCCCTACGCGATCCGGCAGGTCTCCGAGGCGCTGGGCTCCAACGGCTCCACCTCGATGGGCTCGGTCTGCGCCTCCACCATGTCGCTGCTGAACGCCGGTGTGCCGCTCAAGGCCCCCGTCGCCGGTATCGCCATGGGCCTGATCTCCCAGGAGATCGAGGGCGAGACGCACTACGTGGCGCTGACCGACATCCTCGGCGCCGAGGACGCGTTCGGCGACATGGACTTCAAGGTCGCCGGCACCAAGAACTTCGTCACCGCCCTGCAACTCGACACCAAGCTGGACGGCATCCCGGCGTCGGTGCTGGCCGCGGCCCTCAAGCAGGCCCGCGACGCCCGCCTGCACATCCTCGACGTGATGATGGAGGCCATCGACTCCCCGGACGAGATGTCCCCCAACGCGCCGCGGATCATCAGCATCAAGATCCCGGTGGACAAGATCGGCGAGGTCATCGGCCCCAAGGGCAAGATGATCAACCAGATCCAGGAGGACACCGGCGCCGACATCTCCATCGAGGACGACGGCACGGTGCTGATCGGCGCGACCGAGGGCTCCCAGGCCGAGGCCGCGCGCACCATGATCAACCAGATCGCCAACCCGACCATGCCCGAGGTCGGCGAGCGGTACCTGGGCACGGTCGTCAAGACCACCACCTTCGGCGCCTTCGTGTCGCTGATGCCGGGCAAGGACGGACTTCTGCACATCTCGCAGATCCGCAAGCTGGCCGGCGGCAAGCGCGTCGAGAACGTCGAGGACGTCCTCGGCGTCGGCGCCAAGGTGCAGGTCGAGATCGCCGAGATCGACGCCCGCGGCAAGCTCTCGCTGATCCCGGTCATCGACGGCGAAGGCGCCGACGAGGACGCGGCGAAGGACGAGTCGGCCCAGTGACGACCCGCTCCACCGCCCGGACGGCCCGCCCCTCCACCAAGGGGCGGGCCGTCCGCACGCGGACCCTCCTGCCGGGCGCCGACGGCATCGGCACCGTGCGCCGCAGCGTCCTGCCCGGCGGCCTGCGGGTCGTCACCGAGACCCTGCCGACGGTGCGCTCGGCCACCTTCGGCATCTGGGCGGGCGTCGGCTCCCGCGACGAGACCCCGGTGCTGGGCGGCGCCACCCACTACCTCGAACACCTGCTCTTCAAGGGCACCGAGCGGCGCAGCGCGCTCGACATCTCCTCGGCCATCGACGCGGTCGGCGGTGAGATGAACGCCTTCACCGCCAAGGAGTACACCTGCTACTACGCGCGGGTGCTCGACACCGATCTGCCGCTGGCCATCGACGTGGTCAGCGACATGCTCACCTCCTCCGTCATCCGGCAGGAGGATCTCGACGCCGAGCGCGGTGTCGTCCTCGAAGAGATCGCCATGACCGAGGACGACCCCGGCGACCAGGTCCACGACCTGTTCACTTCGGTCCTGCTCGGCGACTCCCCGCTCGGCCGCCCGGTGCTCGGCACCGTCGACACCGTCAACGCCCTGACCCGCGACCAGGTGGCCCGCTTCTACCGCAAGCACTACGACCCCACCCACCTGGTGGTCGCCGCCGCGGGCAATGTGGACCACGCCACCGTCGTCCGGCAGGTCCGGCAGGCCTTCGAGCGGGCCGGCGCCCTGCGCGACGCCGACGCGCCGCCCCGGGAGCCCCGCGGCGGAGCCAGGACCATCCGCACCGCGGGCAAGGCGGAGATCCTGGACCGCCGCACCGAACAGGCCCACATCGTGCTGGGCATGCCCGGCATGTCCCGTACCGACGAACGCCGCTGGGCGCTCGGCGTGCTCAACACCGCGCTCGGCGGCGGCATGAGCTCCCGGCTCTTCCAGGAGATCCGCGAGAAGCGCGGCCTGGCCTACTCGGTGTACTCCTACACCTCGTCCTTCGCCGACTGCGGCCTGTTCGGCGTGTACGCCGGCTGCCAGCCGCGCCGGGCGCCGGAAGTGCTCAAGATCTGCCGCGACGAGCTGGCCCAGGTCGCCGAGCACGGCCTGACCGAGGAGGAACTCGGGCGCGCGATCGGGCAGCTGTCCGGTTCCACCGTGCTGGGCCTGGAGGACACCGGCGCGCTCATGAACCGGCTCGGCAAGAGCGAGCTGTGCTGGGGCGACCAGCTGTCCGTCGACGACCTGCTGGCCAAGATCGCAGCGGTGACCCTCGACGACGTCAGCGCGGTGGCCCGCGACGTCCTGGGGCAGCGCCCCTCGCTGGCCGTCATCGGCCCGGTCAAGGACAAGCAGGCAGCCCGACTGCACGAAGCCCTCGCCTGACCCGCACCGACCAGCAACCCCCTGTGACCGGAGGACCGTAGAACGATGAGCAAGCTCCGTGTGGCCGTCATCGGCGCCAAGGGCCGGATCGGCGCCGAGGCGGCCCGCGCCGTCGAGGCGGCCGACGACCTGGACCTGGTCGCCGCCATCGACCGCGACGACCGGCTGGAGACGCTGACCGAGGCCGACACCCAGGTCGCGGTGGACCTCACGCACCCTGACGCCGTGATGGACAACCTGGAGTACGTCATCGGGCACGGCATCCACGCCGTCGTCGGCACCACCGGATGGACCCCGGTACGGCTCGCCGCCCTGGAGGAGAGGCTGGCCGCCGCACCCGGCATCGGCGCGCTGGTGGCGCCGAACTTCTCCATCGGCGCCGTGCTCACCATGCGGTTCGCCCAGCAGGCGGCCCGCTGGTTCGAGTCGGTCGAGGTCATCGAGCTGCACCACGACAACAAGCCCGACGCGCCCAGCGGCACGGCCGGCCGCACCGCCCAGCTGATCGCCGCCGCCCGCGCCGAGCACGGCCGAGCCCCCCAGCACGACCCGACCACCCACGGCCTGCCCGGCGCCCGCGGCGCCGACGTGGACGGCGTCCCGGTGCACTCGGTGCGGCTGCGCGGCCTGCTGGCCCACCAGGAAGTGCTCTTCGGCGGCACCGGCGAGACCCTCACCATCCGGCACGACTCGCTGCACCACAGCAGCTTCATGCCGGGCATCCTGCTCGCCGTCCGGACCGTACCCGGCGTGCCGGGGCTGACCTACGGCCTGGAACACTTCCTTTCCGAGGACTTCCGGCCGGACGAGGACTGACCAGCGATGCGCGCCAAACTCAGCTACGCCGCCTCGGCGGTGGCCCTGATCTTCTACTTCCTGCTGGCCGGCGACCGGGGCGTGCTGCTGATCGCCGACGGCCGCCCGGTCACCGTGGCCTTCGGCGTGGCGGTGCTGGTGCTGCCGCTGATCGGTGCCTGGTTCCTCTGGCACACCACCCAGTTCGCCCGGCACGCCGGGCGGCTGGGCCGAGAGCTGGAGGCCGAGGGCGGCCTGCCGGTCGACGAGCTGGAACGCACCCCGAGCGGCCGGATCGTCCGCGACTCGGCCGACGCGGTGTTCGTCAAGCGCCGGGCCGAGACCGAGGCCGCGCCGGACGACTGGCGCAACTGGTTCCGGCTGGCCATCGCCTACTTCGACGCCCGGGACACCCCGCGGGCCCGCAAGGCCATGCAGCGGGCCATCGCCCTGCACGACGGCAAGTAGCCGACGCCCTCGTGCCACCGGCCAACCGGGTGACACGGGGGCGGCCCCGCCGGGCGGGCGCGGGCGCGGGCGCGGTCAGCGCAGTTCCGTGGCCCAGCTCTCGATGGCGTCGGCCGCGATGTCGAACGCCTCGATCCGCCCCAGGAAGTCGGCGTTGTGGTCGGTGAGCAGGGCGCGCAGCGACTGCCCGCCACGCCGGGTGACCAGCAGCGCCTGCCCCTGGACGGTACGCGGCAGCCCCAGCACCTTCACCGGCTGCTGGGCGGTCCGCACCGAGGCGACCCGCGCCCACGGCACCGTGATCGTCCCGAAGTAGCCGACCTGCCGTACCCCCTTGCCACTGAGCCACACCCCCATGCGCAGCAGCCGCAGGGTGGCCGCGATGACCACCAGGGCCGCCAGCAGGACCGCCACCGCCCCCGAGGCGCCGCCGGCCAGCGCCATGATCAGCGCGGCGAGCAGCAGATACGCGGCCAGCATCAAGGCCAGCGCGGCGGTCGCCACCCGCCACGGGCCGGGGCGGTAGGGGCGCATCCAGCGGTCCTGAGCGGCGTGCGGCAGCGCTCGCCCGGTGGCGTACTGGTCGTTCACGGTGGCGGGGCTGTGGGGCAGGGACACGCGGACAGTCCTCTTCCGGCTTCCGGATGGGCGGACGGGATTGGCTCTGACCGGTGAGGCTATCCGCCACGGGCACAACGGCCAACCTCCGGGTCTGCCTTGTCCCGAGACGTCCGCTGTCCGACCCACCCCCTACGCTTGACCCAGCCAACAGGAAGGACCTCCGGTGTCGACCGATCTGCCCACCGAGCCCGACGTTCCCGTCCAGTTCCGTGACGATGTGACCGTCGATCTCGTCAAGCACAGCGCCTCGGACACCGATGTGCTGTGGGCGGCGCGGGTCTCCACCGCGGGCGAGCAGTCCCTCGAAGAGCTCACCAAGGACCCCGAGCGATCCAAGGGCCTGCTCAATTACCTGATGCGGGACCGCCACGGCAGTCCCTTCGAGCACAACTCCATGACCTTCCTCATCAGCGCCCCGATCTTCGTCTTCCGCGAGTTCATGCGCCACCGGGTGGGCTGGTGCCTGGCCGGGGACACCCAGGTCACCCTGGAGAGCGAGGAAGGCGTCCCGCGCCTCCGCAGGATCGAGGACCTCCACCAGGAGTGGCACCAGGGCGCCGCAGGCGGTAGGGCGGCGGCGGTCCGGAGCGGCCGGCTGCCCGGTGATCAGGTGCGCTGCTTCGACGAGGACACCCTGCTGGCCCGGCGGACCCGGATCGTCGACGTCATGGAATCCGGGGTCAAGCCGCTGCTGCGGATCACCACCGCCGGTGGCCGGACCCTGCGCTGCTCGGCCGACCACGCCCTGCTCACCCCGGGCGGCTGGCGCAAGGCCGGTGAGCTGTCGCCCGGTGACGCGGTGCTGGCCGCGGACACCGCGAGCGGTGCCGCGGCGGCCGTGCCCGACCCGATCGCCGCGGTGGCCGACGACGGCGAGGAGATGACGTACGACCTGTCGGTGGCCGGCCCCTGGCACAACTTCCTGGCCGACGGAATCGTCGTCCACAACTCGTACAACGAGGAATCGGGTCGCTACCGCGAGTTGCAGCCCGTCTTCTACGTCCCCGGACAGGACCGCAAACTGGTCCAGCAGGGACGGCCGGGCAAGTACGTGTTCGTGCACGGCACACCCGAGCAGCACAAGGCGGTGACCGCCGCGATGGAGGAGTCCTACGCGCAGTCCTACGCGGCCTACCAGGAGATGCTGGCGGCCGGGGTGGCCCGTGAGGTGGCCCGGGCCACGCTGCCGGTGGGACTGTTCTCCTCGATGTACGCGACTTGCAATGCACGCTCGCTGATGCACTTCCTCGGCCTGCGGACCCAGCACGAGCTGGCCAGGGTGCCGTCCTTCCCGCAGCGGGAGATCGAGATGGTCGGCGAGAAGATGGAAGCGGCCTGGGCGGAGCTGATGCCGCTGACGCATGCCGCTTTCAACGCGAACGGCCGAGTCGCCCCTTGAAAAATGTCCGAAGTGTTCGGATTGCAGGCATTCGTGAAGTTCATCTAGGCTGCGGAAACGGACTTCGGCGTCGCCTGAACCCCCGAGCAGGCAACGCCGGAGTCCTCCCCCGCAGGTCCCAGGGCTGCACCCCTGTACACACACCGAGTAGCGTGGGTTCCATGGTTGCGACATCCACCCCCAAGGCCCCCTTCGGCCGGGTGCTGACCGCGATGGTCACGCCCTTCACCGCCGACGGCGCCCTCGACCTCGACGGCGCCCAGCGGCTCGCCGACCACCTCGTGGAAGCGGGTAACGACGGCCTGGTCGTCAACGGCACGACCGGGGAGTCGCCGACCACCAGCGACACGGAGAAGAACGACCTGGTCCGGGCCGTCGTCCAGGCCGTCGGCGACCGTGCCCACGTCATCGCCGGCGTCGGCACCTACGACACCGCCCACAGCGTCTCGCTGGCCCGCCAGGCCGAGACCAGCGGCGCCCACGGCCTGCTCACCGTCACCCCGTACTACAGCAAGCCCCCGCAGGACGGCCTGTACCAGCACTTCACCGCCATCGCCGACGCCACCGGCCTGCCGGTCATGCTGTACGACATCCCCGGCCGCAGCGGCGTCCCGATCGAGACCGAGACCATCGTCCGGCTGGCCGAGCACCCCCGGATCGTCGCCAACAAGGACGCCAAGGGCGACCTGGCCGCCGCGAGCTGGGCGCTCAGCCGCAGCGGACTCGCCTGGTACTCCGGCGACGACATGCTCAACCTGCCGCTGCTGTCCATCGGCGCCATCGGCTTCGTCTCCGTCGTCGCCCACCTGGTGGCCGACGAGCTGTGCGCACTGGTGCACGCCTACACCAGCGGCGACGTCGCCAAGGCCACCGAGATCCACCAGCGCCTGCTCCCCGTCTACACCGGAATCTTCCGCGCCCAGGGCGTCATCAGCGTCAAGACCGCCCTCGCGCTGCGCGGACTGCCCGCCGGCCCGCTCCGGCTCCCCCTGGTTTCCCTCGGCGAGGCCGAGACCGAGCAGCTCAGAAAGGATCTCGCCGCGGGCGGGGTCCAGCTCTGACAAGCTCTGACGAGACTTCACAACTGAATACGACCGAATGCAACTGAACACAGCCGAATAACCGAACGCATATATCCGAACACATACACGAACGCAATATCGTCACGCACACCACCGCGGCCCCATGGGGGCACCTTGGTGTGTGCGCGGTAGGGAGAAACTTTTGAGCCATCCGCATCCTGAACTCGGCCCACCGCGGAATCTGCCCGATGGCGGCCTGCGCATCACCCCGCTGGGCGGGCTCGGCGAAATCGGCCGCAACATGACCGTCTTCGAATTCGGCGGGAAACTGCTGATCGTGGACTGCGGTGTCCTCTTCCCCGAAGAGGAGCAGCCCGGCGTCGACCTGATCCTGCCGGACTTCACCTCCATCCGGGACCGCCTGGACGACATCGTCGGCGTCATCCTCACGCACGGCCACGAGGACCACATCGGCGCGGTTCCCTTCCTCCTGCGGGAGAAGGACGACATCCCGCTGATCGGCTCCAAGCTGACCCTCGCGCTGATCGAGGCCAAGCTCCAGGAACACCGCATCCGGCCCTACGCCTTGGAAGTCAAGGAAGGCGAGCGGGAGCGCATCGGCCCCTTCGACTGCGAATTCGTCGCGGTCAACCACTCCATCCCGGACGCGCTGGCCGTCTCCATCCGCACCCCGGCCGGCATGGTCGTCGTCACCGGCGACTTCAAGATGGACCAACTGCCGCTCGACGGTCGCCTCACCGACCTGCGCGCCTTCGCGCGGCTCGGCGAGGAGGGCATCGACCTGCTGCTCGCGGACTCCACCAACGCCGAAGTCCCCGGCTTCGTCCCGCCCGAGCGCGACATCTCGCAAGTCCTGCTGCACACCTTCGCGAAGGCCGACAAGCGGATCATCGTCGCCAGCTTCGCCAGCCATGTGCACCGCATCCAGCAGGTGCTCGACGCCGCCCACCAGCACGGCCGCAAGGTCGCCTTCGTGGGCCGCTCCATGGTCAGGAACATGGGCATCGCCCGCGAGCTCGGCTACCTCAAGGTCCCGGGCAATCTGGTGGTGGACATCAAGGTCCTGGACGACCTGCCGGACGAGAAGGTCGTGCTGGTCTGCACCGGCTCCCAGGGCGAACCGATGGCCGCCCTGTCCCGGATGGCCGCCAGGGACCACCAGATCCGCATCGTCGAGGGCGACACCGTCATCCTCGCCTCCTCGCTCATCCCGGGCAACGAGAACGCGGTCTACCGCGTCATCAACGGCCTGACCCGGTGGGGTGCCAACGTCGTCCACAAGGGCAACGCCAAGGTGCACGTCTCCGGCCACGCCTCGGCCGGTGAACTCCTGTACTTCTACAACATCTGCAAGCCGCGCAACCTGATGCCGATCCACGGCGAATGGCGGCACCTGCGAGCCAACGCCGAACTCGGTCAGCTCACCGGCATCCCCAAGAACCGCTGCGTCATCGCCGAGGACGGCGTGGTCGTCGACCTGGTGGACGGCGTGGCCAAAATCGCCGGCAAGGTCCAGGCCGGCTATGTCTACGTGGACGGTCTCTCGGTCGGGGACATCACCGAGTCGTCGCTCAAGGACCGCCGCATTCTCGGCGAGGAAGGCATCGTCTCCGTCTTCATCGTGGTCGACAGCACCACCGGCAAGCTGGTCGGCGGCCCGAACATCCACGCCCGCGGATCGGGTATCGAGGACGAGGCGCTGGCCGCGGTGATCCCCAAGATCGAAGAGGGGCTGTCCCGTTCGGCCTCGGACGGGGTGATGGAGACCCGGCAGATCCAGCAGATCATCCGACGTGCCGTCGGCAAATGGGTCTCCGACACGTACCGGC
>NZ_JBHSBB010000004.1:0-5068 GCF_042650325.1 Streptomyces polygonati | reverse complement strand
TTTGTGGTGGGGCATTCGGTGGGTGAGTTGGCGGCTGCGCATGTGGCGGGTGTTGTGGGGTTGGTGGATGCGTGTGGGCTGGTGGTGGCGCGTGGTCGGTTGATGCAGGGGTTGGCGTCGGGTGGGGCGATGGTGTCGGTGCGGGCGTCGGAGGGTGAGGTGGTGGGGTCGTTGCCTGTGGGGGTGGGGGTGGCGGCGGTGAATGGTGCTGATGCGGTGGTGCTGTCGGGTGATGAGGGGGCGGTGCTGGCGGTTGGTGAGGTGTGGCGGGGTCGTGGGCGTGAGGTGCGGCGGCTGGCGGTGAGTCATGCGTTTCATTCGGCTCGGATGGATCCGATGCTGGGTGAGTTCGAGGCGGTGGTGCGGGGGGTGTCGTTCGGTGTTCCGGTGATTCCGGTGGTCTCCTCGGTGGTGGGTGGGCCGGCGGATATGGCGGATCCGTTGTACTGGGTGCGGCAGGTGCGGGAGACGGTGCGGTTCGGTGATGCGGTGGACTGGCTGGTGGGGCAGGGGGTGACGGGGTTTGTTGAGGTGGGTCCGCATCCGGGTCTGGTGGCGTCGGGGTTGATGCGGCGTGGTCATGATGAGCCGGAGCGGTTGTTGGCGGCGCTGGGCAGGTTGTGGGTGGCCGGGGCGCCGTGGATGCTGCCGGTCCCGGCCGGGGCGGCGCGGGCGGAGCTGCCGACGTATCCCTTCCAGCACGACCCCTACTGGCTCCTCCCGACCGCCACGCCCCATGTCTCGATGGCCGGCCAGAGCGAGGTCGACCACCCGCTGCTGCGGGCCGTCGTGGACCTGCCCGACGATCAAGGCGCCGTGCTGACCGGCCAGTTCGCCACCGCCGAGCAGCCGTGGCTCACCGAGCACGTCATTCTGGGCTCGCCGCTGCTGCCCGCGACGGCGTTTGTCGAACTGGCCGTCCGAGCCGGCGAGTACATCGGCTGCCCGGTGGTCGAGGACCTGGCACTGGAAGCACAGCTGGTGGTCGCGGACGGCGTGCAGGTGTGCGTCATCGTCGGTCCCGACCGTGAAGGACGGCGCGCTGTCTCGATCCACTCGCGTACCACCGGCGAGTGGATACGGCACGCGGCCGGCACGCTGGGCGCCGACCCCGTAACACCGCAGGCGTCCTGGGCGCTGGTGTGGCCGCCGAAGGCCGAACCCGTCGAGCTCGATGCCTTCTACGACACTCTGGGCGACGCCGGATTCGCCTACGGCGCGGCCTTCCAAGGCCTGGAAGCGGTGTGGCGGGACGGCGACACCCTCTACGCGGAGGTGTCCGCGCCCGGCGATCCCCGGTTCGGGCTGCATCCGGCCCTGCTCGACGCGGCGATCCAGACCGTGACGATCGCCGACGACCGGGCCAAGATGCCGTTCTCCTTCGCCGGGGTCTCGCTGTGGCGCGGCGGAGAGCGGGCCCGCGTCCGGCTGACCGCGACCGGCCAGGACACCTACACCCTCGGCCTCGCCGACCACTCGGGCGCGCCGATGGCCGAGATCGCCTCGCTGACCCTGCGCCGACCGGCGGCGGCCCGGGAGAACATGCCGTACCGGCTGTCGTGGCCCGTCCTCGACACGGCGACGACCGAGCCGGACATCCCCGTTCACCACGCCACCACGCCGGTCGAGACACTGCGGGTGATCCAGGACTTCCTCGCCACGGACATCCCGCGGATGGCCGTGGCCACGCGCCATGCCGTCCCGGTCCGGCCGGGCGACGACGTCGACCCGGACGCCGCCGCTGTCTGGGGCCTGGTCCGGTCGGCCGCCACCGAGCACCCCGGCCGGTTCGTCCTGGTCGACGGCGACGAGGTCCGGCTGGCCGGCGACGAACCCCAGCTCGCGATCCGCGGCGGCGCCGTCCACGTCCCGCGCCTCGAACGCGCCGAGATCGGTCCGCTGCCGTCCACGCTCGGCCCCGACGGCACGGTGCTCATCACCGGCGGTACGGGCACCCTGGGCGGCACGATCGCCCGTCATCTCGTCGCCCGGCACGGAGTCCGCAGTCTGCTCCTGGTCAGCCGAAGCGGACCGGACGCCCCCGGCGTGGCCGCGCTGACCGCCGAACTGACCGGGTCCGGCGCTCACGTCACCGTCGTGGCCTGCGACATGGCCGACCGCGACGCGGTGGCACGGCTGCTCGCCGAACACCCGGTCACCTCCGTGATCCATGCCGCGGGTGTGCTGGCCGACACCGTGGTGGAATCCCTCACCCCCGAGCAGTTCGAGCGCGTGTGGGCGCCGAAAGCCCTCGCCGCGCGGCACCTGCACGAGCTGACCGAGGGCCTGGACTCGTTCGTGCTGTTCTCCTCGGCCGCCGGTGTGCTGGGCGGTGCGGGACAGGCGAACTACGCAGCCGCCAACGCGTATCTCGACGCGCTCGCCGAGCACCGGCACGCCCAGGGGCTGCCCGCCGTCTCACTCGCGTGGGGCTACTGGGCGCAGACCAGCGGCATGACGGGAGGTCTGACGGACGCCGACCGGCATCGGCTCACCAGGGCCGGCGTCCTGCCCTTGCCGACCGAAGAGGCGTTGGCGCTGTTCGACCTCGCGCTGACCGCCGGTACACCCGCATTGGCCCCGATCAGCTTCGACCTGCCGGCCTTGCGCCGGGCCGGCGACCCACCCGCCGTGCTGCGGGCACTTGTCCGGCCGCGACGCAGGCGTGCGGCGGACCGCGTGTGGTCCCAGGACGACGTACTGCGACTGATCCTCGACCAAGTGGCCGCCGTGCTGGGACACGCGTCGCCGAACGCGGTGCGGCCGGACCTGGCGTTCACGGCCCTCGGCTTCGACTCGCTCACGGCCGTGGAACTGCGCAACCAGCTCGACGCGGGGACCGGCCTGCGCCTGCCCGCCACGCTCACGTTCGACCACCCGACACCCGCCCGGCTCGCCGAATTCGTCCACACCCGACTGCACGGCACGAAGCAGGATCCGCTGCTCGCGGAACTCGACCAGCTCAAGTCCACCTTGGACGCGACAGCCGCCGCCGACGCCGACTACGACACGATCGCGGCCCGCCTTGAGGCACTGCTGGTGGCCTGGACCGCGAAACGCGGCGGCCCCGAGGCCGACGTCGACGAGGCCGGTGTCGACGAAGCCAGCGACGACGAACTGTTCAGCATCCTGGACGACGCGCACCGCCGGACCGAGGCCATCCGCTCGGGCGAGTCCCGCAACGCTGAGGAGTAGCGATGTCCGACGAAGAGAAGCTCCGCAGTTACCTCAAGCGCGCCACGGCCGACCTGGCCGTCCTGGGCAAACGCCTGGCCGCCATGGAAGAGGCGGCACGCGAGCCGATCGCGATCATCGGGATGGGCTGCCGCTATCCGGGTGGGGTCGAGTCGCCGGACGGCTTGTGGCGGCTGGTGTCGGACGGCGCCGACGCGATCTCCGAGTTCCCGGTGGACCGGGGCTGGGATGTCGTCTACGACCCCGACCCGGACCGGCCGGGTACGACCTACACCCGGTCGGGCGGTTTCCTCGCGGACGGCGCCGGGTTCGACGCGGCGTTCTTCGGGATCTCACCGCGCGAGGCGCTGGCGATGGACCCGCAGCAGCGGGTGCTGCTGGAGACCGCCTGGGAGACCGTGGAAAGCGCCGGCATCGACCCGACCTCCCTCGGCGGCAGCCGGACGGCCGTCTTCACCGGTCTGTGGTCGTCCGGGTACGGCAGCCAGCCGCCGCCGGACCTGGAGGGTTTTCTCGCCACCGGGACAGCGACCAGCGCTACTTCCGGCCGGGTCTCCTATCTGCTGGGGCTGGAGGGCGCGGCGGTGTCGGTGGACACCGCGTGCTCCTCGTCGCTGGTGGCGATTCACCTGGCGGCGCAGGCACTTCGCGCGGGGGAGTGCTCACTGGCGCTGGCCGGCGGTGTGACGGTCATGGCCACGCCGGCCGGCTTTGTGGAGTTCTCGCGGCAGCGCGGGCTGGCGGCCGACGGGCGGATCAAGTCGTTCGCCGACGGCGCCGACGGCACGAGTTGGGGTGAGGGCGCCGGGCTTGTTCTCTTGGAGCGGCTTTCCGACGCGCGGCGGAACGGCCACCAGGTGCTGGCGGTGGTCGCGGGCAGCGCGGTCAACCAGGACGGCGCGTCCAACGGTCTGGCGGCGCCGAACGGTCCGTCGCAGGAGCGGGTGATCGCTCAGGCGCTGGCGAACGCCGGTTTGTCGGCGTCGGATGTGGACGCGGTGGAGGCGCACGGCACGGGTACGACGCTGGGTGATCCGATCGAGGCGCAGGCTTTGCTGGCGACCTACGGTCAGGGCCGCACGGAGCCGTTGTGGCTGGGTTCGGTGAAGTCCAACATCGGTCATACGCAGGCGGCGGCGGGTGTCGCGGGTGTGATCAAGATGATCATGGCGATGCGGCACGGTGAACTGCCGCGAACCCTCAACGTGGACGCGCCGACCTCGCATGTCGACTGGTCCACCGGGCATGTCTCGCTGCTCACCGAAGCCCGCTCGTGGCCGGAGACCGGGCGTCCCCGGCGTGCGGGTGTCTCGGCGTTCGGGATCAGCGGCACCAACGCCCACGTCATCATCGAGGCCCCTGTCCCGGACCTGGCTGAGCCTGCGAGGTCGTCCTCCGCCGCGCTTCCGACCGGTCCGGTGCCGTGGCTGCTGTCGGCGAAGTCGGACTCCGCGTTGCGGGCGCAGGCGGCGCGGCTGGCGGACTTTGTCGCGGCGCGTCCCGAGGTCGACCGGGTCGCGGTGGCGGCCGTGCTGGCCGGACGGGCGCGTTTCCAGCACCGGGCCGTAGTCGGTGACCCGGCCGCGCTGACGGCGTTGGCCGAGGGGAGGGAAGCGCCCGACCTGGTCAGTGGTGTGGTGGGTGGGTCGGGCCGGACGGTGTTCGTGTTTCCGGGTCAGGGGGCGCAGTGGGTGGGGATGGGCCGGGAGCTGTACGGGGAGTCGGAGGTTTTCCGGGCGGCGATTGATGACTGTGCTGCCGCTCTGGCGCCGTATACGGACTGGTCGTTGGTGGAGGTGTTGTCGGGGGGTTCGCTGGACCGGGTGGATGTGGTGCAGCCGGCGTTGTTCGCGGTGATGGTGGGTTTGGCGGA
>NZ_JBHSBB010000003.1:252619-367045 GCF_042650325.1 Streptomyces polygonati | reverse complement strand
CATCCCACAACGGGGACGGGGCATCAACATATCTGGCGTTGACTTTTGGCACGCTGTTGAGTTCTCAAGGAACGGAAGCTTCCTTTGGTTTCACCGTTTCCGGTTTTCCCTCCGGGCTTTCCCTTCGTGTTCCCTACTGTACTCCGTTCCCCTGCCGATTCATAATCGGCCCTTCGAATTGAATTTTGGCGCACCAAAAAACAACCCGACGATCGGGAAAGGGTAGGACAGTGGGTGGCCGCTCGGCCGGCGGAACCCGGTGTGAACCGGTCCCACCGTTTCAGCGGCTCGGACTACATTACGTACGGGCGGGGGCCGAGTCAAGCTCGACCCCCGCCCAAACGTCGATTTCCGGCCCGGTCAGGCGACTTCGACCGCTCCCAGGTTGCGCTTGCCGCGACGCAGCACCAGCCAGCGGCCGTGGACGAGGTCGTCGCGGGTCGGCTGCGCGTCCTCGCCGGCCACTTTGGTGTTGTTGAGGTAGGCGCCCCCCTCCTTGATGGTGCGGCGGGCGGCTGACTTGCTCGGTACCAGGTTCACCAACGCCAACAGGTCGGCGATCGGCGGCAGTTCGCCGTCCTCCGCGCTGATCCGGGCCTTGGGCAGCTCGCTGAGGGCGCCGGCCAGCGTGCGCTCGTCGAGGTCGGCGAGTTCGCCCTGGCCGAAAAGCGCCTTGGAAGCGGCGACCACGGCGGCGCACTGGTCGGCGCCGTGCACCAAGGTGGTGAGCTCCTCGGCGAGGGCGCGCTGGGCGGCACGGGCCTGGGGGCGCTCCTGGGTGGCCCGCTCCAGTTCCTCGATCTCCTCGCGCGGCGCGAAGCTGAAGGTGCGCAGGAAGCTGGAGATGTCGCGGTCGTCGGCGTTCAGCCAGAACTGGTAGAAGGCGTAGGGCGAGGTCATCTCCGGGTCGAGCCAGATGGCGCCGCCCTCGGTCTTGCCGAACTTGGTGCCGTCCGCCTTGGTGAGCAGCGGGGTCGCCAGGGCGTGCACCGAGGCGCCCTCGACCCGGTGGATGAGGTCGATGCCGGCGGTCAGATTGCCCCACTGGTCGCTGCCGCCGGTCTGCAGGGTGCAGCCGTAGCGGCGGTAGAGCTCCAGGAAGTCCATGCCCTGCAGGATCTGGTAGCTGAACTCCGTGTAGCTGATGCCCTGGTCGGAGCTGAGCCGGCGGGCGACCGCCTCCTTGGCGATCATCTTGTTCACGCGGAAGTGCTTGCCGATGTCCCGCAGGAACTCGATGGCGGACAGGCCCTGCGTCCAGTCCAGGTTGTTGACCATGGTGGCCGCGTTGGGGCCCTCGAACGAGAAGAACGGTTCGATCTGGGCCCGTACCCGCCCCACCCACTCGGCGACCACCCCGGGGTCGTTCAGCGTGCGCTCGGCGGTGGGCTTGGGATCGCCGATCAGTCCGGTGGCGCCGCCGACCAGGCCGAGCGGGCGGTGCCCTGCCAGCTGGAGACGGCGCACGGTCAGGATCTGGACCAGATTGCCGAGGTGCAGGCTGGGCGCGGTGGGGTCGAAGCCGCAATAGACCGTGACAGGGCCGTCCGCGAACGCCTTGCGCAGTGCGTCCTCGTCAGTGGATACGGCGATCAGCCCGCGCCACTGCAGCTCGTCGACGATGTCCGTCACGGTGTCGTGTCTCCTCTGGGGGATGGTCTCGGGGATGGTCCGGGGTCCGGAGTGTCCGAGGGTACGTGGGTATGTATTGCCGGTGCTCTTCGATTATCGGCGCTTGCGCGGGACGTGGGCCCGGTAGGGGCTGACCGTGGTGTCGTCGGCGATCCAGTAGCGCCAGGGGTGGACGGCGCCGTCGCCGCCGACGCCGGTGCGGGGGCCGCTGCGGATCAGCGCCCGGTCCGGCGGGGTGCCGGTGAGGATACGGAAGGGGCCGCCGTCGTCGGAGCAGGCGTCGGCGCCGTTGAGGGCGCGGTCGACGGACAGGGCGGTGGCGAGCCGGGCGGGGCCCTGGGCGAGGTCGCTGTCCTTGCGCGAGGCGGCCCGGTGGGCGCGGGCCAGGTCGGCGCCCACGACGATCTCGCCGGCCCGGAGCAGGACTCCGCTGGCCTTGCCCTCGGGGCCGCACACCAGGTTCAGGCAGTGCCACATGCCGTAGGTGAAGTAGACGTAGGTGTGGCCCGGCGGGCCGAACATCACCGCGTTCCGGTCGGTGCGACCGCGGTAGGAGTGGGACCCGGGGTCGTTGGCGCCGTCGTAGGCCTCGACTTCGGTGAGGCGCAGTTCGATCGGGCCGTCGTCGGTGGCGCGTACCAGCACGCGGCCGAGCAGGTCGGGGGCGATCTCCAGGACCGGCCTGTCGAAGAAGGAGCGGGCCAGCGGGGTCCTCTCGGGTGCGGTGATCACAGGGCACGAGCGTAGTGGACCGCGCGCCGCCGGTGGCTCGCCGAGCCGGGCGCCCAGCCGAAGCCGTTCGGGGGCCGAGGCTTAGGCTCGGTCCCGCAGGCTGCCGAGGTCGGGCAGTGTTCTTGCTTCATGTGCGATCTTCATGTGCGATCAGGAGGTGTCGAGGTTGACCGAGCAAGCGCGACGGCCGCTCCCCCATGACTTCCATCCGCCGGTGGCGGCGTTCACGGTGGTGAGCGACGATCTGGCGCCGGGCGCGACGCTGAAGGACGACCAGGTGTACGCCGCCGGGAACGTCTCCCCGCAGTTGCGCTGGGAGGGCTTCCCGGAGGCGACGAAGAGCTTCGCCGTCACCTGTTACGACCCGGACGCACCGACCGGCAGCGGCTTCTGGCACTGGGTGCTGTTCGACCTCCCGGTGTCGGTCACCGAGCTGCCGACCGGCGCCGGGTCCGGGGCGTTCCCGGGTCTGCCGGACGGCGCGGTGCAGGCGCGCAACGACTACGGCAGCCGGGACTTCGGCGGCGCGGCGCCGCCGGCCGGGGACGGTCCGCACCGCTATGTCTTCACGGTGTACGCGGTGGACACGGAGAAGCTGGGGCCGGACGCCGACGCCTCGCCGGCCTTCGTCGGCTTCAATCTGCGGTACCACGCGATCGGGCGGGCCCAGCTGATCGGTGAGTACGAGGTGCCGGCGGAGGGCTGAGCGCCGGCCGGGGCCCGGTGGCGCCGGTTTCGGCACCACCGGGCCGCGCCGCCGGGCTTCGCGCCCCGCGCGCCCCTTCACAACCCTGGCAACGACCCCCGCAACGACCCCGGCACCGGCGGCCGCCCCGGACGCCGTGTCTTCTTCCGCCGTTGGCGGCGCCGCCTTCTCCCCCCCCCCGGGTTTCCGCAAGCTTCGCTGGGAACTTCTTCCCTGCTCACCTGTTGTCCTCCGGCGGGAAATTGCGTTGTCCACCGAGGTGCCCGCGGGCACAGTGGAGCGACTTCGCCCGCACGGGCGGATCGGGCCCGGGAGGTGGGCGGGATGCGAGAGACGCTGGTGCTCAACGCGAGTTTCGAGCCGCTGTCGACGGTGTCGCTGCGGCGGGCCGTCGTCCTGGTGATGCAGGACAAGGCGGTCGTGGAGCAGGCGCATCCCGGGCTGCGCATCCGGGCCGCCGATGTCGATGTGCCGGTGCCGCAGGTGATCCGGCTGTGCCGCTATGTGCGGGTGCCGTTCCGACAACGGGCCGCGTGGTCCCGGCGGGGTGTGCTCGTCCGCGACCGGCACCGGTGCGCCTACTGCGGCCGGCGGGCGACGACCGTGGACCACGTACAGCCGAAGTCGCGCGGGGGTGGCGACACCTGGCTGAACACGGTGGCGGCGTGCACGGAGGACAACCAGCGCAAGGCGGACCGTACGCCGGAGCAGGCGGGGATGCGGCTGCTGGTCCGGCCGTTCGAGCCGACTCCCGCGGACGCCCTGCTGCTGGCCATCGGGGTGCGGGACCGGGACAGCCTGCCGCAGTGGCTGGCGCTTCCGGCCTGAGCGGCTGACGATCCCCAAGCACGGCCGGCCATCATGTCCGGCCGGCCGCGGCGGTCAGCTGTGCTTGAGGATCAGCTGGACGATCGCTACGAGGCCGACGGCCACGATCAGGCCGCGCAGCGCCATGGGCGGCAGGCGGCGGCCGACGCGCGCTCCGATCAGGCCGCCGATGGTGGCTCCGACGGCGATGAGCGCGACGGCCGCCCAGTCCATGGGGGCGACGAAGACGAAGAAGAGCGCGGCAATGCCGTTGACGACGGCGGCGAGCACGTTCTTGAGTCCGTTGAGTCGTTGCAGCGGCTCGTCCAGGAACGGGCCCATCAAGGAGAGGTAGAGGACTCCCTGGGCGGCGCCGAAGTAGCCGCCGTAGGCGCTGGCGAGCAGCATGCCGATCAGGAGTACGGGGCCGCCGTGCGTGGGGGCGGCGGTCCCGGCCCGGTCCCGGCGGGACTGGACGGCGCGGGCGAGCCGGGGCTGCAGGACGACCAGCACGAGGGCGATGCCGATCAGGACGGGCACGATCGCGTCGAACGCCCCGGACGGCAGGGTGGTCAGCAGCACGGCGCCGCTGAGGCCGCCCACCAGGCAGACCGTGCCGAGGCGGAGCAATCGGGGCCGCTGGCCGCCGAGTTCGCGGCGGTAGCCGATGGCTCCGGTGATGGAGCCGGAGACCAGGCCGAGGGTGTTGGAGACGTTGGCCGTCACGGGCGGCAGGCCGATGGCGAGCAGCACCGGGAAGGTGATCAGGGTCCCGGAGCCGACGATCGTATTGATGGTGCCGGCACCGATTCCCGCGGCGAGCACCGCCAGGGCTTCTGCTGGGGACATGGGACTCTCCGTGATCTCCGCGCCGCCCTCCCCGCCTCACGGTCGAGGGGGCGCCGAGATCATGTCACGGCGAAGAAATCCGCCCGGCGGCACCCCTGCCGGGCGGATCGGCGCCTCCGGTTCGGTCCCTCGGGTCAGTCCTTGTCGAAGCGCGGGGATTCACGGCGGGGGGCGGGGGGGCCGGTCACGGCGGGGCCGGCGTCGCCGCTGCCGGGTGCGCCGGGGATGTTGACTATGCCGCCGAGGCCCTTGAGCGCGTCATTGAGTTCGCTCGGGATGATCCAGAGCTTGTTTGCGTCGCCCGCGGCGATCTTCGGCAGCATCTGCAAGTACTGGTAG
Source organism: Streptomyces polygonati (assembly GCF_042650325.1). Taxonomy (NCBI): domain Bacteria; kingdom Bacillati; phylum Actinomycetota; class Actinomycetes; order Kitasatosporales; family Streptomycetaceae; genus Streptomyces; species Streptomyces polygonati. The sequence goes on along the minus strand of NZ_JBHSBB010000003.1, from coordinate 361,980 downwards.
GCCAGCAGCTTCTGGTCCGGGTCGCCTGCGTGGATCGACTCGAAGACGGTGCGGATGGCCTGGGCCTCGCCCTCGGCGCGCAGGGCCGCGGCCTTGCTCTCGCCCTCGGCGCGCAGGATCGAGGACTGCTTCTCGCCCTCGGCGGTGAGGATCTGGGACTGGCGGATGCCCTCGGCGGTGAGGATCGCGGCGCGCTTGTCGCGGTCGGCGCGCATCTGCTTCTCCATCGAGTCCTGGATGGAGGTGGGCGGCTCGATCGCCTTGAGCTCGACGCGGTTGACGCGGATGCCCCACTTGCCGGTGGCCTCGTCCAGGACGCCGCGCAGCGCCGCGTTGATCTCCTCGCGGGAGGTCAGGGTCCGCTCCAGGTCCATGCCGCCGATGATGTTGCGCAGCGTGGTGACGGTGAGCTGCTCGATCGCCTGGATGTAGCTGGCGACCTCGTAGGTCGCGGCGCGGGCGTCGGTGACCTGGTAGTAGATGACGGTGTCGATGTTCACCACCAGGTTGTCCTGGGTGATCACCGGCTGCGGCGGGAAGGGGACGACCTGTTCGCGCAGGTCGATCCGGTTGCGGATGGTGTCGATGAACGGGACGACGATGTTCAGTCCGGCGCTCAGGGTGCGGGTGTAGCGCCCGAAGCGTTCGACGATGGCGGCGCTGGCCTGCGGAATGACCTGGACCGTCTTGATCAGGGCGATGAAGACGAGCACCACCAGGATGATGAGCACGATGATGATGGGCTGCATGGCCAACTCCCGGCGCCGTTTGACTGCGAGCTTGACTGCGACTTCACTTGCGACCCCGCCTGCGGGTCCGTCGAGGACGTCCGACGGACCCTGTCATGATCAATTCTCGCAGACCACGGGTGCACCGCGTGCGGGCTTCGGCGAATTCCCGGACCGCGATTCGGTGCGGTCCCGCCAAGTGTGGCCTGCGCTCGACCGGCTGACTACAAGGCGATTCACATCACGACCGCGGTGGCACCGTCGATCTCCACCACATCCACGTGCTGACCGGGGTCGAAGACCTGACCGGACTCCAGGGCGCGGGCCGACCAGACCTCCCCGGCCAGCTTGATCCGGCCGCCGGCGCCACCGTCGACGGTTTCCAGTACGACGGCCTGCTTGCCCCTGAGGGCGTCCACGCCGCTGCGCTGCTCCGGCCGTTGGCGGTTGCGGTACGCGAGCGGTCGTACGAAGACCAGCAGGGCGACCGACACCACGACGAAGGTCACGACCTGGGCCACGATGCCACCGCCGAGTCCCGCGGCGGCCGCACCGGCCACCGCCCCGACGGCGAACATCCCGAATTCGGGCATCGCCGTGATCACCAGCGGGATGCCCAGTCCCACCGCGGCTATCAGCCACCACACCCATGCGTCCACATCGCCAATCCTAGGCGTGCGGGGGCCAGTTGCGGCAGGGTGCGGCCGACGGGCGGCGGTCGGGGGTGGATCGGCGCGGGAAAGGCCTAGGAAAGGGGCAGGCCCGCCGCGGTCCAGCGGTCGCCGCGGCGCTCGACGACGAGGGGGAGGCCGAAGCAGAGGGAGAGGTTGCGGGAGGTGAGTTCGAGTTCGATCGGGCCAGCGGTGACGACCTTGCCCTGGCGGATCATCAGCACGTGGGTGAAGCCCGGGGCGATCTCCTCGACATGGTGGGTGACCATGATCATCGAGGGGGCGATCGGGTCGCGGGCGAGCCGGCCGAGGCGGCGTACCAGGTCCTCACGGCCGCCGAGGTCGAGGCCGGCCGCGGGCTCGTCCAGCAGCAGCAGCTCGGGGTCGGACATCATCGCGCGGGCGATCAGGGTGCGCTTGCGCTCGCCCTCGGACAGGGTGCCGAACTTGCGGTCGAGGAACTCGCTCATGCCGAGCCGGTCCAGGAAGGCGCGGGCCCGGTCCTCGTCGACCTGCTCGTAGCCCTCCTGCCAGGTGGCGGTCATGCCGTAGGCGGCGGTGAGCACCGTTTCCAGTACGGTCTGGCGGCGCGGCATCTTCTCGGCCATCGCGGCGCCGGCCATGCCGATCCGGGGCCGCAGGTCGAAGACGTCGACCCCGCCGAGCTTCTCGCCGAGGATCGAGACGGCCCCCGAGGTGGGGAAGAGATAGCTGGAGGCGACATTGAGCAGGGTGGTCTTGCCGGCGCCGTTGGGGCCGAGGATGACCCAGCGCTCGCCCTCGGCGACCGACCACGAGACCTGGTCCACCAGAGCTCGTCCGTCGCGGACCACGGATACGTCCACCAGCTCCAGCACATCGCTCATGAGCGCGTTGTCTCCCATTGCAGTCTCGGCAGGCCGGTGTGCCCACATCGGCACGAGCCAGAAGGAACCCCCGGGGAAAACTTACGCCACCAGCGGTCGGGTCCAGTCCTTAGGCTGGGGGCCATGCTTGATGAACCTCGCTCAGGGCGGCTGACCGCGTGGGGAAATGCCCTGCTTGCCGGACTTGCCGCGCCCGATGACGTCGCCCAGCGGATCACGGCGGACGACGCCGTGCACCGGATCGCCGGGCTGCCAGGAGAGAGCACCCCGGTCGGGCTGACGCTGGGCCTCGGCCGGCTGCGGGCGCTGGGCGTCACCGGACTGCGGCTGGCGCTGCCGGTCGCCGGGCATCCGCTGGGGCTGAGCGGGCCGCCCGAGTTCAACGCCCGGGCGCTGGTGGCCGGTGAGGCGGTGGTCACGGTGGGCGCCGCGGCGCTGGGTCTGGTGCCGGCCGTGCACGAGGCGGGTCCGGCGGGCGATCTGCATGTGGAGGTGGAGTGGGAGTGCCTGCCGGTGCGGGACGCGCCGCCGGCCGATGTGCCCTCGCTCGGGGAGGCGGAGCGGGAGCTGGCGGAGGCACTGCGGGATGCCACCGACGCCCTGGCGCGCCTGGATGTGGCCGGCTCGGGTCCGGCCGCGCAGGCGGCCGTGGAGGCGTACCGGGCGCGGGCCGAGCGCGGGCGCGAGGTGCTGGCGCCGGGGTATCCGCCGCGTGCGGTACGGGTGCTGGCGCTGGCGCAGCGGGTGGGGGCGCTGGTCGGGATCGCGGCCGAGGGCGAGGGCGCGGCGGTGAGCGCGTCGCAGATCGCGGCGCGGGCGGATCTGCTGCGGCCGGTGGAGCGGACCGCGCGCCGGGCGCAGGTGGCGGCGTACAACGCCTACGTGGAGGAGGCGGAGCGCCGCCGGCCGTGAGGGCGCGGGGCGCCGAGGCCGGGGGATCCAGCCCGCCGGGGCCGGCGGTCAGTTCCCCATGCCGTTGCGGACCGCCCACAGCGCGGCCTGGGTGCGGTCGGCGAGGTCCAGCTTCATCAGGATGTTCGACACATGGGTCTTCACCGTCTTCTCCGACAGCACCAGCGCGCGGGCGATCTCCCGGTTGGAGCGGCCGTCGGTGATCAGGGCGAGCACCTCGCGTTCGCGCTCGGTGAGCGCGTTGCCGCGACCGGTGCCGGTGGCGTGCTGGTCCTGGGAGAGCAGGGCGCCGGCCACTTCGGGCTGGAGGAGGACGTGTCCGGCGTGCACCGAGCGGATCGCCCCGGCCAGGGCCACCGGATCGATGTCCTTGTAGACGTATCCGGCGGCGCCGGCCCGCAGCGCGGGCACCACCGTGCGCTGCTCGGTGAAGCTGGTCACGATCAGCACCCGGGCCGGGTTGCCCGCGTCGCGCAGCAGCCGCAGTGCCTCGATGCCGTCCGTGCCGGGCATCTTGACGTCCATCAGGATCACGTCGGGCCGCAGTTCCTGGGCGCGGGCCACCCCCTCCGCGCCGTCGGCCGCCTCGCCGACGACCTCGATGTCGCCCTGGACCTCCAGGAAGGTGCGCAGGCCGCGGCGTACCACCTGATGGTCGTCGACCAGCAGCACCCGGATCGCCCGCCCGTCGCCCGGCGCCGGCCTCGCCTCGCCCGGCGCGGCTTTCGGTTCGGGGCGGCGCGCGCCGACTGGTCGCTCGCCAGCCGGTCGCTCGTCGGCCGCCGGCGGGACCGCCGCCCGGACGGCCGGTCGGATCGCCGTTTCCACCTCGGGCCGGGCCGCTCGATCAGCCACCGGGCACCTCCATCTCGATGACGGTGCCCTTGCCGGGCGCCGATTGCACGGTCAGCCGGCCGCTCACGCCGTCCGCCCGGTCGCGCATGGAGACCAGGCCGAGATGCCGGCCGGCCCTGCGGACCGCGGACGGGTCGAAGCCCCGGCCGTCGTCGCGGATGCTCAGCCGGGCGCCTTTGCCGCGGCCTTCGAGGGTGACGCCGACGGTGGTGGCGTGGGCGTGCCGCAGCGCGTTGTGCATCGCCTCCTGGGCGACGCGCAGCAGCGCCTCCTCCTGGGCGGCGGGCAGCGCCCGCACCTGGGCGGCGGTGAAGGTGAGCCGGGCCGAGTGCACCCGGTCCAGCACCCGGACCTCGGTGCGCAGGGTGGCGATCAGGCCGTCCTCGTCCAGACCGGCCGGGCGCAGCTCGACCACGACGCCGCGCAGCTCGTCGGCGGCCTCGGCGGCGAGCGCCGCGACATGCTTGATCTCGTCCTTGGCGCGGGCCGGGTCGGTGTCGACCAGGGCGGCGGCGGCCTGGGCGGTCAGCCGCAGCGAGAACAGCTTCTGGGAGACGGCGTCGTGCAGCTCGTGGGCGATCCTGGCCCGCTCCCCGGTCAGGGTCAGCTCGCGGCTGCGCTCGTAGAGCCGGGCGTTGGTGAGGGCGATGGCGGCGTGGTCGGCGAGGATGCGCAGCAGCTCCTCATCCTCCTGGGTGAAGCCCTCGACGCCGCCGGCTGAGGCGGGGCAGGTCTTGTTGGCGAGGAAGACGGCGCCGAGCACGTCGTCGTCCTCCAGGATCGGCATGCCGATGAAGTCCTTCATCTCCGGGTGGGTGCGGGGCCAGCCCGCGAAGCTCTCGAAGGTGCGGACGTCGGCGAGGCGCTGCGGGGTGGCCTCGTGCAGCATCGCGGCCAGGACGCCGTGCTGGCGGGGCAGCGGGCCGATGGTCCGCCACTGCTCCTCGCTGATGCCGTCCACCACGAACTGCGCGAAGCCGCCGTGGTCGTCGGGCACGCCGAGCGCGGCGTACTCGGCGCCGAGCAGTTCGCGGGCGGAGGCGACGATGGTCTGCAGGACTTCGCGCACTTCCAGCCGCCGGTTCATCGCCAGCAGTGCGGCGCTCACCGCTTCTATTCCGCCCCTGGGCGTACGGCTGGACATGCGCTCAACCGTACCGGCGCGGGTGGCCGCGGGGATGCGGCGTACGGACCGGCCGTGCTCGGTCCTTCGGACCAGTACCAACTGACCACGTCCGCCGGGACGGGCGGCCGAGGCGGTCCGCGCGGACCCGTTCCTAGCGTGAGGCCCGGTGATCCGGCGTACGGCCGGGTCGCGGGGCTGGTACGGAAGGACGGGATCATGCCGGTAGCGATCATCACGGGCGCCTCGCGTGGGCTGGGGCGGGCGCTGGCCGCCGCGCTGGCCGGGCGCGGCTGGGACCTCGTGCTCGACGGGCGCGGCGCGGACGCGCTGCGGTCGGCGGCGGCCGGGCTGGCGCGGGAGGCGGAGTACCCGGGGCCGGCGCCGGGCCGGGTCACGGCGGTGCCGGGCGATGTCACCGACGCCGGGCACCGGGCGGAGCTGGTGGCGGCGGCGCTGGCGCTCGGCGGGGTGGACCTGCTGGTGAACAATGCCAGCGCGCTGGGCGCCGAGCCGCTGCTGCCGCTGGCCGAGCTGCCGGAGGCGGGGCTGCGCGAGGCGCTGGAGACCAATGTGATCGCGCCGTTCGCGCTGGTCCGGGCATCACTGCCGGCGCTGCGGGCGGCCGGTGGCGCGGTGCTGAACATCAGCTCGGACGCGGCGGTGGAGGCGTACCCCGGCTGGGGCGGCTACGGCGCGAGCAAGGCCGCGCTCGACCAGCTGTCGGCGGTGCTCGCCGAGGAGGAGCCGCGGATCAGGGTGTGGTGGGTGGACCCGGGTGAACTGCGCACCGACCTCTACGCCGCGGCCGTGCCGGACGACGCGGGCTTCGCGGACCGGCTGCCGCCGGCGGAGGTCGCGCCGGCCTTCCTGCGGCTGCTGGACGAGAAGGCGCCCAGCGGCCGGTATGTGGCGTACGCGCTGCTGGCGGCGCGATGAGCGCGCTGATCAGCTGTGTGACGTGCGACGAGCAGGCGGCCCGGGTGCGTACGGCGGGGCTGGCCGGCCTGCGGGTGCCGCCGGAGCTGCTCGCGTCGGCGCCGCCGCCCCGGCGGGACGCGGTGCGGCTGCTGCTCGGCCGGGCCGGCGGCGCCGGGGATACGGATGGCGACGGGGAGGTGACGCATCACGGCTTCCGGGAGCTGCCGCGGCTGCTGCGGGCCGGTGACGTGCTGGTGGTGAACACCTCCCGCACGCTGCCGGCCGCGGTGGACGGGCGGCTGGCCGGTGAGCCGGTGGTGGTGCACTGCTCGACCCGGCGCGACGACGGCCGCTGGGTGGTGGAGGTCCGCGCCCCGGACGGGCACGGCTCGACGGTGCGCCGGGCGGCGCCGCCGGCCGGCGCGGTGCTGGAGCTGGCGGGCGGCGCCCAGCTGGTGCTGAACGGCCCGCTGGACCCGGCCGGGGACCGGCTGTGGGTGGCGACGCCCTCGGTGCCGGACCTCGTGGCGGTGCTGCGCCGCCACGGGCGGCCGATCCGCTACGCCTACACCGAGCGGGACCAGCCGCTGGCCGCGTACCAGACGGTGTTCTCGGCCGAGGCGCCGGACGGCGCGGGGTCGGCGGAGATGCCGAGCGCCGGGCGGCCCTTCACTCCGGCGGTGGTGGCCGAGCTGGTCGGGCGCGGGGTGCGGATCGCGCCGGTGGTGCTGCACACCGGGGTGGCGTCGGCCGAGGCGCACGAGCCGCCGTACGCGGAGCGGTACGAGGTGCCGGCCGGTACCGCGCGTCAGGTGAACGCCGCGCGGGCGGCCGGCCGCCGGGTGGTGGCGGTCGGGACCACGGCCGTACGCGCCCTGGAGTCGGCGGCGGACGAGCGCGGGGTGGTGACGGCGGCCCGGGGCTGGACGGAGTTGGTGATCACCCCCGAGCGCGGCATACGGGCGGTGGACGGCCTGCTCACCGGGCTGCACGAGCCGGAGGCCTCGCATCTGCTGATGCTGCGGGCGCTGACCGGGGATCCCCTGCTGGCCCGCGTCTACGCCGAGGCGCTCCGCGAGCGCTATCTCTGGCATGAATTCGGGGATGTGAATCTGCTGCTCGGATAAGCGTCACATAAAGCACCCCCTCGGTCACCACGGGCGATCGAGGGGGTGTTGCTGTGTGACCTCACCTATAGGACGTGCGTCACATACTAGGCAGCCTAGTGTGCGAGGCCCGGAAAACCGGGCCGGAAACCGCGGAAATCAACTCGGTTGAACGATCCACTACGAGTCCAATTCGTAGCCGCGATTATTGACCCTCGATTTCGGACCCTCTAAGAATTCTCAGGTCCGCAATCGGAAGAGGTTATCCCGCATGCAGCTCCCCACGATCCCGAAGATCGGCCCACTGTCCAAGAAGCGCAAGATCACGGTTGCCGGTGCCGGTGCCGCCGCCGCGGCCGCGGTGGTTCTGACGGTCACCGGTCTCCAGGCGACCGGTGGGTCCGCGGTCGCCGTCGGTGACCCCACCGGGGTCTCCGCGACCGCCAAGCAGCAGGTCAAGAGTCCCGATACCAAGACCGACACGGCTTCCCAGCGCGCCCTGGCGGACCACGCCGCGGCGCAGCGGAAGGCGGCCGGCGGCACCGCCGCGAAGAAGGCTCCCGCCCCGGCCGCGGCCCCGGCGAAGAAGGCCCCGGCGGCTCCGGCCAAGCCGGCACCCAAGCCGGCTCCCAAGCCCGCGACCTCCACGCACCGCGTGGTGATCAAGCCGGCCCCGGCCGCCAAGGCCCCGGCGCCGCTCAAGGCCGCGGTCAAGCCGGCGCCCAAGGCTGTGGTGAAGCCCGCCGTCAAGCCCGTCAAGCCCGTGGTCAAGGCTGCCGTCAGGGCCCCGGTCAAGCCGGTCGTCAAGCCCGCCCCGGCGCCGGCCAGGGCGATCGACGCCGCCCCCGCGGCGGTGACGTACCCCAACAACCTGGACGGCTGGATCCGGCAGTCGCTGGCGATCATGCACGAGAAGGGTATTCCGGGCAGCTACAACGGCATTTACCGGAACATCATCCGTGAGTCGAGCGGCAACCCCAACGCGATCAACCTCTGGGACATCAACGCCCAGAACGGAATTCCGTCCAAGGGTCTGCTCCAGGTGATCCCCCCGACCTTCCAGACGTATCACGTCAACGGAACGTCGTGGAACATCTACGACCCGGTCGCGAACATCACCGCCGCCTGCAACTACGCGGCGGCCAGGTACGGCTCGATGGACAACGTGTACTCGGCGTACTGAGTCCGAGTCCGGGCAATCAGGCCCGGGTGATGCGGCCCGCACAAAAGGGCGGTGGGACCGGAAGGTCCCACCGCCCTTTCGGGTACCCGCGGTTACTTGCGCATGACTTCCGGCTCGTGCCGGCGCAGCAGCCGCGACACCACCACACCGCAGACCAGGCTGAGCGCGAGCAGCACGCCCATGTCCAGGCCCCAGGCGCCCGCCGTGTGGTTCCACGACGGGTCGGGATGGTGCACGTCCCAGGGCATGACGTGGTTGAGGTCGGCGGTCACGCTCAGCGCCGCCACCGCCCAGCGGGCGGGCATCAGCCAGGCGAACTGCTCGATGCCGGGTGAGCCGTAGAGCTGGAAGAGCACGCCGGTGAACACCACCTGGATGATGGCGAACATGACCAGCAGCGGCATCGTCTTCTCGGCGGTCTTCACCAGCGAGGAGATGATCAGGCCGAACATCATCGAGCCGAAGCCGAGGCCCATGATGGCCAGGGTCATCTCGACGGCGGGCTGGGCGTGGACGAGGACGCCGTCGACGGGCATCCGGCGCGGGGCGAAGCCGATACCGGAGATGATCGCGCCCTGGAGGGCGGTGATCAGGCCGAGCACGATGATCTTGGACATCAGATACGCCGAACGCGACAGCCCGGTGGCCCGCTCCCGTTCGTAGATCACCCGCTCCTTGATCAGCTCGCGCACCGAGTTGGCCGCCCCGGAGAAGCAGGCGCCGACCGCGAGGATCAGCAGGATGGTGCCGATGTCCTTGTTGACCCCGCCGTCCTTGGCCGGACCGGGGCCCAGGCCGCTCGGCGCCGGGATGACGATGCTGACCACGCCGAGCACCGCGGGCAGGATGAACATCAGCGCGATGAAGCCGCGGTCGGAGGCGATCACCGACAGATAGCGGCGGATCAGCGTGATCAGCTGCGCCGTCCAGCCGGTGGGTTTGGGCGGCTTGGCGACCTCGTGCGGGATGTCCGGGGCCGCCTGCGGGGCGGCGGCGTCGAGTTCGGCGGCGTACATCTGGTAGTGCTGCGAGCCGTGCCAGCGGCCGGACCAGTCGTAGTCGCGGTAGTTCTCGAAGGCGGAGAAGACATCGGCCCAGGTCTCGTAGCCGAAGAAGGTCAGGGCCTCGTCCGGCGGGCCGAAGTAGGCGACCGAGCCGCCCGGCGCCATCACCAGCAGCTTGTCGCACAGCGCCAGTTCGGCCACCGAGTGGGTGACCACCAGCACCGTGCGGCCGTCGTCGGCCAGACCGCGCAGCAGCTTCATCACATCGCGGTCCATGCCCGGGTCGAGGCCGGAGGTCGGCTCGTCCAGGAAGATCAGGGACGGCTTGGTGAGCAGCTCCAGGGCCACCGAGACCCGCTTGCGCTGGCCGCCGGACAGGGAGGTGATGCGCTTGTCCGCGTGGATGTCGAGCTTGAGCTCGCCCAGCACCTCGTCGATCCGCGCCTCGCGCTCGGCGGTCGCGGTGTCGCCGGGGAAGCGGAGCTTGGCCGCGTACCGCAGCGCGGTCTTGACCTGGAGTTCCTTGTGCAGGATGTCGTCCTGCGGGACCAGGCCGATGCGCTGGCGCAGTTCGGCGAACTGCTTGTAGAGGTCGCGGTTGTCGTAGAGCACGGAGCCCTGGTCGGCCGGGCGGTAGCCGGTCAGCGCACGCAGCAGGGTGGACTTGCCGGAGCCGGACGGGCCGATCACCCCGATCAGCGATTTCTCCGGCACCCCGAAGGAGACGTCCTTGAGGATCGTCTTGGTGGTCCTGCCGTGCGGCACGGTCACCGACAGCCGCCGGGCGGAGAAGGACACCTCGCCGGTGTCGACGAACTCCTCCAACTGGTCGCCCACCAGCCGGAAGGTGGAGTGCCCGACGCCGACGATGTCGTTGGGGACCAGCAGATGGCGCTGCACCGCCCGGCCGTTGACATAGGTGCCGTTGTGGCTGCCGAGATCCACTATCTCGTAGCGGCCGTCGGGGTGCGCCCGGAACTCCGCGTGGTAGCGGGAGACCTGGAGGTCGGAGACGACCAGCTCGTTCTCCAGCGCGCGGCCGATCCTCATCACCCGGCCCAGGGCGAGCCGGTGGAAGGTCGTCGGGTTGCGGTCGCCGGCGCCGCCGGAGGGCGCCTGCGGGCGCGGCTGCGCCTGCGGGGCCGGGGGCTGGGCGAGCGGGCCCGGAACCTGGGCCTGGGCCCGAGGCCGGGGCTGCGCGAGCGGTGCGGCCCGAGGTAAACCCTGGGCCGGTTCGGCGTACGACGGCGCCTGGGCCTGGGCCTGTTGGTAGTGCGGCTGCTGGTACTGCGGCTGCTGCGCGATCCCGGCGGAGGCGCCCGCCACCGCGCCCGCCGCGGCCTGCGGCGCCGCCTCGCCGCGGAAGTCCAGCCGCGGGCCGTCCGTGGCGTTGCCCAGGTGGACGGCCGAGCCCGGCCCCACCTCTGTCTGCTGGACCCGCCGTCCCTGCAGATACGTGCCGTTGGTGCTGCCGAGGTCCTCGATCAGCCAACCCCGGTCGCCACGGCGGACGGTGGCGTGCCGCCACGAGACCCGCGCGTCCTCGAAGACCACATCCGCCCGGGGGTCGCGCCCCAGGCTGTACGACCGCGACGCATCCAGCGTGACGGTCCGTCCGTTCCATTCCAGTACGAGTTCAGGCACCCCAAGCCCCATGTGTTGTCCCCCGAGTAGTCCTGCTTGTGGGGGAGTGTAGGGACAGCGAACAACGTGAGGAACGCTTACGGGCTCCCATCTCGTAACAGAAAGCCGCATCCTGTACCCGTTCGGTCCCGGGCCGTTGACGCTCCTGGCCAACACCCCGACAGTTGGGCACACTTGCGGGCGGTTGGTTGGGGGACGACGACCTCGGGGGTCGAGTGATGGCACGGAGTACGCCCTGGTTCAGAGTGCTGCTCGGCGCGCTGGCCGCGGTGAGTTGGGCGTTCGCGGGAATGGTGGGCGTCGCGGCGCTGGGACTGCATCTGCTCGGCGCCGACGCGTCGGCCTCGCTGGGCCCGATGACCGCGGCGGTGGTCGCGATGGCGGTCGGCGGGAAGGTGCGGCCGGCCGGTGACATCGGGGTGTTCGGGCTGACCGGGCCGCAGACGGACGCCGCGCTGGGCATCACACCGCTGGGCGTGGCCCTGGTGGGCGCGCTGCTGCTGGCCTGGGTCTTCCTGCGGTCCCTGCGGCGCGCGGGAGCCGGTGTCACACCGGGCGAACTGGCCGCGCGGGTCGCCACCACGGCGGCGCTGTTCCTGGCACTGGTGGGCGGGCTGGCCTGGGCCGGGCAGGACACGGTGGCCATCGACGCGGGCTCGGTCGGGCCGCCGCGCGGCGCCACCGACGACCTGCTCGGCCGGCTGCCCGGGATCGGGGACATCAGCGGCGGCCTCGCCGACGGGCTCCAGGACATCGTGAAGACCCAGGCCTCGGTGACCTTCCAGGTGGACACCGGGCGGACGCTGCTCGGGGCCCTGGTGTGGGTGCTGGTGGTGCTGCTGATCGCGCTGCTCGCCTCCCGCCGGACGCCGTTGCCGGACGGCTGGGGCGCGGTGCACCGGGTGGTCCGGCCCGCGGTGTCGGCGGTGAGCGCGGTGATGCTGGTGGCGGTGCTGGCCGGCTTCGCCGCGGCGGTGTTCGCGGCGGCCACCGGCGACCAGCCGGGCCGGATCCTGGGAGCGGCGCTGATCGGGACGCCCAACGGGGTGTGGCTCGCGGTGCCGCTCGGCCTGTTCGTGCCGTGGAAGGGTACGGCGTCGGGGCCGCTGGCCGCGCTGCTGCCCGATCCGGTGGACCGCTTCCTGGCCGGGCACGGCGGCGCCACGATCACGCCGGGCGGCCTGGCCGGCCTCGACGGACGGGTGTGGCTGCTGCCGGTCGCCACCGCGCTGCTGATGCTGCTCGCCGGCGCGCTGACCGCGCGGCGCACGGCGGTGGACGGCCCGCCGTCGCGCTTCGTGGCGGCCTGCGCGGTGCGGCTCGGGGTGGTGACCGCGGTGACGCTGCCGCTGCTGGTGTGGCTCACCCGGGTGAAGGTCGACGCGAGCCTGTCCGTCTTCGGCGTCGACGCGGTCGGCGCGGGTGTCGACCTGCGCGGCAGCGCGGTGCTCGCCGTGCTGCTCGGGGCGGCGTGGGGGGCCGGGGCCGGGGCGGTGGGCGCGCTGCTGGCGCTCGCCGCGGGTTCGGCCGGGCGCGGGGCCGCTCCGGCGGCACGGCGGGCGTCGGCGGCACCGCTGTGGGCGGGTCCGGCCGAGCCCGCGGACGCCCCGGCGGCGGCCGCCGCTCCGCCGGTTCCCTCCGCTCCGCCCGCTCCCCCGGCGCGGCCGCGGCCTCCCGCCCGGCCCGCGCCGGCGGACCGCCCCAGGCCTCCCGCACCGCCGGCGCCGGCGAGCCCGCCCGGTCCTCCCGGTCCTCCTGTCGCGGACTCGGCCCGTACGTATCCGGAGGTCGCCTACCAGCCGGGCCCGTATCAGCCGAGCCGGCCCTACCGGCCCGAGGAGGAGCGCAACCCGTACGCGGAGCCGCCCGGGGGCGACGCCGAGTAGTCCCCGACGGCGCGAACCGGCGGGTAGCTGTCCGCCAGGCGGGACGGGGGTGAAGCGGGGCGCGCGGGCCGGATAGCGTGTACCCACCATGAGCGACGTCTCGCAGAGCCCCGCCTCCGTCCCTTCGGACACGCCGACCCTGCTGGTCAAGATCTTCGGCAAGGACAGACCCGGCATCACCGCCGGGCTCTTCGACACACTCGCCGCGTACGGCGTGGACGTGGTGGACATCGAGCAGGTCGTCACCCGGGGCCGGATGGTGCTGTGCGCCCTGGTCACCGCGCCGACCGAGCGCGGGGCGGAGGGCGAGCTGCGGGCCACCGTGCACACCTGGGCCGAGGCCTCGCGGATGCAGGCCGAGATCATCTCCGGCCTGGGCGACAACCGGCCGCGCGGCGAGGGCCGCAGCCATGTCACCGTGCTCGGCAGCCCGCTGACGGCGGAGTCCACCGCGGCCATAACGGCGCTGATCACCGGGGCCGGCGGCAATATCGACCGGATCTTCCGGCTGGCGAAATACCCGGTGACGGCGGTGGAATTCGCCGTCTCCGGCGCCGAGCCCGCCGTGCTCCGCTCGGTGCTGTCCCCGCAGGCGGCGGCACGCGGGGTCGATGTCGCGGTGGTGCCGGCCGGCCTGCAGCGCCGGGCGCAGCGCCTGGTGGTGATGGACGTGGACTCGACCGTGATCCAGGACGAGGTGATCGAGCTGTTCGCGGCGCACGCCGGCTGCGAGGAGGAGGTCGCCGAGGTGACGGCCGCGGCGATGCGCGGCGAGCTGGACTTCGAGCAGTCGCTGCACGCCCGGGTGGCACTGCTGGCCGGCCTGGACGTCTCGGTGGTGGACAAGGTCCGCTCCGAGGTGCGGCTGACCCCGGGCGCCCGCACCCTGATCCGCACCCTCAAGCGCCTCGGCTACCAGGTGGGCGTCGTCTCGGGCGGCTTCACCCAGGTGACCGACGACCTCAAGGAGCGGCTGGGGCTCGACTTCGCCGCGGCCAACACCCTGGAGGTGGCGGACGGCCGGTTCACCGGCCGGGTGATCGGGCCGATCGTGGACCGGGCGGGCAAGGCCCGGCTGCTGCGCAGCTTCGCCGAGCAGGCCGGGGTGCCGCTGAGCCAGACGGTGGCGATCGGTGACGGCGCCAACGACCTGGACATGCTGAACGCGGCCGGTCTCGGCGTCGCCTTCAACGCCAAGCCGGTCGTCCGCCAGGCGGCGGACACCGCGGTGAACGTACCCTTCCTCGACACCGTGCTGTACCTGCTGGGCATCACCCGGGAGGAGATCGAGGCGGCCGACGAGCTGGACGGCGTCGTCACCGGCTGACCCCGGGAGGTCGCGGCGCCGGGGCTACCCCTTGTGCGGTGTCCAGAAGCCCGTCAGGCGGCCCACGCCGTGTTCGACGGTCTTCCAGGAGCCGGTGAAGGTCAGCACGGCGAAGGCGGCGGTGGGGAAGCCGATCCGGGTCATCCGGGTCAGGGTGTCGCCTTCGGCGGAGCCGGTCAGCGCCTCGGCGAGGGCGTGCATCCCGGGGTTGTGCCCCACCAGCAGGAGCGAGCCGACATCGTCCGGGGTCTCGTTGACCAGCGCCAGCAGCTCGCCGAGGCTGGCTTCGTAGAGCCGCTCCTCGTAGACCGTCCTGGGCCGCTGCGGCAGCTCGTGGGCGGCGAGTTTCCAGGTCTCACGGGTGCGCTCGGCGGTGGAGCACAGCGCGAGATCGAGGCTGATGCCGTCGTCGAGGAAGCGGCGGCCGACGGCCGGGGAGTCATGGCGGCCGCGGTCGGCCAGCGGCCGCTCATGGTCCGGGACCGAGGGCCAGTCGGCCTTCGCGTGCCGGAGCAGGACGATGGTGCGGGGCGAATCTGCGGTCATGCTCTCAAGCTTTCCAGAAATCCGGCGGGCAGGCGCGCGCTGGCGACGAGGTCGCGGGTCCGGACCGGCCGGCGATCACAGCGGCCGGATCACAGCAGCTGGTGGACGAGGTCGGCGAGATCGGCGGCGAACCGGGCGAGCACGCTCGCGGTGGGTACGGCGGCGGCCGAGGCGCCGGCCGAGGCGTTGGCCGGGCCGGCGCTGAGCAGGGCCAGCAGCGCCGCGAAGGCGACCGCCGGCAGCGCGACCGCCCACCACGGCAGCCGGGTCTGCACCCCGGCCGCCTTGTCGGGGGCGGGGCCGGGGGCGGCGGGGCGGCCGCGCCGGGTGTACAGGTGCGGGGACTGCGTGGTCACGGTGACCGCCTCCGTGGTTGGACCGTCGAACTGCCGTATTCCTGCGTACGGTTCGACGCTACGGGGGCGGGGCGGACGGTCCCATCCGGTCGTCCACCCACTTGACCCTGACCCTGGCCCCCTAGGGATGGTGGGGTTGTCCCCACCCCCCGCTCGGGGTCGGGCCCGGGGCGGCTCCGGACCGGGTCCGGCCGCGGCGGACGGGCGGCGCGGGTGCGGCGGGTCAGCCCATGCGGGCGGCGATGGTGGCGACCACCGCGACGAACGCGGGAACGGCCATCATCACACCGAAGATGATCAGCAGGCGCCGCTGGGGCCGCGGCGGATTCGGCTCGAGTACAGGCATGCGCCCAGTCTCGCACCGCCGCCGCGGCGGCCCGCCCCGGGGTGGCCGTTCGACCCGTACGTGTCGGGGCGAGCCCACCGGTTCCGCTCTTCCCGCATCCCGTGCGGGAAGAGCGGAGGGCACCCCGCGGTGGTGCCGCTGCGGGGTGCCCTCCGCCTGGTCCGGGGTGCCGGAGCGCGTGCCGGAGGAGGCGGTGCGGGTCAGGCCCCGACCGCGTGCAGTCCGCCGTCCACGTGGATGATCTCGCCGGTCGTCTTGGGGAACCAGTCCGAAAGCAGGGCCACGACGCCGCGGCCGGCCGGCTCGGGGTCGGAGGGGATCCACTCCAGCGGGGCGCGCTCGTTCCACACGTCGACGAGCGCATCGAAGCCCGGGATGGAACGGGCGGCCATCGAGCGGATCGGTCCGGCCGAGACGAGGTTGCAGCGGATGTTCTGTTTGCCCAGATCGCGGGCCACATAGCGCGAGGTGGCCTCCAGCGCGGCCTTGGCCGGGCCCATCCAGTCGTAGTGCGGCCAGGCGACCTTCGCGTCGAAGGTGAGGCCGACCACCGAACCGCCGTTCTGCATCAGCGGCAGGCAGGCCATGGCGAGGGACTTCAGCGAGAAGGCCGACACGTGCATGGCGGTCGAGACCGACTCGAACGGGGTGTTGAGGAAGTTGCCGCCGAGCGCGTCCTGGGGCGCGAAGCCGATCGAGTGCACGACGCCGTCGAGGCCGCCGAGCTCCTCGCCGACGACGTCCGCCAGCCGGCCGAGGTGCTCGTCGCTGGTGATGTCCAGCTCTATGACCTTGGCGGGCTTGGGCAGCTTCTTGGCGATGCGCTCGGTCAGCGTGGGCCGGGGGTAGGCGGTCAGGATGACCTCCGCGCCCTGCTCCTGGGCCAGCTTGGCGGTGTGGAAGGCGATGGAGGACTCCATCAGCACGCCGGTGACAAGCACGCGCTTGCCGTCGAGGATTCCGCTCATGGTGATCAGTGACCCATGCCCAATCCGCCGTCAACAGGGATGACGGCTCCGGTGATGTACGAGGCGTCGTCGGAGGCGAGGAAGCGGACGACCGCCGCGATCTCCTCCACCTGCGCGTAGCGGCCGAGCGGCACCTGGGCGACGATGCCGGCCTGCTGCTCGTCGCTGAGCGATCGGGTCATGTCGGTGTCGACGAATCCGGGGGCCACCACATTGAAGGTGATGTTGCGCGAGCCGAGCTCGCGGGCGAGGGAGCGGGCGAAGCCGACCAGGCCCGCCTTGGAGGCGGCGTAGTTGGCCTGGCCGGCCTGGCCGGTCAGCCCCACCACCGAGGAGATGAGGACGACGCGGCCCTTGCGGGCGCGCAGCATGCCGCGGTTGGCGCGCTTGACCACGCGGAAGGTGCCCGTGAGGTTGGTGTCGAGGACGCTGGTGAAGTCCTCCTCGGTCATCCGCATCAGCAACTGGTCCTTGGTGATGCCCGCGTTGGCGATCAGCACCTCGACATTGCCGTGCGCGGCCTCGACCTCTTTGTAGGCCTGCTCGACCTGCTCGGGGTCGGTGATGTCGCAGCGCACCGCGAGCACGCCGAGGTCGATCAGGTCGACCGGCGGCTTGCCCGAGCGGTAGGTCACGGCGACCTTGTCGCCCGCGTCGGCGAATGCCCGGGCGATGGCGAGGCCGATGCCCCGGTTTCCTCCGGTGACGAGAACCGAGCGGCTCAACGGATCACCCTTCCCACTAGACGTCCTGTCCAGTGAAAGGTATCGGTCCTCGCTCCGTCCCGGGGGATCGGCCCCGACAGGCTGCTCCGCGGTCCCCTGTGGGTTTCCTACAGGGGACGTGTCAGCTCCCGGTGCGCGCTCCGACCTTGCGGCGGCTCCAGAAGAGCAGTCCGAGGGCGCCGGAGGCGAGCACCGCGCTGGCGGACAGGGCGGCTTCCAGGGTGGCCCCGCTGGGGACGGAGTCGGCTGCGTCGCTGGTCGCGATCGGCTCGGTGCCGCCGTGGCCGTGGTGGCTGACGGTCGACTCGGGCTCCCCCGCGGCGATCTGCGCGTCGGTCGGCGCCTTGAACGCGGGCACGGCCGCGGCGGCGGCCGTCTGGCCGAAGACGACATCCGAGCAGCCGTAGAAGGCCTCCGGGCTGTCGCTGCGCTGCCAGACCTGGTAGATCAACTGCCGCCCGGTGCGGGCGGGCAGCGTGGCGCTGAAGGCGTAGTACCCGCTGGGCGCCGACGCGGCGGTGCTGTAGGTCGCGATCGGGGTGGCCGCCAGGTCCGACCACTTCAGCGGCTTGGTCGGGTCGTAGCCCTGGTTGGTGATGTACAGGGTCATCGTGCCCTTGTGCGGGGCGGTGACCCGGAAGCTCACCGAGGTCGGTCCGGCCGTGACGGGCGTGGCCGGCCAGTCGGTACGCGCCCAGTCCAGGGCCCGGTACTTGTCGCGGTTCGCGGAGCAGAGGTGGCCGTCGGGGATGATCGTCCGGCTCTGCCCGTTGGCGTTGGCGATGTTGACCTCGTTCCAGTCGTAGAGCGGCTGGGTGCCGCTGTCCGCGACGAGGTCCTTGCAGACCTGGGTCTTCGGGTTCTCGGGACCTTCGGCGTAGCAGCCGGAGACCCGGCTGACCGGAGCGCTGAGCGCTCCGTGCGCGCTGGCCATGCCCGGCGTGAAGGCGCCGATCAGCAGGGCGGCTGCGCCGACCGCGCCGATCGACGCGGTGGTACGGCGTACTGACATGTGGGGGGCTCCTGTCGTGCCTGAGGTGGTGCTCTGCGGACAAGAGAGGGCGGTTGTCATGAGCATACGGATTGGTCTGGACCAAACTCAAGAGCCGGGGCGGCAGTCGGCGGCCCCGGAATCCCGGTCGCCCCGGCGGTCCGGGAGCCGCCGCACGAGTTGTCCACAGGGCCGGAGAATGTCCGCGCAGGCGGCCGGGCCACCGTGATTCACTTCCCCTACCTGTCGAAACGGTCGAAGTCGAAGGGGAACACCGTCGTGCCTCATGAGGTCGATCAGTCATTTCTGGCGCTGCCGCTGCGGGCCCTCGCGGACGCGGCGCTGGCGCGGGCCCGGGCGCTCGGCGCCGAGCACGCGGATTTCCGGTTGGAGCGGGTGCGCAGCGCGTCGTTGCGGCTCCGGGACGGACGGCCGACCGGGAGTTCGGACAGCACCGGGCTCGGCTTCGCGGTGCGGGTGGTGCACGGCGGGGCCTGGGGGTTCGCGTCCGGGGTGGATCTGACGATGGACGCGGCCGCCCGGGTGGCCGGGCAGGCGGTGGCGATGGCGCGGCTGTCGGCGAAGGTGATCGCGGCCGCCGGGTCCGAGGAGAAGGTGGAGCTGGCTGAGGAGCCGGTGCACGCCGACCAGGTGTGGGTGTCGTCCTACGAGATCAATCCGTTCGACGTGCCGGACACCGAGAAGACCGCGCTGCTCGCGGACTGGAGCGGCCGGCTGCTCGCCGGGGAGGGGGTGTCGCACGCCGACGCCAGCCTGCTCACCGTGCAGGAGAACAAGTTCTACGCCGACACCGCCGGCACCAGCACCACTCAGCAGCGCGTCCGCATCCAGCCGCAGCTGACCGCGGTCTCGGTCGACCCGGACAGCGGGGACTTCGACTCGATGCGGACCCTGGCGCCGCCGGCCGGCCGCGGCTGGGAGTACGCGACCGGCACCGGCTGGGACTGGGACGCCGAACTCGCCGCCATCCCCGAACTGCTGGCCGAGAAGATGCGCGCGCCCTCGGTCGAGGCCGGGACGTACGACCTGGTGGTCGACCCGTCGAACCTGTGGCTGACCATCCACGAGTCGGTCGGCCACGCCACCGAGCTGGACCGCGCGCTGGGATACGAGGCGGCGTACGCGGGCACCTCCTTCGCCACCTTCGACCAGCTGGGCACCCTGAAGTACGGCTCCCCGCTGATGAACGTGACCGGTGACCGCACCGCCGAGCACGGCCTGGCCACCATCGGGTTCGACGACGAGGGCGTGGCCGGGCAGTCCTGGGACCTGGTGCGGGACGGCGTCCTGGTCGGCTACCAGCTGGACCGCCGGATCGCCCGCCTCACCGGCTTCGAGCGCTCCAACGGCTGCGCCTTCGCCGACTCCCCCTCCCACGTCCCGGTCCAGCGGATGGCGAACGTCTCGCTGCGTCCCGACCCGGACGGCCCCTCGACCGAGGAGCTGATCGGCGGGGTGGAGCGCGGGATCTACGTGGTGGGCGACCGCTCCTGGTCGATCGACATGCAGCGCTACAACTTCCAGTTCACCGGCCAGCGGGCCTACGCGATCCGCGACGGCCGCCTGGGCGGCCAGGTCAAGGACTTCGCCTATCAGGCCACCACCACCGACTTCTGGGGCTCGATGGAAGCGCTCGGCGGCCCGCAGACCTATGTCCTCGGTGGGGCCTTCAACTGCGGCAAGGCCCAGCCCGGGCAGGTGGCGGCGGTCAGCCACGGCTGCCCGTCCGCGCTGTTCCGGGGCGTCAGCATTCTCAACACCACGCAGGAGGCCGGCCGATGAGCACGGGGACGAAGCCGCACGAGATCGTCGAGCGGGCGCTGGAGCTGTCGCGGGCGGACGGGTGCGTGGTGATCGCGGACGAGGAGTCCAGCGCGAATCTGCGCTGGGCGGGCAACGCGCTGACCACCAACGGCGTCACCCGGGGCCGTACGCTCACCGTGATCGCGGTGGTGGACGGCGGGCAGGGGGCGGCCACCGGGATGGTGTCGCGGTCCGCGGTGACCGCGGACGAGCTGGAGCCGCTGGTGCGCGCGGCGGAGGCGGCGGCGCGGGAGGCCGGGCCGGCCGAGGACGCGCAGCCGCTGGTGTCAGGGGTGCCGGGGTCGGCGGACTTCACCGAGGGGCCGGCCGAGACCGGTTCCGAGGTGTTCGCCGCCTTCGCGCCGGCGCTGGGCGAGGCCTTCGCCACCGCGAGGGCCGGCGGCCGGGAGCTGTACGGATTCGCGTACCACACCGTGAACTCCACCTATCTGGGCACCTCCACCGGGCTGCGGCTGCGGCACGACCAGCCGACCGGCACCCTGGAGCTCAACGCGAAGTCCCCGGACCGGACCAAGTCGGCCTGGGCGGGCGCCGCCACCCGGGACTTCAGGGATGTGGACCCGCTGGCGCTGGACGCGGAGCTGGCCCGGCGGCTGGCGTGGGCGGCGCGCCGGGTGGAGCTGCCCGCCGGGCGGTACGAGACGCTGCTGCCGCCGACCGCGGTCGCCGACCTGCTGATCTATCAGCTCTGGTCGTCCGGCGCCCGGGACGCCGCCGAGGGACGCACGGTGTTCAGCAGGCCCGGAGGCGGCACCCGGATCGGCGAGAAGCTGGCCCCGCTGCCGCTGACGCTGCGCAGCGACCCGGCCGAACCAGGCCTGGAATCCCCGCCGTTCGTGGTCGCCTACTCCTCCGGCGACGACAGCTCGGTGTTCGACAACGGGCTTCCGATCGGCCCGGTGGACTGGATGCGGGACGGCACGCTCAACCAGTTGGTCGCCACCCGCTACAGCTCCGGCCTGACCGGGGTGCCGGTCGCCCCGGCGGCGGACAATCTGGTGCTGGACGGCGGCGGTGAGCGCTCGCTGGCGGAGATGGTGGCCGGCACCGAGCGCGGTCTGCTGCTGACCTGCCTGTGGTACATCCGCGAAGTCGACCCGGGCAATCTGCTGCTCACCGGCCTCACCCGGGACGGCGTCTACCTGGTGGAGAACGGCGAGGTGACCGGCGAGGTCAACAACTTCCGGTTCAACGAGTCGCCGGTGGACCTGCTCGGCCGGGCCACCGAGGCGGGCCGCACCGAGCGGACGCTGCCGCGCGAGTGGAGCGACTGGTTCACCCGGGCGTCGGCGCCGGCGCTGCGGATCCCGGACTTCAACATGAGTTCGGTCAGTCAGGGGGTCTGAGGGCGGTGGAGGAGAAACGGGCGGTGCGGGTGTCGAAGTTCCTGTCGATGGTCCTGCGGCACAAGCCGGAGACGGTCGGCGTGGTGCTCGACGAGGGCGGCTGGGTGGACGTGGGCGTGCTGATGGCCGCCTGCGCCGCCAAGGGCCGCCGTTTCTCCCGCGCCGAACTGGACCATGTGGTGGCGACCAACAGCAAGAAGCGGTTCGCCTTCTCCGAGGACGGCCTGCGGATCAGGGCCAACCAGGGGCACACGGTGGCGGTCGAGCTGGGTCTGGCCGCCACCGCGCCGCCCGGCGTCCTCTACCACGGGACGGCGGCGGCCACCGTGCCGGTCATCCTGCGCGAGGGACTGAAGCCGATGACGCGCAGGGACGTACACCTGTCGGCGGACGTGGAGACCGCGATACGGGTGGGGTCGCGGCACGGCCGCCCGGTGGTGCTGGAGGTGGACGCGGCCGGACTGGCGGCCACCGGCCACGAGTTCCGGGTGAGTGCCAACGGGGTGTGGCTGACCGACGCGGTGCCGCCGGAGCGGCTGCGTCCGCTCCCTTGACCTCCCCGCTGACCGGTGTGCCGGCCGGCCGCGCCTGACGGCTCGTGACAGGGCCGCGACCCGTACCTGTGGGCCGGTGCGCGGCGGCGTACGGTGGTGCCTGGCCGGGACGGGGCGGGTGACCGGTGCTCAGCACGGTCCGGGCGAGTCGAGCGGTGGGTGAACGGCATGCGGAAGCAGCACCGGTCGGAGGTCTTCCACATCTCCGGGGCGCGTACGAGTCTCACCGAGGACGTCCGCGGCAGGCAGCGGCGCTACATCATCTCGATGGCGATCCGCACCGTGTCGGTGATCCTGACCGTGGTGCTGTGGAACGTCGAACGCCCGGTGGCCTGGGTGATGCTGGTGGCCGGCGCCGCGCTGCCGTATGTGGCGGTGGTCGTCGCCAACGCGGGCCGGGAGAACACCCCGGTGGCCCCGGCGGCGTACATCCCGCAGCCGGTAAGACCGGTGCTTGAGGCAACGAAAGTGGAATCCGCCGCGGAGCGCGCGGCGGAGCCCACCGGCGAGCCGGCCGAGGAGACCGACGCCGGTTGAGGCCTCGCGGCCCCCGGAACCGGGCGGTCTGGACCTCTGAAACCGGACGCCGAACCTCAAGAAAAGCTCAGATCAATCGTGCGGATACCTCTCCACGACGGGCTGAGCTCGTGACATACTTCGTACGCGCTCCGCATCCCCCGTCGGAGCGACGGACCGACGCCGGGCGGCTCCCCCCGTGGCTGCCCGGCGTCGCCATGTTCACGGCGGGGTCGCGCGGGCCTGTTTACTGGGTGCTGTGAACGACGAGACGCCGATCTGCTCGGCCAAGGACTGCCGTGCCACCGCGCTGTGGGTACTGGTCTGGAACAACCCGAAGCTGCACACGCCGGAGCGGCGCAAGACGTGGGTGGCGTGCGAGGAGCACCGCGAGCACCTGGCCGGGTTCCTCGGGATGCGGGGCTTCCTCAAGGACGTGGTGACGCTCGCGGACTGGGAGTCGGCCGCCGCCCGGCCGGCCGCCGGCGGCTCAGCCGCCGATCGCTGACATCGGCCGGGCCGGCTGGAGGAACGCCGGGTCGTCCAGGCCCGAGCCCGCCTTCTTCCCCCACATCGCCGCCTTCCAGCGGTCCGCGATCTCCGCGTCCGAGGCGCCCGAGCGCAGCGCACCGCGCAGATCGGACTCCTCACGGGCGAACAGGCAGTCGCGGACCTGGCCGTCGGCGGTCAGCCGGGTGCGGTCGCAGGCGCGGCAGAAGGGGCGGGTGACCGAGCCGATCACACCGACCCGGGCCGGCCCGCCGTCCACCAGCCAGCGCTCGGCCGGCGCCGAGCCGCGCTCCGTCCCGCCTTCCGGGGTCAGCCGGAATCGGGTGGCGAGGCCGGCCAGGATCTCCTGCGCGGTGACCATGTCGGCGCGCTGCCAGCCGTGCTGGGCGTCCAGCGGCATCTGCTCGATGAAGCGCAGTTCGTAGCCGTGCTCCAGGGCCCAGGCCAGCAGGTCGGGGGCCTCTTCGTCGTTGCGGCCGCGCATCAGCACGGTGTTGACCTTGACCGGGGTCAGGCCGGCCGCCGCGGCGGCTTCGAGTCCGGCCAGCACGTCGTGGTGGCGGTCGCGCCGGGTCAGGGCGTGGAAGACCTCCGGGCGCAGGGTGTCGAGCGAGACATTGACCCGGTCGAGACCGGCCTCGCGCAGCGCCCCGGCGGTCCGGGCGAGCCCCAGCCCGTTGGTGGTGACCGACAGCCTCGGCCGCGGCTCCAGGGCGGCGCAGGCCTGGACGATGCCGACCAGGCCGGGCCGGATCAGCGGCTCGCCGCCGGTGAAGCGCACCTCGGTCACCCCGAGGTCGGTGACGGCGATCCGTACCATCCGGACGATCTCGTCGTCGGTGAGCAGATCGGGCTTGGGCAGCCACCGCAGGCCTTCCTCGGGCATGCAGTAGGTGCAGCGCAGATTGCACCGGTCGGTCAGTGAGACGCGCAGGTCGGTGGCCACCCGGCCGTAGGTGTCAAGGAGCATGGGCCCGGGCCTCCCTTCGGGCGCTCGCGCGCCGGCTGTCCGCTCCAGGGTAGGCCCGCCGCCGGTCGGTGGGTGGGGCGCGGCGCCGTCACCGCAGCGTACGCGACGGCGGGCGGCCGGCGACATTTTGTTGAACCAGCAGGTGGGGGCGCCGCACGCCGGTGCGGCGGGTCATCGGGAAGCACGCGTGTCCGGCTTCCCGATCGGCAACTCGCGGGCCCCTGTGGGGGATCGTGCGGGGAGCGGGGGACCGGCAGGAAGTGGAGCCGTTGACCGCGGTGTCGGTGGCGGCCCTTATCCTCGGTGACCATGCTGGACAATCTGACCGAGCTCGCCGCCCCGACCCCGTGGCCGGCCGGCTACCCCGAGGGCTATGCCGTGGTCGACGTCGAGACGACCGGGCTCGGCCGGGACGACCGGATCGTCTCCGCGGCCGTCTACCGGCTGGGCCCGCGCGGCGAGGTCCAGGACCACTGGTATTCGCCGGTCAACCCGCAGCGCGACCCCGGCCCGGTGTGGATCCACGGGCTGACCGGCGCGATGCTGGCCGACGCCCCGCTCTTCCCGGAGATCGCCGAGGAGCTGGCCGAGCGGCTGGCCGGGCGGGTGCTGGTCGCGCACAACGCGGTCTTCGACTGGTCGATGCTCGCCCGTGAGTACGCCCGGGCCCGCTCCGCGGCGCCCGTGGAGCACCGGCTGTGCACCATCGTGCTGGCCAAGGAGCTGCGGCTGCCGCTGGCCAACCACAAGCTGGAGTCGCTGGCCGCGCACTACGGCGTGGTCCAGCGCCGGGCCCACCACGCGCTGGACGACGCGCGGGTGCTGGCCGAGGCGTTCCGGCCGAGCCTGCATCTGGCGGCGGCGGCGGAGCTGCCGCTGCCGCTGCACGCCTGCCGGCCGCTGACCGAGTGGGCGGACTCCGCCGCCGGCGGGGCCCCGGAGTCCGCGTGGGGGACCCCGGCCGGGCCGTCCTCCCTCGCCCAGGTGCCCGAGCCCCGCTACGGGCGGCTGTACGGCTCCGGCTACCGCACCTGGCGGCCCGCCCGCAAGCGGCCCGCCTGCCCCTACCCCAACCCGGGCCGGCTGGCGGCCGGCGGACCGCTGGTCCAGGGCATGCGGGTGGCTTTCTCCGGTGACACCGGGACGGACCGCGAGCTGCTGGAGGACCGGGCCACCGAGGCCGGACTGCACGTGGCCTCCTCGGTCAGCCGGCTGACCAGTGTGCTGGTCACCAACGACCCCGATTCGGCGACCACCAAGACGGTCAAGTCCCGCGAGTTCGGCACGCCGGTGATCGACGAGGCCACCTTCGCCGACCTGCTCAAGGCGGTCCGGCCCGCCCCGGGCGTGCACGGATAGCCTCGGTTCGGGTTCCGTGCCCGCCTCCGTCCGGCGTCCGCCCGGCCCGGCGCTGCCCCGTTCGGGTGGTGCCCATGGCCCCGGCCGCGCGCTGTGTTGACCCCGGCGGGGGCCGGACCGGAGCCTGTGCCGCATGGCCCGTTGTGAGGTTTGCGGAAACGATTACGCGATGAGTTTCGAGGTGCACGCCCAAGGCGCGGTGCACGTCTTCGACAGCTTCGAGTGCGCCATCCACCGGATGGCGCCGAGCTGCGAGCACTGCCGGGTCCGGATCATCGGCCACGGCGTGGACGTGGACGGCCACTGGTACTGCACCGGCCACTGCGCCCGGGCGGAGGGCGCGGCGGGCATCGTGGACAAGGTGGGCTCGGGCACCTCCGGCTGAGCCCGGGCCCCGGCGGGACCGGCGGCCGACGGCCGGTGTCCGGCGGCCGGCGGACGAGGCGCTGTGCGCAGGCGGCGGAAGGGCCGGTACGGTCGTGCGGTGTACCGGTTCCTGCTCTCCCGCTCCTGGGTGTTCCTGACCCTGCTCGGCCTGGCGGTGATCCCCGGCATGGTGGAGCTGGGGAACTGGCAGCTCCACCGCCATCAGTACCGGGTGGCCGGTAACGCGATCGTCGCGGCCGGCCTGAAGGCCGCGCCCGTCCCGGTGGAGTCGCTGGCCCGCCCCGGCGCCGCCCTGCCGCGCCGGCACCTCTACCGCACGGTGACCGCCGAAGGCCGCTACGACACCGCGCACGAGGTCGTCGCCCGGCGGCGCACCGACGCCGACGGACGGCGGATCGGCTATCACGTCATCACCCCGCTGCTGCTGACCGGCGGCCGGTCGGTGCTGGTCGACCGCGGCTGGATCCCGGCCGGCGACGACCTCACCGCCTTCCCGCCGATCCCGCGGCCCGCGCCCGGCCGGGTCACCGTGACCGGCCGGCTGCGCCCGGACGAGACCGCGGCGGCCACCGGCATCCGCGACCGCCACGGACTGCCGCCCCGTCAGATCTCGCTGATCAGCGGCACGCTGGCGACCCGGCGGATACGGGGCGATGTCCTCGGCGGCTATCTGGAGCTGATCGGCACCGTCCCCGGCCCCGCGGGCCCGCAGCCGCAGCTGATCCCGGAACCGGACCACAGCGGCGTCGGCCCGCATCTGGCCTACGCGGTCCAGTGGTGGCTGTTCGCCGCGCTGGTGCCGGTGGGCTGGGTGGTGCTGGTGCGGCGTCAGCGCGCCGAGATCCTGGCGGCCCGCGCGAAGGGCGGCGGCGAGGGCGGCGCGGGGAACGGCGGCGGGGACGGCTACAGTGCCGCTCTGGCGCTCTGATCCCCCGCCGGGCACGCCGGGACGCCTTGACGCGATCCGGAGACGACCCGGCCCGGACATGATGCGACCCGGACATGACGAAGGCGGCGAGGCGGAACGTGCCAGGACCCATAGAGGACTACGCGATCATCGGCGATCTGCAGACCGCCGCCCTGGTGGGCCTGGACGGCTCCATCGACTGGCTGTGCCTGCCCCGCTTCGACTCGGCCGCCTGCTTCGCGGCCCTGCTCGGCGACAGCGACAATGGCCGGTGGCGACTGGCCCCGCGCGAGGGGGAGCGGTGCTCGTACCGCAGCTATCGCGGTGACACGCTGGTCCTCGACACGTTCTGGGAGACCCCGACCGGCACCGTCAAGGTCACCGACTTCATGCCGCAGCGCGACCGCGCGCCCGACGTGGTCCGGATCGTCGAGGGCGTGACCGGCGAGGTCGCGATGCGCGGTGAGCTGGCGCTGCGCTTCGACTACGGCAGCGTGGTGCCGTGGATGCGGCGTACCGACGGCCACCGGGTGGCGATCGCCGGACCGGACTCGGTGTGGCTGCGCAGCGTCCCGGCGATACCGATGCACGGGCGGAACATGCGGACCTACGCCGACTTCACCGTCACGGCCGGCGAGCGGATCGCCTTCGTACTGACCTGGCACCCCTCGCACGAGAAGCGGCCGCTCCTGGTGGACCCGTACGCCGCGCTGGAGCAGAGCCTGGAGGACTGGGACGCCTGGTCGGCCACCTGCGCCTACGAGGGCCCCTGGCGGCCCGCGGTGCTGCGTTCGATGATCACCCTGAAGGCGCTGACCTACGCGCCCAGCGGTGGGATCGCCGCCGCCGCGACGACCTCGCTGCCCGAGGAGATCGGCGGGGTGCGCAACTGGGACTACCGCTACTGCTGGCTGCGGGACGCCGCCCTCACCCTCAACGCGCTGATCTCCGGCGGTTTCCTGGAGGAGGCCGGCGCCTGGCGGGACTGGCTGCTGCGGGCGGTGGCCGGCGATCCGGCGGACCTCCAGATCATGTACGGCATCGCGGGCGAGCGCCGGCTGCCGGAGTACGAGGTGCCCTGGCTCAAGGGCTATCAGGGCTCCGCGCCGGTCCGGGTCGGCAACGCGGCGGCCGGCCAGCTCCAGCTGGACGTCTACGGCGAGGTGCTGGACTCGCTGTATCTGGCCCGGGAGCGCGGCCTGGACGACGAGGCGCACGCCTGGAATCTGCAGCGGAAGCTGATGGACTTCCTGGAGTCCAAGTGGCGCGAGCCGGACGAGGGCCTGTGGGAGGTACGCGGCGGGCGCAAGCACTTCACGCACTCCAAGGTGATGGCGTGGGTCGCCGCCGACCGCGCGGTGCGCACCATGGAGGCGCACCCCCGGCTCAAGGGCGATCTGACCCGCTGGCGCTCGATGCGGGCCCAGGTGCACGCCGAGGTGTGCGAGAGGGCCTACGACCCGGTCCGCAACACCTTCACCCAGTCGTACGGTTCGGCCGAGCTGGACGCGGCGACCCTGCTGATCCCGCAGGTGGGCTTTCTGCCGGCGACCGACCGCCGGGTGGTGGGCACGGTCGAGGCGGTGCGCCGCGAGCTGGACCACGGCGGCTTCGTCCGCCGCTACACCGCGCGGGGCGGCACGGTGGACGGGCTGCCGGGCGACGAGGGCGCCTTCCTGGCCTGCTCGTTCTGGCTCGCGGACGCGCTGCACGCCATCGGCAGGCGGGACGAGGCGGTGGAGCTCTTCGAGCGGCTGCTGGCGGTGCGCAACGACGTGGGGCTGCTCGCCGAGGAGTGGGACCCGGTGGCGGGCCGCCAGCTCGGCAACTTCCCGCAGGCGTTCAGCCACATCGGGCTGGTCAACACCGCGCTGGCCCTGTCGGGTTCGCAGGGCCGGCTGCCGACGTCGTGAAGTGTCCGGGGCGGGTTCGCTAACTGACCCGCCGGGCGCGGTGTTTGACGGCCCGCAGCCTTGCCTCGGCGGGGAGTTCCCGCAGCCCCGCCGAGGTGCGGGCGTTGGCCAGCACCTCGGCGTCCAGCCCGGCGACCAGGTCCCGCGGCGCGGCGTGCGGGGCCAGGCCGAGGATCAGCCGGGCGAAGGGACCGCCGCGCCGCGGGACCAGCGCCGCGCCCGCCCATTCCACGCCCTCGTACGCCTCCGACTCGGCGACCAGCACGTTCTCCACGGCGCGGCCGCGCAGCAGGGCGCCCTGGCCGTCGCCGCTGTCGATGCGCAGCTGGCGCAGCCGCCGGGTGTGGGCCTGGCCCAGCAGCCACCACAGCATGCCGAGGAAGACGACCGCGAGCGAGGCGATGCCGACCGGCCACCACCAGTCGCGCGAGCGGTAGAGGGTCCGGTCGTGGTTGGTGAGCAGTACGTCCTTCGGGCCGCTGAAGGGCCAGGACGGGGGCAGCGTGAAGTCCCAGTGCCGCTGGAGGTTCAGACTGCCGATCAGGACGGCGACCCCCAGGGCGAGCAGCACCAGGCCGACGAGGGCGAGCAGGATCCGGTTGACCGTGACGCGGCGCATCGGCCTTCTCCTCACGCCTTCTTGTCGGCGCGCTCGACACGCACGCGCAGGTCGGGTGGCTCGGCGAGTCCGAGCTGGTGTACCGCCTGGTCCAGTGCCCGGTCCAGGTCACGCCGTACGTCCGCCAGGTCGCGGAAGTGCGAGGCGGCGTGGACCTTGACCCGGCCGCGGCCGACGGCGACCCGGGCCGAGCGGATCCCGGCCACCTCCATCGCCCGGTCGCGCAGCACGAGCGCGGCGGCGTGCCGGTCGAGTCCGGCCCGTACGCCGCCGGCGCCGGCCCGGGCCATCGGCAGCACGCCGCGCTCGCCGGGGGTGAGCGCGAGCACCAGCAGCCACAGGCCCAGCAGGGCGCAGACGATGGCGCCCAGGATGATCCACACGTTGTCCAGGTGGCGGGTGGCGAGCTGCTCGGCGAGGGTCTTGCGCCAGCTCATCGCCTTGCGGCCGGCCCGCACCGACGACACGTCGTACAGGAACAGCCCCGACAGCGCGAAGACGCAGGCGGCGGTGATCGCCGAGGGCACCCGGCGCGGCGACCAGAAGCGCTTGGTCTGCGCCTCGCCCGCCTCGTCGTCCGCCGGGGCTTCCTGCTCGTCGACCGCTCCCGCGTACCGGAGGCTGCCCACCGGCTCGCTGCCGGGGGCATGGGCGCCGATGGTCGTGGGCATCTCACGGGTGGGTTCGTCGTCCCGCTCCGGCCGCTCGGGCGGACCGCTGTGGCTCACCGCACCCTCCCGTCGTTCGCCCGGCGGACGGACGCCGAGTGCAGCCGCTCGATCTCGACCGCCAGCTCGGGAACGGCCAGCCCCGTCAGCGCCTCGACCCGGCTGCCGACATGACGGCGTACCGACGCGCTCACCGCCCCGAGGTCGGCCGGATAGCCGAGCTCCAGGGTGAGCCGCAGCCGCGCGGTGTCCCGGCGGATCGACACGGTGGCGTGCGGGACGGCGTCGCGCGGCACCAGCTCGGCCCCGGGCGCCTCGGCCAGCACCTCACCGGCCGCGTACGAGGCGATCTTGGCGACCACCCGGTCCGCGATCCGCAGTGAGCCGCGCTCGGCGGGCGGCAGCTGCTGGGGGACGGGCGCCGCCATCAGCGCCGCCGGTCACGATCACGGTCGCGGTCACGCGGACGGAAGAACTCGCCCAGTTCGTAGTCGCCGTCGAAGAACTTGCCCACCAAGAAGCCGATCGCGCCGAGTCCCGCCACCAGGCAGAAGGCGCCGAATCCGCCGAAGAATCCGGCGAAAGCGAGCACCATCCCGACGGCCAGGCCGATCACCGCCATGCTCATTCCGCGCTCTCCGTCCCCTGGTGAATCCCCTGGTACATCCGCTGGTCCGTCCCCTGCTCCGCGCACCGGCACGTGCTCCGGTCCTTCGTCCGCCGCACGGCCCGCGCGCCGCGACGGGTCCCGCTACTGGACCCGTTGCTCACGGTCGTCCTCGTCCTCCTCGTCGGGGAGCTTCACATCGCCGACGGCGACATTGACCTCGACCACTTCCAGTCCGGTCATCCGCTCCACCGCCGCGATCACGTTCTCCCGCACGGCGCGGGCGACATCCATGATCGAGACGCCGTAGTCGACCACGATGTCCAGGTCGAGCGCGGTCTGCACCTCGCCGACCTCGGCCTTGACGCCCCGGCTCACCGAAGTCCTGCCGCCGGGCACCCGGTCGCGGACCGCGCCGAACGTACGGGTCAGGCCGGTGCCCATCGCGTGCACGCCCACCACGTCCCGGGCGGCGAGTCCGGCGATCTTCTCCACCACGCCGTCGGCGATGGTGGTCCGCCCACGGCCCGCCGGCGGACCGAGGACCTTGCGACCCGGGTCGCCGGGGCCGCCCTTCTCCAGCGTCCGGCCCCCGCTGGGATATGACGGGCCGTCCGGTTCCGGCCTGCCCTGCTCTGCGTCGGTCATCGCGAGTCGTCCCTTCGTATGGGCTGCTCCGTGTTCCACACTAGGCGGACGTGTCCCGAAGCGCTCCGGGGATGCGTCCGAAGGGTTCCGCCGACCCCCCGTTCGAGTGGTCGGCCCACGGAAGGCGATGCCTGGTGACCATGGACCGACTGACCCGCGGTGTACGGGAGCAGCTCGCCCTGGGACGGCTCCTTCCGCTCGGCGAGGCCGAGGACGCGGTGTGGATCACCGAGAGCGCGGCGGTGCGGGCGCTGCGGCGGGCGGTGGCCGGCATGTCCGGGGTGCGGCTGCGCGAGGTCGAGGTGCTGCCGGCGGACCCGGACGAGGCGGAGGTGCCGGCCGTGGCGCCGGCCGGCGCGCTGCCGCATCTGCCGGTCCGGGTCGAGGCGGCCTTCGACGCGGCGGCCGACGAGCCGCTGCCGCTGACCGCGCAGCGGCTGCGGGACGTGCTGTGGGAGGCGGCGGCGGAAGGGGTGGGGCTGGCCGTGGCGGCGGTGGACCTGCGGATCACCGGGCTGCTGGAGGACGTCCCGGCGCTGCCGCCGGGCGAGGTGGTCGAAGGCGTCGTCCTGCCGGAACCGGAGGAGATCCCGCCGGTCGGGGCGCCGGACGCCCCGGCCGCGGTCGGCGCCGCCGCCGCTGCGGTCCTCGGCGTGCGGCGCCTGACGCGCCGGCTGGCCGGCCTGGGGCCGGGCGTCCGGGTCCGCGACCTGCCCGAGACCGCTCCCATGACCCGTCAGGTGCAGGTCCAGATCGCCGTCGCCGCCGGCCACAAGCCGCTGGTGGTGGCCCGCGCGGTCGTCGCCGCCGTCGCCTCGGCCGCGGCCCCGGGCGCCCCGGGGCCGGTGGAGGTGGCCGTCGTGGTGACGGACGTGGGCTGAGCCATGCGGGCGGGCTCCCCCGCTACTCCCCCAGCCCCGCGAGGTCGCGCAGCCGGCGCCCCTGGGCGGCGCGTTCGGCCGCGTACTGCTGCGGTTCGGTACGGGTCAGGGCGCCGCGCAGCAGCCCCTTGGTCTCGTTGACCGCGTCGCGGGCCGGCCCGAGGAGCGCCGCCACGAGATCGGCGACCGCCGCGTCGAGTTCGGCGGCGGGCACGACCGCGTTGGCCAGGCCGGTGCGCTCGGCCTCCTCGGCGCGGACGAAACGGCCGGTGACGCACATCTCCAGCGCGCGGGCGTAGCCGACCAGCTCCACCAGTGGCCTGGTGCCGGTGAGATCGGGTACCAGGCCGAGCCCGGTCTCCCGCATGGCGAACTGGACGTCGTCGGCGCAGACCCGGAGATCGCAGGCCAGCGCGAGCTGGAAACCGGCGCCGATGGCATGGCCGCGCACGGCGGCGACCGTGATCAGGTCGGTGCGGCGCCACCAGGTGAAGGCCTCCTGGTACTCCGCGATGACCGCGTCGAGTTCGGCCTCCGGACGGCGCGCCAGCTCCAGGAAGGAGGGCTCGCCGTCGAAACCCTTGGGCGTGAACGCCTGACGGTCCAGCCCGGCGGAGAAGGAGATCCCCTCGCCGCGCAGCACGACGACCCTCACCTGCCCCGGCAGCAGCCGCCCCGCCTCGGTCAGCGCCCGCCACAGGGCGGGCGACTGGGCGTTGCGCCGGGCCGGGGCGCACAACGTGACATGGGCGACGGCGTCGTCGACCGTGAGCCGGACCCCGTCACGTTCGAGCAGGGGCATGACGGGCATGACGTCGGGCATCGAGAACCTCCGAGCGGACCGCGGACATGATTACCGAAGAGTAACCTTCCGGGTCCGGCGGACACCGCCCGGCCCCTCGCGGGGTCAGGCGGCAGCGGCCTTCTTGCCCCGTGTCGCGCCGCCGCGCCCTCGCAGGGTCACGCCGGACTCACTGAGCATCCGGTGCACGAATCCGTAGGAGCGGCCGGTCTCTTCGGCCAGCGCCCGGATACTCGCACCGGAGTCGTACTTCTTCTTCAGGTCCGCCGCGAGCTTCTCGCGCGCGGCGCCGGTTACCCGGCTGCCCTTCTTCAGAGTCTCGGCCACCCGTGCCTCCTCTAGGGAAGTGCGCTATGGAACTCTCATGATCACCCCTCGGCGCGTTCCTGGCCACCCATTCGACAAGGTCGATCGCGGGACATTCGCCCGCTGAATGCCGGGAAAGCGGCTCCGGAACGGGCGCGGCGGGAAATTCGCGCCGCCGGCATTCCGGCGGGGGTCCGGACCCCGGAGAATACTGGCAGGTCAGGAGTGGTCGGTAAGGAGTTCACCGACGTCACACCACTGATCACCGGCTCCGGCGGTGCCGCGGGGCCCCGCGGCACCGGTACCAGCCGGACTCATACAGATGAAGGATCACCGATGGGCCGAATGATCCAATCGACATGATCATCCGACCGCCGGGGGACCGCCGGGGCCCCGCGGTCCTCGGGCCGGCGCCACCCTCACACCGGCCCGACCGTCACGCCAGGGCCACCAGATCCACGTAGTGCTGGCTCCACAGGTCCTCGACCCCGTCCGGCAGCAGGATGATCCGCTCCGGCTGGAGGGCCTCCACCGCGCCCTCGTCGTGGGTCACCAGGACCACCGCGCCGGTGAAGGTGTGCAGCGCGCCCAGGATCTCCTCACGGCTGGCCGGGTCGAGGTTGTTGGTGGGCTCGTCCAGCAGCAGCACATTGGCGCTGGAGGACACCAGCGCGGCCAGTGCCAGCCGGGTCTTCTCACCGCCGGACAGCACACCGGCCGGCTTGTCCACGTCGTCGCCGGAGAACAGGAAGGAGCCGAGGATCTTGCGGATCTCGGCCAGGTCGGTGTCGGGCGCGGAGGACCGCATGTTCTCCAGCACCGTCCGCTGCGGGTCGAGCGTCTCGTGCTCCTGGGCGTAGTAGCCCAGCTTGAGGCCGTGCCCGGGGGTGACCTCGCCGGTGTCGGCCTTCTCCACCCCGGCCAGCAGGCGCAGCAGCGTGGTCTTGCCGGCGCCGTTGAGACCGAGGATGACCACCCGGGAGCCGCGGTCGATGGCCAGGTCGACGTCGGTGAAGATCTCCAGCGAGCCGTAGGACTTCGACAGCCCGGAGGCCATCAGCGGGGTCTTGCCGCAGGGCGCGGGATCGGGGAAGCGCAGTTTGGCGACCTTGTCGGAGGCGCGGACCGCCTCCAGCCCGGCCAGCAGCTTCTCCGCGCGCCGTGCCATGTTCTGCGCGGCGACGGTCTTGGTGGCCTTCGCACGCATCTTGTCGGCCTGGGTATTCAGCGCGGAGGCCTTCTTCTCGGCGTTCGCCCGCTCGCGCTTGCGGCGCTTCTCGTCGGCTTCGCGCTGCTGCTGATAAAGCTTCCAGCCCATGTTGTAGACATCGATCTGGGACCGGTTGGCGTCGAGATAGAAGACCTTGTTGACGACCGTCTCGATGAGGTTCACATCGTGGGAGATGACGATGAATCCGCCGCGGTACGTCTTCAGGTAGTCGCGCAGCCAGGCGATGGAGTCGGCGTCGAGGTGGTTGGTCGGCTCGTCCAGCAGCAGGGTGTCGGCGTCCGAGAACAGGATCCGGGCCAGCTCGACCCGGCGGCGCTGGCCGCCGGACAGGGTGTGCAGCTGCTGGCCGAGCACCCGGTCGGGCAGGCCCAGCGCGGCGGCGATGGTGGCGGCCTCGGCCTCGGCGGCGTAACCGCCCTTGGTCAGGAACTCCGTTTCCAGGCGCGAGTACTTCTTCATCGCGTTCGCCTGGGTGGCGCCCTTCCCGTTGGCCATCCGCTCCTCGTTCTCCCGCATCTTGCGCAGGACGGTGTCGAGGCCGCGGGCGGACAGGATGCGGTCGCTGGCGAGGGTCTCCAGGTCGCCGGTGCGCGGGTCCTGCGGGAGGTAGCCGACCTCGCCGCTGCACGTCACGCTGCCGGCGGCGGGCTGGCCCTCGCCGGCCAGCACCTTGGTCAGGGTGGTCTTGCCGGCTCCGTTGCGGCCGACCAGGCCGATGCGGTCGCCCTTGGCGACACGGAAGGAGGTGGACTCGATGAGGATGCGGGCGCCGGCGCGCAATTCGATACCGGTGGCAGTGATCACGGGAAAAGCTCCAGGGCGATGCGGACGACGGTCAGGGGGCGTCGAGGTGGCACGCCGCGGCTAATCGAGGAGGAAAACTGCCATGCCGCCATTCTACTGGGGTCCGGCAACCGATGTGCCGGGCCCCGGGTGCGGACCGCGGCCGGCCGCACCGGGCGGGCGGGACGGACCGCCGCGACAGGGCCCGCGACACCGCCGGCCGGGCCGGGGCGGGCCGCCGCCGGGCGTCCGGCCCTCACGCCTCCCCGGTGTGCACCTGGAACGCGGCCCTGCGCATCGCCTTGGCCACCGCCGGGTCGGGATGGGCGGCGGCCAGGGCGACCAGGACCTGCACGGTCCGCGGGTGCCCGACGTTGCGGACCTCTTC
Organism: Streptomyces polygonati; assembly: GCF_042650325.1. NCBI lineage: Bacteria > Bacillati > Actinomycetota > Actinomycetes > Kitasatosporales > Streptomycetaceae > Streptomyces > Streptomyces polygonati. Next base: position 326,582 of record NZ_JBHSBB010000003.1, on the reverse strand, counting down.
CAGCAGGCCGGGGACCGAGCCCTGCACGGCCGTCTCCAGATGGCTCACCAGCAGGTGGTCCTCGCCGTGGTCGGCGACGGCCGCCGCGGTGTCCACCCACAGCCAGGTGGCCTCCTCGCGGGTCAGCAGCCCGGTGGCGTCGTCCGGATCGCCGCCGCCGTGCTCGGCCAGCCACAGCACCGCGTACGGCCGGAGCACCGGCTCGTCCACCCCGGCCCGTACCGCGGCCTCGGCCGGATCGCCGACCACCCGCAGCGCCTCGAAGGCCAGGCCGCGCAGCAGGGCGTCGTCGCCGCGGGCGGTCTCCAGGAGTTCGGCGACGGCGGGGGCGATCGGACGGGCCGCCAGCCAGGCGCGGTACTCGGCGCGGGCCGGGCCCGGGGACAGGCGGGCGCAGGCGCGCAGCATCGTCTCGGCGGACTGCTCCATGTGCCCGGCCGGGCCCTGGGCGGCCACGCAGATCTGCTCCAGCTTGACCCAGACCGCCCAACTGCCCAGCGGGGTCAGCGCCACCTCGTCCGGGCGGCGCGGATCGCGCGGGCCGAGCGCGCCGACGAGGGCGGCCGCCTCCAGGGTCCAGTCGAGCAGCGCGGGCAGCGGGTCGTGGGCGCCGTCGGTGGGCGGTTCGTGGCGCTCGGAGCGGAGTTCGGCGACGCGCTGGCGCAGCAGGTCCAGCAGGATCTCGATCGGCACCGGGCCGTTCGACAGGTGCAGGAAGGAGAGCAACTGCGGTGCGGCCTCGATGACTTCGGCGACCAGCGCCGCGTCGGGACCGGAGGATCCCGGTGTCTGGGCCGTGTCGCCGCCAAGCCGGAAGGGGTGCGCCAGCGACCAGGCGTCGAAGAGCGCGACCCAGCCGCGCAGCACCGCCGTGTCGTCGTTGTCCCAGGCGCGCAGCCGCCAGCCTGGCCGGGCGGCGCCGCCGTGCAGTTCGATCAGACCGGCCAACCGGGCCCGGTCCCAGGCGGTACGGATCTGGCCCGGCGTCAAGTCCAGGGCGTCCGCTGCCTCCTTGAGGGTGGCGTCGTCGAGTATGCCGGTCGGCCCCGCGGTGCCCGGGCCGGTGCCGGCCCAGCGGGCGAGCCGTACGGCGGCGCCGAGTTCGATCCGGGCCAGCCGGGCGAGGTCGGGCACCGAGGGCGTGCCCTCAGGGGGGCGCGGAGGTCTGGGCCTGCGCGTCGTGGCGGTCCTGCGGGCGGCGGTGAGCGGCCGGCGGGGGACGATGCGGAGCGGAGTGTCTCGCGGGCTACGGGACGTCACTGGAGCAGTCTCGCCGCTCAGTGCCCGGAATCCCAAACGGGACCGGTCCGCACCCCGGCCAGCGCTCACATGAGCGGGGTCAGAAACCGCCGCAGCGTCTCCTCGTAGCCGTCGGGATCGACGTTCCACATGGCGGCGTGCGGGGCGCCGGGCACCGTGTGCAGGGCGACGAGCTCGGGCCGCCGCTCGGCCAGCTCCCGGGTGTCCTCGAAGGAGGCGAAGGTGTCGTCGGGCCCGTGGATGAGCAGAGTGGGCACGGTCAGCCGCTCCGGCTCGACGGCCTCGGCGTGGCGGGCGCCGTGCTGTCCGGTCCGGCCCTCGGCGGCGCGCACCGCCAGCGGCGTGAGCAGTCCGGGCAGCCGGTGCTGGGTGACCGCGGCCCGTACCGTGGACCGCCAGTCGAGCACCGGCGAGTCCAGGACGAGTCCGGCGACCCGGTCCCGCACCGGCGACTGGTGCAGGGCGCGCAGCGCCATGGTGGCGCCGCTGGACCAGCCGTAGAGCACGATCCGCTCCGCGCCTCGGTCCCGGGCGTAGCGCATGGCCGCGTCCAGGTCGCGCCACTCGGTCTCGCCCAGGTGGCCGATCCGGTCGGGCGAGGCGGGGGCGCCGGGGTCGTTGCGATAGGCCGGTACGAGCACCGGGAAGCCGAAGCGGTGCAGGATCGGCAGCACGTTCAGGGTGTCCTCGCGGGTGGCGCCCACACCGTGCACGGCGATCACCCAGGTGGCCCGTGCGCCGGGCACGAACCAGGCGGGCAGCGCGCCGAGTTCGCCGCGCACCCGCACGTCGGCGTAGTCCAGGGCGAGCGCGCTGGTCGGGTCGCCCGTATAGACCTGCGAGGTGACCCGGACGAAGGTGCCGACGCCCAGTACGCCCTTGTCGACCCGCAGCAGCCGGCGGGTGACCACCCGCGTGTCCTGGCCGACCACCCGGCCGACGGTGGCGTGCACGCCGATGCCGGCCAGGCCGTACACACCGGGCCGGGCGGAGGACTCGGTGCGGTCCAGGGTGACCTGGTCACGGGTGACGGCCCGCACCCGGATCAGGGCCCCGGGCGCGGGTCCGGCGACCGACGGCTTGAGGGCGAACGCGGATCCGTACCGGCCGGCCGCCAGCGCGGCCGTACCGGCACCCACCAAGGTGGTGGCCGTCAGGGCCACCGCGGTTCGAAGGCGCATCCCCTCCAGTGTGAGCGGTCGGCGGCGCGGCTGCCAGGGGGAGACGAGGGTTGGGTGGGGCGGCGGGAAACGGGGTAGGGGAGGTGGTTCGGGGTGGCGGGCGCCGATCGCGCTCCCCGCGTCCCTGCTGGGCGCGGGCCCCGGCTCAGTCCTGCCCGTACCCCTTGAGCTTGGCCGCCGCGCGGGTGATGTCCCGCTGGGACAGGGTGCGCGGGGAGGTGTCGTTGGCGGCCCGGGCCAGCAGCCACACCCGGCACATCCACTCCAGCTGCGCGGTGTGGTCGTAGGCCCGGTCGAGCGTGTCGGCGTGGACGAGGGTGCCGTGGTTGCGCATCAGGCAGCCGGTCCGGTCGCCCAGCGCCTTGAGGACCGCGCCGGCGAGTTCCTCGGTGCCGTACAGCGCGTAGCGGGCGACGTGGATCTGGCCGCCCATCGCGCCGGCCATGTAGTGGATGTTGGGCAGCTTGTCCACCAGCGCGGAGACGGCGGTGGCGTGCGGCGCGTGGGTGTGCACGATCGTCCGGGCCGGTGTCCGACGGTATACGGCCAGATGCATGGGCAGCTCGCTGCTGGGCCGCAGCTCGCCGCGCACCTGCCGTCCGTCGAGGTCCACGGCGACCGCGTCGTCCGGGCCCAGGCGGTGGTACGGGACGCCGGTCGGGGTGATCAGCACCAGATCGCCGACCCGGGCGGAGACATTGCCGGAGGTGCCGACGACCAGTCCGTCGGTCACCGTGCGGCGGGCCGTGTCCACCACGTCCGACCAGGCCTTCTCCACCGCGTCCTGCACCGCGTCGTGCATCGTCGGCCACCTCGCTCGTCGCTCGCCGGGGATCTCGCGCCATCGCAGGGGCATTATGCGGGGCCCGGCCGGTCGGCGACCGGACGGGGCGGATTCACCGGGCCGACCGCCCATGATCGGTTCCGCTTGACATCCCGTTCAGCTTCCGGACATCTCAGCACCTCACGTACGGCGACAGTTCATCTTCCGTTCATCAAAGATCCGTACGTTCGGCTCGCCCCTGCCCGATCCACCGAATCCAGGTCCATGGAACACATCACGCTCCTGATCGGAATCGTGGTCGCCACCGCCCTCGTTTTCGACTTCACGAACGGCTTCCACGACACCGCGAACGCGATGGCCACCACCATCTCGACCGGGGCGATGGGGCCCCGGACGGCGGTGGGCATGTCCGCCGTCCTCAACCTGGTCGGCGCCTTCCTGTCGGTCGAGGTCGCCAGGACCATCTCCGGCGGCATCGTGGACGAGTCGGCCGGCGTACGGCCCGAGGTGATCTTCGCCGGGCTGGTGGGCGCGATCCTGTGGAATCTGCTGACCTGGCTGGCCGGACTGCCGTCGAGTTCCTCGCACGCGCTGTTCGGCGGCCTGATCGGCGCGACGCTGGTCGCGGTCGGGACGCACGGGGTCAACGGCGACGCGGTGGTCATGAAGGTGATCGTCCCGGCGGTGGCCGCGCCGGTGGTGGCAGGGCTGGCCGCGACGCTCGCCACCCGGCTCAGCTACCGGCTGGGCCGCCGCGCCGATCCGGCCGCCACCGCCAAGGGCTACCGCGCCGGGCAGATCGCCTCGGCGGCCCTGGTCTCGCTGGCCCACGGCACCAACGACGCGCAGAAGACGATGGGCGTCATCACGCTGGCGCTGATCACCGGCGGCGCCGTCGCCCCGCACTCCGACCCGCCGCTGTGGGTGATCGTCTCGGCCGGCACCGCGATCGCGCTGGGGACGTATCTGGGCGGCTGGCGGATCATCCGCACCATGGGCCACGGCCTGACCGACATCGAGCCGCAGCAGGGCTTCAGCGCGCAGACCGGCGCCGCGGTCACCATCCTGACCTCCTCCCACCTCGGCTTCGCGCTGTCCACCACGCAGGTCTGCTCCGGCGCGGTGATGGGCGCCGGGCTGGGGCGGCGCGGCGGGGTGGTGCGGTGGAGCACCGCGGGCCGGATGGCCGCCGCGTGGGGGCTGACGCTGCCGGCCGCCGGGCTGGTCGCGGCGGGCGCGGCGCTGCTGGCCGACCGGGGGGACTGGGGAGTGGCCGCGGTCGCGGTGCTGGCCCTCGCCGCCTGCGGCACGGTGTGGACGGTGGCCCGGCGCCGGCCGGTCACCCACGCGAACGTCAACGACCCGCGGCCGGAGGGAGCGGTGACCGGGACCATTACGGCAGTGGTCCCGGCCGCGGGCGCGGCGGGTCAGGCCGGGGGCGCCGGCTCGGTCCAGGCACAGACCCCGGCCCCGGTCTCCCCCGCTTCCCGGCCCACCACGGCCTGAGCCGCCCGGGCCACCCGAGCCACCCGGGCCCCGGCACTTCGCGGGCGTCGTGGGCGTTACGAACCCTTCTCGGCCCTTCTTCGGCAAGGATCCCTGATGAGCATCGACTGGCACGCCCTCGGCACCGTCCTGGCGGTCACCCTCGTCGCGACGGTCGGCCTGGTCGGCGTCTTCACCCTCGGCGTCGTCGGGCTGTCCCGGCAGTCCGCCGCCTGGAGCCGTACCGGCGCGTGTCTCTGCTTCGCCGCCTGCGCGGCGGCGGTCGCGTACGGCATCGACCTGATCGTGGGCTGAGGCCCGGCCGGGACGCCGCCGGGCGGCCCACCGAGGCCCTGACCCGTGCGCTGATCAGGCAAGGCACCGGCGGGAGTTGGTCCCCGGGCCCGGCGGACCGCCCCCGGCCCGGCCGCCGGCCGCCCGCTGTGGACCTCGCCACATTGCGTCGGCGCAGGTCAAGGGCGAGTTGACGGGGTATGGCGGGCATGGTGAACTTCCGGGAGCCATACGGCGGCAGGAGAGGAAGTCCGGTGCGAATCCGGCGCGGTCCCGCCACTGTCACCGGGGAGTGCACTCCCAACCCGTACGTCACGGCCGGTTTTCCGGCTGGAAGACCGGGAGTGCGTAGATCCGGGAGCCAGGAGACTCTCACCGCCGGTCACGTCGAGCCAGGGCGCGGACCCTGAGTGAGGACTTCTGCCATGACCGGCCCACGCATACGTGTTCCCGGCGTTCCCCGTATTCCCGGTATTCCCGGTATTCCCCGCATAGCGCGCGGTGCCCGTACCGCCGTCGCGCACCCTCCGGCTGCCCGACGGTTCCGGGGTCCTTCCCTCCGGAGTGCGACGGCGGCCTGAGGATGCGTGCCGATCGTGTGTTCGGGTACGGCGCCGCTCTCGGTTTTCTCGCCGATCTCGTCGTCGGTGATCCGCGTCGCGGCCATCCCGTCGCCGGGTTCGGGCGGGCGGCGGGCGCGCTGGAGCGGCGGATGTGGCGGGACGACCGGGGCAGCGGCGCGGTGTACGCGGCGCTGTGCGCCGGAGGCGCGGTGGCCGCGGCTGCCGTGGCGCGGCGCGCGGTGGCCTCCTCCCCCGCGCTGTCCGTCGGGCTGACCGCGGCGGTCACCTGGTCGGTGCTGGGCGGGAGTTCACTGGCCCGGGAGGCACGGGCGATCGCGGCGGCGCTGGAGGCGGGGGATCTCGCCGCGGCGCGCGAGCGGCTGCCTCATCTGTGCGGACGGGACCCGCGGGCGCTGGACGCGGACGGGATCGCCCGGGCGGTGGTGGAGTCGGTCGCCGAGAACACCTCCGACGCGGTGGTGGGCGCGCTGGTGTGGGGCGCGCTGGGCGGGGTGCCCGGTCTGGCCGGCTTCCGCGCGGCCAACACCCTGGACGCGATGGTCGGGCACAAGTCCCCCCGCTATCTGCGCTTCGGCTGGGCCGGCGCCCGGCTGGACGACCTGCTCGGCTACCCCGGCGCGCGGCTCACCGCCGCGCTGGCCGCGGCGGCCGGCGGCCACCCCCGCTCCGCGGTGCGCACCTGGCGGGCCGACGCCGCGTCCCATCCAAGCCCCAACGCCGGCCCCGTCGAGGCGGCCTTCGCGGGCGCGCTGCGCCTGCGGCTGGGCGGCACGCTGTCGTACGCGGGCCGGGTCGAGCACCGCCCGGTGCTGGGCGCGTCCTTCCCCCCGCCGGCCGCCGCCGACATCTCCCGGGCGATCCGCCTGTCCCGCCGGGTCGGCGCGCTGGCCCTGGCCGTCTCGATCGCCGTGTCGGTGGGCCTGTCGGCCGCCGCCGCGGCGGGCCGGCCGGACCGCGCGCGGCCGGTCGCGCTGCCCGGAGGTGTCCGGTGAAGGGCCTGCTGGTCGCCGGGACGACGAGCGACGCCGGGAAGAGCGTGCTGACCGCCGGGATCTGCCGGTTCCTGGTGCGCCGAGGGGTACGGGTCGCGCCGTTCAAGGGCCAGAACATGTCGCTGAACTCCTTCGTGACCCGGCAGGGCGCCGAGATCGGGCGGGCGCAGGCGATGCAGGCGCAGGCCGCCCGGGTGGAGCCGTCGGCGCTGATGAACCCGGTGCTGCTGAAGCCGGGCAGCGACCGGAGCAGCCAGGTGATCGTGCTGGGCAAGCCGGTGGGCGAGTTGAGCGCGCGGGGCTATCACGGCGGCAGGCAGCGGGAGTTGCTGGACACCGTGGTGGGGTGCCTGGAGGAGCTGGGGTCGACGTACGACGCCGTCATCTGCGAGGGCGCCGGCAGCCCGGCCGAGATCAATCTGCGCCGTACCGACATCGTGAACATGGCGCTGGCCCGCCGGGCCGCCCTGCCGACCCTGATCGTCGGCGACATCGACCGCGGCGGCGTCTTCGCCTCCTTCTTCGGTACGACCGCGTTGCTCTCCGCCGAGGACCAGGCCCTGGTCTGCGGCTATGTCGTCAACAAGTTCCGCGGCGACCCGGCCCTGCTCCAGCCCGGCCTGGACATGCTGCGCGGGCTCACCGGCCGCCCGACCCTCGGCGTCCTGCCGTACACGCACGGCCTCGGCATCGACGAGGAGGACGGCCTGCGCGTCCCGGTCCGCGGCGCCGTTCGGGACAGCGCCGCGGGCACGCCGCACGGCGAGGATCTGCTGCGGGTCGCGGTCGCCGCGGTCCCGCTGATGTCCAACTTCACCGACCTGGACGCGCTCGCCGCCGAACCGGGCGTCGTCGTACGGTTCGTGGACCGCCCGGAGGAGATGGCGGACGCCGATCTGGTGGTGCTGCCGGGCACCCGGGGCACCGTCAGGGCCCTGGAGTGGCTGCGGGCCCGGGGCCTGGCGCGAGCCGTCGAGGAGCGGGCGGCGCGCGGCCGTCCGGTGCTGGGGATCTGCGGCGGCTACCAGATGCTCGCCGAACGCGTCGAGGACGAGGTGGAGTCGAAGGCGGGTACGGTCCCGGGCCTCGGACTGCTGCCGGTCCGGATACGGTTCGCCGTCGAGAAGACGCTGGCGCGTCCGGACGGCAGCGCCTACGGCGAGCCGGTGGCCGGATACGAGATCCACCACGGCGTGGCCGAACGGACCGGTGGGGGCGAGGCGTTCCTGGACGGCTGCCGGGTCGGCGCGGTGTGGGGCACCCACTGGCACGGCTCGCTGGAGAGCGACGGCTTCCGCCGGGCGTTCCTGCGGGAGGTGGCCGCGACGGCCGGCCGGCGCTTCGTCCCGGCGCCGGACACCGTCTTCGAGGCGCTGCGCGAGGAGCAGTTGGACCGGCTCGGCGATCTGGTCGAGGAGCACATGGACACCGCCGCGCTGCTGCGGCTCATCGAGGACGGCGCGCCCGCCGGCCTCCCCTTCATCGCACCGGGGGCACCATGACCACCGTTCTGCTGCTGTCCACCGCCGACACCGATCTGCTGGCGGCCCGCGCGGCCGGTTCGGCCGGGGCCGCGTACCGGATCGGCAACCCGTCGCGGGTGGACCCGGACACCGAGCTGCCCGCGCTGCTGGACGGCGCCGATCTGGCCGTCGTCCGGCTGCTGGGCGGGCGGCGCACCTGGGAGCGCGGGCTCGATGTGCTGGCCGCCTCCGGCGTGCCGACCGTGCTGCTCGGCGGCGAATCGGTGCCGGACGCCGAGCTGATGGGGCTGTCGTCCGTGCCGGCCGGGGTGGTGGCGCAGGCACTGCGCTATCTGGTCGAGGGCGGCCCGGCCAACCTCGCCGAACTCGCCCGCTTCCTGTCCGACACGGTGCTGATGAGCGGCGAGGGCTTCGAACCGCCGCACGCGATGCCGGAGTTCGGCGTGCACGGCGGCTACGCGGACGAGAGCGGCCGGCCGACGGTCGCGGTCCTCTTCTACCGGGCGCACCAACTGTCGGGGAACACCGCCTTCGTCGACACCCTGTGCGAGGCGATCGAGGCGAAGGGCGCCAACGCCCTGCCGGTGTACTGCGGTTCGCTCCGCAACGCGGACGACGGGCTGTACGAGCTGCTGGGCCGGGCCGACGCGATCGTGACGACGGTACTGGCGTCCGGCGGCACCGTCGCCTCGGCGGCGACCGCGGGCGGCGACGACGAGGCCTGGGACATCGGCGCGCTCGCCGAGCTGGACGTGCCGATCGTCCAGGGCCTGTGCCTGACCTCCTCCCGCAAGACCTGGCAGGAGTCGGACGCCGCGCTGTCCCCCATGGACGCGGCGATGCAGGTGGCGATCCCGGAGTTCGACGGGCGGCTGATCAGCGTGCCCTTCTCCTTCAAGGAGACCGGCGAGGGCGATGTCCCCGTCTATGCGGCCGACCCGGAGCGGGCGGCCAGGGTGGCCGGCATCGCCGTCCGGCACGCCGCGCTGAAGCACAAGCCCAACGCGGGCAAGCACATCGCCCTGGTCTTCACCGCCTACCCGACCAAGCACTCCCGGGTCGGCAACGCGGTCGGCCTCGACACGCCCGCCTCGGCCGTGGGGCTGCTGCGCGCGCTGCGCGACGCCGGCTACACCACCGGTGAATTCCCGGAGGACGGCGACGAGCTGATCCACCGGCTGATCGCGGCCGGCGGCCACGACGTGGAGTGGCTCACCGAGGAACAGCTGGCCACCGCGCCGGCCCGGGTCCCGCTGGCCGACTACCGGCGCTGGTTCGCCACGCTGGACGAGGAGTTGCGGGCCGGAATGCTGGCGCACTGGGGTGAGCCGCCGGGTTCGCTCTACGTGGACGGCTCGGACATCGTGCTGGCCTCGCTGCGGTTCGGCAACGTGGTCATCATGATCCAGCCGCCGCGCGGCTTCGGCGAGAACCCGATCGCGATCTACCACAACCCCGACATGCCGCCCTCGCACCACTATCTGGCGGCGTACCGCTGGCTGGAGACCCGGCCGGAGGACGGCGGTTTCGGCGCCGACGCGATCGTCCACCTCGGCAAGCACGGCACCATGGAGTGGCTGCCCGGCAAGGGCCTCGGGCTGTCCGCGGGCTGCGCGCCCGACGCCGTCCTCGGTGAACTGCCGCTGATCTACCCCTTCATCGTCAACGACCCCGGTGAGGGCACCCAGGCCAAGCGGCGCGGCCACGCCACCGTGGTGGACCATCTGGTGCCCCCGATGGCGCGCGCCGACTCCTACGGCGACCTGGCCAAGCTGGAGCAGCTCCTCGACGAGTACGCCATGGTGAACGACCTCGACCCCACCAAGGCACCGGCGATCCGCAGCCAGATCTGGACCCTGGTGCGGGCCGCGGAACTCCATCACGACCTGCAGGTGGAGGAGCAGCCCGGCGAGGACGACTTCAATGACTTCGTGCTGCATGTCGACGGCTGGCTGTGCGAGATCAAGGATGTCCAGATCCGGGACGGCCTGCATGTCCTCGGCGACGGCCCGGTCCGCGAACCGCGGGTCAACCTGGTGCTGGCGGTGCTGCGTTCGGCCCAGGTGTGGGGCGGGGTGGGCGCGGCGTTCCCCGGGCTGCGGGCCGCGCTCGCCGAGCATTTCGGCCTGGTGGAGAAGGAGTTGCTGGCCGAGCCGGGCGCGCGGGTGGCCGTCCCGGAGGCGCTGACCGCCCTCGCCGACGGCCCGGCCCGTACCGCCTCCGACACGGTGGACCTGCTGGAGCTGCTGGCGCGGCGGCTCGCCGAGGCGATGGAGGCGGCCGACTGGGCGCCCGGCGCGGCCGGGGACGTGGTGCGCGGCGCGCTGGGCGGACGCGACGTCCCGGACGCGGTGCGGGTGCTGGAGTTCGCCGCGACCGAACTCGTACCCCGGCTGGTGCGTACCACCGACGAGATCGACCACATCGTACGGGCGCTGCGCGGCGGTTACGTCCCGGCCGGCCCGTCCGGTTCCCCCACCCGCGGCCTGGTCAACGTGCTGCCCACCGGCCGCAACTTCTACTCCGTCGACCCCAAGGCCATTCCCTCCCGGCTCGCCTGGGACGTCGGCACCGCCCTGGCGGACTCGCTGCTGGCCCGGCACCTCGCGGACACCGGCGCCTACCCCGCGTCGGTCGGCCTGACGGTGTGGGGCACCTCCTGCATGCGCACCCAGGGCGACGACATCGCGGAGATCCTGGCCCTGCTGGGCTGCCGCCCACTGTGGGACGACGCCTCCCGCCGGGTCACCGGCTTCGAGATCGTCCCGCCGCAGGAGCTGGGCCGCCCCCGGATCGACGTCACCGTCCGCATCTCCGGCTTCTTCCGCGACGCCTTCCCGCACGTGGTCGCCCTGGTGGACGACGCGGTACGCGCCGTCGCCGAACTCGACGAGCCCGCCGAGACCAACTACGTCCGGGCGCACGCCGACGAGGACACCGCCGCCCACGGCGACCGCCGCCGCGCCACCGCCCGGATCTTCGGCTCCAAGCCGGGCGCGTACGGCGCGGGCCTGCTGCCGCTCATCGACGCCCGCAACTGGCGCTCCGACGCGGACCTCGCCGAGGTCTACGCGGTGTGGGGCGGCTACGCGTACGGCCGCGGGCTGGACGGGCGCGCGGCGCGCGGCGACATGGAGACCGCGTTCCGCCGGATCCAGGTGGCGGCGAAGAACGTGGACACCAGGGAACACGACATCGCCGACGCGGACGACTACTTCCAGTACCACGGCGGGATGGTGGCGATGGTCCGCCATCTCACCGGCACCTCGCCGGAGGCCTACATCGGCGACAGCGCGCTGACCGACCAGGTGCGCACCCGGACGCTCGGCGAGGAGACCCACCGCGTCTTCCGGGCGCGGGTGGTCAACCCGAAGTGGATGGCGGCGATGCGGCGGCACGGCTACAAGGGCGCCTTCGAGATGGCCGCGACCGTCGACTACCTCTTCGGCTACGACGCGACGGCCGGGGTGGTGGACGACTGGATGTACGAGCGGCTGGCCGCCGAGTACGTCTTCGACCCGGAGAACCAGGAGTTCATGAAGAAGTCCAACCCGTGGGCGCTGCGCGGGGTGACCGAGCGGTTGCTGGAAGCCGCCGACCGCGGCCTGTGGGCGGAGCCTGATCCCGCCACCCTCGACCGCCTCCGGGAGACCTACCTCGCGCTCGAGGGCGATCTGGAGGGGGAGGCATGAGGGACGTCGCCGTTGCCCTTTGGTATCCCTCCGCCGGCCGAACGCACGCGGCGGGCAGCCGCCCCTGGATGAAGGACGAGGCCCGATCGTGAGTACGCCGTATCCGTTCAGCGCGCTGGTCGGGCAGGAAGAGCTGCGGCTGGCGCTGCTGCTGAACGCGGTGAGTCCCGCGATCGGCGGTGTGCTGGTCCGGGGGGAGAAGGGCACCGCGAAGAGCACGGCGGTGCGGGCGCTGACCACGCTGCTGCCGCGGGTCGCGGTGATTCCCGGCTGCAGATTTAGCTGCGATCCGGCGGCGCCGGACCCGGGCTGTCCGGACGGCCCGCACGACCCGGCGGTCGAAGGCACCGCCAGGCCCGCGCGGATGGTGGAGCTGCCCGTCGGGGCCTCGGAGGACCGCCTGGTCGGCGCGCTGGACATCGAACGGGCCCTCGCCGAGGGCGTGAAGGCCTTCGAACCGGGCCTGCTGGCGGCGGCGCACCGCGGCATCCTGTACGTCGACGAAGTGAACCTGCTGCACGACCACTTGGTGGACCTGCTGCTGGACGCGGCGGCGATGGGGGCGAGTTACGTCGAGCGGGAGGGCGTGTCCGTGCGGCATGCCGCCCGCTTCCTGCTGGTCGGCACGATGAACCCCGAAGAGGGCGAGCTGCGCCCGCAGTTGCTGGACCGGTTCGGGCTGACCGTCGAGGTCGCCGCGTCCCGGGAGACGGACGAGCGGGTGGAGGTGGTGCGCCGCAGGCTGGCCTACGACGCCGATCCGGCCGGCTTCGCGGCGAAGTGGGCGGCGCAGGAGGCCGATGTGCGCCGGCGCGTCCTGGCCGCGCAGTCGTTGCTGCCCGAGGTGCGCCTCGGCGACAGCGCGCTGCGCCAGATCGCCGCCACCTGCGCCGCCTTCGAGGTGGACGGGATGCGCGCCGACATCGTGATGGCGCGGACCGCGACCGCGCTGGCGGCCTGGGCGGGCCGGACGGTGGTGCTGGCCGAGGACGTGCGGCAGGCCGCGCTGCTGGCGCTGCCGCACCGGCGGCGCCGCAATCCCTTCGACGCGCCGGGGCTGGACGAGGACAAGCTGGACGAGACGCTGGAGCGCGAGCGCGGCGAGGGCGGCGACGATCCCGACCCGGACCCGGACGGCGGCCCGGAGGGCCCGCAGGACCCGGACGACGGGGGCGGGCCCCCGCGGCGGTCACCAGGGGACGCCCCCGAGGCGGGCTCAGGACAGGGCCCCGCCCCGGATTCCGGCGGCGCCGAGCCCTCCCCCGCGGCGGCCGGCGGCGCCCAGGACACCCAGCCGCCCGCCGCGGCGGCGCAGCCGTACAAGACGCGCCCGCTGACCGTGCCGGGCCTCGGCGAGGGCGCCGCCGGCCGGCGCTCGCGGGCCCGGACCGCGCACGGCCGCACCACCGGGGCCCGCCGGCCCGAGGGCGCGCTGGGCAGGCTGCACCTGGCGGCGACCATCCAGGCGGCGGCGCCGCACCAGCGGGCGCGTGGCCGCGAGGGGCGCGGGCTGGTGATCCGCGAGGACGATCTGCGGCAGGCGGTCCGGGAGGGCCGTGAGGGCAATCTGGTGCTGTTCGTGGTGGACGCGTCGGGCTCGATGGCGGCGCGGCAGCGGATGGGCGCGGTGAAGGGCGCGGTGCTGTCGCTGCTGCTGGACGCGTACCAGCGGCGCGACAAGGTCGGGCTGATCACCTTCCGGGGCAGCGGCGCCGAGTTGGCGCTGCCGCCGACCTCTTCGGTGGACACCGGCGCCGCGCGGCTGGAGAAGCTGCCGACCGGGGGCCGGACGCCACTGGCCGCCGGGCTGCTGAAGGCCCATGAGGTGCTGCGGATCGAGCGGTTGCGGGACGCCTCGCGCCGCCCGCTGCTGGTCGTGGTGACCGACGGCCGGGCGACCGGCGGTCGCGAACCGGTGGCACTGGCCGCACGCGCGGCCCGGCTGCTGGCCGCTTCCGGCACCGCGGCGGTCGTGGTGGACTGCGAGTCGGGACCGGTGCGGCTGGGCCTGGCGGGCGCGCTGGCACAGGAGTTGGCCGGGCTCGCGGTGACGCTCGGGGAGTTGCGGGCGGACAGTGTGTCCGCGCTGGTCAAAGACGTACGGAGGGCCGCCTGATGCCGCAGGGACAGCCGAGTGCGGTGCCGGACGACGGGCTGACGACCCGTCAGCGCCGCAACCGGCCGCTGACGATCGTGCATACCGGTGTGGGCAAGGGCAAGTCGACAGCCGCGTTCGGGCTGGCGCTGCGCGCCTGGAACCAGGGCTGGCCGGTCGGGGTGTTCCAGTTCGTCAAGTCCGCGAAGTGGAAGGTCGGCGAGGAGCGGGCGTTGCGGGTGCTGGGCGCCTCCGGCGAGGGCGGCACCGTCGCCTGGCACAAGATGGGTGAGGGCTGGTCGTGGGTCCAGCGGACCGCCGAGCAGGAGCTGAACAGCGAGGAGGCGGCCCGCGAGGGGTGGGAGCAGGTCAAGCGGGATCTGGCCGCCGAGACCTACCAGCTGTACGTACTGGACGAGTTCGCGTACCCGATGCACTGGGGCTGGGTGGACACCGCCGAGGTGGTGGCGGTGCTGCGGGACCGGCCGGGCAGCCAGCACGTGGTGATCACCGGCCGCAACGCGCCGGCCGAACTGCTCGACGCCGCCGATCTCGTCACCGAGATGTCCAAGGTCAAGCACCCCATGGACGCGGGCCAGAAGGGCCAGAAGGGCATCGAGTGGTGACCTCCGCCGCCGTCCCGCGCCTGGTGGTCGCCGCGCCGTCGTCGGGCAGCGGCAAGACCACGGTCGCCACCGGCCTGATGGCGGCCTTCGCCGGGCGCGGTCTCGCCGTGTCCCCGCACAAGGTCGGCCCGGACTACATCGATCCCGGATACCACGCGCTGGCCACCGGCCGCCCGGGCCGCAATCTCGACCCCTATCTGTGCGGGACGCGGGCCATCGCCCCGCTCTTCCTGCACGGCGCGGCGGGCAGTGAACTGGCCGTGGTGGAAGGCGTGATGGGGCTGTTCGACGGCGCCTCCGGGCACGGCGAACTGGCGTCCACCGCCCAGGTCGCCAAACTGCTGCGCGCGCCGGTCGTCCTGGTGGTGGACGCCTCCTCGCAGGCCCGCTCGGTCGCCGCCCTCGTCCACGGTTTCGCCTCCTGGGACCCGGAGGTCCGCCTCGGCGGCGTCATCCTCAACAAGGTCGGCTCGCCCCGCCACGAGGAGATCCTCCGGGCCGCCCTCGACGAGGCCGGTGTCCCCGTCCTGGGCGCCCTGCACCGCGCGGACGACCTCCATGTGCCCTCCCGTCACCTGGGCCTCGTCCCGGCGCCCGAGCGGGCCGCCCAGGCACGCGACTGGGTCCGCGCCTCGGCGGCGCGGGTGCGGGCGTCCTGCGACCTGGCAGGGCTGCTGGCGCTGGCCCGGACGGCCCCGCCCCTCGACGCGGCGCCCTGGGACCCGGGAGCGGCGGGAAGCCCGCCGCGCCGCGCGCCCGTGATCGCCCTCGCCGCCGGCCCGGCCTTCACCTTCGCCTATCCGGAGCAGGCGGAACTCCTCACCGCCGCCGGAGCGGAGCTGGCCGCCTTCGATCCGCTCAGCGACGAGACGCTCCCCGAGGGGACCGCCGGAATCGTCCTCGGCGGCGGCTTTCCCGAGGTCTACGCACCCGAGTTGAGCGCCAACACCCGTCTCCGCAAGGAGGTCGCCGCCTTCCGGGGGCCGATCGCCGCGGAATGCGCCGGCCTGCTCTATCTGAGCCGGGAGGTGGACGGCGCCCCCATGTGCGGGGTGCTGGACGCCACCGCGGCCATGTCCGACCGCCTCACCCTGGGCTACCGGGAGGCCGTGGCGCTCGGCGACAGCGTGCTGGCGCCGGCCGGCACCCGGCTGCGCGGCCACGAGTTCCACCGCACCCGGCTGGAGCCGGGCGCGGGCGACCGCCCCGCCTGGGGCTTTACCCGTCCCGAACGCCGTACCGAGGGCTTCGCGGAGAACAACGTGCATGCCTCGTACCTGCATGTGCACTGGGCCGCCGAGCCGTCCCTGGCCCGGCGCTTCGTCGAGAGGTGTGCCGGATGGCCATGCGACTGACCGGGGTCGGGGTCGGCCCCGGCGACCCCGAACTGGTGACGGTGAAGGGCGTGGGCGTCCTGCGGGCCGCGGGCGCCGTGGTCGTCCCCGTGATGGACAGCGGTGAACTCGGCCGCGCCGAGGCGACCGTACGGCACTACGTACCCGAATCCGCCGTCGTACGGGTGGTGTTCGCCCTCAACGAGCGCACCGACCGGGCCCGCCGGGAGGCGGCATGGGACGCGGCGGGCGAGCGGGTGGCCGAACTGCTGCGTACGCACGGCACGGTGGCCTTCGCCACCATCGGCGACCCCAATGTGTACTCGACCTTCACCTATCTGGCCGCGACGGTGTCCGGACTGCTCGGCGGCGAGGAGCGGTTGACCGTGGAGACGGTGCCGGGCATCACCGCGATGCAGGATCTGGCCGCCCGCAGCGGGGCCGTACTGGCCGAGGGCACCGAGCCGCTGACGCTGGTGCCGGTGACGGCGGGGGCCGAGGCGCTGAAGGACGCGCTGGAGGGGCCGGGCACGGTGGTGGCGTACAAGTTCGGCCGGCTGGCGGCGGAGGTGGCCGCGGCGCTGCGGGCGACCGGGCGGATCGAGGGCGCGGTGTGGGGCAGTTCGCTCGGGCTGCCGGAGGA
This sequence comes from Streptomyces polygonati, assembly GCF_042650325.1. Taxonomy (NCBI): domain Bacteria; kingdom Bacillati; phylum Actinomycetota; class Actinomycetes; order Kitasatosporales; family Streptomycetaceae; genus Streptomyces; species Streptomyces polygonati. The sequence continues at coordinate 310,128 of NZ_JBHSBB010000003.1, read as the reverse complement.
GTCGATCCGTCCGGCGGCCGACCTGCCGGACGGGCCGCTGCCCTATCTGTCGACGCTGATCGCGCCCGCCCGGCGCGACGGCGGCCGGGGAGGAAAGCTGTGAGCGGCAAGGTGACGATCGTGGGCGCCGGCCCGGGGGCGGCGGATCTGCTGACCTTCCGGGCCGCGCGGGCCATCGCGGACGCGGATGTGGTGATCTGGGCGGCGAGCCTGGTGCAGGCCGAGGTGCTGGAGCATGCCCGGCCGGGCGCGGAGATCCTGGACTCGGCGACGATGTCGCTGGAGGACGTGGTGGCGGTCTACGAGCGGGCCGGCCGGGAGGATCTGCGGGTGGCGCGGATCCACTCCGGTGATCCGTCGCTGTGGGGCGGGACGCAGGAGCAGGTCGACCGCTGCGCGGCGCTCGGCGTCGAGGTGGAGATCGTGCCGGGTGTGTCGTCCTTCTCGGCGGTCGCGGCGCTGGCCGGGCGGGAGCTGACGATCCCGGAGGTCGCGCAGTCGGTGATCCTGACCCGGCTGGGCGGCGGCAAGACGCCGATGCCGCCCGGTGAGGAGGTACGGGAGTTCGCCCGGCACGGTACGACGATGGCGGTGTTCCTGTCCGCGGCCCGGTCCGGGCAGCTCGCCACGGAACTGCTGGAGGGCGGATACCCCACGGACACACCGGTGCTGATCGCCCATCAGGTGACCTGGCCGGAGGAGTTGCTGCTGCGCTGTGAGATCGGCACGCTCGAAGAGACCGTCAAGGCGCACAAGTTGTGGAAGCACACGCTGTTCCTGGTCGGGCCCGCGCTGTCGGCGTCCGGGACGCGTTCGCATCTCTACCACCCCGGTCACTTCCACGGCTTCCGGCGGGCCGACCCGGTGGCCCGGCGTGAGCTGCGCGAGTCCCGTGGCTGACGACGCGAGTGCCGCCGGACGGCCGGTGAGCGCGGTGGCCGAGCCGGTGTGTCCGGTGGCGGCCCGGGCGATCACGGTGCTCGGCGCGGGTACCGGCGGGGCGCTGCCCCCGGTCCTGCTGAGCGGCGCGGGTCTGGTGGTGGGCGCGGCCCGGCATCTGGCGGCCGCCGAACCGCCCGCCGGGGTACGCCGGTTGGTGCTCGGTCCGCTGGCGCCCGCGCTCGACGCGATCGGCGCGCATCTCGCCGCAGACGGCGGGCCGGTGGTGGTGCTGGCCTCCGGCGACCCCGGATTCTTCGGCATCGTCCGGGCGCTGGGCGAGCGGTTCGGTCCGGCGGCCCTCGATGTGCGGCCGTCGTCGCCCTCGGTCGCGGTCGCCTTCGCCCGGCTCGGCCTGAGCTGGGACGACGCGCTGGTGGTGAGCGCGCACGGCCGCGAGCTGCGGACCGCGGTGAACGTCTGCGCGGCCCACCGCAAGGTGGCGGTGCTGACCGGTCCTGGCGCGGGGCCGGCGGAGCTGGGGGCGGCCCTGGAACGCCTCGGCGTCAGCCGGGAGTTGGTGGTGGCCCACGCGCTCGGTACGGACGCGGAGACGGTGCTGCGGCTCTCCCCCGCGGCGGCGGCCGTACGGGACTGGCCCGAGGCGGTGTCCGTGGTGCTGTGCCTCGGCCCCGAGCGGGAGTTGGTGGCCGCCCGGGCCCGTACGCTGGCCGGTCCGCCGCCCGCGCCCGCCGGATGGGCGCTGCCCGAGGAGGCGTTCGCGCACCGCGACTCGATGGTCACCAAGGCGGAGGTGCGGGCGCTGGCGCTGGCCCGGCTCGGGCCCCGCACCGGCGAATCGGTCTGGGACATCGGCGCCGGATCGGGGTCCGTGGGGGTGGAGTGCGCGCGGTTCGGCGCGGCGGTGGTCGCGGTCGAGCGTGATCCGGAGGGCGCGGCCCGGGTGCGGGCCAATGCCGCCGCGCACGGGGTGGACGTCTCGGTGGTCACGGGTGCGGCGCCCCGGGTGCTGGCCGAACTCCCCGATCCCGACGCCGTGTTCGTCGGGGGCGGCGGTCGTGAGCTGGCCGCGATCGTGGCGGAGTGCGGACGGCGGGCGCGGCGGGTCGTGGTGGTGACACTGGCGGCGGTGGACCGGGTCTCCGAGGTCCGGGCCGCCCTGCGCTCGGCCGGCCTGGTGCCGGACGGGGTGCTCCTGCAGTCCTCCCGGCTGGCGCCGCTGCCCGGTGAGGTGGTCCGGCTGGCGGCCGGCAATCCGGTGTTCGTGCTGTGGGGCGTCCGCCCCGCGACGGTGGAAGGAGCGGTTGCATGATCGGGCTCATCTCGGCGACGGCGGCGGGGCGGGGCGGCTGCGCCCGGCTGGCCGCCGCCTGGCCCGGCCGCACCCGGCTCTACGACGGCCCGGTCCGCGAGGCCCTGCCCGTCGCTTTCGCCGAGTGCGACCAGCTGGTGCTCTTCCTGGCGACCGGCGCGGCCGTACGGCTGCTCGCGCCGCTGCTCACCACGAAGCGGGCGGACCCGGCGGTCGTCACGGTGGACGAGGCCCACCGCCACGCCGTCGCCCTCCTCGGCGGCCACGCCTCCGGCGCCAACGCCTTGGCCGAGGCCCTGAGCCCGGTCCTCGGTACGACCCCGGTCGTCACCACGGCCACCGACGCGGTGGGCGTCTCCGCCCTCGACCTCCTCCCCTACCCCGCCGAGGGCGCCCTCCCAGCGGTGACCCGCGCCCTCCTCGACGGCGAACGGGTCGCCTTCCGCGCGGACACGATGTGGCCACTGCCGGCACTGCCCATTGCGGCCCCGGCCGCCACGCCACCGCCGACCTCCGCCGTCCCGCTTCCCGCCGCCGCGGCGGCCTCGGGGGACCCGAACCCCCCCAAGACCGCCGCTGGGAACACGGCGACCAACCCGGTCGCCCCCCACGCCGACACAAGCCGGGCGGTGCCAGCGCGGCCCCTCGCCGCCCCGGCCGGCACAACACCGCCGACCCCCGCCGTCCCGCTTCCCGCCGCCGCGGCGGCCTCGGGGGACCCGAACTCCCCCGAGACCCCCGCGGACAACCCCGCGACCGACCCGCTGCCGGCCCTAACCCCCACCCCGCGGCGCCCCGACGCGCCGCTTCCCGGCGCCGCGGCGGCCTCGGGGGATCCGACATCCCCCGAGACCCCCGCCGGGTCCGGTGACAGCGCGACAGCGCGGGGCGGCGGCGGGAGCACGGCGGTCCCCGAGGACGCTGGCCTCGCCGCGTCTGGCGGGGGCCGGTCGGGGCCGGCCGGTGGGCCCGGAAGCGGTGGCGGAACGGCTGCCGCCGGGGATGAGTACCTCGTGTGGGTGACCGATCGGCTGGTGGACGGTGGGGGGCGCGCCGTCTATGTGCGGCCGCCGTCGCTGGTGGTGGGGGTCGGGGGGAGCCGGGGGGTGGGGGTCGAGGAGGTCGCCGGGCTGATCGCGGGGAGTCTGGCGGAAGCGGGACTGGCAGCGAAGAGCGTGGCCGCGTTGGCGACGGTGGACGCCAAGGCCGGGGAGCCCGGGATCGTGGCGGCCGCCGCGAGGCTGAAGGTGCCGCTGCTGACGTACCCGGCGGCGGCGCTCGCCGAGGTCGCCGTGCCCAATCCCTCCGCCGCGCCGCTCGCCGCCGTGGGGACGCCCTCGGTGGCCGAGGCGGCCGCGCTGCTCGGCGCGCCCGGGGGCGAACTCGTCGTGCAGAAGCGGAAGTCGGCGATGGCCACCGTGGCCGTCGCGCGCAGGAAGCCGCGCGGGCGGCTGGCCGTGGTGGGCCTCGGACCGGGTGCCCGGGACCTGATGACGCCCCGGGCGGAGGCCGAACTGCGGCGGGCCTCGGTGATCGTCGGTCTCGACCAGTACGTGGACCAGATCCGGGACCTGCTGGCCCCCGGGACCCGGGTGCTGGAGTCGGGGCTGGGCGCGGAGGAGGAGCGGGCGCGTACCGCCGTCGCGCAGGCCCTCGAGGGGCACGCGGTCGCCCTGATCGGCAGCGGCGACGCGGGCGTGTACGCCATGGCCTCGCCCGCGCTGGCGGAGGCCTCCGACGACATCGACGTGGTGGGCGTCCCCGGCGTGACCGCCGCGCTGGCCGCCGCCGCGCTGCTCGGCGCGCCGCTGGGACACGACCATGTGTCGATCAGCCTGTCGGACCTGCACACGCCGTGGGACGTGATCGAGCGCCGGGTACGGGCCGCCGCCGAGTCCGACCTGGTGGTGACGTTCTACAACCCGCGCAGCCGCGGCCGGGACTGGCAGCTGCCCAAAGCGCTGGCGATCCTCGCCGAGCACCGCTCCCCCGCCACCCCGGTGGGCGTCGTGCACGCCGCGTCCCGGCCGGACGAGCGGGCCGAGGTCACCACCCTGGCCACGCTCGACGTGACGACCGTCGACATGGTCACCGTCGTCACCGTCGGCAACACCGCCACCCGCGAGATCGCCGGCCGGATGGTCACCCCGCGCGGCTACCGCTGGCAGTCATGATCCCCACCCCACCTCCAGGAGCCGCCGCGTGAGCCGCACGGTCCACCCCATCGAGCAGGAGTCGTACCGCATCCTGCGCTCCCGCCTCGACACCTCCGCGCTGCCGCCGCTGCGCCGCGCCGTGCTGGAGCGGGTGATCCACGCCAGCGCCGACCTGACGTACGCGGCCGATCTCGTCGCGGACGAGGCGGAGTTGCGGGCCGCGCACACCGCGCTGCACCGAGGCGCCCCGGTGGTCGCGGACGTGGAGATGGTCGCCTCCGGCATCACCGCGCTGCGGGCGGTGTGCCTGCTCGCGCAAGCCCGGGCCGGCGACGGCCTGACCCGCAGCGCGCGGGCGATCCGGCTGGCCTACGCGGAAGTCGGCCCCGGCGCGGTGTGGGTGATCGGCAACGCGCCCACCGCGCTGGAGGAGTTGATCGCGCTGGACGCGGCCCCGGCGCTGGTGATCGGGCTGCCGGTCGGTTTCGTCGGCGCCGCCGAGAGCAAGGCGCGCCTGCGGGCGTCCGGGCTGCCCGCGGTCAGCAACGTCTCGGAGAAGGGCGGTTCCGCGGTGGCCGCCGCCGCGCTCAACGCCCTGCTCTACGTCCCGCACCCGCTGCCGGACCCCGCGCCGGGCGCCGCGCCCGAACCCGCGAAGGAGCCCGCCCACCCCAAGGAGACCGCCCAGTGAATCCCCCCGCCCTCCTCCTCGTCGGCCACGGCACCCGTGACGAGGCCGGCGCCGAGGCCTTCCGCTCCTTCGTCACCCAGCTCGGCGCGGCCCACCCCGGGCTGCCGGTGGGCGGCGGTTTCATCGAGCTGTCGCCGCCGCCGCTCGCGGACTCGGTACGGGACATGGTGGCGGCGGGCGTACGGAATTTCGCCGCCGTGCCGCTGGTGCTGGTGTCCGCCGGGCACGCCAAGGGGGACATCCCGGCGGCGCTGGCCCGGGAGAAGGAGCGGCACCGGGGCACGTCGTACGCGTACGGGCGCCCGCTGGGCCCGCACCCGGGTCTGCTCACGGTGCTGGAGCGCCGGGTGGACGAGGCGCTGGACGGCGCGGACCGGGCGGACACCACCGTGCTGCTGGTGGGCCGCGGATCGACCGACCCGGACGCGAACGCCGAGGTGTTCAAGGTGGCCCGGCTGCTGTGGGAGGGCCGGGGCTACGCGGGCGTGGAGACCGCGTTCGTCTCGCTGGCCGAACCGTCGGTGCCGGCCGGCCTCGACCGCTGCCGGCTGCTGCGCGCGCGCCGCGTGGTCGTCCTGCCGTACTTCCTGTTCACCGGGGTGCTGCCGGACCGGGTAAGGGACCAGGCGGACACCTGGGCGCGGGGCCACGACGGGCTGGACGTGCGCTGCGCCGACGTCATCGGGCCCGAACCGGAACTGGCCGGACTCGTCATGGAGCGCTACCGGGAGACGGTCGGGGGCGATCTGCGGATGAACTGCGACACCTGCGTCTACCGGATCGCGATGCCCGGCTTCGAGGACCGGGTGGGCGCGCCGCAGCAGCCGCACCACCACCCGGACGACCCGGCCCACACCCATGGACACCCGCATGCGCACACCCACTGACCCCGCCGCACCGGGCGACTACGACCTGCGGCACCACGGCGACACCGAGGTCGGCGGCGGCCTGATCGACCTCGCGGTCAACGTCCGTACGGGTACGCCCCCGCCGTGGCTGGCCGAGCGGATCGCCGCCTCGCTGGCCGGACTCGCCGCCTACCCCGACGGCCGGGCGGCCCGGCGCGCCGTCGCCGTACGGCACGGCCGCCCCGACCCGGAGGTGCTGCTGACCGCGGGCGCCGCGGAGGCGTTCGTGCTGCTGGCACGGGCGCTGACGCCGCGCCGGGCGGTCGTGGTGCACCCGCAGTTCACCGAGCCCGAGGCGGCGCTGCGGGACGCCGGACACGCGGTGGAACGGGTCCTGCTGAGCCCCTCCGACGGCTTCCGGCTGGATCCCGCGCTGGTGCCCGAGCAGGCCGATCTGGTGGTGGTCGGCAATCCCACCAACCCGACATCGGTGCTGCATCCGGCCGCGCTGCTGCGGCGGTTGGCGCGGCCGGGCCGGACCCTGGTGGTGGACGAGGCGTTCATGGACGCGGTGCCGGGCGAGCGGGAGTCCCTCGCCGGGGAGCGGGACCTGCCGGGCCTGCTGGTGCTGCGCAGCCTGACCAAGACCTGGGGGCTGGCCGGCCTGCGGATCGGCTACGTCCTGGGTGCGCCGGAGCCGGTCGCCGCGCTGGAGCGGGCGCAGCCGCTGTGGGCGGTGTCCACCCCGGCCCTGGCGGCGGCCGGGGCTTGTATGGAGCCGGCCGCGCTGGCCGAGGCGGACCGGGCGGCGCGTACGGTCGCCGCCGACCGCGCGTATCTCGTCGACCGGCTGCGGGAGTCGGGCGGCCCGGCGGGGCTGGAGGTGGCCGGCGACGCCCCGCAGGCGCCCTTCCTGCTGCTCCGGCTGCCCGGGGCGGCCCAAGTCCGTTTGCGGCTGCGGGAGTCGGGCTACGCGGTGCGCCGGGCCGACACCTTCCCCGGTCTGGGCCCGGACTGGCTGCGGATCGCGGTCCGCGACCCGCTCACCACCGACGGCTTCGTCGCCGCCCTGGCCGGCGCTACGGCTGGACACCCAGTGCGGTGAGGTCGACACCGCCGAGCACCTGCTGCTCGTAGACATTGGTCAGGCGCGGGGAGTGGTAGACCGGGTGCCGTTCGTAGAGCAGCGGGACCATGGTGGACTCGGCCATCACCTGCTTGTCGATGGCCTTCCAGGCGTCGGCCGCCCCGGCCGGATCGGTCTCGGTGTCGGCCTGGTCGACCGCGTCGTTGAGGTCGGCGTCGTCGAGCCCGGAGTAGTCGGCGTAGCCGCCGGGCTGGACGAGGGCGCGCAGGAAGCCGCCGCCGGTCGGCCAGTCGGCGGCCCAACTGGTCAGCACCATGCCCCACTTCTTGCTCTTCAGCGCGTCCGGTGAATGCAGGGTCTTGTAGAAGTCGGTGGCGTCCACCGCCTTGACCTTCACCGTGATGCCGACCACGCGCAGCGCGCGGCTGATCGCGTCCATCGCCACCGTGGTCTGCGCGCTGTCGACCCCCGCCAGCGTGATGTCGAATCCGTCCTGCTCGCCGCACCCGGCCAGTTGGGTCCTGGCGGTGTCGGGGTCGGCGGCGCCGGCCGCGGTGGTGTACGGCGCCGCGTCGGGGTCGTGGCCGTCCACCGTCGGCGGCAGCATGGTGGTGGCGATGTCGCCGCCGCTGGTCGGGCCGCCGAACGCGGTCCGTACCGCGAGGCGGTCGACGGCGTACTGCACCGCCTGGCGGCAGCGGTAGTCGTCGAAGGGCGCCACCGATGTCTGGAGGCTCAGGAAGCGGGTGGCGCCGTTGTAGACCAGGTCTGTGTCTGCCTTGAGCGCGTTGTCGCCGAGCACCTTGTTGACAGTGGCGTCGCTCAGGCCGGTGTTGTCGATGTCCAGGTCGGCGGTGCCGGAGAGCAGCGCCGCGTCCGCCGTGCTCTGGTCGGCGACGAACTTCAGGTCGATGGCGTCGGGCAGCGCGGAGTGGACGCTGTCGGTGGACTGCTTCCAGTACGGGTTGCGGACGAGTTCGACGGACTTGCCCGAGTCGTAGTCCGCCACCTTGTAGGGGCCGCTGCCGACCGGGTGGTGCTGGAAGTCCTTGCCGTCGCCGGTGTCGGCGGCGCGCGGGATCGGGGCGCCCATGGACAGCGCGAGGACGTAGCGGAAGTCGGCGAACGGCTTGGCGAGGGTGAAGACGACGGTGGTGTCGTCGGGCGTGGCCACCGAGTGCAGCCCCAGTCCGTCGGGGTCGTCGTCCTCGTAGGGGCCCGGGTAGTGCTGGCCCTGGTCGAGCAGGTCCACGAAGTAGGAGGGGCCGGAGAAGGTGTCGCGGGCGAAGGTGCGCTCGACGCCGTACTTGACGTCCTTGGACGTGATCGGGGTGCCGTCGTCGAAGAGCAGCCCGGGCTTGAGGTGGAAGGTCCAGGTCAGGCCGTCGGAGCTGACATGGCCGGTGTCGGTGGCGAGGTCGGGGACGAGTTTGCGCCCCGCGGGGCCGGGCGCGGGCGCGTAGTCCACGAGTTTGCGCAGGTAGAGGCGCTGCACATTCCAGGACGTGGTGTCGTAGCTGGCCGCCGGGTCGAGCATGCCGGCGGGCGGGTAGTCGGAGACGAGGTGGAGGGTGCCGCCCGTGGTGGTCGAGGGGCGGACCACGCCGTCGAGGCCGCCGTTGTAGCCGCTGCCCTGCTTGCCGCCGTGGAGTGCGAGGGCGGCGTTCCGCACGGTGGGGGTGGCGGTCGGTCCGCCGCTGCTCTTCCCGCCGTGATCGCCCTGATCGCCCCGGTCGCCGCCCAGCGGGGCGAAGGCGAGGGTCAGACCGACACCGACCGCCGCGACGGCGACCCCGGCGCCCGCCGCGATCCAGCGCCTGCGCACGCGGCCGCGGTCCGTGACGGGGCTGGTCCGCAGTTCGAACGGCGGCGGGGTGGCGGGCGGACGCGGCGGCGGGACCCGCGGCGCGGGAAAGGCGGGCGAGGCGGGCGAGACGGGCGAGGAAGCAGCGCGGGAGTACGGCGGTTGCTCGGGCCCGGCGGGCGCCGGATCGGGCCGCCGGTCCGGGGCCGGCGGCAGGACGGGCAGCTTGGCCCCGACGCCGAAGGTCGCCCGGGGGTCGGCGGGCCGGGGCGCGGACGGGTGCAGGGCGTCCTGGCCGGCCCGCGGTCCGGGGCCGTGGCCGGCCGCCGGTCCGGGTGCGCCCTCCCGCACGGACCGCGCCACGGCCTCGGGCGCGGCGGCCGGGCCGGTGAGCGCGGCGGCGCCGGTGGCGGCCAGCCAGCCGAGCAGCCGGTCCCGGTAGGCGGCGGCCGTGGGCGGGCGGTCGGCCGGGTCCTTGGCCAGCGCGGCCAGCACCAGATCGTCCAGCGCCTTCGGCACCCGGGGATCGCGGGAGGAGGGGGCGGGCGGCGGGGTGTGGACATGCCGGTACATCAGGCTGAGCGGATTGCCGTCGATGAACGGCGGGCGGCCGGTGAGGAGTTCGAACAGCACGCAGCCGGCCGCGTACACATCGCTGCGCGCGTCCACATCGCCGCCGTTGATCTGCTCGGGCGACATGTAGCTGGGGGTGCCGATCGCGGAGCCGGTGGCGGTCAGCCGGGTGTCGCTGTGCAGCACCCGCGCGATGCCGAAGTCGGTGACCTTGACGGCCCCTTCCTCGGTGATCATCACGTTGGCGGGCTTGACGTCGCGGTGCACGGTGCCGTGGCTGTGCGCGTGCGCCAGCGCGTCCAGCACGTCGCACACGATCCGCACCGCCCGCTCGGGCGGCAACTGCGCGTGCTTGCGCAGCAGTTGCGCCAGGGTGATGCCGGGGACGTACTCCATCACCAGGAAGGGGACCACCGCGTCGCCGTCGGAGGTCTCGTCCTGGTCGTGGACGGTGACGATCCCCGGGTGGTTCAGCGCGCCTGCCGCCCGCGCCTCGCGGGCGAACCGCTGCCGCGCGCCCGGGTCGCCGGCCAGTTCGGCGTGCAGGGTCTTGACGGCGACCGTACGTCCCATCCGGGTGTCACGGGCCCGGTGCACCCGGGCCATCCCGCCGGAGCCGAGCAGCTCCGCAAGCTCGTAACGCCCGGCGAAAAGCCCGTCAGCCATATGCCCCGTCCGTCTTCTTCCCCCGGTGATGCCCGTAACAGCGTAAGGGGGAGGCCCTGCCGGACAGCGGCCCCCCTCCTGCTTGTTACCCGCTTGTGGTGCGCGCCCGGCCCTTTCTCACCGCACCACCGCGCCCCGCAGCACGATCCGCCGCGGCGCGCCCAGGACCGCCACGTCGGTGCGGGGATCCTCGTCGTAGACCACGAAGTCGGCGGGGGCGCCCTCGGTCAGCCCCTCGCGGCCGAGCCAGTCGCGGGCGCCCCAGGTGGCCGCCGACAGCGCGGCCTCCACCGGCAGCCCGGCGGTGACGAGTTCGGCGACCTCCGCCGCGATCAGGCCGTGCGCCAGGCCGCCGCCGGCGTCCGTACCGGCGTAGATCGCGATCCCGGCGTCGTAGGCGTCCCGGACCGTGGCGTAGCGGCGCTCGTGCAGCCGGAGCATGTGGTCGGACCAGCGCGGGAAGCGGGCCCGGCCGCCGGCCGCGAGCGCTGGGAAGATCGCGATGTTGACCAGGGTCGGCACGATGGCCACGCCGTGCCCGGCGAAGAGCGGGATGGTGTCGGCGGTCAGTCCGGTGGCGTGCTCCACGCAGTCGATACCGGCCTCGACCAGGTCGGCCAGCGACTCCTCGGCGAAGCAGTGGGCGGTGACCCGGGCGCCCTCCTCGTGGGCTGCGGCCATCGCCTCGGCGAGGGCGTCCTTGGGCCAGCAGGCGCCCAGGTCACCGGTCTCCCGGTCGATCCAGTCGCCGACCAGCTTGACCCAGCCGTCGCCGCGGCGGGCCTCGCGGCGGACGTAGGCGGCCAGGTCGCCCGGCTCGATCTCATGGGCGTAGTTCCGGATGTAGCGGCGGGTGCGGGCGATGTGCCGCCCGGCCCTGATGATCCTCGGCAGGTCCTCGCGCTCGTCGGTCCACCGGGTGTCGCCGGGCGAGCCGGCGTCGCGCAGCAGCAGCGCGCCCGCCTCGCGGTCGGTGAGCGCCTGCCGTTCGGCGGCGTCCCGGTCCACCGCGCCGTGCGCGTCCAGACCGACATGGCAGTGCGCGTCGACCAGGCCGGGCAGCACCCATCCGGTGACGGTTCCGGCGCTTTCCGCCGCGGGCCGCCGATAGGTGATCCGGCCGCCGACGACCCAGAGTTCGTCGCGTACGTCCCGCGGTCCGGCCAGGATTCCGCCCCTGATGTGCAACACCTCGCGATCGACCATGCACGGCACTGTACGAGGCGCTGGGTAATGTCGGATCGCACGGCCCCCTGACCGCCCCCCAAGGGCCCTTGAACCCGCCCGACCGTCCCCGCGACCACGCCTGACCGCCCCGGACCACCTGCACCCCGGCCTGCCGGCCCCCGAGTCGCGGAGGAGCGCTCGACCGTGTCCCACCACCCCCTGCTGGACCTGCCGCCGCTGACCGCCGACGAGTTCGCGGCGACCGAGCGCCGGATCGCGGCGCTGCTGCGGACCGACAACGACGTGGTGATCACCCAGGGCGAGGCGCTGCTGCCGCTGGAGGGCGCGATCCGGGGTGCGGCCCGGCCGGGCTCGACCGCGCTGAACGTGGTCACCGGACCGTACGGACGCGGTTTCGGCGACTGGCTGCGGGACGCGGGCGCGAAGGTGGTGGAGCTGGCGGTGCCGTCCGACCGGGCGGTGACCGCCGACCAGGTGGCCGAGGCGCTGGAGCGGAACCCGGGGATCGAGCTCGTCTCGCTGGTGCACGCCGAGGCGGCCACCGGTATCAGCAACCCCGTCGCCGGGATCGGCCCGGTGGTACGGGCGCACGGCGCGCTGCTGATGCTCGACGCGGTGGCGTCGGTGGCGGCCGAGCCGCTGCTGACCGACGCGTGGGGTGTGGACCTGTGCGTGGTCGGCGCGCAGAAGGCGATGGGCGGTCCGGCCGGGGTGTCGGCGGTGGCGGTCGGCGAGCGGGCCTGGCGGCGGCTGGCGGACAATCCCGCCGCGCCGCGCCACTCCTACCTGTCGCTGCTGGACTGGAAGGAGCGCTGGATCGACACCGGGCGCCGCGCCCTGCCGCACGCGCCGGCGCGGCTGGAGATGCTGGCGCTGGCGGCCTGCCTGGACCGGATCGAGGAGGAGGGCCTCGACGCGGTGATCGCCCGGCACCGCGGCGCGGCGGCCCGTACCCGCGAGGGCGCGCTCGACCTGGGGCTGACCCCGTATGTCACCGACGCCCGGGACGCGGCGCCGGTCGCCACGACGGTACGGACGCCGCAGGGCATCCACGCGGGCGAGTTGGCGGCGAGCGCCCTGGTGGCCGACCCCGGGGCGCCGATCACCGCGGGCACCGGCCCGTCGGCCGCGGACATGCTGCGGGTCGACCACTACGGGCCCGCGGCCGACCCGGCGGTGGTCGACCGCGCGCTGGCGGCGCTGGGGGCGGCCCTCAAGCGCTGAGCGGGGGGGCGGGCCGTCCGGGCCGCCCTGGCGGCCCGGACGAGCCTGATCATCCGACCGTGATCACGGCGCCGAGTCCTTCACCTCGGGGCTGATCGCGTACGCCTTGGTCGGCGTCATCCCGTAGCGGCTCGGCTTGGTGGTGACCTTGCCCTCGGCGGTCTCGCCGATCGTGCTGAAGGTGCTGACGGGGGCGCACTTGGAGGTGTCCTTGCCGTTCTGCACGCCCGCGCCGCCGAGCGCCGACTGGGTGTCGGCCGGGGCCGGCTTCGCCTTGCCGCCGGGGAAGGTGTCGCCGGTCGTCCAGTCGGCGCCGATGAGCAGCACGAGCTTGCTGCCGGTGCCCTGGGTGAGGGCGGTGGCCGGCAGGCCGAGCGCGGAGGCCACCGACTTGGCCTGGGCCTGCTCGCCGGCGGGATAGGTCAGCGTGGTGGTGTCGGTCGCCTCGCCGTTGCCCGAGGTGGTGTCCTGGCTGAAGCCCTGCTTCACCAGCCCCTCGGCGATCACCGCGGCCCGGTGGCCGATGCCGGTGCCGTTCTGCACCTCGACGGCGATCTGGGCGGGCGGTACGGGCGGCGGCCCGGACGGCTTCGGCTTCACGGTCTTGGCGCCCGCGGCGGTGGTCAGCGACTGGTCGTTGGCGATGGTCTGGAACAGCGACGCCGCGCCGGGGCCGATCACCGTCTTGCTCGAACCGGTGGTGAGCGGGACCTGCTGGGTCTGCATCGTGACGAAGGTCATCCGGTCGGTGGGGACCTTGTTCACGTCCTTGGCGAGACCGATCAGGCTCTGGATGGGCTTGAGCGCCTTGTCGACGGTCAGCGACTTGGTGGCGGCGTTGGCCAGGCTCCACAGCTTCGTGGGACTGGTGAGGGTGTTCTGGTTCTTGAACTTGTTGATCAGCGCGGTGAGGAACATGTGCTGCGACGAGGTGCGGCCGGTGTCCGAGCCGTCGCCGAAGCCGTGGCGGGTGCGCAGGAACTCCAGGGCGGCCACGTCCTTGAGCACGTGGCTGCCCTGCTTCAGCTTGAGATGCGAGTACGGGTCGTAGACGTTCGCGGTGACGCAGACATTGACGCCGCCGACCGCGTCGGACATGTTCACCACGCCGGAGAAGTCGACCATCATGAAGTGGTCGATCGTGATGCCGGTGAGCTGGTGCACGGCCGCGACGCTGCATCCGGGGCCCCAGTTGAGGGCCGAGTTGATCATCGTGTCGGGCTGCGCCCCGACACTGGTGTGGTTGTCCTCGTCGACACAGGCCGGCAGATCGGCCCTCAGGTCGCGCGGGATGCTCATCACCGTCGCGTTGGTGCGGTCGGCGGATATGTGCACCACCATCTCCACGTCCGCCCGGGCGCCCGAGGACGTGGAGCAGGCGCCGCCGAGCTTGCAGTCCGCGGCGTTGGTCCGGGCGTCCGAACCGATCATCAGGATGTTGATCGGCGTGCGGCCGAAGGCGTCCGCCTTCTCCTTGCCCGCGTCGCCGGACTTGCCGGCGTACAGGTCGGAGGACTTGATGTTGCCGCTGAGCTTGGTGTAGGCCCAGGTCGCGGTGCCCACGCCGAGCAGCACCACAAAGCCGGTGGTCCAGCCGATGATCTTCAGCGCGCGTTTCCCGCCGCGTTTCTTCTGCCGGCGGGCGGCGGCCCTGCCGCCGACCACGGGCGCCTGCGCGTCGACGGAGACGGGAGAGGCGCGGTGCCTCGACGAACCGCGGTTTTGCTGGTTACTGCGGGACCGCGTCATCGAACCTCTTCCTTCGGAGCGTTGAGCCCTGCGTCTGCCTGAAGACCGCGGGAGTTATGACTCCGTCTTGCGGTGAAGCGTTGCAGAGCTGCCGGGCAATCGTCATATCTGCACAAGATCTTCACTTCACGGATGGAGCAAGCGGCGTCACAGTGGGTAGGGGGATGGCTTGGCTCTCGTCCAGGCCGTTCGGGACGGGGAGGCGCCACCGGCCGTGACACTACCGGCGCCGCCCGCGCGGCGGAGCGAGGGGGGCCGCTTGCGGGCGGTGTCAGCGCTGTCCGCGGCCGGTGTCCGGGCGCGCGAAGGCCCGGTGGGGGTGCCTCCCACCGGGCCGGGGACCGCGCTGACGCTCTGCTCCTGGTACCGCTCCCGTTACTTACTCCCGCACGCCGTCCACCCGGCGCGGGATGCCCAGCGGGTTGCCGTCCCGCAGTTCCGGCGGCAGCAGGGCGGGCGGGGTGTCCTGGTAGGCGACCGGGCGGAGCCAGCGTTCGATGGCGGTGCCGCCGACCGAGGTGGAGGTCGAGGTGGTCGCCGGGTAGGGACCGCCGTGGTGCTGGGCTGCGGCCACCGCCACACCGGTCGGCCAGCCGTTGACCAGCACCCGGCCGGCCAGCGCGGTGAGCCGGGCCAGCAGCGCCGCGGCCGCCCCGCCGTCCCGCTCGGCCTCGCGGACGCCGAGGTGGGCGGTCGCGGTGAGATTGCCGGGCAGGCGGTCGAGGACTGCGGCCAGCTCGGCGTCGTCCCGGTAGCGCACGACGACCGTCAGCGGCCCGAAGCACTCCTCCAGCAGCAGGTCGTACGCGGCGCCCCGCTCGGCGTCGGTGAGATCGCGCGCCTCGACCACGACATAACCGGGGCGTACCGACAGGTCGTCGCCGTCCCCTTCGCCCTCGGCGGCGACCTCGCCTGGACCGCCGCCGGGGCCGACCGGCGCCGTGACCCCGGGCAGCGCCACCCGGGCGGCGGCGCCCTGGAGGAAGTTGTCCCGCATCCGGGAGTCGAGCAGCACACCGGCCGGCGCGCCCTTCGCGGCGTCGGTGAGGGCGCCGAGCAGCCGGTCGCCGTCCGCCCCGGCGGGGGCCAGGACCAGGCCCGGCTTGGTGCAGAACTGGCCGGTGCCGAGGGTGAAGGACGCGGCGAGGCCGGCGCCGATCTGCTCGGCGCGTTCGGCCGCGGCGGCCTGGGTGACCACGACCGGGTTGAGGCTGCCCAGTTCGCCGTAGAAGGGGATGGGGCGCGGACGGGCGGCGGCGGCGTCGTACAGCGCCCGGCCGCCGGGGATCGATCCGGTGAAGCCGGCCGCCGAGACCAGCGGGTGCCGTACCAGGGCGGTACCGGCCTCGAAGCCGTGCAGCAGGACGACGGTGTCAGCGGGCAGTCCGGCCGCGACGGCCGCCTCGCGCAGCAGGTCCGCGCACAGCGCCGAGGTGGCCGGGTGGTCCGGGTGCGCCTTGACCACCACCGGGCAGCCGGCCGCGAGCGCGCTGGCGGTGTCGCCGCCGGGCACCGAGAAGGCCAGCGGGAAGTTGCTGGCCGCGTAGACCGCGACGACACCCAACGGGATCTTGTAGCGGCGCAGGTCGGGGCGCGGGATGGGCTGGGCGGTCGGATCGGGGTGGTCGATGATGACGTCGAGGAAGGCGCCCTCGTCCACGATGTCGGCGAAGGCCCGCAACTGGAAGGCGGTCCGGGCCAGTTCACCGGTCAGCCGGGGCACCCCGAGGGCGGTCTCCGCGTCGGCGGTGGCGATCACCTCGGCGGCCGACCGCTCCAGGGCCCCGGCGGCGCCCCGCAGTAGTCGCGCGCGTACGCTGCGGTCGGCGAGGGCGGGCAGGGCGGCGGCAGCGGCGCGGACGGCGGAGTCGACCTCGCCGGCCGACGCCTCGACGCCGGCCTCCTCCCGCCGCTTCCCGGTTCGGGGGTCGAGACTCCAGACTGGTACTCCCACCGGAAGAACCTCCACATTCTTCGTACTGCACACCGTCGTCGTTCTCTATACTGAACAACGTTTTCACATGTGAATCTATGTCGGGAGCCTACGTCCGTGCCTCCCGGCCGAACAAGAGGGGTCGCACGCGATGGCTGCTGGCGAAGGAGCCGGTTCCCAGGTCAAGTCCGCGGTTCGCACGGTGGAGCTGCTGGAGTTCTTCGCGGGCAGCCCCGGCATGCACAGCCTGGCGGCGGTCCAGGAATCGGTCGGCTACCCCAAGTCCAGCCTCTACATGCTGCTGCGCACCCTGGTCGAGCTGGGCTGGATCGAGACCGACGCCACCGGGACGCGGTACGGCATCGGGGTGCGGGCGCTGCTGGTCGGCACCTCGTACATCGACGGCGACGAGGTGGTGGCCGCCGCCCGGCCCACCCTGGACCGGCTGTCCGACGACACCAGCGAGACCATCCACCTGGCCCGGCTCGACGGCACCAGCGTGGTGTATCTGGCCACCCGGCAGTCGCAGCACTATCTGCGGCCGTTCACCCGGGTCGGCCGGAGGCTGCCGGCGCACTCCACCTCGCTCGGCAAGGCGCTGCTGGCCACGTACACCGACGAGCAGGTGCGCAAGCTGCTGCCGGAGTCGCTGGAAGCGCTCACCGAGCACACCCATACCGACCGCGAGAAGCTGATCGAGGAGCTGGCCCAGATCCGCGAGCAGGGCTACGCGGTGGACCGCGAGGAGAACACCCTCGGTCTGCGCTGCTTCGGCATCGCGATCCCGTACCGCACGCCGGCGCGGGACGCGGTGAGCTGCTCGGTGCCGGTGGCCCGGCTGACCTCCGGCCATGAGCAGATGATCAAGGACACGCTGTTCGACGCGCGGGACCGGCTGCTGCTGGCGACCCGCCGCCTGTAGTCCGGGCGGCCGGATTAGGGTCGGTGGTATGGCCACCCATGACGCTTCCCCGGCAGACGAAAGCCCGCAGGACTCCCCGGACCAGCACCAGGACCAGGACCAGAACCGGTCAGCGCCCGACCGCTCCGGCCACGAGCCGGGCGGCCGCCCGACGCCGTACGATCCCGTCCTCTTCGCCCGCCGCGCGTCCTCCTTCGGCGCGGTGGCCGCCGCCTATGCCGAGCACCGGCCCGACTATCCCGAGGCGGCGGTGCGTTGGGCGCTGGCGCCGGCGCTGAGCGCCCCGGACGCGACGCTGGACGTCCTCGACCTCGGCGCGGGCACCGGCAAACTCACCGCCTCGCTGCTCGCGCTCGGCCACCGGGTGACGGCGGTGGAGCCCGACGCGGGCATGCTCTCCGTGCTGCGCGGCCACGCACCGGGCGCGACCGCGCTGACCGGGGGCGCGGAGGACATCCCGCTGCCGGACGCCTCGGTGGACGCGGTGGTCGTCGGGCAGGCGTTCCACTGGTTCGACCAGCCGCGGGCGCTGCCGGAGATCGCCCGGGTGCTGCGGCCGGGCGGTTCGCTGGCCGCGCTGTGGAACACCGACGACGACCGGATCGACTGGATCGCCGAACTCGGCCGGATCGCCGGCAGCCGGGTCTCGTTCGTCGACTGGAATTCCGAACGCGGGATCGACGCCCACCCGGCCTACTCGCCCGTCGAACACGCCGACTTCCCGCACCGCCAGCGGCGTACCGTCGACTCGCTGATCGCCACCGTGGCGACCCACTCGCACATCCTGGTGCTGGAGCCGGCCGAGCAGGCCGAAGTGCTCGGCCAGGTGCGGGAGTTGCTCCGGTCGCGGCCGGAGACCTCCGGGAGCGGCGGCTTCGATCTGGAGATCGTCACGCGGGCGCAGCGCTGCGTGCGCACCGCCGGCTGACGTCCGACAGGGCGCCGCCACGCCCTTTCGGCCGGGGGTCGTTGCCGCTGGCAAGGACCCCCGCGGCGCTGTCCATCGGGCCGACCGCCGCGGTGTCCGCGACGGCGTGAATCCGCTGTTCCCGACCTCTGCCCAGGGCCTTTGCCCGCTGCTACGCTCTCGCCGCGCCGTGGCGGGGACGTCCGGGCAGGAAGAGGTGACCGTGGGCACAGCCATCGGCGACGATGCCGCCGCGTTCCACGATTTCTTCGAACGGCACTACGCCGAACTCGCCCGGCTGGCCGCGTTGCTGACCGGTGAGGCGGACGCGGCCGACGATCTGGCCGCCGACGCGCTGGTGGTGCTGTGGCGGCGCTGGGACCGGGTGGTCGCCGCCGAGCACCCGGTCGCCTACGCCCGCGGGGTGGTGGCGAATCTGGCCCGGTCGCGGATCCGCAGCGCGGTACGCGAGCGGCGCCGGGTCGCGCTGTTCTGGTCGCAGCGCAGCGAGCGGGTCGAGGAGCCGGATGTGCCGGCCGTGCTCGACCTGCGCGAGGCGCTCCAGCGGCTGCCGTTCAGCAAGCGGGCGTGTGTGGTGCTGCGCCACGCCTTCGACCTGTCGGAGAAGGACACCGCCGAGGCGCTGGGCGTCTCGGTCGGCACCGTGAAGAGCCAGACGTCGCGCGGGGTCGCCGAGTTGGAGCGATTGCTCGCCCAGCCGCAGGCCGGGCCCGATACGGTTCCGGCGGTGAGGCGTCCGGGCGCGGCGGGTCCGGACGCGGCACGGATACTGGGCGCGCCCGCTCCCCCGGGACGTGCTCGTACGCGTACGGGACGGGGAGTGTGATGGCCGAACTGCCGGAGCGGCTGCGGGAGGCGGCCGAAGCGCACCGGCCGGACCGGGCGCGGATGCTGGCCCGGGTGGAGCGCGCGATGGACCCGCCCGGCCGGCCGGGCGACGGCCGCGGGGACCGGAAGCCCGCGCCCTGGATGCGGATCGCGGCGGTGACGGCGGCGGTGGCCGGCGCGCTGGGGATCGGCGGGCTCGCGGTGGGGGCGGTCTCCACGGACAGCGAGCCCGGACAGACCGCGGTGACCTCCGGCGGCAGCACCGCCCCCCGGCCGCGGCCTGCGGCCACCACCACCCCGCTGCCCGCGGCGGGCCACCGCGGCGCCGCCGACCGCCACAGCGGCGCCCCCGCCCGGCACCGCGCCGACGCGGCGCACGCTCCCGGCTCGGCCTACGTGCCCGGTTCGGCCCGCACTCCCCCGTCGCCGGCCGCGCCGCCCACCACCCCCACGGGCACGCCGTCGGCGCACGCCACCACCGCGGGGGTCCCCCCGGCGTCGACGCCGGCCACCCAGGGCGCCGCGACGACCTCGGCGGGCACCCTGGACGCCGCCAGCACCACGTCCTGGTCGCAGAGCGATGTGAGCGTGACCACCCACCAGGAACTCACCGCGCTGACCGTCGAATTGCGGGTGGCCCGGACCGGCGGGGTCGCCAGTACCGGCTCCTTCAGCTCGATTCCCGGGAAGACCCTCGCGTCGATCGAGGTGGAGGGCGACCACCTGGTCTACCGCTGGACGCTCGGCCCGGACCAGACCTTGGAGGCCAACACCTACACCTTCGCCGGGCAGTTCAACCACGCGGTGGGGGGCCGCGACACCAGTGGTGACGGATACACGGTGGCGGCCGTCGGAAAGGACGGTCCGGTCGCGCTCAGCGGCGGATTTTGAGCCGTACCGGGGGGCGGCGGTCGGCCAGTCGTGTCCGGGGGCTGGACCTCGCCGGTCGCCTCCGGGAAATATTCCCGTCACCACGGCAACCTCTCGCGCCCCGGTGGCGACTTGAGTGTGCACGGCTCTCCCGGTCCTTCGACCGCCCGGCACCTACGGCCGGTGAAGCTCCGGGGCGCGGCGGTACCCCCATGATCGCCGCGCCCCGGCACGACCGGCGCGGGCCGGCGCGCACCCGGCCGGCCGTCAGCGCGCCGCCAGCTCCGCCAGGCCGCGGCGGATCGCGGCCAGGTCGGCGTCGGAGGCCAACCCGGCGTGGTAGAGGCGCAGTTCGCTGGCGCCGAGCGCCGCGGCGTGGGCCGCGTCCGCCGCGAGCGTGGCCGGACTGCCGCCCAGGCCGGCCACGACCGTGAGGTTGGCGGCCAGCACCGTGTGCGGGTGGCGGTGCGGCGCGGTCGGGCCGAGCATGGCCTCGCGCACCGCCGGGCCACCCGTGCAGGGCAGCACCAGGCCGTCGGTGTGCTGGAGGATGTGCGCGGGATCGACCCCGGCGTTGGCCCCGCAGTGGTACGGCGCAGGGTCGGCGTGCATCAGCACCTGGAAGCCGGGCGGGGCTGCGGCCCGGACCGCCGCGACCGCCTGCTCCTGGAGCGAACGGGCCGTGCGCAGCCGCCAGTCGAGGCCGGCCGCGGCCAACTCCTCGCCGAGCAGGGCGGTGATGCCCGCCGTACCCGCCTCCCGCCCGCCGTGGCCGGCCCACCCGGGAGCCAGCGCGCCGCGGACGGCGGCGGCCAGTTCGCCGGGGTCGGCGCCGGACTCGGCGTAGCCGTCCCGGCAGTGGGAGCAGAAGCACAGCGACATCAGGTACTGGGCCGCGTCACCGAGCGGTACGCCGGCGATCTTGTCGTGGCCGTGCAGATGGGCCAGGCCGTACCAGCCGAGGGACTCCAGCTCGGTGCCGGAGGCCCCCGGCCGCACCGCGGCCTCGGCGGCGAGGTCCACCAGATAGCGCCGGACGTCCGGCCGGGCGATACAGGGCGCCCACGGGTACCGGTCGCCATAGGCGTTGACCACCGAGGTGTGCGGATGCTCCGCGCCCAGCCGGGAGTTGTGCGCCAGCACCACCCAGGTGTGGACCTCCAGTCCGGCGGCCCGCAGCGCGTCGGCGGCCACCCCGTGGGCGTCCTCGGCGGTCACCCAGCCGCCGGCCGGGAGGGGGCGCAACTCCCGGCCCCGCCATTGGTGTTCGCCCGGGGGGTAGAGGACGGCGGCGTACTCGGCGGTGACCACGCGGTGGGTCGGATGGCGCGGGGTGAGGGCGCGGGTGGAGTGGTAGGCCGAGGCGAGGGTGACCTGTTGGACGCCGAGCGCGGCGACCCGGCCGGCGGCCTCGGGGTCGCCCACGACGTCCCACGGGTAGAGGAAGGCGGAGGTCTTCACGGGATGCGGCCGGCCTTGTGTCGTCGGTCAGTTGGCGTCGGAGGCGTGACGGGCGGCGCTGCCGTCGGGGGCGCCTTCCCCGAGCAGCGCCAGCCCTCGCTCGATGAGTTCGGCGAGCTCCTTGGTGTGCGCGGCCGACGGTTCGGACAGCGGCGGGCGTACCTCCCCGACGTCCAGGCCGCGCAGCCGCACCCCGGCCTTGACCAGCGAGACCGCGTAGCCGCGGCCCTGGTTGCGCAGCTCCACCAGCGGCCGGTAGAAGCCGTCGAGCAGCCGGTTGACGGTCGTGTCGTCGCCGGCGGTCAGGGCCCGGTGGAAGGCGAGGGCGATCTCGGGCGAGAAGGCGAAGACCGCGGAGGAGTAGAGCAGCACGCCGATGCCGCGGTAGGCGAGCCCGGTGAGCTCGGCGGTGGGCAGGCCGTTGAAGTAGAGGAAGTCACGGCCGGGCAGTTCGGTGCGGACCGCGCTGATGATGCGCTGCATCAGGTCGAGGTCGCCGCAGCCGTCCTTGAGGCCGATGATGTTGGGCACCCGGGCGAGTTCCACCACGGTCTCGGGGGTGAAGACCGCGTTGTCCCGCTGGTAGACGATGACGTCGAGCGAGGTGCCGGCCGCGAGTGCGGCGTAGTGCCGCAGCAGGCCACGCTGGTCGGCGACGACGAGGTAGGGGGGCATGGCGAGCAGTCCGTCGGCGCCCGCGGCCTCGGCGAGTGCGGCGTACCGCAGGGCGAGCGCGGTGCCGTAGCCCACGCCGGCCACCACCGGCACCCGGCCGGCCGTCTCCTCGACCGCCGCGGCGACGCAGGCGCCGAACTCCTCGGGGGTCAGCGCGTGGAACTCACCCGTGCCGCAGCAGGCGAAGACCGCCGCCGCCCCGGCCTCCACACCCGCGCGCACATGGGCGCGGAAGACGTCCAGATCGAGGCCGCCGTCCGGACCGAAGGCCGTCACGGGAAAGAACAGCAGGCCGTCGAGGCGGTCGGCGAGTGCGGCCTCGCGGGCGGGTGAGGGTGCGGTCATCGGGTCCCCCAGAGGGTGTGCGCTCTTCTGATTAACGTCTATATTTATGAACGCTGCCACGCTAAGCGAGGCCCCCAGCGGTGGTCAAGCCGACGAGCGGGCCGGTAGAACCTTGGAGAACCTTCGCCCAGAGGCGATCAGCGCCACCATTTGTCCACATACATGAATGGCGTCCAAGGATATACTCCGTATTCGTCGTTCGCCGCCACGGCGGCGGCTGGCCGCTCCCCCGGGCCCGCCGCCGGTGAGACCGAGGAGACCTTACGCATGCCAGCTGTGCCCGCTCCCCGTACCGTCCTGCTCACCGGCGCCGCCGGCGGCATGGGCACCCTGATGCGCGGACTGCTGCCGTCCTTCGGCTACGACCTGCGGCTGTTCGACGCCCGGCCGGTCGAGGACGGCCCGGACGCCGCCACCGCGATCACCGCCGACCTCGCCGACCGGGACGCGCTGCGCGAGGCGGTCCGCGGGGTCGACGCGATCCTGCACCTGGCCGGAATCTCGATGGAGTCCGACTTCGACCGGATCCTGCGCGCCAACATCGAAGGCACCTACCACCTCTACGAGGCCGCCCGGGAGGAAGGCGTACGCCGGGTCGTCTTCGCCTCCAGCAACCACGCGGTGGGCTTCACCCCGCGCCCGCGCGGCGACGACCCGCTGATCCCGATCACCGCCCCGCGCCGCCCGGACACCTTCTACGGCCTGTCCAAGAGCTTCGGCGAGGATCTCGCGCAGCTCTACGCCGACCGGCACGGCATCGACACTGTCTCGGTCCGGATCGGCTCCTGCTTCGCCGAGCCGAGCACGGTGCGGATGCTGTCGGTGTGGCTGAGCCCGGCCGACGGCGCCCGGCTCCTGCACGCCGCGCTCACCGCAGAGGTGAGCGGGCACACCGTGGTCTACGGCAGTTCCGCCAACACCCGGCTGTGGTGGGATCTCGCGCCCGCCCGGGCACTGGGGTACGAGCCGCAGGACGACTCCGAGCCGTTCGCCGCCGCGCTGATCGCCGAACAGGGCGAACTCGACCCCGGCAACCCGGCGCACGCCAACCTGGGCGGGGCGTTCTGCACCGATCCGCCGCTGTGGCGGCACTGACCGGCGGAGCGGCGCCTGTCGCCGGGCCGCCGGTCAGCGGCCCGGCAGCCGTACCACCGACACGAAGAAGTCGTCGATCTGCCGGACCGCGGTGATGAACTGGCCCAGGTCGACGGGCTTGGTGACATAGGCGTTGGCGTGCAGCTTGTAGCTGCGCACGATGTCCTCCTCGGCGGAGGAGGTGGTGAGCACCACCACCGGGATCACGGCCAGCGCCGGGTCGCCCTTGATCTGCTCCAGCACCTGGCGGCCGTCGTACTTGGGCAGGTTGAGGTCCAGCAGGATCAAGTCGGGCCGCGCCGCGTCGGCGTAGGCGCCGCGGCGGTAGAGGAAGTCCAGCGCCTCCTCGCCGTCGCGCACCACGTGCAGGTCGTTGCGGATCTTGTTGTCCTCGAACGCCTCCCGGGTCATCAGCTCGTCGCCGGCGTCGTCCTCGACGAGCAGGACCACGATCGGTTGCACGGCATCGGTCATCAGGGCTGCGCTCCCTCGGAGTTCGGGATGTCGGTGGCCGGCAGGGTGAAGGTGATACGGGTGCCGCCGGTGTAGGAGGTGTCCACGGCGATTCTGCCACCGTGGTGCTCGATGATCTTCCGGCACATCGCCAGGCCGATGCCGGTGCCTTCGTAGACGTCCCGGCTGTGCAGCCGCTGGAAGATCACGAAGACCTTCTCGCTGAACTCCGCCGGGATGCCGATGCCGTTGTCGGTGACGGCGAAGGTGTGCTCGCCGTCCGGCCCGGTGCCGCTCTCCACCGTGATCAGCGGCGGGCCGTCGGGGGAACGGAACTTGACCGCGTTGCCGATCAGGTTCTGCCACACCATGGTGAGCAGCGTCCGGTCGCCGGTCGTCACGGGCAGCTCGGCCGGGCGGCGCACCTGCGCGCCGGACTCCTCCAGCGTGCCGGCCAGATTGGCCAGCGCCTGGTCCAGCACCGTGTCCAGCCGGACCGGCAGCCGGTCGTCGTAGGTGCGGCCGACCCGGGAGAAGGCCAGCAGGTCGGTGATCAGGATCTGCATGCGCTTGGCGCCGTCCACCGCGAAGTCGATGTACTGCACGCCGCGTTCGTCGAGCTTGTCGCGGTAGCGCTTCTCCAGCAGCTGGCAGAAGGAGGCGACCTTGCGCAGCGGCTCCTGCAAGTCGTGCGAGGCGACATAGGCGAACTGCTCCAGCTCCGCGTTGGAGCGGCGCAGCTCCTCGGCCTGCGTGGTGAGTTCGTCGGCCTGCAGGGCCAGCCGCCCACGCTGGTCGCGGGCTTCGGCGAGCGCGCCGGCCAGACCGTCGCGCATCGCCTCCACCGCCTCGGCGAGTATCCGCAGGTCGGCCGGCCCGGCCGGTACGATCCGGCCCTCGAACTCGCCGCCGGCCACCCGCAGCGCGCCGTCCCGCAGCCGGTTGAGCGGCCGGCCCACGATCTGCCGCAGCAGCATGGCCAGCACGAGCGCGGCGGCCAGGAAGCAGGCGAGCATCGCCAGGAAGACCGCGTCCCGCTCGCCCTCGATGTGCCGCAACTGGCTCTGGCTGCGCTGCCGGTCGGCCACCAGATGGGTGTCCTCGGCCGCGTACAGCGCCCTGATCCCGTCGAAGGCCTGCTTGCTGCCGTTCAGCAGCGCGCTGTCGGACGCGGTGGGCAGGCCCCGCCGGGCGTGCTCGACCAGTGGCTCGGCGTAGTCGGCGCGCCACCGGGC
This sequence comes from Streptomyces polygonati, assembly GCF_042650325.1. Lineage (NCBI taxonomy): Bacteria > Bacillati > Actinomycetota > Actinomycetes > Kitasatosporales > Streptomycetaceae > Streptomyces > Streptomyces polygonati. The sequence continues at coordinate 285,185 of NZ_JBHSBB010000003.1, read as the reverse complement.
GGCGGAGTCCTGCAGCGCCTTGAGGTCGGCGGTGGCCCGGGTGTTCCCGCTGATCAGCGGACGCAGCCGGGCGACGCTCTGCTTCTCCTCGGCCAGACCCTGGGTGTAGGGGACGAGGAACTGCGGGCTGTGCGTGAGGACATAGCCGCGCACTCCCGTCTCCTGGTCGAGCAGCGCGGACTGGAGGCGTACGCCTTCGACACGGGCGGGCTGCACCCGGCCGGAGAGGTCGTCCGATATCTGCGAGTTGCGGGCGAGCAGCCGGGCGCCGATCACCGCGAAGACCACCACCAGGAGCACCATCACGGCGAGCACCAGGTTGAACCACACCTGGACGGTGGCGCGGCCGCGCAGCCGGGTCCCGGTGAGGGCGGCGGCCGGCGGGTCGCCGGGCGTACCGGCGGCGGCAGGGGCGGCTGTACGGGCGGGGGCGGGCGAGCTGGTGTGATCCGCTGTCACCGTGGGGTCTTCCATCCGACGTGTACGACAGCCGCGTCGTCGGCCAGGCCGCCGTGGTCGGCGGTGGCCGTCTCGGCGGCACTGATCAGGGCATCGACGAAGTCGTCCGGGGGCAGCGTGCCGTGCTGCCGGGCCAGGGCCAGCAGACCGTCCTCCCCGAGGCGCTCCGGGCCGGCGCCGAACCGCCATTCGAACAGGCCGTCGGTGAAGAGCACCAGCGCTTCGCCGTCCAGCGGCAGGGTGGTCACCGGCCAGTCCGCGGTGCCCGGCAGCAGCCCCAGCGCGGGGCCGCCGGCCGGTTCGTACCACTCCACGCCGGCGCCGCGGCGCAGCATCAGCCCGGGATGCCCGGCCCGTACCACCCGCACCGAGCGGCGGTCCGGCGGGAACTCCAGCGCGATGACGGTGGCGAAGACGTCGGTGGCGGCGCGCTCGGCGACCAGCATCTGCTCCAGCAGCCGGGTGCGGTCGGTGGTGCCGGTGCCGGCCAGCACGAAGGACCGCCAGGCGACCCGCAGGCACACCCCCAGGGCGGCTTCGGCGGCGCCGTGGCCCGAGACGTCGCCGATGACCACGTGCACGGTGCCGTCCTCGGTCTGCACCACGTCGAAGAAGTCGCCGCCGAGCAGCGCCAGGTCGCGGCCGGGCAGATAGCGGGTGGTCACCTGGAGGTCGTCGGTGCGCAGCAGCGGGGTCGGCAGCAGGCCGCGTTCCAGCCGGGCGTTCTCCTCGGCCCGCAGCAGGCTCTCGCGCAGCGCCACGGTGGCCCGTTCGATCTGCTTGCGCTGGACGGCGTAGCGGATGGCGCGGTCCAGGGCCTGCGGTTCGAGCAGGCTCTTGGACAGATACTCATGGGCGCCGGCCGCGACGGCGGCCAGGCCGGCGTCCTCCTCGGACAGGCCGGTGAGGACCACCACGGGCGATCCGGGGGCGTCGCGCAGCAGCCGGGTCACCGCGTCCACCCCGAACGCGTCGGGCAGGTGGAGGTCGAGCAGCACGCAGTCGGGGGCCGGTCCGCCGGTGAGCAGCTCGATCGCCTCGGCGAGATTGCGGGCCCGCAGCAGCCGGGGGGAGCCGGGAGCGTCGCCGAGATACTCCTGGACCAGCAACGCGTCCCCGTCGTCGTCCTCGACCAGCAGCACCGACTCCGGGCCGTCGGGACCGCGGACGGCCCTGATGTCCAGCCCCCTGGCGTCACGCGCCCGCGGCAGGCGGACCCGTGCGACGCCCGGCGCGAGCCCGGTCCGGTCCGGGCCGTCGAGCCCGGTCCGCGCCGGGCCGTTCTGTGCCAACTCCCTCATCCTCCAGCATGCCGCCGCCCACCACAGATGATGTCGCGCCGAGCGTACGTGAAGTGCCCTGCCCCGCATATGCGGCAACCCCGTTACTCCATCCTCCGGAGGGACACGCTCCCGCCGGGAGCGCCGCCTCGGGGAGCGCGTGCCCTCCCGCGGGGGCGCGTACCCCTTCCGGCCGGGTAATGGAACCGCAAAGCGGAGTCGGTCGTTACCGGGACATGAACGCTATGACGCCTGGCTCGAATGTGCCGCTCGCCGTGTCCCGGGTGACCGTGGAGGTCGCCGCCACCGTGCGGCTGGATGTGTCCGGGCTGCTGCTGGGCGCCGACGGCAAGGTCCGCTCGGACGCCGACTTCGTGTTCTACAACCAGCCGCAGGGCGCCGGGGTGACCTACCGCTCGGGCGACGGCGCGGCGCCGGACGCGATCACGGTGGACACCGCGGCGGTCCCGGCCGACGTGGAGAAGATCGTGGTGACCGCGAGCCTCGACAGCGGCGCCCCCTTCGCCGGCACCACCCCGACCGCCACCGTGCGCGGCGCCGACGACGGCAGCGAGGTCGCCGCCTTCACCCCGACCGGCCTCGGCCCGGAGACGGCCCTGGTCATCGTCGAGGTCTACCGGCGCGGCGGCGCCTGGAAGGTGCGCGCGGTCGGTCAGGGGTACGCGAACGGACTGGCCGGCATCGCCACCGACTTCGGCGTGACCGTGGACGAACCGGCCGCCGCCGCCCAGCCGCAGAGCCCGCCCGCGGCTGCCGCGCCCGCGCCGCCCGCCGCGGCGCCCGCGGTGCCGCCGATCTACGCCAAGCCGCCGACCGGCCCGGCCGCGGCCCATCTGCCCCCGCCGCCCGCGGCGGCCCCGCCGGCCGCCCCCGCGCCGCCGGCCGCCGCTCCCGGGCGGATCAATCTGGACAAGGGCCGGGTCAACCTCCGCAAGAACGAGACGGTCTCGCTGGTCAAGGCCGGCAAGCCGCTGCTGTCCTCGGTGCGGATGGGCCTGGGCTGGGAGCCCGCCTTCGGCGGCCGGAACATCGACCTGGACGCCTCCGTGATCGCCTACGGCCCGCAGCGCAACCACGTGGCGACCTGCTACTTCGGCAAGCTGATGGTGCTCAACGGCGCGATCCAGCACCACGGGGACAATCTGACCGGCCAGGGCTCGGGCGACGACGAGGCGATCACCGTCCACCTCGGCGGGCTGCCGGCGGAGGTCACCGGCCTGGTCTTCACGGTCAACTCCTTCTCCGGCCAGAAGTTCAACAAGGTCAAGAGCGCCTACTGCCGGCTGCTGGACGAGACCACCGGCGAGGAACTGGTCCGCTTCGACCTCACCAACGGCGAGGCGCGCACCGGGGTGCTGATGGCCAAGTTCGTCAAGCAGTTCAGCGGCGAGTGGGAGATGACCGCGCTCGGCGAGTTCGTGGACGCGCGCACCGCGAAGGCCCTGCAGAAGCCGGGAGCCGCGGCGCTCTGACCGCGGCGCTCAGCGCTGTCCGGGGTGCGGGCCCGGCCCGAGCAGCGCCTTGAGGGTCAGGGTGCGGCGTGAGGCGCTGTAGAACCAGACGGTGCCCTCGTGCCGCACCGGGCCGTCCTCCCGGGGCTGGGACGACACGATGTACGTGCCCCGGCCGGCCCACCACATGCGGCCGAGACCGGCCGCCCGGGTGACCTGGCCGCCGGTGAACTGCTCGCGTACCGGGGCCTGCCGGGCGTCGCGGTCCGCCACGTCCGCCCAGTCCACCCCGTAGACGGTGCCGATCCGGGTGGCCCGGGACAGGTCGTCCACGAAGCGCCCGCCGGAGTCGAAGCAGCGGAAGGCCTGGAGCAGGCCGGCCGTCGGGCCCAGCGCGGCGAGCCGGACCGTGCCGGAGCCGAAGCCGTGCGGCGGAGTCCAGCGGTAGAGCAGGCCGTTGGGGCCCGAGGCGTCCTCGGTGAGGTAGACATGGCCGCGCTCGGGGTCCACCACGACGTCCCGGTGCGCGAACCGGCCCAGCGCCTCGACCGGCCGGGGGCCGCGGTCGCCGGATTCGACGGCATCGACGGCATCGACGGCGCCGTCGGGCTCGACGGACTCGATGACGTAGCCGGCCCCGCCGGTCGTGGTGTCCGGGCAGCTGAGCCGGGTGCCCCAGGGAGTGCCGCCCTCGTGGCCGGCGTCCGGGCCCGGAAGGTCGCCGGGCCCGGCCAGGGCGAGCCCGGCGCCGGGTATCGCGAACGGCTGGACGGCGTCACTGCGGCTGAGCGGCATGGCCGGCTCCTTCTCTCGCACGGGGGCGGGGCGGCGCTCGCCGCTGAGGACAAGAGGGCGCCGCGGCCACGCTCGTGGCCGCGGATCAACTCCGGGTGAACACGGGGCGGCTTTCAGGAAGACGATGGTCCAGCAGACCGTGAGGCGGCGCCGCCCCGGCCGCGGGCCGCGGTGCTCAGCCTGCCGCGCCCTCGCGGGAGCGGGCCTTGAAAGCGGCCTTGCGGGCGTCCTTGGCGATCTTGCGGTCCGGGTGGAGGCGGCCCATCGCCTCCAGTACGTCGGCGGTCGCGGGGTGCTCCACCCGCCAGGCGGCGTCGAAGAAGCCGTCGTGCCGGGCCACCAGATCGCGGATCAGCTCACCGAGCAGTTCGGCGTCGTCGTCGGCGGACAGTTGCGCGGCCAGCGTGTCGATGGTGAGCCAGAACACCATGTCGGAGCCGGGCGCGGGGATGTCGGCCGCGCCGCGCTCGGTCAGCCAGACCCGGGCCAGGCCGCCGAGCTGGGGGTCGTCCAGCACGTCGCGCAGCGCGGGTTCCGCCTCGGCGCCGAGCAGCGCGAGTGTCTGCTGGCAGATCAGCCGGCGGCCGGGCGCGCCCGGGTCGTCGCCGCGGCCGGCCGCCAGCAGCTCGGCCGCCGCCTCGGCCGGTTTGCGGCCGGCCAGCCACGACTCGGCCTCGGCGCGGGCCGCGTGGTCGGGGTACTCGATCAGCGCGTCCAGCAGTTCCACCGCGGGTTCGCCGGCCAGGTCGCCCACCACGGGGGCGTGGGCCCCGGCGTCGATGAGCCGCTCGCGCAGCCCGTGCACGCCCAGCGGGGTCAGCCGCACCATCCCGTAGCGGGAGATCTCCTCCGGGTCCAGGGGATCGGCGTCCGCGCCGGCCGGCTCGGACTCGCCGTCCTCCTCGATCAGTGCCTCGTCCACCGGCTGGTAGTCCAGCAGCCCGGTCGGCGCGAGCAGTCGGAACTGCTCGTCGAGCCGCATCATCACCTCGGTGACCTCTTCGAGCACGGCGTCGCTCGGCTGCTCCATCTCGTCGGGCACGACCAGCGAGGCGGCCAGCACCGGCAGCGGCACGGCGCCGGTCTCCGGGTCCCCGGCGGCGTCCGGGTCGTTGTCGTGGTCCGCTCCGCCGTCCATCGCCATCAGGACGTAGAGGTTGGCCAGCGCGGTGTCCAGGAACTCGGCGGCCTCCTGCGGGTCCCAGTCCAGCTCGTCCAGCACCGACCGGTCCCCGTCCGTGTCGTCCAGGTCGTCCCGCGGGCCCTCCCAGTCCGGGGCGGCGGCGTCGGCCAGCCCGTACTCGGCGGCGGCCAGCCAGACCTCCAGTACGTCCTGCGGGTCCCCGGCGCCCACCGCGTCGTAGGCCTGGCCGCGGACCGCCCGCCCGGCGGGCTCGCCCTCCGGGGTGTTCTCCTCCGCGCCGGGCTCGATCTCCAGCGCGAGCAGCCCGGCCTCCACGGCGACCCCCCACGCCTGCTCGACCTCGGCGAGGGCGTCCTCCCCCTCGATCCCGAGCTCGGCGGCGGCCTGTACGAGGTCCGCCTCCAGCAGCTCCCCCAGCGCGTCGACCTGCCGCTCCGCCCCGACCCACCGCGCCAGCCGCAGCGCGCGGTCCAGCAGCGGTACGGCCAGCGCCAGCCGCGCCAGTTCGTCCGCGGGCAGCAGCCGCACCGGCGGCAGGACGAGAGGACTTGCGGACATAGGACGAGCTCCCCTTCGGAAGTAAGCGCGGTCGATCGCGGTCAAAGGCACGGCGCTGTGCGGCTGAGCCGCCCCGCGAGGCGCCCGGCGGGAGACCCGCGCGGGCACGGACGCGTGGCTTCAGCGTATTGCCTGTGAGCACCCTCCTCGCCCGCCCACCGCCCCGCGGGCAGACCCCGCATCCGGTCGCCACCGCCCCTTCACCCCACCGTGCGACGCGCTTCCGCCCCCGGCCGCCCGCCCGGTCGCCGCGCGCGGGCCCGCGGGACCGGCTCGCCGGGGCGCGGGCACGGGTCGCGCCCGCTGGGGGTGCGGCAGGATGACACCCGGACGATCGGCCCGGGTGTGGAGCGCGGAACGGAGAGCGATGAGCGGCGACGGACTGCGGATCGAGGTGGAGGAGGTCGGACGGCGGGTGGGCGCCGGCCGCCGCCGGAGGCCGGGCGCGGACGGCGGGAGCGGCGGCGCCGGCCGGGAGACGCTGGGCGCGGTGACGCTGGCGGTCGCGCCGGGCGAACTGCTGGCGGTGGCGGGCGGCAGCGGCTCGGGGAAGACCACCCTGCTGGAGATCATGGCCGGTATCCGTGCGCCGTCCAGCGGCCGGGTGCGCCACGACGGCGCCGAACCGTCCACCGTACGGGCCGCGTTGGGGTATCTGCCGCACGGGAACGTCATGCACGAGGATCTGCCGCTCGCCCGGGCGCTGGGCTACGCGGCGCGGCTGCGGATGCCGGCCCGCACGGACGCGGTACGGCTGGCCGCCGCCGTGGACGACGCGCTCGCCGCGGTGGGGCTGTCCGCGCGGGCGGTGCAGCCGGTGCGCACGCTCAGCGAGGGCGAGCGGCGGCGGGCCAGTATCGCGGTGGAACTGCTGACCCGGCCCCGGGTGCTCCTGCTGGACGAGCCGACCACCGGGCTCGATCCGGCGACCGGCGCCGAACTGATCAGCATGCTGCGGGACTTGGCCCGCGAAGGGGTGACGGTGGTGCTGACCACCCACGCCCCGGCCGACCTGACCCGCTGCGACCGGGTCCTCTTCCTGTCCCCGGCCGGCCGGCCCGCGTATCTCGGTTCCCCCGACGGGCTGACGGCCGCCTTCGGGGTGCCGACGCTGGAGGATGTCTACGGCGCGGTGGCCCGCGGTGAGCAGCGGCGGGTGACCGGCCCCGGCACGGAGAGCGCGCGGCCGGCCGACCCGCTGCCGGGGCCGGGCCACGAGGTGCTGCACGCCCGCGACTACCGGCCGCCCGCCGGGGGTGCGCCGCTCGGACCGGTCGGCCAGTGGTGGCTGCTGACCCGGCGCAGCACCGAAGTGCTGCTGCGCAACCGGCTGTCGGCCGCGGTGGTCGCCGGCTCCCCGCTGGTCATCGTGGCGATGTTCGCGCTGCTGTTCCGCCCGGGGGCGTTCGATCCGGCGGCCCCCAGCCCGGGTTCGACGGCGATGATCCTGTTCTGGATCGCGTTCGGCGGCTTCTTCTTCGGGCTCACCTACGGGCTGCTGCAGATCGTCGGCGAACTGCCGGTGGTGCGGCGCGAGCGGCTGACCGTACTGCGGCTGGGGCCGTATCTGCTGTCGAAGGCGGCCCTGCTGATGCCGGTGCTGGCGGCGGCCGACGCGCTGCTGCTGGCGGTGCTGCGCGGCCTGGACCGGCTGCCCGCAGCCGGCTGGGGTACGTACGGCTCGCTGTTCACCACGGTGCTGCTGGCCTCGGCCGCCGCGCTGGCGCTGGGCCTGCTGGCGTCGGCGGCGGTGAGCGAGCCGGGGCAGGCGACGCTGATGCTGCCGCTGCTGTGCTTTCCGCAGGTGCTGTTCTCCGGCGCTTTCGTACCGGTGCCGCAAATGGCGTGGGCCGGGCGGCTGTTGAGCGCGGCGATGACCAACCGGTGGGCCTTCGAGGCGCTGGGCGGCGGTATCGGCCTGCCGCGGCTGTGGGCGCGCGGCGCCTCGCCGCTCGGCCCGCCGCTCCTGGCCTCGTACGGCGACTCGTTCGGGCGGACGGTGGGAGTGGACTGGCTGCTGCTGGCCGGCTTCACCGCGCTGTTCCTGGCCGGGGCGTGGACGGTGCTGGCCCGCAAGTGCCCGTCGGTGGGCGCGGTTTCACGGCGCGCCCGGCAGGCCGGGCGGGAGGCGGCGCCCGCGGTCAGCAGACCAGCCGAGGGGTGAGACCGGTCGCGTCCGGGGCCCGGTCGCGGTAGGTCTCGGCGGCGAAGGCCAGGAAGGCCGCTATGTCGGCCCGGTTGGAGGACAGGCCGAGGGAGACCCGGACCGCGCCGCCGGACGGCAGGCCGAGCCGGCCGAGGTAGTCGTCGATGGTGCCGGTGGTGGTGCGGACCGCACCGCCCAGGACGTCCCGGTCGATGGCGAAGGCGGCCTCCCCGGTGCCGGGGTTGCAGAAGCAGCCGGTGCGCAGCGAGATCCGGCGGGCGGCGCTGTCCCGGGCGACGATCCGTTCGTCGATGATCCGGCCGGCCGGGTCGAGCAGGTTGAGCGCCACCGTGCCGCCGCGGCCGGCCGTGCCGGTGGGGCCGTAGATCCGCACCAGCGGACTGCCGTCGCCGTGCCGCAGTTCGAGCAGGCCGGTCAGCAACTCGGCGGTGAGGGCGCTCACATGGCGGTGTATCGCCGGGATTCCGCCGACCTCGGCACGTATCCACTCCAGGCCCCACTCGATGTCGGGGATGCTGAGGTAGTTGACGGTGCCGTCCTCGAACGCGGCCTCGCCGTCGGCCATGTGGTGCCACTGGCCCTGGGCGCTGACGACATGGATGGTGCCGCCGGAGAACCACGGGCGGCGCAGCCTCTCCAGTGCCTCCCGGCGGGCGATCAGCGCGCCGAGGCCGGTGGGGTAGCCGAAGACCTTGTACCAGCTGACGGCGACGAAGTCCGGTCGTACGGCGGTCAGATCGAGGGGGTTGGCCGGGACGTGGGCGGCGGCGTCGAGCAGGGTGTCCCAGCCGGCGTCCTTGGCCCGGGTCACCCAGTCCAGGGAGTGCCGCACACCGCTGAAGTTGCTCTGCGCGGGATAGGCGAGCAGCCCGGGCCCGCCGGCGTCCAGCACGGCCGCCATCGCGGTGCCGTCCACGCCGAGCCCGGGTGCCTCCAGCGGTATGTACACCGTGTCGGCGCCGCGGCTTCTGGCGTACTCGCGCAGGCCGTTGACGGAATTGTGGTTGTCCAGGGTGAGCGCGAGGCGGCTGCCGGGCCGGAAGGGGTACGCCTCGCCGACCAGCCGGCAGGCACCGGTGGCGTTGGCGGTGAACACCACGGTGTACTCGGCCGGGTCGGCGCCGAAGTGCTCCAGGACCCGGCGACGGGCGCTGTCCACCAGCGCGCCCGAGGCCTCGGAGGCCGGGCTGGCCGAATGCGGGTTGCCGAAGGGCCCGGCCGCGATCCGGTCGGCGTGGGCCCGGACCTGGGCCCTGGCGGCCAGTCCGGCGCCGGTGTGGTCGAGGTAGACGTGCCCGCCCTCGTCCAAGTACCCGTAGCCGTACTCGGCGGCGCGCAACGCGGCGAAAGTGTTCATGGGTCGGCCCCCGGCCTGGTACGCGATCTGCGGGGGCCAATATCCCACCACGGCGGGCGGGGCGCGAGGGACATCGCGACGGGACGGCCGCGCCCGGCCCGCCGCCCACCGGGGCGGTACGCGGCCGGGCGCGGGTGGAGGGCCCGTCAGTTGTGGCTGTGCAGAACGGTGTTGAGGCCGCCCCAGGAGCCCGTGCGCTGGAGCACCTCGACCTTGCCGGTGGTGGAGTTGCGGCGGAAGAGCAGGTTGTCTGCGCCGGACAGCTCGACCGCCTTGACAATCTGGCCGTCGGGGAGGGTGAGCCGGGTGCCGGCCGTGACATACAGCCCGGCCTCCACCACACAGTCGTCGCCGAGCGCGATGCCCAGGCCCGACTCGGCCCCGAGCAGGCAGCGTTCGCCGACCGAGACACGCTGGGTGCCGCCGCCGGACAGGGTGCCCATGATGGAGGCGCCGCCGCCGATGTCGGAGCCGTCGCCGATGACGACGCCCTGCGAGATGCGCCCCTCGACCATGGAGGTGCCCAGGGTGCCGGCGTTGAAGTTGCAGAAGCCCTCGTGCATCACGGTGGTGCCGGAGGCGAGGTGGGCGCCGAGCCTGACCCGGTCGGCGTCGGCGATGCGGACGCCCGAGGGGGCGACGTAGTCGGTCATCCGGGGGAACTTGTCGACGCCGTGCACCGCCAGGTGCAGGCCCTCGGCGCGGGCCGCCAGCCGGGCGGCCTCCAGCCGCGGGACCGGGACCGGGCCGAGCGAGGTCCAGGCGACATTGGCCAGCAGGCCGAAGATGCCGTCGAGGTTCGGCTCGTTGGGCCGGACCAGGCGGTGGCTGAGCAGGTGCAGGCGCAGATAGGCGTCGTGCGCGTCGAGGGGCTTGTCGTCGGTCGAGGAGATGACGGTGCGCACCGCGATGACCTCGACACCCCGGCGGGGGTCGGGCCCCAGCGCCTTCGGGGCGGCGGCGCCCAGGGCCTCGGCGGCCTGCTCGGCGGTCAGCCGCTCGGTCCCGGCGGGTCCGGGCTCCGAGGAGAGTTCCGGGGCGGGGTACCAGGTGTCGAGTACGGTGCCGTCGTCTGCGACGGTCGCCAGGCCGTTGGCGATGGCGCCGGGGCGGTTCTCAGTCATACCCCGACGCTAGCGGTTGCCCTCCGGGGGTGCGTCGGCGGCTCACCCCTGCGCGGGGCGCCCTCGCGGGCTCACCCCCGCGCAGGGCACCCTCGCAGGGTCACCCCAGGGTGTTGCGCCCTCGCACCGACGCCCGCACCCCGCGCCGCACGACGCGGCCCTCCCCGCTGACGCGCGCACCCCGAACCCGGCGGGCCTGCGGCCCGCCTCCGCCCACCCACCCGCCCATATGAAGCCCGAGTCGCGACGTAGGCCCCCAAAGCCCGCCAGCCGCAGCCCGCAGGCTCCGCCCGCGCCGAGCCGCCGGGGGCGATCCCGCCCCCGGGCTCCGCCCGAAGACTCGCCCGCCCCGCACAACCCCCCGCAGCCCCGGCCGCCAGCAGGCGTCCCTCACCGCCATCCCAGACACTCGGCCCACACCGAAGCACCGAGGTAACCCTCACACCAGCCTTCCGACCACCGGCCCGCCCGCCCAGGCGCCGGGCCCCCAGCCGGTCAGCCCGCCGCGACCCCGCACGCCCGGGCCGTGGCGGAGGCTCGGCCGTCCCGGGCGGGGGCGGGCGGATGCGAAGGTCCTGTCAGAACCTCGCCACCGGGGCCTCCCGCTCCCAGGCGGGCGCCTGGGTCGGGCCGGCGCCCAGGACCGCGCAGCGCAGCCAGTGTTCGCCGGGGGGGAGGGCGGCGGTCAGGAGGGGGAGGGCGGTGCGGGGCGTGAGGACGTTGGTGCCCGGGAGGAGGTCGATCACCTGGCCGGAGCGGGGGACGGTGCCGTCCAGGTCGCGCAGGCCGCTGAGGTCGCCCGTGGCGGAGACGGCCATCGCGGCGCGCGCGGACTCCTCGCGGTGGGCGGTGGCGCCGTCACGGTCCACCGCGAAGGCCGCCTCGGCGGTCGAGAGCGCGCGGCCGGTGCGGATGCGGTGGGTACGCAGATGCCAGGGGGACGCCGCGGTGAGCCAGGTGGTGATCTCGACGTCGGGCCAGGGGTGCCACACGCTGCGTACCGTGCCGTCGGCGGCCAGGATCTTCGGCGCGGTGGGCTGCTCGCGGACCCGGAAGTGCGTGGGCTCCCCGGTGTCGTCGCTGACCGCCAGCATCGAGTCGAAGGCGCCGTGCGCCAGGCCGAGTTCGTCGGCCGGCAGGCTGAAGCCGAAGCGGGTCGAGTAGGCGAACTTGCCGTATTTGGCCGCGCCGCCGCGAACCCAGGTGTTGTGCTGGCGCCCGCTGAGCATCGTCACATCGCCGCCGGACCGCATCAGCACCGCGCCCGCCTCCGGCTGGGCCCGCGCCGGGCCCAGGTCGGCGGGAGCGCCGGCCTCCTCGGCGGCCCAGAAGGGGTGTTCCGCCGGCAGCGCCAGCGGCAGGAACGCCTTGAGCGCCCAGTACGGCGAGGCCGGCCCGTTGTACTGCTCGGCCACCCCCGGCTGCGGATAGCCGTAGCCGATGCTGAGCAGCCCGTCCGGCGAGGTCTGCCCGGTGCGGGCCCGCCACCAGCGCAGATGCCGCATCAGCAGGCCCTTGACCTCGCCGTACGGCAGCGCGTCCACACCCGCGTAGGGCAGCGCCCCCCAGAAGGAGCCCTGCGCGAAGCGATAGGTGAGGCTGCGGCCGAAGGGCACCGCGGAGCCGTCGTCGGCGAACCAGTGCCGGAAGCCGGCCGCGAACAGCGCCGCACGCTCCCGGAAGCGCTCGGCCCGGGCCGGGTCCTCGGCGCCGGCCAGCGCCGCGTAGATCAGGCCGTAGTACTGCATGGCCCAGGGGATGTAGTAGTCGCGCTGCTCGGTGGCGCCGTCGCCGTACCAGCCGTCGCCGAGCGCGTACGTCTCCAGCCGGTCCAGCCGGGCGTGCCGGGCGTCGCGGTCGTGGCCGTATCCCACCCGGTCCAGGCCCAGGCTGATCATGACCGGGAAGAAGTTCCAGTTGTTCTCCGGGGTGGTGGCCCGCAGGAAGCCGGCCAGCCAGGCGCCGACCCGGTCGCGCTCCTTGCCGGTGAGCGGGTCCCACAGCCGCTCGGGGACCAGGGCGAGGGCGAAGCCGAGCGCGGCGGTCTCCACGGTGCGCTGGTCGATGCCGTCCGCGACGCCCCAGTACTCGGGGTGGTCCGGGTCGGTGCCGGCGGCCAGTCCGCGCGCCCAGACGTCCCAGTGCGCGAAGTCCCCGCCGCCGGCCGACAGCGGCGCCAGGCCCCACAGCGGGCGGGCGTACCCCTCGAGTTCCGCCGCGGTGTCGTCGTGGTGGGCGATGTTCACACCGAGCCGGAACCGGGCGCCGCCGGGGCTGGCGTAGCGCACCAGCGGGTCGGCCAGCTCCCGTACGTACGTCTGCAGCTCCGCCCGGGTGGCAGGTCCGTCCGTACCGCTGGCCATGGGTGGCCGCCTTCCGCTGTCCGACCGGTGGTCCGATCACTCTCGCAACACCGCCCGGACAGCGTCAACGCCTTTCGTCTGCGGAAATGGGCGTCCGGGCGGCCGGGAGCCAGCGAGACAACGACGGGCGGCCACCACGCGCTGCATGGTGGCCGCCCGTGAGGCGAGACGCGGTCAGACGTTGAAGCCCAGCGCCCGCAGCTGCTCGCGGCCGTCGTCGGTGATCTTGTCCGGGCCCCACGGCGGCATCCAGACCCAGTTGATCTTGAGGTCGTTGACAATGCCCTCGGTGGCGCTCCTGGCCTGCTCCTCGATCACATCGGTGAGCGGACAGGCCGCCGAGGTGAGGGTCATGTCGAGGGTGGCGACATTGCTGTCATCGACGTGGATGCCGTAGATGAGGCCGAGGTTGACGACGTCGATCCCGAGTTCGGGGTCGACCACGTCGTACAGCGCCTCGCGGAGTTCCTCTTCTGAGGCCGGCTTCAAAGCCGTCCCCTGGCTCTCGGTGGACTCGGTCATGAGGTCTCCTTACCAGCAGTGGGGCCGTCCGCCGGACCACCGGACAGCGCCTTGGCGGTCGCGTCCTTCCAGGCCATCCAGCTCAGCAGCGCGCACTTGACGCGCGCGGGGTACTTCGAGACGCCGGCGAACACGACCGCGTCCTCCAGCACCTCCTCCATCGCGTCGTCCGGCTCGATCCGGCCCCGGGACTGCATCAGCTCCAGGAAGGTCTCCTGGATCCGCTGCGCCTCGGACACCTCCTTGCCGACCAGCAGCTCATTGAGCACCGACGCACTGGCCTGGCTGATGGAGCAGCCCTGCCCTTCGTAGGAGACGTCGCCGATCAAGGTGCCGTCCATCCGCACCCGCAGGGTGATCTCGTCCCCGCAGGTGGGATTGACGTGGTGCACCTCGGCCTGGCCGTCCCGCAAGCCCCGCCCATGAGGGTGCTTGTAGTGATCCAGGATCACGTCCTGGTACATCGAGTCGAGCTTCACAGCAGCACCACCATCAGCCGAAGAAGTTCCGTACCTGCTCCAACCCGTCGACCAGGGCGTCGACCTCGGCCGGAGTGTTGTACAGATAGAACGACGCCCGCGTGGTCGCAGGAATTCCGTAGCGCAGGCAGACTGGGCGGGCGCAGTGGTGGCCGACCCGTACCGCGATGCCCTGCTCGTCCAGGACCTGGCCCACGTCGTGCGGGTGAATGTCACCGAGCGTGAAGGAGATCGCCGAGCCGCGCTGGTCGGCGGTGGCCGGTCCGATGATCCGCAGATCCGGGACCTCCAGCAGCCGGCCAAGGGCGTACTCGGTGATCGCGTGCTCGTGCGCCGCGACCTTCTCCATCCCGAGGGCGGTCAGATAGTCCACCGCGGCACCGAGGCCGACGGCCTGGGCGATCGGCGGGGTGCCGGCCTCGAACTTGTGCGGCGCGGGCGCGTAGGTGGAGGAGTGCATCGACACGGTCTCGATCATCTCGCCGCCGCCGAGGAAGGGCGGCAGGTCCTCCAGCAGCTCCTGGCGGCCCCACAGCACGCCGATACCGGTCGGGCCGAGCATCTTGTGGCCGGTGAAGGCCACGAAGTCGGCGCCGAGCGCCTGCACGTCGAACGGCAGGTGCGGGACCGCCTGCGAGGCGTCGATCAGCACCAGCGCGCCGACGTCCTGGGCACGGCGCACGATCGCGTCGACCGGGTTGACGGTGCCGAGGATGTTGGAGACCAGCACGAAGGAGACGATCTTCGTCTTCTCGGTGATGACCTGCTCGATGTCGGACAGGTCGAGCCGGCCGTCGTCGGTGAGGCCGAACCACTTCAGCTTGGCGCCGGTGCGCTGCGACAGCAGCTGCCACGGCACGATGTTGGAGTGGTGCTCCATCTCGGTGATGACGATCTCGGTGTCGCGGTCCACCCGGTAGGGCTCGTCGGCCCAGCCGAGCATGTTCGCCACCAGGTTCAGCGACTCGGACGCGTTCTTGGTGAAGATCACCTCGTCGCGGCTGGGCGCGTTGATGAAGGCGGCCACCTTGTCGCGGGCCCCTTCGTACAGCGCGGTGGCCTCCTCGGCGAGCACGTGCACCCCGCGGTGGACATTGGCGTTGGACCGCACGTAGTAGCCGTTCAGCGCGTCGAGCACCTGCTGGGGCTTCTGCGAGGTCGCCGCGTTGTCCAGGTAGACGAGCTTGCGGTCGTCGTGGACCAGCCGGTCCAGCAGGGGGAAGTCCTTGCGGATCGTGTCGGTGTCGAGGAGGCCGGGCAGCGCCCGGCCGTTCGGAGCGGAGACCGTCACGCTGAAGCGCCACCCTTCACATAGGACTCGTAGCCCTCTTCCTCCAGCTTGTCGGCGAGCTCGGCGCCACCGGACTCGACGATCCGGCCGGCCGAGAAGACATGCACGAAGTCGGGCTTGATGTAGCGCAGGATGCGCGTGTAGTGGGTGATCAGCAGGGTGCCGACCTCGCCGCTGTCGCGGACCCGGTTGACGCCCTCGGAGACCACGCGCAGCGCGTCCACGTCGAGACCGGAGTCGGTCTCGTCCAGGATCGCGATCTTCGGCTTGAGCAGTTCGAGCTGGAGGATCTCGTGGCGCTTCTTCTCACCGCCGGAGAAGCCCTCGTTGACATTGCGCTCGGCGAAGGCGGGGTCCATGTGGAGGCGTTCCATCGTCTCCTTGACCTCCTTCACCCAGGTGCGCAGCTTGGGGGCCTCGCCGCGGACGGCGGTGGCGGAGGTGCGCAGGAAGTTGGACACCGAGACCCCGGGGATCTCCACCGGGTACTGCATGGCGAGGAAGACGCCGGCCCGGGCCCGCTCGTCGACCGTCATCGCCAGCACGTCCTCACCGTCGAGGGTGACGGTGCCGCCGGTGACGGTGTACTTGGGGTGACCGGCCAGCGAGTAGGCCAGGGTGGACTTGCCGGAGCCGTTGGGGCCCATGATGGCGTGGGTCTCGCCCTGCTTCACGGTCAGGTCGACGCCTTTGAGGATCTCCTTGGTGGAGTTGTCGGCGTCGACGGTGACGTGCAGGTCGTGGATTTCAAGCGTTGCCATGGGTGACTCAGGACTCCTGGGTGACGGAGACGAGCACGTCGTCCCCAACGATCTTGACGGGGTATACGGGGACGGGCCGGGTGGCGGGCAGCCCGGACGGCTTGCCGGTGCGCAGGTCGAAACTGGAACCGTGCAGCCAGCACTCGATCTGGCAGCCCTCGACCTCGCCCTCGGACAGCGAGACATTGGCGTGCGAGCAGATGTCGTTGATCGCGAACACCTCGCCCTCGGCGCGGACCACGGACACCGGTACGCCGCCGACCTCGACCCTACGGGGCGTGCCGTCCTCCAGCTCGCCGAGCGCGCAGACACGCACGAAGCCGGCCGCGCCCGGGGCGCTCGCGTCGATGCCGCTGACGTCGCTCATCAGACGGACGCCTTCAGCTCGGCGTCGATCTTCGCCATCAGGCGTTCCTCCAGGTCGGGCAGGCCGATCTGCTGGACCAGCTCGCCGAAGAAGCCGCGGACCACCAGGCGGCGGGCCTCGTCTGCCGGGATGCCGCGGGACTGGAGGTAGAACAGCTGCTCGTCCTCGAACCGGCCGGTCGCCGAGGCGTGGCCGGCGCCGATGATCTCGCCGGTCTCGATCTCCAGATTCGGCACCGAGTCGACCCGGGCGCCGTCGGTGAGCACCAGATTGCGGTTGAGCTCGTAGGTGTCGGTGCCTTCGGCGGCGGCCCTGATCAGCACGTCGCCGATCCACACCGCGTGCGCGTCCTGGCCCTGCAGCGCGCCCTTGTAGGCGACGTTGGAGCGGCAGTGCGGGGTGTCGTGGTCGATGAAGAGCCGGTGCTCCTGGTGCTGGCCCTGGTCGGTGAAGTAGAGCCCGAAGAGCTCGGCCTCACCGCCGGGCGCGCCGTAGACCACCCGGGGCTGGACCCGCACCAGATCGCCGCCGAAGGTGACGACCACCGACTTGAAGCGCGCGTCGCGGCCGATCCGCGCGGTGTGCTGGGCGGCGTGCACGGCGGTGTCGTCCCAGTCCTGCACCGAGACCACGGTGAGCCGGGCGCCGTCGCCGATCAGATACTCGACGTTGGCGGCCACCACCGCGTCACCGGTGTGGTCCAGGACCACGACCGCCTCGGCGAAGGCGCCGACCTCGATGACCTGGTGGCCGTAGGAGGTGCCGCCCTCGCCGTGCACGGCGATCCGGATCGGCTCGGCGAGCACCGCGTCCTTGGGGACGGTGATCACCGAGGCCTTCTCGAAGGAGGTGTAGGCCTGGGCGGCCACCCGGTCGACGGGCTTGCCCGCCTTGCCGAGCCGGGGATCGGTGCGGTCCACCGTCTCGACGGTGACGCCCTCGGGCGCGGTCACCTCGACGCGCAGGGCGCCGGTGGCGTCCGCGGTGCCGTCGTGCAGGCCGCGCAGCCGCTCCAGCGGAGTGAAGCGCCACTCCTCCTCGCGCCCGCTCGGCACCGGGAAGTCGGCCACGTCGTAGGACGCGGCCGCGCTGACCCGGGCATCGGTGGGCTGGGCCACCGGCTGCCCCACCGTGATCGCACCGTCGGTGGTGCTGCCCGCAGGGGTGTTCTCAGCCATCGCTTGTCGTGACAACTTTCTGGTCGGTGCTTTCCGGTCGGTACGGCGTCGGCCGGCCGGCGAGCCGCGCCGGCCGGTGGGCGGGGGCGGTCAGCCCACCGCCCCTTCCATCTGGAGCTCGATCAGCCGGTTGAGCTCCAGCGCGTACTCCATCGGCAGTTCCTTGGCGATCGGCTCGACGAAGCCGCGCACGATCATCGCCATCGCCTCGAACTCGGTCATGCCGCGGCTCATCAGGTAGAAGAGCTGGTCGTCGGAGACCTTGGAGACGGTCGCCTCGTGACCCATCGACACGTCGTCCTCACGGACGTCCACATACGGGTAGGTGTCGGACCGGGAGATCGTGTCGACCAGCAGCGCGTCGCACAGCACGTTTGACTTGGCGCCCTTGGAGCCCTCGCCGATCTCGATCAGACCGCGGTACGAGGTGCGGCCGCCGCCGCGGGCCACCGACTTGGAGACGATGTTGGACGACGTGTTGGGCGCCATGTGCACCATCTTGGCGCCGGCGTCCTGGTGCTGGCCCTCGCCGGCGAAGGCGATGGACAGCGTCTCGCCCTTGGCGTGCTCGCCCATCAGATAGACGGCCGGGTACTTCATGGTGACCTTGGAGCCGATGTTGCCGTCGACCCATTCCATGGTCGCGCCCTCGTAGGCCACGGCGCGCTTGGTGACCAGGTTGTAGACGTTGTTCGACCAGTTCTGGATGGTCGTGTAGCGGCAGCGGCCGCCCTTCTTCACGATGATCTCGACGACCGCGGAGTGCAGCGAGTCCGACTTGTAGATCGGCGCGGTGCAGCCCTCGACGTAGTGGACGTAGGCGTCCTCGTCGACGATGATCAGCGTCCGCTCGAACTGGCCCATGTTCTCGGTGTTGATCCGGAAGTAGGCCTGGAGCGGGATCTCGACGTGCACGCCCTTCGGCACGTAGATGAAGGAGCCGCCGGACCACACCGCGGTGTTCAGCGAGGCGAACTTGTTGTCGCCGGCCGGGATGACGGTACCGAAGTACTCCTGGAACATCTCGGGGTGCTCGCGCAGCGCGGTGTCGGTGTCCTGGAAGATGACGCCCTGCTCCTCCAGGTCCTCACGGATCTGGTGGTAGACGACCTCGGACTCGTACTGGGCGGCGACACCGGCGACCAGCCGCTGCTTCTCGGCCTCCGGGATGCCCAGCCGGTCGTAGGTGTTCTTGATGTCCTCCGGCAGGTCCTCCCAGGACTCGGCCTGCTTCTCGGTGGACCGCACGAAGTACTTGATGTTGTCGAAGTCGATGCCGCTGAGGTCGGAGCCCCAGGTGGGCATGGGCTTCTTGCCGAACAGACGCAGGCCCTTCATCCGCATCTTGAGCATCCACTCGGGCTCGGACTTCTTCGAGGAGATGTCGCGGACGACGTCCTCGGAGAGGCCGCGCTTGGCGGCGGCGCCGGCCAGGTCCGAGTCGGCCCAGCCGTACTCGTAGGTGCCGATGCCGTCGAGCTCGGGGTGAGTGGTCTCCGTGGGAGCAGTCATGCGGGGTTCCTCCCGGACGTGCCGGCTGATGCGTGGGCTGGGTCTGTTGGGTGTCGATCCGCGGGTCGATCCGTCCGCCGCGCCGGGTGTCGGTCCGCGGGGGATCGAGCCGGTACGGCGGGGTCGGGCGGGTCGGGTCGCGCCGGGCCGGCTTGCGCCGGTGGCTGGTGGGCCTGCGGGATGAAGGTGGTGCACACCCCGTCGCCGTGGGCGATGGTGGCCAACCGCTGGACGTGGGTCCCGAGCAGGTCGGAGAAGACCTCGGCCTCCGCCTCGCAGAGCTGCGGGAACTGCTCGGCGGTGTGGGCCACCGGGCAGTGGTGCTGGCACAGCTGCTCACCGGCCGGACCGGGGGGCGTCCCCGCGCCGGACCCGGGGGAAGCGCTGCGCGCCGTAGCAGCGTACCCGTCGGCCGACAGGGCCTGGGCGAGGGCCGCGGCGCGGTCCTCGGGCGCCGCCGCCTCGACCGCCGGGCGGTACCGCTCGGCCTGCGCGGCGACCCGGGCGCGGGCGAAGGCGAAGACGGCCGCCTGGCCGTCCTCGCCACCGCCGGCGGCCTCGGAGATCCAGCGCAGCGCGTCGGCGGCCAGCTGGTCGTATCCCTGGTCGAAGGCGTCCCGGCCGCAGTCGGTGAGCGAGAAGACCTTGGCGGGGCGGCCGCGGCCGCGGCTGCCGTAGACCCGCTGCTCGCGGGGCTCCACCACGTTCTCCGCGACGAGGGCGTCGAGGTGGCGCCGGACGGCGGCCTGGGTCAGGCCCAGCCGGTCGGCGAGGTCGGCGGTGGTGGACGGTCCATGGTCCAGGATGGAGCGGGCGACCCGGGTGCGGGTGCGCCGCTCTCCGGTCGTCTGCTCGTCGGCCGCCTTCTGGGCAGCGCCATCCGTCATTTCCACAAGGCCATTGTTGCGTAATTGCTCTGGACCGGGCAAGCGACCCCGGATCAAGGCCGCGGTGGTCTTGATCACTTAGGGTCACCTAAGCGCTTCGGGGATTCCGCCCTGCCGCCACCGGAGCCCGCGCGGCTCCCTAGACTCGACGGCATGCGAAACGAGCCCGCCGTCGAGGTCACCGGACTGGTCAAGCGGTACGGGGCCAGGACCGCGGTGAGCGGACTGGACCTGGCCGTCGGCCGCGGCGGCGTCACCGCGGTGCTCGGACCCAACGGCGCGGGCAAGACCACCACGGTCGAAATCTGTGAGGGCTACCGGCGCGCCGACGCCGGCCACGTCCGGGTCCTGGGCCTCGATCCGGCCGCGCAGGGCGCGAAGCTGCGACCCCGGATCGGTGTGATGCTCCAATCGGGGGGCGTGTACCCCGGTGCGCGCGCCGTGGAGATGCTCCGGCACACCGCCACGCTCTACGCCGACCCGGTGGACCCGGAGCTGCTGATCGAGCGGCTCGGCCTGGAATCGTGCGGCCGCACCACCTACCGCCGGCTCTCCGGCGGCCAGCAGCAGCGGCTGGCGCTGGCCATGGCCGTGGTCGGCCGGCCCGAGCTGGTCTTCCTCGACGAGCCCACCGCCGGACTCGACCCGCAGGCCCGCCACGCCACCTGGGACCTGGTACGGGAGCTGCGCGCGGACGGCGTGACGGTCGTCCTCACCACCCACTTCATGGACGAGGCCGAGCAGCTCGCCGACCAGGTCGTGATCATCGACGGCGGCCGGGCGATCGCCGCCGGCACCCCGGAGGAGCTGTGCCGGGGCGGCGCCGAGAACACCCTGCGCTTCTCCGGCCGCCCAGGCCTGGACCTCCCCTCCCTGCTCAAGGCGCTGCCCGCCGACACGGTGGCGCTCGAAACGAGCCCGGGCGGCTACCGCATCGAGGGCAAGGTCGACCCCCAGCTGCTGGCCACCGTCACCTCCTGGTGCGCCCAGCACGGCGTCATGCCGGACCACCTCGCGGTGGAGCGGCGCACCTTGGAGGACGTCTTCCTGGAATTGACGGGCAGGGAGCTGCGGGTATGAGCGACAGCCGGGCCCGCAGCGCGCGGGGGTACGGGGGTCGTCCCCCGGAAGACAGGGGCTTGGAATCGACGGGCAGGGAGCTGCGGGTATGACGACGACCACGGAGACGGCGTACGCGGCCGGCGCGTTCACCCCCAGGCCCGGGGCGGCGCCGCTGCCGAGGATGATCCGGGCGCAGGCGCTGCTGGAGACCAAGCTGCTGCTGCGCAACGGCGAGCAGCTGCTGCTCACCGTAGTGATCCCGGCGCTGCTGCTGGTGCTGTTCAGCGCGGTGGACATCGTGGACACCGGCGCGGGCAAGTCGGTCGACTTCCTCACCCCCGGCATCCTCGCGCTGGCGGTGCTGTCCACCGCCTTCACCGGCCAGGCCATCGCCACCGGCTTCGAGCGGCGCTACGGCGTGCTCAAGCGGCTGGGCGCCTCCCCACTGCCGCGCTGGGCGCTGATGACCGCGAAGACCTGCTCGGTGCTGGTCACCGAGGTGCTGCAGATCGCGCTGCTGACGGTGATCGCGCTGCTGCTCGGCTGGTCGCCGCACGGCGACCCGCTCACGGTGGCGCTGCTGCTCCTGCTGGGCACCGCCGCCTTCTCCGGGCTCGGTCTGCTGATGGCCGGCACCCTGCGGGCGGAGGCCACACTGGCCGCGGCGAACCTGGTCTTCCTGCTGCTGCTGGTCGGCGGCGGCGTACTGGTGCCGATGGACAAGTTCTCCGGCGGCGTCCGGTCGGCGCTGGAGCTGCTGCCGATCTCGGCGCTGTCCGACGGGCTGCGGGACGTGCTCCAGCAGGGCGCCGGGACCCCGTGGGGCGACCTCGGCATCCTGGCCGTCTGGGCGGTGCTCGGGCTGGCCGCGGCGGCGCGGTTCTTCCGCTGGGAGTGACCGCCGGGAGAGCCCGGCCGGACCGGCCGGGGCCCGCACGGCCCCGCGACCGCCCGCGACCCCTCGTGAAACCGTGCACAAGGCGGCGCCTACCATGTTGCCCGTGCCGAAGCTGACCGATATCGCGCGAAGCCCGCTCGCCCTCATCGCCGCCCGGTGGACCCCCGCCCCGGTGACGGTGCGCAGAGCGACGCTGTCCGCCCTGGTCATGTCGGTGGTCATCGTGGTGACCGGCGGCGCGGTACGCCTGACCGGTTCCGGACTCGGCTGCCCCACCGCGCCGCGCTGCGTCGGCGACAGCTGGGTGCCGACCGAGGCGATGGGCGTGCACGGCGTCATCGAGTTCACCAACCGCATGCTGACGTACGTGCTGTGCGCCGCTGTCGGCTGGGCCATCATCGCGGTGCGCTCGCAGAAGCCCTACCGCCGCACCCTCACCCGGCTCGGCTGGGCCCAGTTCTGGGTGGTCGTCGCCAACGCGGTGCTCGGCGCCTTCACGGTGCTCACCGGTCTGAACCCGTACACGGTCTGCGTGCACTTCCTGCTGGCCTTCGGCCTGATCGTGATCGCCGTGCTGATGTGGCAGCGCACCGCCGAAGGCGATGCCTCGCCCAGGCCGCTGGTGGGCAAGCCGGTACGGCAGCTCGGCGGGGTACTGGCCGGCGCCACGATGGCACTGATCGCGGTGGGCACGGTGGTCACCGGGGCCGGGCCGCACGCCGGCGACTCCAGCGATGTGCACCGCATCCCGGTGGACTGGAAGTCCGTCGCCCAGCTGCACGCCGACCTGGCGTGGGTGGTCGTGGCACTGACCGTCGCGCTGTGGTTCGTACTGCGGGCGGTGGACGGGCCGATCGGTCCGCGGCACCGCACCCGTGAGCTGTTCCTGGTGCTGATGTCCCAGGGGATCATCGGCTACGTCCAGTACTTCACCCATCTGCCGGAAGCGGTCGTCGGGCTGCACATGTTCGGCGCCTGCCTGGTGTGGGTGGCGACCCTGCGCGTCCTGCTGTCCTTCCGCGAGCGCCCGCTGGCCGAGCCGGGCGGGCCGGGGGCCGCGGCATCAGAGCTGACCGCCGGCGCCGGGGGATCTCGGGTGGGGGACAGCGCCCTCGGGGCCCGGCGGGAGCCGGTAGACGCGGCGCGCGTTGCCCTCACCGACGAGGCCGGCGACCCGCTGCCCGTCCGCCGCTGACCACTCCCCCGCGCCCACCCGCTCCCCCACCAGCCGGTCGAGCGCGGCCCGGAAGCCGCGGGCACCGGTCACATAGAGTTCGGGCAGCCCGCCCGCCCCGCTGGCGTAGAGCACCTTCCCGAAGGGCGCCCGGGCGAGCACGGCGGCCGGATCGGTGCCGAGCCCCACGTACACATGCGGGAGCGCCGCCGCCAGATCCGCCGCCGCCGACTCGTGCGGCAGCCCCGGCAGCAGCACCACGTCCGTGCCGAGCCCGGCGGTGGCCCGCAGAAAGTCCTCCCCGGCCAGCGGGCCCGGCCCGGCGGCAGGCTGTCTGAGCAGCAGCGGCAGGCCGGTGGCCATCGCCTGCCACAGCAGGTGCCGCAGCAGTACGGGGCTGGTCGGCCGGCTGCCGACCGCTCGGTCCCCGAGCCAGCGCGCGGCGGCGTGCCGCACCTCCGCCGGTCCGGGCGGCCGGCTGCCGTAGCCGCTGCCCGGGCCGTGGACACCGCCGGGCAGTCCCCTGCCGACACCCGCCCGGCCGCCGAAGCCGCCGCCGTCACCGGTGGGCCCGATCCCGTAGCCGCCGCTGTAGCCGGCCGGCGGCACGATCGCGGCCGCCTGCCCGGCCACCCCGTCGTAGCCCTCGGGCGCCGGCCGCGCGTGCCGCCCGCTGCCCGAGCCCGCGCCGTCACCGCAGGAGAAGCCGGCCGCGCTCAGCGCGGCGCCGTGGACCGCCTCGGCGAGATTGGCCAGAAACGACTCCACCGTCCCGGAGGTGTCGGCGACCTGCTGGGCCAGCGGTTCCAGCCGCACGATCTCGTACGCGGCCGCCGCCCCCGCCGCGGCCAGTTCCTTGGGCGGGGTGAGATTGCCGGGCTCGCCGGTGTCCACCAGGTAGTCGGTGACGCCGGTGCTCCGCAGCAGCAGCCGCGCCACCTCGGCGCCGCCCAGTTCACGGCGCCGCGCCAGGTAGTGCGCCGGGGTGCTGTGCGGCTCCAGCCCGAGCAGCGGCGGGCACCAGCGGCGCACCGCGAAGCCGGTGGAACTGTCGAACAGCGTGGTGCGCGCGGCCGCCCTCCCGGGCAGCCGCGCCTCGAAGGCCCCCAGCCCGAGGTCCGCCGACAGCACCCCGTGGCAGTACGCGTCCACCAGGTGTCCCCGCACCCACCGCGCCCCGCCCATCGCCGCTCCTGACCCTCGTCCGCTCGTCCGCCACGACCTTGCCACGGGTCCTAACGGCGAAGGCGGCTGTCAGGTGTTGGCGCGCCCCCCGATCTGGATTCCGGCCATCCGGGCCCACTCGTACCGCCCGCTGCGCATCCTGCCGCCCAACTCCCCGTCCAGTTCCTCCCGGACGGGAACCCCGGCACGCACGACCGCGGCCTGCGCGATCCCATGACTGGGCGCCACCAGATCCCCCCAGACCCCGTCCGCCCCCACCAGCACGATCCGCGCCCCGCGCTCCCCGATGTACGCCACATTCGCCTCCGTGCTCCCGCCGTGGGCCCGCGCGAACGCCCCGATCTGCCGCGCCAGCCGCGCGGCCCGCCGCTCGGCACGGGTGTCCGGCTTGGGGGCGGCGGGAGCGGGGTCCGGAGTCTCTTCAGGAGTGGTCTCAGCCATGGGGGTGATGCTACCCGCGGGTAGGTGGGCGGCGTGAGGTACGGCGCGGGACGAACCGACGGCCGGCGCCCACCGAAATCAGCCCGTCCGGCGTGCGAGGAGGAGAGCGGGGCGCCCGGAGGCGAGACGGCGGCAGAAAAGACGCCTAGTGCAGGAACGGGTCCACGGCGACAGCCACGAACAGCAGGGTGGCGTAGGTGATCGACCAGTGGAAGAGCCGCATCTCCTTGAGCTTGACGCCCGTCACCCCCGCCTTCGCCCGGGCGTGCAGCCCGTGCGCCTCCTTCAGCCAGAAAGCACCGAGGACCGCGGCCACCAGCGGGTAGAACCACGAGGTGTCGCCCAGCGGCCACCAGAGGGTCAGCGAGGTCGCGACCATCACCCAGCTGTAGATGACGATCTGCCGGGCCACCACCTGGTTGCCCGCCACCACCGGCAGCATCGGCACGCCGACCCGCTCGTAGTCGTCCTTGACCTTCATCGACAGCGGCCAGTAGTGCGGGGGCGTCCAGAAGAAGAGGACCAGGAAGAGCACGAACGGCGCCCAGCCGAGCTCGTCGCGCACCGCCGACCAGCCGATGAAGACCTGGAGGCAGCCGGCCACCCCGCCCCAGACGATGTTCTGGGCGGTGCGGCGCTTGAGGCCGAGCGTGTAGACGAAGACGTAGTAGAGGATCGCGGTCAGTGACAGGCAGGCCGACAGCGGATTGACCAGCGTCCAGAACCACACGGTGGACACCACCGACAAGGTGATGCCGAAGATCAGCCCTTCGCGCGGCGAGACCAGCCCGGTGACCAGCGGACGCTGCTCCGTACGGTGCATGAGCGCGTCGATGTCGCGGTCGATGTACATATTGAGCGCGTTGGCGCCGCCCGCCGACAGATAACCGCCGACCACGGTCGCCACCACCAGCCAGAGATCGGGTACGCCGCCGGCCGCCAGGAACATCACCGGGACCGTCGTGATCAGCAGCAATTCGATGATGCGCGGCTTGGTCAGCGCCACGAACCCCATAACGCGGGCCCGCAGCGGCCGATGACCTGGGCCCGCCCCGAGGACCCCTGCGGGTCGGGATTCGACGGCCGTCACGAACACCCCAAAAGAGAGATGAAGTCCAGCAAGCACCGGCCGCCCACCGACAACGGCGGGGCCGAAGAAGGCTTGCGCTTACCACGCCACTCTAGACGTAGGGAATACCCGGCTTTCCCGCGGGGGTCGAGGGGGTCCGGCGCGGCGCGCGGCGGCACCGCGAAGACACCCCGCTTGCCGCGGGCCGCGGGGGAAACGCCCTGTCGGCGGCGGGTTAACCGGCCGTTCACGGTCTTCGGGAGGCGAAGTCGGCGGCACCGGGGGAGGATCGAAAAGGTGCACGCCTGCGGCGGTAGGCTCGGCGGCGTCGGGTAGGCACTATCCACCGGCGCTTTCAACATGTCGAGAGGAGCCCTGACCCAGGGTGAGCAAGCAGCCGACCACCACAGACCTTGAGTGGACTGATCTGGACGCGCGGGCCGTTGACACCGCCCGAGTCCTGGCCATGGATTCCGTGCAGAAGGTCGGCAACGGCCATCCGGGCACGGCCATGAGCCTGGCTCCCGTCGCGTATCTGCTCTTCCAGAAGATCATGCGGCACGATCCCGCGGACGCCGACTGGGTCGGCCGGGACCGCTTCGTGCTCTCCGCCGGGCACTCCAGTCTGACCCTTTACACGCAGCTCTACCTGGCCGGCTACGGCCTGGAGCTGCCGGACCTCGAATCATTCCGCACCTGGGGCTCCAAGACCCCGGGCCACCCGGAATACGGCCTGACCAGGGGCGTGGAGACCACCACGGGCCCGCTGGGCCAAGGCGTCGCCAACGCGGTGGGCATGGCGATGGCCGCCCGCTACGAGCGCGGCCTGTTCGACCCGGACGCGCCCACCGGCACCTCGCCGTTCGACCACACGATCTGGGCGATCGCCGGTGACGGCTGCCTCCAGGAGGGCATCTCCGCCGAGGCGTCCTCGATGGCCGGGCACCAGAAGCTCGGCAACCTCGTACTGCTGTGGGACGACAACCACATCTCGATCGAGGGCGACACCGAGACCGCCGTCTCCGAGGACACCGTCAAGCGGTACGAGGCGTACGGCTGGCACGTCCAGCGCGTGCAGCCCAAGGAGAACGGCGACCTCGACCCCGAGGCCCTGTACGCGGCGCTGAAGGCGGCGCAGGCCGAGACCGGGCGGCCGTCGTTCATCGCGGCCCGCTCGATCATCGCCTGGCCGGCCCCGCACGCGCAGAACACCGGCGCGGCGCACGGCTCGGCGCTGGGCGAGGACGAGGTCGCGGCCACCAAGCGGGTGCTGGGCTTCGACCCCGAGCAGCACTTCCAGGTGTCCGACGAGGTGATCGCGCACACCCGCGCGGTCGGCGAGCGCGGCCGCGAGGCGCGGGCCCGCTGGGAGGAGTCGTACGCCGCCTGGCGCGCGGCCAACCCCGAGCACGCCGCGACCTACGACCGGATCGCCTCGGCCGAGCTGCCCAAGGGCTGGGAGGACCACCTGCCGGTCTTCGAGGTGGGCAAGTCGCTGGCCACCCGGGCCGCTTCGGGCAAGATCCTGGAGGCGCTGGGCGCGGTCATCCCCGAACTGTGGGGCGGTTCCGCCGACCTGGCCGGGTCCAACAACACCACGATCGACAAGAACTCCTCCTTCCTCCCGGACGGCAACCCGCTGCCGGGTGCGAACCGTTACGGCCGGACCGTGCACTTCGGCATCCGCGAGCACTCGATGGGCGCGGAGCTGAACGGCATCACCCTGCACGGCAACACCCGTGTCTACGGCGGTACGTTCCTGGTCTTCTCCGACTACATGCGCAACGCGGTGCGGCTGTCCGCGCTGATGCACCTGCCGGTGACCTACGTCTGGACGCACGACTCGATCGGTCTGGGCGAGGACGGTCCGACCCACCAGCCGGTGGAGCACCTGTCGTCGCTGCGGGCCATCCCGGGGCTGAACATAGTCCGGCCGGCCGACGCGAACGAGACCGTCATCGTCTGGCGGGAGATCCTCAGGCGCTGGACGAAGGTGTACGGCGAGGGCCACCCGCACGGCCTGGCGCTGACCCGGCAGGGCGTGCCGACCTACCCGCGCAACGACGACGCCGCCCGCGGCGGATATGTGCTGTTCGAGGCCGAGGGCGGCCCGGCGCAGGTGATCCTGATCGGCACCGGCTCCGAGGTGCAGCTGGCCGTCGGCGCCCGTGAGCAGCTGCAGGCCGCCGGGGTGCCCACCCGGGTGGTCTCGATGCCCTCGGTGGAGTGGTTCGAGGAGCAGGACCAGGCCTACCGCGACAGCGTTCTGCCGCCGTCGGTCAAGGCGCGGGTCGCGGTCGAGGCCGGGGTGGCCCTGACCTGGTACCGCTTCGTGGGCGACGCCGGCCGGATCGTCAGCCTGGAGCACTTCGGTGCCTCGGCGGACGCCAAGGTGCTGTTCCGTGAGTTCGGTTTCACCGCGGAAGCGGTGGCCGCCGCGGCCCGGGAATCTCTCGGCGCCGTAGATCGCTGACGCAAGTACACGACTAGTAGGAGATGCAGATCTCATGACAGACGCACTCAAGCGCCTCTCCGACGAAGGCGTCGCGATCTGGCTGGACGACCTGTCGCGCAAGCGCATCACGTCCGGGAACCTGGCCGAACTGATCGACCAGCAGCACGTGGTCGGGGTCACCACCAATCCGACGATCTTCCAGAAGGCCATTTCCCAGGGTGACGGCTACGACATCCAGGTCAGGGATCTCGCGGCGCGCAGGGTGACGGTCGAAGAGGCCATCCGCATGATCACCACCGCGGACGTCCGCGACGCCGCCGACATCCTGCGGCCGGTGTACGACGCCACCGACCACCAGGACGGCCGGGTGTCCATCGAGGTCGACCCGCGCCTGGCGCACAACACGCTGGCCACCATCGCCGAGGCCAAGCAGCTGGCCTGGCTGGTGGACCGCCCGAACACCCTGATCAAGATCCCGGCGACCGAGCCGGGCCTGCCCGCGATCAAGGAGACGATCGGCCGGGGCATCAGCGTCAACGTCACGCTGATCTTCTCGCTGACCCGTTATCGCGAGGTGATGGACGCCTACATCTCCGGTCTGGAGCAGGCCAAGGCGGCCGGGCTCGACCTGTCCGAGATTCACTCGGTCGCGTCGTTCTTCGTGTCCCGGGTGGACACCGAGGTCGACAAGCGACTGGAGAAGATCGGCTCCGACGAGGCCAAGGCGCTCAAGGGCAAGGCCGCCGTGGCGAACGCCCGGCTGGCCTACCAGGCCTACCAGGAGGTCTTCGGCAGCGACCGCTGGGCCGCCCTGGAGAAGGCCGGCGCGCACCGGCAGCGCCCGCTGTGGGCCTCCACCGGCGTGAAGGACCCGGCGTACTCGGACACCATGTACGTCACCGGTCTGGTGGCGCCCAACGTGGTGAACACCATGCCGGAGGCGACTCTGGACGCCACCGCGGACCACGGCGAGATCACCGGCGACACCGTGACCGGCGGCTACGCGCAGGCGCGGGCCGATCTGGACGCGCTGGCCGCGCTCGGCGTGTCGTACGACGACGTGGTGCAGGTGCTCGAGGACGAGGGCGTCGAGAAGTTCGAGACGGCCTGGACCGAGCTGCTGAACTCCACCAAGGCGGAACTCGAACGGCTCGCCCCCTCGGAGGCCTGAGTTGACCACCGAATTCCCGCCCGTGGTGGTCAATCCGCTGCGGGACCCGCTGGACCGGCGGCTGCCGCGGATCGCCGGACCCTCGGGCCTGGTCATCTTCGGGGTGACCGGTGACCTGTCGCGCAAGAAGCTGATGCCGGCGGTGTACGACCTGGCGAACCGCGGTCTGCTGCCGCCGGGGTTCGCCCTGGTGGGCTTCGCCCGCCGCAGCTGGGAGAACGAGGACTTCGCCCAGGAGGTCCACGACGCGGTCAAGGAGCACGCGCGCACCCCTTTTCGTGAGGAGGTGTGGCAGCAGCTCTCCGAGGGCTGCCGCTTCGTGCAGGGCAATTTCGACGACGACACCGCGTTCGAGCAGCTCAAGGCCACTATCGAGGATCTGGACAAGGTCCGCGGCACCGGTGGCAACTTCGCCTTCTATCTCTCGGTGCCGCCCAAGTTCTTCCCGAACGTGGTGCAGCAGCTGAAGAAGCACGGCCTGGCCGACCCGCCCAAGGACGCCTGGCGGCGCGCGGTCATCGAGAAGCCCTTCGGGCACGACCTGGCCAGTGCCCAGGTGCTCAACCGGATCGTGCACGAGGTCTTCCCGCCCAACGAGGTCTTCCGTATCGACCACTACCTGGGCAAGGAGACGGTGCAGAACATCCTGGCGCTGCGGTTCGCCAATACGATGTTCGAGCCGATCTGGAACCGGTCCTACGTCGATCATGTACAGATCACCATGGCCGAGGACATCGGCATCGGCGGCCGGGCCGGGTACTACGACGGCATCGGCGCCGCCCGTGACGTGATCCAGAACCACCTGCTCCAGCTGCTGGCGCTCACCGCGATGGAGGAGCCCGGCTCCTTCCACCCCAAGGCGCTGACCGCGGAGAAGCTCAAGGTGCTCGGCGCGGTCGTGCTGCCCGACGACCTGGGCAGGCACACCGTGCGCGGCCAGTACGCGCACGCCTGGCAGGGGGGCGAGGAGGTGCTCGGCTATCTGGAGGAGGACGGTATCGACCCCAAGTCCAAGACCGACACCTACGCGGCCGTGAAACTGGAGATCAACAACCGGCGCTGGGCGGGTGTGCCGTTCTATCTGCGCACCGGCAAGCGGCTCGGCCGCCGGGTCACCGAGATCGCGGTGGTCTTCAAGCGGGCTCCGTATCTGCCCTTCGAGTCCGGGGCCACCGAGGAGCTGGGCGAGAACGCCCTGGTCATCCGGGTGCAGCCGGACGAGGGCGTGACGGTGCGGTTCGGCTCCAAGGTCCCCGGCACCACCACCGAGGTCCGGGACGTCACGATGGACTTCGCCTACGGCGAGTCGTTCACCGAATCCAGCCCGGAGGCCTACGAGCGGCTCATCCTGGATGTGCTGCTCGGCGACGCCAACCTCTTCCCGCGCCACCAGGAGGTCGAGCTGTCCTGGACGATCCTCGACCCGATCGAGCAGTACTGGGACAAGCACGGCAAGCCCGCGCAGTACGCGTCCGGCACCTGGGGCCCGGCCGAGGCCGACGAGATGCTCGCACGAGACGGCAGGAGCTGGCGCCGCCCATGAAGATCGATCTGACCGACACCACGTCCTCACGCATCAACGCCGGGCTGATCGAGGCCCGGCGGGCCATCGGCACCCCCGCGGTGGGCATGGTGCTGACCCTGGTCATCGTGACCGACGAGGGCAGCGCCTACGACGCGCTGAAGGCGGCCGGCGAGGCGTCCCGCGAGCACCCCTCGCGGATCATCGTGGTCATCAAGCGCCCCGGGCGTTCGCCGCGCGAGCGGGCCGGCGCCCGGCTGGACGCCGAGGTGCTGGTCGGCGCCGAGGCCGGCACCGGTGAGACCGTCGTCCTGCGGATGCACGGCGAGCTGGCCAACCACAGCGAATCGGTGGTGCTGCCGCTGCTGCTGCCGGACGCCCCGGTGGTGCTGTGGTGGCCCGAGACCGGGCCGAAGAATCCGGCGCTCGACCCGCTGGGCCGGCTCGGGCAGCGCCGGATCACCGACGCCGCCTCGGCGGAGGACCCGGTGGGCGCCATCGGCACCCGCGCGTCCACCTACGCGCCGGGCGACACCGACCTGGCCTGGACCCGGATCACCCCGTGGCGCTCGATGCTGGCCGCGGCCCTGGACCAGAAGCACGCCACGGTCACCGCCGCCGTGGTGGAGGGCGAGGCCTACAACCCGAGTACGGAACTGCTGGCGCTGTGGCTGGGCGACCGGCTCGGTGTCGAGGTGGAGCGCCGGGTCACCGACGGACCCGGTATGACCGCGGTCAAGCTCTCCACGGCGGACGGCGACATCCGCCTGGACCGGCCGGACGGCCGGCTGGCCAAGCTGGCCGTGCCCGGTCAGCCGGACCGGCATGTCGCGCTCAAGCGCCGGGAGACGGCGGAACTGCTCGCCGAGGAACTCCGGCGGCTGGACCCGGACGACATATACCGCAGCACGGTGGAGTACGCCGTCAAGCACCTGGTGAGCGAGGCCGACAAGGAGGCCGGCCAGGAGAAGACCGTCACCGGTGCCGCGTCGGCCAAGAAGGCGTCGTCCGCGGCCTCGGCCAAGAGCAAGAGCACACCCCCGGAGAAGGCTTCGACATGAGCAGCACACCGCAGGTGGTCGTCCATCGGGACAAGGAGCTGATGGCCTGCGCCGTCGCGGCCAGGCTGATCACGAAGATCGTGGACGCCCAGGCCGCCAGGGGCTCCGCCTCGGTGGTGCTCACCGGCGGTCGCAACGGCAACGCGCTGCTGGCCGCGGTGGCCGGCTCCCCGGCGCGGGACGCCGTGGACTGGGCGCGTCTTGACCTGTGGTGGGGTGACGAGCGCTTCCTGCCGGAAGGCGACCCGGAGCGCAACATCACCCAGGCCCGGGAGGCACTGCTCGACTCGGTGCCGCTCGATCCCGCCCGGGTCCACGTCATGGGTCCGTCCGACGGCGAGTTCGGTTCCGACGTCGAGGCCGCGGCGGCTTCGTACGCGACCGAGCTGGCGGCCGCCGCCGGGCCCGAGGACCACGGCGCGGTGCCGTCGTTCGACGTGCTGATGCTGGGGGTGGGTCCCGACACGCATGTGGCGTCGCTCTTCCCCGAGCATCCCGGGGTACGGGAGAGCGTCCGCACCGTGATCGGTGTGCACGGCTCCCCCAAGCCGCCGCCGACCCGGATCTCGCTGACCCTGCCGGCCATCCGGGCGGCCCGCGAGGTCTGGCTGCTCGCGGCGGGCGAGGACAAGGCGGGGGCGGTGGCGCTGGCGCTGTCCGCCCCGGGCGAGGTCCAGGCGCCGGCCTCCGGTGCCTACGGCAGGTCCCGCACCCTGTGGCTGCTCGACCGGGCCGCGGCGGCGAAGCTTCCGGCGCAGCTGTACCCGCCCGCTTCTTCGTAGCGGCGGGGGTCGACGAGGGGGGGGGGGGGG